>JAAYAG010000012.1 GCA_012719495.1 Bacteroidales bacterium
CTGAAAAAAAAGAGGTTAAATGTTAACCTTCTGTAAGTAATTACGTTTTAGGGAGTATGTTTCTGTAAAAAAAATGCCCGTCGGTTTGTTCTTTTCCGGCGGGCGTATGTTTTGTTGAAAACGAGTAAACGTTGAATGTTGTCTTTTTATAATATTTTTGAGACTTCAGCTTTTATTTGCTCCCACATGGTTTCATTCATACGGGCGCCATACACACTAATCACTTTCCCGGCAACTACAGAGGCTATTTTTCCGCATTTTTCGAGGGGTAGTCCTAGTGAATAACCGTAAAGGAACCCTGCTGCGTACAAGTCGCCGGCTCCTGTAGTGTCTACGCACGAGCTTCCTGTAACGCCAATTTCAATAAATTCTTTTCCCGAACAAATGAGCGATCCTTGAGCCCCGGTTTTTACTACAGCAATGTGGCATAATTTCGACAGTTCTTTCACTGATTCACTTGGGTTTTTCCCGGTAAAAGCTTTCGACTCTTCTTCGTTAGCAAAAATGATATCGACATATTCGCTGGCAATTTCCTTCAGAAAATCAAGGTTTTCTTCAACCACATTATAGCTTGCCAGATCGAGGGCAATGCTTAGTCCGGCATTTTTTGCCAAGCGAGCTGCCTCTCTGACAAGGTCATGATTTTGAACCAGATATCCTTCAATATACGCGATATTATATCCTTCGAAAAGAGTAGGAGAAAGATCATTGGGTGACATTTCAACGGCAGCTCCAAGGTAGGTGCCGAATGTTCGTTCCGAATCGGGTGTTACCAAGGCCATAGCTACCCCTGTTGGGCTGAAAGATTTGAACAGTTGTGGTTTGGCTCCAATATTTTTTAAGCCTTCACTATAAATTCTTCCCAGTTCATCGTTACCAACTTTGCCAATAAACGATGTTGGTGCGCCGAGATGTGCAAGTCCGTCAATTGTGTTAGCAACCGAACCGCCAGCAGCAAGTATTTTTTCCATGCCTTCAGTTTGACGGCTCAGACTTGCCGAAGTGGCCGAATCAACCAAGGTCATACTCCCTTTGGGGAGCTTGTTCTTCTCCAGTATGGTTTCGTCGGAAAGCTTTACCACAATGTCCATCAGTGCATTGCCAATACCAATTATACTCTTTGAATTCATTGTTTCTGAATTTTAATGAGCTACAAAGTTGTGAATTTTTTCCAATCGGGCGACAAATATCGAAATAAACCCATAAATTGCATCAATAAATCAACCTATTACTATGATCACCAAGTTGTTCGCTGAATGCAGGCTTAGGCTTAAAGCAGCTCTTTTATTTCTCTTTTTTTTAGGAATTCTTTCAGCAAGAGGTCAATCGGAAGATTGTAAATTATCGATAGGCACAAATTTAGGTGGAATTTCTGACTGGATGACCGAGATGCCATTTGTAGATATGATGCACAATGCTCGTACATGGGGCACCCGAAACCAGACAGACTGGATTGAAGGGGGTGTAAATGAATGGAATACAGAACTTGCCCATCGTGTGGAAAAGGACGAGAATGGATATCCGCTCGAAGTTCCCTTTTTTTTCGATGATGCCGCGCTTGAAGATTCACAGATTATTTTTACCGTCTGGGCTTATCTTGCCGCCTGGCCGTCAGGGATTTATACCTGTTTCTACGAGGGAGAAGGCGAAATACAGTTTGGTGCCGATGGCGAAGTTATCCATGCTGAACCAGGAAAGCTAACGGTTAATATAACCCCGTCATCTGAAGGGGGTTTTCTCGAAATGAAAATTATGCGATCGAAACGTGGAAACCACATCAGGAATATCAGATTAATAATGCCGGGGCACGAAAATACGTATCAGGATCAACCTTTTAACCCCCTCTATTTAGAAAAATTGCAGCCATTTAAGGCTTTGCGTTTCATGGACTGGGGCTCAACAAACAATTGGGGGCACGATAACATGTGGGAGTGTGACGATGAACCTTCAGATACCATACTTACCCCCTGGGATCAGCGGAGCAGGATGGCACACTATACCTGGGCAACCAATAAAGGGGTACCTTACGAAATGATGTGCGATTTGTGTAACACCTTGGGCGTCGATATGTGGGTTTGTATGCCCCATTGTGCCTCTGATGAATATATTTTGCAGGCGGCAACCCTTATCAAAGACAGGCTAAACCCGACACTTACAATTTATGCAGAATATGGCAACGAAAATTGGAATTGGATGTTTGGGCAAACCCAGTGGCTCAACACTTTTTTTTGCGAAAATCGAGGAATCCCTTGGCCTGAAGGGATTGTTGACAAAACACAAAACCATCTCGACCTCTGGACCAATGTTTTTGCTTCTCAGCCCGAACGCCTGGTACGGGTTGCAGGGGTACAGACTGCCTGGCAAGATGTAGCAAACCGTACAATTAGAAACCTTAGGGCCAATAGTTTCGATGCGGTGGCTGTAACCGGCTATTTCGGGCTTCACGAAACTGACGATAACCTCCTTGACGAGATGGGTGCTGAGGCTACTGCTGCCGACATAGCCAGGATGATACGCCAGTCGATGAAGACCGAAATAGAATGGATAAGCAGCGATTATGAGGAGCTTGCTGTTCCTCTGGGTAAAAAAATAGTGTATTATGAAGCTGGTCAGCACATAACGCCTACCCCTTTTGGAGAGGAGCCAACATATGCGCAAGCTTTGCTCGATATTCAGCGCGACACAGCGTTGTATAATCTTTATAACGAATGGTTCGACCTGGTTGGCGGACTAATCCCGGACGGTGATAAAGCGGTTTATATGAATTTTTCTTTTGTGGGTTCGCTCAGTGCCCGCTATGGTTCATGGGGCATTCTCGAAACGTTAGATCAAGACACAAGTATGGTGTATGCACCAAAATATCAGGCCATTGCTGAATATATTCAAAAGTGCAATAATGAGGTAAGCAACAAATTTTTGCAGCCTGCTGGTTCTTTTTCCGAGACACTAAAGATCATAAAACGGGGAAGCAAGCAGTATTTAATTCTATCTGATGGGCCAATGAACGACGTAAAAGTATTTTCACTCAGCGGTCAACTGGTGTTTGAAATTCAGGTGCCAAATAAGGAATACACCGATATTTCTCTTTCCCAACTTACTACAGGTAATTACATCGTGGTAGTAACAGCAGGTAAGCAACCCATTTCCCGGAAAATCAGGATTGACTAGTTTGGTAATAGATGATGAATTACCGCTTCAAGGCCAGTGTTCTCAGGAACCCTTAAGGCTTGCATTCCTGCATTTTCGGCAGCAAGGCAATTTTCTTCCACATCGTCAACCATAACAGTTTCGGCAGGGTTGAGCGAGGCATCTTCAAGTACAAACTTGAAACATGCAGGATCAGGTTTGCGAAGCCCGATTTCAGAAGAGTAATAAATCTTTGTAAAAAGCTTTTTGTATGAGTAGTTATACCTGTTTTTAAAATCAGATTCAACACATTTGATATGAAAAGTATTGGTATTGCTTAGCAGGAAGACCGAATATTTCGACGCTAGTTTTTTGACCATTTCGACCCTTTTACGAGGCAAATCGAGAACCATTGCACACCATGCATCAATGATTTCTTCTTCAATTACCCCGTTTTTGCATTTGCCTTTAAAAAAATCGTAAAACTGTTGTTTAGTCCACTGACCTGTTTCCATAGCAATAAGCACTTCTTGGTGGTTGTTCATCAACTCGCTTTCGGCAACACAAGGTTGAAGGATGTGTTGCAGCGCTTTGATGGTATTTTGGGGTGCTATGTCTACGAGAACGCCTCCCATGTCGAGAATGACATTTTTTACAATTTGTTGGTCGATCATGATCAATTATTATAAATTGCCACAAAGTTAGCATCGATTTGTAATCATGAGAATAAATGGGCAAAAATTTCACACAATTTGGTTCGATATTAACCATCCCGAAACGGTAAAAATTATCGATCAGCAAAAACTTCCTTTCGAGTTTTGCATAAAATCCCTGCATTCGTTTCACGATGCTTTTGTGGCCATAAAAGACATGACGGTACGTGGAGCCCCTTTAATTGGAGTGACTGCGGCTTTCGGGATGTACCTTGGTTTATACGGGTGTACCAGCGAACTTCCGGCAGATGAATATACCAATGTGCTGGCACGCGAAATGAAAACTGCACGGCCTACTGCGGTAAACCTCTCCTATGCCGTCGACCTGGTAATGAACGCTTTGCAAGGGTGTGACTCGTTCGCTGAAATGGCCGGTAAAGCTCTTGAAACAGCCATGCAACTAAAACAATCAGAAATAGATAGCAGCAGTGCCATTGGCGATTTTGGGCTAACACTTATTGAGCAGGTAGCCGTGCAAAAGCCGGGGAAGCCGGTAAACATACTTACCCACTGTAACGCGGGCTGGTTGGCCTGTATCGATTGGGGAACTGCGCTGGCGCCTGTATACAAAGCCCACGAAAAGGGGATCCCGGTTCATGTTTGGGTCGATGAAACCCGGCCCCGTAACCAGGGCAGCAAGCTCACCGCGTTCGAATTATTGAACGAAGGCATTGCCCACACTGTTATTACCGACAATACCGGAGGACATCTTATGCAACACGGCCTGGTCGATTTGGTACTAGTTGGCAGTGACCGTACCACACGGCGCGGTGATGTGTGCAATAAAATTGGCACGTACCTCAAAGCCCTTGCAGCCCGCGATAATGGAATCCCTTTTTACGTAGCTCTTCCCACATCGTCAATTGATTTTTCTATTTCAGATGGCCTCACCGAAATCACTATCGAAGAGCGGAATGGCGATGAAGTGAGGAGCATTGAAGGTAAGGATGGAAAGGCGCAGGTGGTTCCCGACAATAGTCCGGTATACAATATTGGCTTCGATGTAACCCCGGCAAAGTTGGTTACCGCGCTTATTACCGAAAAAGGCATTTTTGCGGCCAGCGAAGAAAGTATCTTCAGGTTGTTAGGCTCACAAACCAGTGTTTAGCCCTGTAGATTAGGATGTTTGACTTTTCGAATTATTGATAATGTAAATCTAATCTTCTTTGTTATAGTGGGCTGAGTGATTTTCCTAAGGGTGTCATTATTCATTTATCTATTGACTTAATGCTTTAAATGTCAATAATTTGAACCTCTTTTTTATTCAGTGTTTTTCCTTTTATATGCATTATGAATAAGCGATACATACCTTGTGTAGCTTGTATTTTTGGTAGGTTTAACGCCTTAATAATTTCAAAAATAGAGAATGAAGAGTTTTAGAATAGGCGGATTGGAGATTCGCGTACCAATTATCCAAGGCGGAATGGGAGTAGGAATATCGTTGTCGGGGCTGGCTGTTGCTGTTGCTAACGAAGGCGGAGTAGGGGTTATTTCCTGTGCCGGGCTTGGACTGCTTTATAAAGAGAAGGCAGAAAATTACATCCAATCAAGTATTGAAGGGCTTAAGGCCGAATTACAAAAAGCACGTAGTGCTACAAAAGGCATTATCGGGGTGAATATTATGGTAGCTCTCACCAATTTTGAAGACATGGTGAAAACTGCAATTTCAGAAAAAGCCGACATTATTTTTGCCGGCGCTGGCTTACCCTTAAGTTTGCCTGGTTTCCTGAAAAAAGACAGTACCACCAAACTTGTTCCTATTGTTTCGTCGGGAAAAGCAGCTAAGATCTTGTGTGCAAAATGGAAGGCCAATTACGATTATTTGCCCGATGCCATTGTGGTAGAAGGTCCCAAAGCCGGAGGCCACCTCGGGTTTAAGCGTGAACAGATCGACGATGAGAATTTTTCGCTCGAGACTATTGTTCCTGAAGTGGTTAGCGAAGTGAAATTCTTCGAGGAAAAGTATAATAAAGAAATTCCGGTTATTGCTGCCGGAGGATTATATGATGGAGCCGATATATACAATATCATGCAAAAAGGGGCGCGTGGAGTACAGTTGGGAAGCCGTTTTGTAACCACACACGAATGCGATGCTTCAGATTTGTTCAAGCAATCCTATATCGAATCGAAAGAAGACGATGTGCAAATTATTCAGAGCCCGGTGGGCATGCCTGGCCGGGCCATAGGGAACGGATTTCTCGATAAGGTTAAGCAAGGCCTGAAAATGCCTCAAACCTGTCCGTTTCACTGCATAAAAACCTGCGACATTAGTAGCAGCCCGTATTGCATTATTACGGCGCTGTATAATGCCGCCAAAGGAAACCTGAAATCGGGATATGCCTTTTGTGGCAGCAATGCCTTCAGGGCAACCAAGGTTATTTCAGTTAAAGAACTTTTTACCGAGTTGAAGGAAGGGTTTCAGCAAAAAGCTTTGTCGTTCAGATAAAGAAACTATAACATAACGAGCATGACCACCGGCGCCAACGTCGGTGGTTTTTTTATGCACCCTTAGTGCCAAGGCTCAACTATTCCCGGTAACGCTCAATGTGAGTGGAAACTATAATTTCTCGGGCAGCATGGCCGATTTGGCCAACGGTTCGGTGGGGAATTTCTCGGCAACACTTATCATGAACGACTTGGTGGTGAGCAATCGCGATGTTTACCTGAAAATAAACATGAAGGGGGCGGGCATTAACGCGACTTCGAACCCAAACTGGATGCTCAACTCCCCCGTCAATATCAGCGGGGGCGAAACGGTAATGCTAAGCAGCTTCGAGATGAAAGACTATTTCGCTTACGATAATCTGGTCGGGTTGTCGCCCGATCAGTTTAACGCATTGTTGCCCGAAGGCACCTATACAATCACCTTCGAAGTATTCGATTACAATAACCCTAACGTGCCCATTTCGAACAAGGTGTTTTTTAATTTTACAATCTCGCATGGCTTGCCCCCCGAAATTATATTCCCTACTGCGGCAAACGGAGAACTGAGCTCTAATTTTATCTTTATGCGCTGGACTCCTGCTGGTCGGGATTTACAATCCCGACCCTATTAATAGAGGATTTGCAATCCGTTTTTTCTTCAAATTTCCTCAACTGCCCCTTCTATGTTGTAATCCAAAATTCAAGAGCATTATTTTGAAAATATTTTCTTTTTATACTTCTAATTTTAAGAACGTTATCTTTATCTGTTGTAAAGAGGAAGGGGACACAGGCTCTGCCGGGGGGCAACCTGTGAGCAATATTTAGCAATAAATTTTTAATTGTTTAAAACAATTCGGAATGAGAACCGGTGTACATAAAAAGTAAAGTGAGTTTTTTATCATCTTGCTTCCAAACCATTAGCCAGTCTGGGCTTA
>JAAYAG010000110.1 GCA_012719495.1 Bacteroidales bacterium
CATAAAACACTGTTTTCCTGCATTAAATTTCCTCGATTTGGCCCGCTAATACTCAAAAATTTGCTTTGTAAAACAGCGTTTTATGCCAATCTGAACTTTAAAAATAAAATCGAACTCAGGTTAATATCAAATACTTTTTGTATTGGGGTGTGATAAGTTTGTCAGAATTAATTTCAACGAAGTTTTTTATTCCTGATCATTAACTTTTTGAATGTTTTTAAAGAAAAAAAGGTTTCCCAACTGAGCAGGAAACCTTTTCTGAACGTTTTATCTCGAAACTAATTTTCGTTTTTAGTCCCGTTTATTTTCAGAAGTTTAAACAAATCAACAATCAGTATTGGAGCCAGTGAAAGTCCGAGAACCAAAAGCCAATGGTTGCGATCCATGCTTACAAAGTTGAATGCTTCGCGAACACCCGGCAACAGCATAACTGCCAATGCCAGTACGGCTGATATGAAAATAGCACCAATCAAAGGTTTGTTTTTCAATGGGCTGATAGACAAAGATGAACGCACATTGGAGTGAAGGTTACGAACATGTACTAGCTGAGCGAATGCCAGGGTGGCAAAGGCCATGGTTTGCCCCAATTGAACCCCTCCGTCGCGGAGACCAATGAGGTAGGCAATCAATGGCAATCCACCAATCATAACCCCTTGATAAATAACCCGCCATATCATTCCTTTTGACATTATTCCCGACTTGGTGTTGTGAGGCTTCTTTTGCATGATATCTGGTTCGGCCGGGTCGACACTAAGTGCCAGCGCCGGTAAGCTATCAGTTACCAGGTTTATCCATAAAATATGAATAGGTAATAGCGGGGTCCCCATGTTGAAAATTGAAGTGATCAACAAAAGGAAAATTTCGCCAACATTTGTAGAAAGCAAGAACTGGATGGTTTTCAATATGTTGGTGTAAATGCGCCGGCCTTCTTCTACCGCCGATACAATAGTGGCAAAATTATCGTCGGTAAGTACCATATCCGATGCGCCTTTGGCAACATCGGTACCTACAATACCCATCGAAGTGCCAATGTCGGCTTGTTTCAGTGCGGGGGCATCGTTTACTCCATCGCCGGTCATGGCAACAATTTCGTTATGTTTCTGCCATGCTTTTACAATCCTGACTTTATGCTCGGGAGCAACACGGGCGTAAACTGAATATC
The DNA here is from genome assembly GCA_012719495.1 of Bacteroidales bacterium. GTDB lineage: Bacteria > Bacteroidota > Bacteroidia > Bacteroidales > Prolixibacteraceae > CAYMTR01. The sequence goes on from JAAYAG010000110.1 coordinate 1,163, forward strand.
TTTTTACATTTTTCTCGAGTTCTTCATCACTGATTTTTTCCAGTTCAGTACCGGTTATAGACAGGTCGCCTTCTTTATATATTCCTATTTCCCGGGCTATTGCCATGGCAGTACTTTTGTGGTCGCCAGTGATCATCACAGTACGTATGCCTGCGGTGTGGCATTTGGCCACTGCGGCCACCGCTTCGGGCCGGGCCGGGTCTATCATACCAACCAACCCAATGAATGTTAGATTGCTTTCCAGATCGTTTGTGTCAATATTCTCGTTCGATTCAGGGATGTCTTTATAAGCCATCGCCAATACCCGGAGGGCATTGTTGGCCATATTTTCATTCAATTCGCGAATTTGTTGTAAATCGGCATCAGTCAGTGGCTTGATATCTCCTTCGATTAGAATCGCAGTGCAAACACTGAGTATTTCGTCGAGCCCACCTTTTACATTGACCCTTAAATTGTTGTTGGCTAGTGAATTCACGGTTGTCATCCGCTTTCTTTCCGAGTCGAAAGGTATTTCGGCTACACGGGGATAGTTGTTTTCGAGTACATCTTTTTTGACCCCATTGCGGAACCCAAATTCAATGAGGGCTGTTTCTGTCGGGTCACCAAAATATTCATAGCGGTTATCGCCTAATAACCTCATCTTGGCATCGTTACAGAGTACTGCCGCGTTAATGAGCCATTCTTTTTCACCGGATAATGAAACATTGTCGCTTTCACCTGGTTTTTCGGGTTTGAAGTTGACTACGGTTTCTACTACGGTCATTTTGTTTTGAGTAAGTGTACCGGTTTTGTCGGAGCATATTACTGTGGCGCTTCCCAGGGTTTCAACCGATGGGAGTGTACGGATGATGGCATTTTTCTTTACAAGCCGTTGAACACCAATGGCCAATACAACGGTAGAAACTGCTGGCAGGCCTTCGGGAATGGCGGCTACAGCAAGCGATACTGCAGTCATAAACATGCTCAAAACGGAGTTCCCGTATAGGATTCCTACTATAAATATGACAGTGCAGATGACAAGTGCAGTGATCCCCAGAATTTTTCCTAGTTGTTCAAGCCGTTTGCTCATAGGGGTTTCGGTTTCCATGGCTTGCTCAAGCATTCCTGCAATTTTTCCCACTTCGGTATTCATTCCGGTGCCCACAACAAGCCCTTTGCCACGTCCGTAGGTGACGATTCCGCTCGAAAAGGCCATGTTGGTCAAATCGCCCAACGGAATATCTTCGCCGAAAAGGGTTTCAGTAAACTTATCAACAGGAACTGATTCTCCGGTCAGCGACGATTCTTGTATTTTAAGGTTTACCGCTTCGATAAGTCTTAAGTCGGCAGGAATAATGTCTCCAGTTTCAAGGATAACTATGTCGCCCGGAACCAGCTCATTAGTAGGAACATCTTTGCTCTCTCCATCGCGAACGACCATGGTGTTGGGTGCCGAGAGTTTTTTCAATGCTTCAAGTGACGATTCGGCCTTGTTTTCCTGATATGCTCCGATAAAGGCATTCAAAATGAGGATACCCAGAATAATGAACGTGTCGAGAAGCCCTTCTCCTTCCATAATACCTACTACACCCGAAATGGCGGCTGCAATGAGTAACACGATAATCATGAAACTCTTGAATTGAGAAAGGAACATCAATATGAACGGCTTCTTTTTTTTGCCCTTAATCTCGTTAGGACCATATTCGGCAAGCCGTTTTTTTACTTCATCTCCCGAGAGCCCTTCACTGGCCGATGTTCCAAGTTTCTCGACGACTTCTTTGACACTGTAATTAAAATAGTTCTTCATATTTTCGATTTATCGGTTCACAATTCTTTGTCTTATTCATATTTGCTGCAAATTAATGAAATAATCGTTTTCTCCGTGGGCTACTTTTCATTCTTTTTGGTTCTCATTTCTGCAATATTTCTTTTCCTGAATTTATTCAATTGGCTTACAGAATAAGTTTACTGCCCCTGTATTTTATTTTTTTTGAAACTTTTTTTTTGCAATTCGACAGTAAACTTGATGTTCACACGGTCAATTCTTCTTATTTTCGTCGAAAAAGATTGAATATGGAGCGTATTATTGAGCATGTATTGACTTTACCTGAGGAAATTAGTACTGGTTCGTTCGAAGGGAAAATAGCATTTATGTATAGCGAGCAGCTTACCAATTGGGATATGGCGCGTAATCATTATCGTCATTTTGAATCGGTTGAGCGTCGTGTCATATCTGCTGGCGATTTTAGTTTTATTGTGCAGCATAATCCTGCCCGCGCGCGTAGCACATGTGCCGATTTAAGTGCTAAAACAATCGAAACCCGCAAATGCTTTCTTTGTTCCCATCATTTACCTCAAGCTCAAAATGGATTGATTATTAAGGATAAATATTTGCTTTTAGTGAATCCGTTCCCAATATTTGACCGGCATATTACAATCTCAGATTTTAATCATTGTCCACAGCGCATTGATGGGCGTATTATCGACATGCTTGAGATGGCTGCTTTATTGCCACAGTTCACTGTTTTTTACAATGGCCCGCTCTGTGGTGCTTCTGCTCCCGATCATTTTCATTTTCAGGCCGCTCAAAAAGGAATTATGCCCGTAGATTCCGAAGTTTCACGAATTGATAGTTCCCGCAAAAGAATTTTTGTTGGTGAAAAGTCGGATGTACAAGTATACGAATTGATCGATTATTTACGTACAGCTATTGTAATGGAATCGCAGTGGAAAGAGCCAATTGACTATTGTTTTGCCCGTTTGATGGAAAATCTTCCGCAAAATGCCGAAGCCGGAGAGCCACTAATGAACCTAATTGCTTCTTATACCGATGGGGTTTACCGCCTTATAGTTTTTCCAAGAAAAGCCCAACGCCCTTCTTGTTACTATGCCGTTGGTGATGAACGGATTATTGTAAGCCCGGCGAGTGTTGAACTTGGCGGAATCATTGTTACTCCCCGGGAAGAAGATTTTCAACGACTAACACTCGATGATCTTAAAAAAATATTCGATGAAGTGTCATTGAAAGTATCATTCAAGAATTTTGTTTGGTAATGGCTGAAAGCTCTTCAATAAGAAGGTCAGAGCCACTTATCCGTGTGGGTATTATGGCCGCTGCTTCGGTTGATTTCGAACTAAAGGGGAGTTTTCGGAGTGGGAATAAGTTAGTTGCTTCAGGTGAGTATACCGTTTCAAGTCAGGAGCTTATTGCCGGAAAGATTGTTTATGAGCCACAAAATTCCCAATCGACTTTCTGCTTAAAAAAAGTAACCATTGGTATTGGTTTTCATTGGGAACAAGCAGAAAACCAGGAGTTCGAGGGTGCTTTGATCCTTCAGTATGAAAATGGGTTGGTGAGGGCAGTGAATGCAGTGCCTCTTGAAAATTACCTGAAAAGTGTTATCTCCTCTGAGATGAGTGCAATGAACGATCTCAACTTGTTGAATGCGCATGCTGTTGTTTCGCGCAGCTGGCTGCTCGCACAGCTACAGAACAGGCAGGCGGTTGATGTTCCTTCGTTTACCCAAACCGACAGTGAAATTAAGAAATGGTACGATCGGGAAGATCATGTAAGTTTTGATGTATGTGCCGATGATCATTGCCAACGTTATCAGGGGATTACTAAAGTAATTTCTGAAAATGCGTTGCAAGCAGTTGAGAACACGCGTGGAGTGGTACTGGTATACGAAGATAAAATTTGCGACGCCCGCTTTTCGAAATGTTGTGGCGGCATGAGTGAAGATTTTGAGAATGTATGGCAACCAGTGCATGTGCCTTATCTTGTTGCTGTTAAGGATATTGATTCAAGTTCTGGTGAGGTTTTCTGTAACACTTCCGACCCTGAAATATTGCGTCAGGTGTTGATCGATTTTGATCAATCAACCGTGAATTTCTATCGTTGGAGGGTAAAATATACCCAAAACCAACTTTCGGAAATTATAGCCCGAAAATCGGGTATCGATTTTGGGGAAATTATAGATCTTCAACCGATTGAAAGAGGCAAATCAGGACGAATAAACAGACTGAAAATTATAGGGACAAAGCGTGAATTGATTGTTGGTAAAGAACTTGAGATTAGAAAGTGGTTGTCAGATAGTCATTTATATAGTTCAGCGTTCGAGGTCGAAAAAGTTATTGACGATACGACGACAGTTCCTCATCAGTTCATTCTGCATGGATCGGGTTGGGGGCATGGTGTGGGTATGTGCCAAATCGGAGCGGCGGTAATGAGCCGAAAAGGATACTCATTTGAAGCCATCTTGAATCATTATTTTACAGGAGCAAAGCTCGAAAAAATATATTGACAAATCTTGCATGTGTTTCTCAACCAGCATATAATTCAAATTATACAAAAAAGGCCCCGAATGAACGGAGCCTCCTGAGTATTTAATGATGGATTTTGTTATTCGATATAGAACTGTTTTCCGCTAAGCGTTAACGATTTATTTAGCCCTTTATCCAACTTGCCGGGTTGTTGTCCTCCGACAAAAATTGTAAAATTACCGGGTTGTACCACGCGTTTGTTTTCATCGTCGATGACCGCAAATTGCTTGGGTTCGAGTTCAAAGGTAACTGTCTTTTTTTCACCTGTTTTTAGGTTGATTCGTTTGAATGCTTGCAGCGCATGGAGTGGAACCGGAACAGCCGCATCTTCAATTTTTACATACAACTGAACAACTTCGTCACCATCGCGTTTGCCAGTGTTCTCAACATCGACCGACACTCTGATTTTGTCAGATGTTGAAGCATTTTCGGGCAATTGAAGGTTGCTGTATGAGAAGGTTGTGTAACTAAGTCCGAATCCGAATGGGTAAAGGGCCTCACCCTTGAAATACCGGTATGTGCGGCCTTCCATGTCGTAGCTCGAGAAGTCGGGCAGGTCGTTTACCGATTTATAGAATGTAACAGGAAGCCTTCCTGCTGGGTTATAATCACCGAAAAGGACATCGGCAATGGCTGTCCCGCCTTGTTGTCCTGGGTACCATGCCTGTAATATGGCATCGATGTTTTCGTTTTCCCAATTGAGAGCCAGCGCACTTCCGCTCATATTGACAAGAATAATTGGTTTCCCCAGTTTCTTAAGTTTTTTCAACGTGTTGGTTTGAACAGCTGGTAAATCAATTTTTGTACGGTCGCCTCCGTCAAACCCATCAAAGGAAACCGGCATTTCTTCGCCTTCAAGCGCCGCAGAAAGGCCACCAACATAAACAATTACATCGCATTTGGCAACCTCTTTCAAGTATGCATCGGTTTGCCCCTCGATTATTCGTGCCCATTTCAACTGGGCCACTGCTCCGCCTTCGCCCTGAAAGTATTCTATCTTCAGATCGTATTCCCTACGAGCAAATAGTTCAATGGCTTTGTAGTTTTCTGTTGGCCCCTGGTTTCTCCATGCATCCATAATGAGTTCATTATCGAGCCATACCCTGTAGCCGTCGTCTCCGGTAAACGAAATAATGTATTTCCCGCTAACACCGGGAATCAGTTTTGCAGTCCAACGAACTGAAATATCGTGAGAATTCACTTTTTGATCAATGCCGGAGCCATCCCAAACCATATCGATTTTGCGTTCTACACGGGTTAATACAGGTTCGCCTTCAAGGTTGCGGTTGTTGAAGTATTCTCCTTTAATTCCGTTAACTCCTTCTGTCATCATGTTTTCACGGGTGATGGGCAAGGGGATGGGATTATCGTTTACCAGAGAGGAAACATCGTGGTGGAACACTTTTACATTTTCTCCCAACTTTTGTTTAATTCCTTCCAGCGGGGTAACATACTTCGATGGGTAACCATTATAATTGGCATACATAACTACCGGGTCGTTCGAGTTGGGACCAAGAACGGCAATCGATTTTATGTCTTTGCTCAGTGGAAGTACATTGTTGCCATTTTTCAGCAGGGTCATTGTTTCCCGGGCTACTTTAAGCGAAAGTTCCCGGTGTTTTTCATTGTCGTTAACCGAGAAAGGTATAGTATCGTAGGGGTTTTTCCCTTCAGGGTCGAACATACCCAGTTTCATTCGGGCAGTGAAAAGTCGCTTCACTGCTACGTCGATGTCGGTTTCAGTGAGAAGACCTTTATTTACGGCTTCTTTCAGGTTCTCGTATGTTCTCCCGCATTCGAGGTCGCAGCCGCCAAGCACTCCAATTGCAGCAGCTTCGGCACCTGTTGGTACAATTTTATGGTTAAGATAAATATCATCGATGGCACCACAGTCTGAGACGACATACCCTTTGAAGCCCCATTGTTTTCGCAAGATCTGATTAAGCAATGTGTCGCTGCCACTACACGATTCACCTCGAAAACGATTGTAAGCACCCATGATAGAATATGCTTTTCCTTCTTTAATCGTTGCTTCAAAAGCAGGGAGATATGTATCCATGAAATCTCGTTCTGTTACGTCGGCATCAAAAACGTGACGGTCTTTTTCTGGTCCGCTGTGTACCACGTAGTGCTTAGGGGTAGCAATTGTTTTAAGATAGTTGGGGTTGTTGCCCTGCAGGCCTTTCACAAAGGCTACACCCAGTCGTGATGTGAGGTATGGATCTTCTCCATAGGTTTCTTGCCCGCGTCCCCAACGTGGGTCTCTGAAGATGTTAATATTTGGAGACCAGATAGTTAACCCTTTGTAGCGGTCGCGTTCATTTTTCTTGATATAATTGTTATATCTTGCCCTGAATTCATCTGAAATTACCTGTGCTTCAACAAGTAAAAGGCTATCGTTAAAGGTGGCAGCAACACCAATGGCTTGCGGGAATACCGTTGCAATACCAGCTCGGGCAACTCCGTGAAGCCCTTCATTCCACCAGTTGTATGCCGGAATTCCCAATCGTTCAATGGGGGCAGCCACGTCCATCATTTGCGAAATCTTTTCTTCAAGGGTCATTCTTGATACAAGGTCGTTTACACGTTTTTCAACCGGAAGGTTAGGATTCTTCCACTTTTCGGTTTTCTCGCATCCAATAGACAGAAAAATCGAAATAACCACGAGGAAAAATGTAGTTAATGATTTGATTTGCTTCATCTTAAAATGTATTTATTAGTTTTTGATTGATTCGTTATGCACTTTCATCTTGTCAAATTGTATTAAAAATACTGAAAATTAACATATTTCAGCATGCTTATTCGTTGCAAATGCAGGTATATTTGATGCAAATTGAGTACATAATTAAGTTATATGTTTTTTTGACCTTTATATTAAATCAAACAGTTATAAAAGTAATGCTTTCAGTGGTGAACAGATGAGCCACTTTCGTTTTTTACTATCTGTCATATTCACAGTATAATACTACTCTAATCCAGATAAAACTTATTTTTTTTAATTCTAGATTTGTATGATTGAGAGATTGACGATTTCTTTCTTTTAAAAAAACGGTAAATTTGCATCTCTTTTCATGTTATTTATTGTCCCCATTATTTTTTATTTTGTTCACTTAAAGCTATTAGATTATGAGTCGTATGCTTATTACAGTAGGGTTAGTTTTGGCATGTTATCCTGCAGCTATTTTTGTATTGCGATTGATTTTCAAAAAATCGATTATGTTTAAAATATCGCAGGCACTAGTAATTCTGGTATTGCTTGTGAGTTTCGATATGACATTGGTAGGACGTTTAGGAACCATTCATACTTTGTGGGCTATTCCGTTGAATTTTGCAGCAGGTGCGTTAATTTTTGTTCAAATCAGAAAACAACTCACTGTTCCGCTCAGTGAATCGATTAATCAAGTAAAAAAAATGTCGAAGGGAGAACTGAATTCCGAGGTTATTCCAACTCAGAACCAGAGCGAATTGGGTGTACTCACCAATTCAATTTATGAATTGAACCAAAATCTAAAGAGGGTTATCAGCGAAGTTCAGGCTAACTCGAAGAACTTGGCCAGTAGCAGCCAGCATTTAAGTTCAATATCAGAAGAACTTTCACAGGGGGCTTCAGAACAAGCTTCGAACCTTGAAGAAGTTTCTGCAACATTCGAGGAAATGACAGCTACCCTTAATGAAAGCCTGTCGAAAGCCAAGTCGACCGGAGAAGTTACCCTTGAGGTGAAAGCTGGCGTGATGGGAATGGTGAAAGGGTTGCAATTTGCTATGTCGAGCTACGATGAAATAAATCATAAGATAGAAGGAGTAAATAGTATCTCATTTCAAACCAATATTTTAGCACTAAATGCTGCGGTTGAGGCAGCTCGAGCCGGTGAACAGGGGCTGGGGTTTGCTGTGGTGGCCGATGAGGTGAGAAAACTGGCCGACGACAGTAAAAAGTTGGCAAACAGTGTTGGCGAGCTTTCGAGAATTAACAAAAACGACGCAGTTAATGCAGAGAAAAACATTGGGGCGTTGTTGCCAAAGCTTGAGGAATCTACCTCATCGGTGCAAGACATAGTGCAGGCCACAACCGAACAGGTAAATGGGATCAACCAGGTAAATTCTGCCCTTCAACAAATGAATGTAGTAACACAGCAAAATGCTTCTGCCTCGGAAGAGATGGCCGCAAATGCTGAAGAATTGGCAGCTCAAGCCGAAAGCTTGGAAGATATTATTTCTTTTTTCAAAATTAAATAGAAGGTCATCAAATCTGTGAAACAAAAACAAAATGCTTCTTTTTTTTGTTTTTGTTTGGTGAACTGAAGAATTAGCGTAAAGTGGATGAAAGATTTGAAGTGATTTGGTTCCTTATATCTATAATTTGTAAATTTTTCCTACTTTTATCTTTTAATTTTTAATTCAAAAAATATTGTTATGGATGATGAATTATTGAACCAACCTACTAATATAGATGAGCTTGACCAAAAGATATTGCGACTGATAACCCGTAATGCCAGGATCCCATTCCTGGAAGTTGCCCGCGAATGCGGCGTGTCGGGAGCTGCAATTCACCAACGTGTACAGCGTCTTTTGAATATGGGCGTTGTGTCTGGTTCTGAATTTATTGTAAATCCCGATAAACTTGGATACAATACCTGTGCTTTTATGGGCATTTATCTTGAAAAAGCAAGTTTTCATAAAGAAGTGGTTGCTCAGTTAATGAAAATTCCTGAAATAATAGAATGTCACTACACTACTGGTCAGTACGCTATATTCTTGAAGATACAGACCAAAACCAATAAACACCTAAAACGGCTTATCGATGAAGAGTTTCAGAAAATTGAAGGAATAGCCCGTACCGAAACTTTCATGTCGCTTGCCGTAGAATTTGAACGACAGGTACCTATTAAATAGAAGGAAAAGAAGTCGAAAGGTTTGTGTTTTTTTGTTTTCTTAGGTGTTTTGCGTAAAAAAAAGTCATATTTAAATCAAATTTCTACAAAAATTAGATTTTCGATAAATATTTTGCTAAAATTGGGGCAAAATTAAAGCAATATAAAACAACGAATAAAAATGAAATTGCATATTCCAGCAGGGTATAAACCATTGTTAAATCCGGTTCAAACCGAGAAAGCCATCAAATTAGTAAAGGATTTTTTTCAGGCAAACCTGTCTTCAGAACTAAGGTTACGCAGGGTTACCGCTCCGTTATTCGTGCTTAGGGGAACTGGGATCAACGACGATTTGAACGGTATAGAACGTGCGGTTAACTTTCCTATAAAAGATCTTGATAATCAGGTTGCTGAAGTTGTGCATTCGCTTGCCAAATGGAAACGGATGACCCTCGGGAAACTTGGTATTCCTGTAGGCTATGGTATTTATACCGATATGAATGCTATTCGTGCCGACGAAGAACTCGATAATATTCATTCACTTTATGTGGATCAATGGGACTGGGAAGTTACGGTTGATGCCTCACAACGTAATATAGACTTTTTGAAAGATTTTGTGCGCCGATTGTACCTCGTATTGAAACGTACCGAGTTTCAGGTCTGTGAAGAATTTCCACAAATAAGCCCAATGTTGCCCGATGAAATCACTTTCGTGCATACAGAAGAACTTCTGGCCATGTATCCCGACAAAACGCCCTTTGAGCGCGAAACCGAAATGGCCAAAAAATATGGTGCAATTTTCGTTATTGGGATTGGCGGGGTACTCGCAAATGGGGAGAAACACGACGGACGTGCTCCTGATTACGACGATTGGACCACTGAAACAACTAATGGATATAAAGGGCTGAATGGAGACATAATTATTTGGAATCCAATTCTTGAACGTGCTTTCGAGATTTCGTCAATGGGGATTAGGGTAGACAAGGTCGCGTTAAACAAACAGCTCGAGATTGCTGGTGCTGAACAACGAAAAAGTTTGCTTTTTCACAAAATGTTGCTCAACGATCAGATTCCATTGTCGATTGGTGGTGGGATTGGGCAGTCGCGTATTTGTATGTACTTCCTTCAAAAAGCACATATTGGAGAAGTACAATCGTCAATATGGCCTGATGAGATGATAAAAGAATGCGAATCAAATAGCATCTTTTTGATGTAAAAATTTCAGATGCAATATTAATTGCAATATAAAAACAAAAGGCGGCTCAATGAGTTCGCCTTTTTTGTTAGATCAGGATCGATAATTCATTCGTTTCCCACTGTTTTAACCATCATTAAAACAGTGTATTGAGTTCGTGTTTTAATGACAGTAAATTCTTCCCAATAAATAACTAACAGATTAGTTGTATAACTAAAAAATTAGTTATATCTTTGATTTGTGTTAACACTCAACATTTTTCCTAAAACTTAAAAACTGAAAGAATGAATAGTTTAAGAAATCTAAATAAGAGCAATGGCCATCCTCCATGATTTTTTTTTGCATGACATAACTAATAAATTAGTTGTAAAACTAACTAAATAGTTGTAGCTTTGAAAAGCAATTGAAAATTAACTTGAAGACATTCATGAGTACACTACATTTTTCTCCGTGCCTTAGTGTCTTTGTGTTTAAAAATAATAAGATGAAAGAATTAACCAAAGCAGAAGAACAGATAATGCAAATTTTATGGCAGTTGGAAGAGGCCTTTGTAAACGATATTGTCGATAAAATGCCTGAACCGAAGCCTGCCTATAATACTGTTTCAACCATAGTACGGATTCTTGAGAAAAAAGGATTTGTCGACCATAATGCTTACGGGAAAACGCACCAGTATTATCCGTTGATATCGAAAACCGAATACACGCGTTCGTTTATGAAAAGCTTTATGGGCAGCTACTTTGGAAATTCGTTCCGCGAGATGGTCTCTTTTTTTGCCAAACACGATAATATGTCGGTGAGCGAAATAGAGACCCTTATGGAAGATGTAAAGAAAGAACTAGAAAAAGAAAAATAGTCATGGAAACCTATTTCAACTACATTATCGAGTCGGGAATTAGTCTGGGTATTTTTACCATGATCTATTGGCTGCTGTTGCGTAAAGAGGTGTTGCTGAAAGCCAGCCGGGTGTACTTGCTGTTAGCGGTGCTGTTTTCTACGCTGCTTCCTTTCCTGTCGATCGATTTGAGTAGTTGGAATAAGCCTGAACCCATTGTACCAGCTACCCGTGAAATTGTGCTGGAAACCAATTTGCTGGAAACCATTACTGTTACAGCTTCAGGGTTTACTGCAAAAATTGGGCAGGCCATTGTTTCTATAAAACCATCGGTATGGTTTTACACGGTAGGTGCTATGTTTGTACTATTTTTTTTGATAACCGGAATAGCACAGTTGTTCACGATGATTTCGAACAACAAGCGTTTCCGCTTGAAAATGACTCGCTTAATTATCAGTAGCAAGGCTATTTCACCATACTCATTCTTTAATTACATTTTCATTAGTCGTGAACTTCCGGAACAGGAAAACTGGAAAGCTATGGTGCACCACGAGCTGGAGCACGTGCGGCAAGGGCACTCGTTCGATGTGCTGTTTGTTGATTTTATGATGGTTTTTCAGTGGTTTAACCCGTTTTACTGGATCATCCGTCGTCTGGTGCGCGAAAACCACGAGTTTTTGGCCGATCGTGCCGTAATTCAGCGTGGCAGCATTAGCACAGGCAACTACAAAGCCCTGCTGTTGAGCCAGGTTATTGGTGGACGACCAGTAATGACAAGTAATTTTATTAATGTGAAAACAATTCAAAAACGATTTAAAATGATTACAAAAAATAAAACCGGGAAATTTAGTTTCCTAAAATATGCATTGGGAGTTTTGGCGGCATTGTCAATCACCATGTGTTTTGCTGTATCAAATACATCATCCAAAGAAATTGAAAAAGTTGTTGTAATAGGTGAAATCTCTTCACTTGATGCTCAAAATGAAAGAAATGGTGCAATCACTGACCGGGCATTAGCGAAAGCAGAAATTGAAGGGTTGAAAGGTAAACTACCTGAAGACATAGCAGAAGGTGTTTTAATAGTACACAGTGAGAGTGTAGAACAGAAAAATAACGCCGTTCAACAAGCCCAGAAATCAGTAAAGCCAATAAAAGATTCAATTAATAATGATGAAGTTTTCCAAATTGTAGAAGACATGCCTCTATTTCCAGGAGGCGAAGATGCCCTTCGGAAATGGATTGGTGAAAATGTAAAATATCCAGCTCCTGCTGCTGAAAATGGCATTCATGGTAAAGTATATGTGCAATTTGTGGTTGAAGCTGATGGCAGTGTTAGCCGTGCAAAAGTAGTCCGTGGCGTTGACCCTTCGCTTGATGCAGAAGCGTTACGGGTAGTTAATGCATCGCCTAAATGGAAACCCGGTTATCAAGGAGGAAAAGCCGTACCTGTTTCGTACACTGTGCCAATTAATTTCGCTCTTGATAATGGAGAAAATGGAAAAAAAATTGACGGGGTTGTGGTGACTTCTTACAAACAAGAAGCAACCTCTAAGGACAGCATTTTTCAGACTTGCGAAGTGATGCCTGTATTTCCTGGTGGCGAAACTGAAGTACGCAAATTTATTGCCAACAACATTCGATATCCCAAAGAAGCCCTGAAATATGGCGAAGTGGGTAAAGTTTATGTCACTTTTATAGTTGCTAAAGATGGGGCAGTAGAAAAGGTCAGAATAGTGCGAAGCGTTTCACCGGCCTTGGATAACGAAGCCATCCGTGTTGTTTCAACCATGCCGAACTGGATTCCCGGAAAGAACAAAGGCGAACCAGTAAATGTACAATATACAATGCCTGTAAATTTCCAACTTCAATAAATTATAAACTCGAAGGCACGAAGTCACAAAGAATGAATTTTTGTGTTTTTGTGCCTTCGTGTATTCTTTAATTGTTCCTTTTATGTATAAACCTATTTTACTTACAGCCTTGCTTCTAAGTGCCACATTAACAAATTTGTTGGCACAAACGAAACTTGAAAAGCATTTTTTCAAGGGCGAGTATGCCGAGGTTATTGAACTTTTCAAAAAACAGACAGAAAACCATAAGGCTGATATCTCCGATTATCTGATTGCTGCAAAATGCTACGAGCAACAATTTGATTTTGTTTCGGCTGCAAATTGTTACCAGAAGGCTTTAACTTTTGATTCAGCGAATGTTCAAACCCTTGAAGGATTGGCCGATGCGAATGTTCAGCTTGGTTTGAAAAAAGAAGCATTGGATATTTATTCCGGGTTGTTCAACGCCGATTCTGCCAATATACGAATTGCAGGAAAGTATGCCTCACTTTTTATGGACGTTGGGGCGTACAAACATGCCCAAGAGATTTATCAACGGCTCTATGCTGCCGATACCAATAGCATCTATTTTCTTCGGAAACTGATTACCTCATATTATAAACAAGAAGAATTTCAGGAGCTTGTGCCTCTTACTCAAAAAATGATATCTCTTCAGCCGCTAGATGTTGAAATGCGTTTGGTGCTAATTACTGCTTACCAGAAAGCAGACAGCACCTTGTATGCCATTGATGAGCTGAACCGTTTATTGGCTGTTGATACTACAAACCTTACCGCAATCTCGAAACTCGCTTTTTTGTATTTCACTAAGTTACAAGAATATGATGAGGCATTAGTTTATTACAAGCAACTGAACGAAATGGAAAATAATAGCGATATTACTCACCTCACTAATTTGGGTATTTGTGAGTTTTTTGCCGGAGATACAGAAGTTGCAGCATATTTGCTTGATTCGCTTTCCGATGTTCTGCCCACAGATGCCATGATCCCTTTTTATGCTGGACTCTCGTACAAACGGCAAGGGAAACCCGACCTTGCATTACAGTTTCTCGAACGATCGGCATTTCTTGCCGTACCAGCTCATGTTGCCGATATTTATCACCATTTGGGAAGGGCGTATTCTGCCAAACGAATGTTCACAGAAGCGTTTAAGGCCTTTGAAAAAGTGCGCGAAATTGCTCCGGATAACTACATGGTTTTGTATGATATTGCCATTACCCACGAAGAATTCAACCTAAACCGAAAAACTGCATTGAGCTATTATCAACAGTTTTTAGATAAATGTCCCAATAGGTCATCGCCCGAAGCTATGTATGCTGCCAGCCGCATGGTTACTATTAAGGAACAACTGTTTTTCGAGGGGAAGGATTGATTTTCTGATGTTTGTTTGTGAATACCGGGTATTCCGGGGTGAACCAGTATGAATTATGCTTCGGAGTTTTCAAAGAATACCAGTCTTTTTTGTGTCAACTATTAGCTGTATTTAATTAATTCAGCAATAGTTGTTTTATTTTTTATGTGTTGCAGGCATTGCTTGTATTATCTTCGATTTAAAATAAAAATAATCGTTTTGTCTTTTTTTTATTGAAAAATACAACGAACTTGAATAAATAAAACAGCGACTATATAAAAACAAATGATCATGAAAATTTTATTCCGAATCAATTACGTGACCGAGTGGGGACAGGACATGTGGATTTCCGGTTCTAATGAGGTCTTAGGCAATTGGGATGAATCGAAAGCTGTTCCAATGACCTATGTCGGTAATGGTAACTGGGAATCTGAAATATATTTCCCTGAAGAACAAGGTTTTGTCTATAAATACTTTGTGCGTCAAAATGTCTATGAAATTACTTGGGAAGGCGGGAAAAATAGGAGTTTTTTACCGGTAGGTTTTCCTTTTGTTGTAATCAATGATAACTGGCAATTGCAAATTGATGAGGAAAGTGTACTGTTTACCAAACTTTTCACTCAGGTTTTATTCAAACGAGAAGGGAAGTCGCCGATAAAAAGTAAGGCTAAACCTTTTAACAGGGTTCGTTTTAGGGTAAGCGTTCCCCGGGTAAATGCCAATCAGGTTGTTGGATTGGTAGGTAACAACAAGGCGCTTGGAATATGGGCGAAACCGATACAAATGAGCGATGAACACTTCCCGTTTTGGTCAGTCGACGTCGACTTTAAAGAGTATCATCTGCCGATCCATTATAAATATGTAATCATTGATAAGAAGAGTGGAGAAATAGGAACATGGGAAGAGGGAGAGGAGCGGATGCTGCTTTTAGATAATGTTGACGGAGAGCTTGTTTTGCATATTCAGAATGATCAACATTTTCGATTTCCTGCAGGAAAATGGAGAGGTGCAGGAGTTGCAGTGCCTGTTTTCTCACTTCGATCTGATGAGGGTTTTGGAACGGGTGAATTTAACGATTTAAAGAAACTGTCCCTCTGGGCCCGAGAAGCTGGGTTAAAAGTAATTCAAATCCTGCCAATTAACGAAACAATTGCCACCCACTCCTGGCTCGACTCGTACCCTTACAAAGCTATTTCGGTATTTGCCCTTCACCCCATTTACCTTAATCTTGATTTAATGGGCAAACTCGACGATGAGAAACTTTTGGACGAGTTTGAGATGGTGAAAAATATCTTGAACAGCAATACCGATGTTGATTATGTTGAAGTAATGCGGGCAAAGTCAAGATATTACAAACTTATTTTCGATCAAACATGGAATGATGTTAAAGAGAGTGCTCCATATAAGGCCTTTTTCAAAGCCAACAGTTACTGGCTCGAAGATTATGCAGCCTTTTGTTTCCTTCGCGACCGTTACAAAACGGCAAATTTTCGGCAATGGGACGAATGGGCTGTGTACGATGCTAATAAAATCAAGAAACTTGTTGATCCCAAAGCCCCGCATTTCGAACATATAGCTGTACATTATTTTATTCAATATCACTTAGATAAACAGCTTCAAGAGGCTATTGATTTTGGTCATAAACAGGGTGTTGCATTCAAGGGCGATATCCCTATCGGCATTAGCCCAAACAGTATTGAAGCATGGACACAACCTACGCTTTTTAATTTGAATGGTCAAGCCGGTGCTCCGCCCGACGGTTTTGCCGTGTTGGGTCAAAATTGGGGTTTCCCAACTTACAATTGGGAAGTGATGGAAAAAGATAACTTCCAATGGTGGAAAAAACGACTCACTGCACTGTCGAAATATTTCGATGCGTACCGGATCGATCATATTCTTGGGTTCTTCCGTATTTGGGAAATTCCGCAGCAAGCTATGCACGGTTTGTTGGGATATTTTAGACCGGGTTTGCCAATGGAAATTGATGAAATTCAAAATTGGGGAATTGTTTTCGACGAAAAACGGTTTACCAAACCTTATATTAAGGATCATTTCCTAAACGAAATATTTGGAGAATATACCGATGAGGTAAAGAGTAAATATTTAGTGAAGAAGAAAGAAAATTATTCGATACTGTCTGAGTATGATACGCAAAAAAAAGTTTACAACCATTTCTCACCTGATCAAAAGTCGGAAGAAAACATTAGTGAGAAAGATGCTGTAATTCGGGACGGTCTCATTTCTCTGCTCGATGAAGTATTATTTATCCGTGACCCATATAGTGCTTCCGAGGCTTACCATCCGAGAATTTCTATGCACTATTCGTATTCGTATGCCGATCTCGACCCGCATACGAAGATGAAACTTAACGAGATATATATCGACTTCTTTTTTCACCGTCACGAAGATTTCTGGAAAGAGTTAGCATACCGGAAATTACCATCGTTGCTTGAGTCTTCTGATATGTTGGTTTGTGGTGAAGACTTGGGTATGGTGCCCGATTGTGTTACCGAGGTAATGAAGAACCTGAACATTCTTAGTCTCGAAATTCAGCGTATGCCAAAGAATCCAGACATTGAGTTTGCCCATCCGGCAGATGCACCCTACTTGAGTGTATGCACAACATCTACGCACGATATGTCTACAATTCGCGGTTGGTGGGAAGAAGCCCGGGATAAAACTCAGCGCTTTTATAATCACGTGCTGGGGCATTTGGGCGATGCGCCATATTTTGCCGAACCTTGGATTTGTAATGAAATCATTCAACAGCATTTATATTCACCGGCCATGCTTACAATTTTCCCAATTCAGGATTTGCTCGCTATCGATGGAGTGTTGCGGTGGAGTGAAACACATAGGGAACGTATTAATGTGCCAAGCGATGAAAAGAACAAATGGCGTTACCGAATGATTTTGCCCCTTGAAGAGCTGTTAAAAGACGAAGAATTTACGAATACTTTAAAGTCGATGATTAATGTTTCGGGGCGCGATGGTAAATAAGTTGTATTGATTGATCTATTTATTGCTTTGCTGCATTTACGCAGGTGAAGTTTATCAGAATAGAAACGGGTAATGAACGGGATCAGCCCATCATTACCCGTTTCTGTGTTACTCTGCTTTGAAAAAAGTTGGTTTAACACTGATCATTATGTATGCAAATTGTGGGAACTTTGTTTCTTTGTTGTATACATTCTTCAGTTTTTCGAGGGTTTCGGTGGCAACAAACATCGAGTAGCCTGCTTGTAACGATACTTCGCTCATAATTTTCCATTGCAACGTGAGATCGAGTTCAGAACCTAATTCCTTGTTAATTTCAATTGATGGATTCACAGGGTCGTACCCGTTGTTGTTGAGTCTGAAGTAATGGTAATCGGCTTGAAATAAGGTCGATTTTGAGAATTTATATTCGGCTTTAAGCATATAATCTTGCAAGCCCTGATTTGGTACCGAGGTAAAATAGTCCATATATCCCAATAAGCCATGTCTGTTGCCATAAAATTGGCTAAACCGGTGTTGCACTTTTAAATACTCATTAGCAGTATTTGTTCCGTCGTTGCCTGAAACAAAATCAGCCGCAAGTGCTAAGGACGCTTTCTTTTCGAGAAATGATTTTTGAGCAAGCAAAGAAAGGCAATAGGCACTTATCTTTCCATTAAGTTCGTTGATGTTGTGTTGGTAATATCCAGTGATTCTTGCATTAATATCATTCTTTTGAAACAATAGATTTATCCCATAAGTCCCGGTAAATGCAATGTCTGTAAGGGTGTCGGCTTTGGTATAACCTGTAAAAAGGGCAATGCCACTGAGGTTGAATGGGCCTGAAGTTTTTTCGTAGCGTGCAAACGACATGGTCTTAATTTTTCCTTTTGGGTAAAGTGGGCTTGAAGATCCACTCGAGTTCCACGAAGTGGCCAGATCGAGTTTGTTATTTTCTTTGCTCCAATTAAGAAGGATTGCATCGTAGGTTACTTGGTACTCGTTCCAGTTTCGTGAGGCAAGCAGGCGCTGGTCATCGTAGTTGAATTGTTGCCGTCCGGTTTTGATGGAAATGTGCGAACTAGGCTTCAATGTAAACCATGCCTGATAAAGGTTTATCCCTTTTGAGTTGCCCGACACACCTGATGAACTATACATATCGTCGTCGCCCCACACATGTACATCTTGAATTGAAAAGTAGGTTTCGAGTTTGTTCTTTTTGTAACTTAAATTAACCCTCGAGCGTTGAGAAATGTATACAAATACAGGGTCGCTTTCTAGTTTAATTGTTTTGTAGCCGCCATCGATGATCATTCTTGGTCTGAACTCACCATCAAGTATGACTTGGGCCGAAGTTGATAATGATACAACTGCAAGTATGCAAGCAATTGATAACTTGAATGTTTTCATTTCTATTCTATGGTTTTTAGTGGTTGTTTATTTTAATTCTGTGATGGTAGCGTATCAGTTGATGCTTCCTCTGAGATAAGCCTTGGTTATTTCGGTTTGGGGATTACTAAAGAATTCTTTTGCCGGCCCTTGTTCTATAACCTCGCCTAAATACATGAACACCACGTAGTCGGCAATTCGTGCGGCTTGCCGAAGAATATGAGTCACCAATATAATGGTATAATTTCCTTTCAATTCGAGGAATTTTTTCTCTATTTCCTGGCTCGAAATCGGGTCGAGGGCTGATGTGGGTTCGTCGGCAAGGATAATGTCGGGATCTACAGCCAACCCACGAGCGAGGCAAAGTCGCTGTTGTTGCCCAATAGAAAGGCTCGAGGCAGGATCTTTAAGCCGGTCTTTTACCTCGTTCCAAAGGCTGGCTTGTTGCAAATAGTGTTCAACCCGTTTGTTGAGTAGTTGCTTGTTTACCCTGCCGCTGATTTTCAGTCCATAAGCAACGTTTTTATAAATGCTCATTGGAAGCGGGTAGGGGCGTTGTGACAGTAGTCCCATGCGTTTCCGAATCTCGGTTACATCATTTTTTGTGTGAAGGATGTCTTCGTCGTCGATGAAAATATTACCCGATACTTTCATTTCGGGGTACAGGTCGGTTAGCCTGTTCATGCTTTTCATGAGTGTACTCTTTCCGCACCCTGAAGGACCGAGGATTACCGTAATTTTATTCTTCGGGATGGAGATGTTTATGTCGTTTAATATTACCTTGTTACCTATCGAAAGGTTGAGGCTCTCCACTTTTATTTTTGTTTGGTTTTCCATGTCAGAATTTAATCGTGTGTTTATTGTATTTCTGAGTTAGCACTCGTGATAATACGCTAATAATGAGTATTATTGATGTGAGAATTACCGCTGCGGCGTACGCTCTTTCTTTCACCTCGGGAATTGGCGATGAAAGCTGAAAAAAGATTGCCAGAGGTAAAGTTGCAGTGGGTTGGTTCAGTGCGGTGGGAATGTTATCGGTAAAGCCTGTTGTGAACAAGACCGCTGCTGCATCACCAATGGCTCGTCCGAACGATAACAAAACTGCCGTGACTATGCCCGGAATACATTGGCGTAACATAATCTTAAAGGCCAGTTCCGATTTTGTCGATCCTAACGAATAGCTCGATTCTTTCAACCCTTTGGGTACAGTTTTCAGCCCTTCGTCAATTGCCCTAATCATAATGGGTAAAATTAGCAAGGCAGTAACAATAATCCCAGCTAGCAACGAGGCTTTTATCCCAAGCAAAATCATTATTGTAAAGCCAAATGCGCCATACACAATTGATGGAATTCCCCATAAAAGATCGAGTATAAACCGTAGCATATTAACCCATTTTTCTTTATGGCTGAGCCAAACGTTCATATAAAGCGATATTGGAAGCCCGATGATAAAGGCAATGAACGTAGCTCCAAATGCCAGGTAAATTGATCCGATAATGGCATTTAATATTCCGCCTTCTTTTCCGAAGTAGAACCCTCCTTTAGGGGTTTGGGTTATCATTTCCCACGACAACGAAGGAACCCCTTTTACTAAAATGCTGTATATGATGAGTCCAAGAATAAAGGCGATCAAACAACTTGAGAGCAGCATGACCCCACGAAAGAAATACTCTTCATATTTCAAGCGCTGTTTTTTGAAGCTTGTTTTTTTATTTGAATCTTTTTTCATAGCTCATAATGAGAAAACGTGAACCAATATTGAAAAACAGCACAATTATCATTAACAAAAGAGCCGAAAACATGAGCGCCGAGTCGTATTGGGGAATTGACATCATTTCTCCATAGTTGTTGGCAATTAGTGCAGGCAGCGGATAGCCCGGCTGAAATATTCCGCTTGGAATTGCGGCAACATTTCCCACAACCATCAATACTGCAATGGTTTCGCCAAATGAGCGGGAGAGGCCAAGCCCCATTGCCGAAATTATTCCTGGTAGTGCTTTCCGTAAAATCACATGTTTTATCGTGTACCATTTTCCCGCTCCTAACGACAGCGATGCTTCGGTAAGTTCTTTTGGAATCGTGTTGATAATATCTATTAGTATATTCAAAATGAATGGGATAACCATTACCGCCAATACTATTGAAGCCGAAAGTATATTATACCCGGTGGTTTGTACACCAAACATGGGCGCAATTTTTTCGGCTACAAAAGGTACCACAGCTATAATGCCCCATACACCGTAAATAACTGAAGGAATCCCGGCAAGAATGTCGATTACAGGTTGCATGAACCGCAAAACATAACGGTTGGCATACTGAGTAAGGTGTATTGCTGAGAAAAGGCAAATTGGAGCAGCAATGAGCAATGAAAGCAGGGTTACCCACAATGAGCTCATTATGAATGGCAAAAATCCGAATTTTCCGGACATCGGTTTCCATTCACTCGAAAAAATAATTTCCTTTAGGGTATGATTTTCAAGCAACAGTGACGATTTCCACAGTAGCCCTGAAACGATAAATAAAGGTACTACTACCAAAAAAAGTGTCCAAACGAGCATCCACACCTCGTTGAATTTGTTGATTTGTAGGCGCGTGGGACTGATGTTATCCCGAATACGATTCCAATTCAATTGTTTCAGTTTTTAATTTTAGCCATTTCAGTTTCAATCTTTTCTTTCGAGAGAGGAACATAACCTGCTTGGCTAACAAATTGTTGTCCATCAGTTAAAATCCATTCTATGAAAGCTTTAACTTCTTTTTTCTGAGGCTGGCCTTTCGATACAAAGTAAAGGTCGCGTGCCGGGGGCGAAGGATAATCGCCTTTAATGATCGCTTCATTTATTTTGTCAAGCGTTTCATAGATGTTCTCGTTGTCGTCTAATGTATTATTGTTGTTAAAGTCGATAGGCAGTACTTCAAGTTTTTCGAATTTTTTCCTTGAGTTTATGTCGTACACGTAATTTACATTATTGTATGCCAGTGCGTAGATGTCGCTTTTAACTGCATCGGCAGCTCCCGGGTCGCCAAAAACGCCAGTTCCAAGTAATTCTTCTTGTGTTTTTCCAAGAAATTGAGCCCACATGGCTGCTGCTCCACAAGCGTCGGAGCGGGTAAAAAGGTGTATCGGGGTATTACCTTCGCGACCAAGCAGTGCTTCCCATGTTTTAATTTCTCCTGTGAGGAATACTTTTATCAGATCGTCGCTTTTGACGCCTTTTTCAGCAAGTTCCTTTAAAAACGGATTGGCAAGGTTTATGGTTGGGAGTACGGCATCTTTGGTCAGGGCAATGTACCAAGCGCCTTGTTCAATTTCGGCTGGCGATATTTCTCGCGAAACCATACCAAGGTCAACCATTTGTGACAACGCATCGGCTATTCCTTTGCCTGCTCCTCCGGCTGAAATGTCAATTCTTACATTGGGGTATATTTTCCTGAATTCATCGGCCCATTGAACTGTAATTGGGTAAAGGGCAAATGCCCCCGAAAGGCTGATGTATCCTTTTAATTCTTGTTCACCGGTTTCGTTTCCTTTTTTAGTCGATGATTTGCACGATACGATGCTTACTAACAGGATCAGTAAAAAGTAGATTGGTGATTTTTTCATTTCGTAATCTTTTGGTTAATTGTCGATTGCTAATTGCTTTTGTCCTTCAGTAACTTATGCATGAAGTGTGTGGGTTGCATATACGCACTAAATGCATTGTTTTTCAAGGTCAATACAAAACTAATTGCATTTAAGGATACATGAAACAGGCAAAAAACGTAAAAAGAATAGGTGAAAAAACGTATCGGGGCTATACTTGTATTATGTTGTGTTTGATGGCATAAAGTACCAATCCAGCCGTGTTTTTAGCTTGTGTTTTTGCCAGAATGTTTTCACGGTGTTTGTCAACGGTTCGTTTGCTCAGAAAGAGGGCATCGGCAATTTCTTGATTTGATAGCCCTTTGCAAATCATGTAAAGAATTTCAGATTCGCGTTCCGAAAGTTCATTTTTCGTTTCTTCGTTTTTTCGTTGGTTGAGGTGCATTACCAACGTCGCCATTACATCGGATGCAAAATAGGTTTTGCCTTCCATTACTTGCTGAATTGCCGTTTCAACTACTTCAATGTCAGAATTTTTTACAATGAATCCTTTTGCCCCGGCTTCAATCATTTTTATGTAATACTCATCGTCGCCGAACATCGACAAGGCAATTATTTTCATTTCGGGATGTTCTTTCAGTGCTTTTGTTGTTGCTTCAATCCCGTCCATAATTGGCATGTTAATATCCATCAGTACGATATCTGGGCTCATATTTTCGATAAAGTCAAGAAATTCATTTCCGTCGGAGGCCTGATACACTTCGCCAACAATTGAGCTAACGCCGAGAAGCAACTTAAGGCCTTCGCGAAATAATTGGTGGTCATCGACTATAAGTACTGATATCTTTTTCATTGGTTGACTTTTACACTTATGTTGAAACAAACCCCCATGCCTTTTTTGCTTTTAGCTTCATACCTTCCGTTTAGTGAATTTACCCGTGAACGCATGTTCGATAAACCCATTCCTGTTCCTGTCTGTTCTGCCTTTTCGGGAGAAAATCCTTTCCCGTCGTCAATATATTCCAGGATGAGTTCATTGTCGGTTTCGAACAGGTCAATGGTTATCCTTCGGGCAGAGGCGTGTTTTAATGTGTTGGTAATCAGCTCGCAAATTATGCGGTAAAAAACCACCTCTACATTGTAGTTAAACCTCTTTTGCCCAATGTTGCTATTAAGCATGATGTCGATGTTGTTGCTTACCTGAATTTTTGTAATGAACGATTGAAGGGCTTTATAAAGACCAAAGTTATTGAGAATGTGTGGGCTGATATTATTCGATATCTCTTTGATGGTGAAAATCGATTCGTCGATAAGTTTCTCGGTGTTTTCAATAATTGAGCCGTCATTTTTTCCATCCATCTGCTTTTTTATTGCCGAAACCGACATCTTTATCGAGGAAAGCAGGGGGCCAAGTCCATCGTGTAATTCTTTTGCAAATCGGGAGCGTTCGTTTTCTTCGGTTTTGATTATTGCCGAGAGAACCTCACTTTCGCGTTCGGTACGGAATTCTTCGTATTTATTTTGGGCATTAAATAAGCGCCGTATAAACATCAAACTGATTAATGTAAGCAAGGAAATAATCACCCCGAGCCAACTATAGAGCATGCTGGTGAGTGCTTCTCGTTCTGGATTGAAAATGGTGATTACTTCCAGAAAGAGCCTTACGGCCATTGCTAGAAAGCCTATAGAAATGAGCCACCAAGCAATGTGTGTTTTTGTCCGTTTAATTAAGCTAATGGCAAGTACAGCCGCGACAAACTGGATTACAACCGAAAGTATCAGGGCTATTTTAATAATCATTCAGGTAATATAGTTATTGTCGTTTATACTGCTTCAAATGTAATAATTTTGCAATGAACTCTTCTCCTTGCATCGTAAATTTGGAAGGCTACATAAAATTAAAAAACCGGGAAAAGCCCCGGTTCTAACTAATAAATCTAAATAAACTATTCTCATGTAGTGATCCTGCTTTTCCTAAATCAGCAGTAGTTTTTCTATAGTATGATCTCTCTTAATATACAAGTGTTTGAATAGCATGGGGCAGAATGCTCAGTTTGATCTCCTGCAATTTGATTTTTAAACGGTAATTTACTTGCACTTCGCTGTTGTTCATTACTATGGTTGCAATTTTGCCGTCGGTATTTATAAACGAAGTTGATTTAAGATTACTACGGCTGCAACTTGTGCTAACCCGTTTTGCCCCTGGCCTGATGAATTTTGAAAAATGGCCAATGTAATAATACGATGGGGTGAGAAAGATTTCCCCGGTCTGTGTGTCGGCATGAATTGGTGCATAGCAGAAATTTCCTTTATGGTTTGGTCCTCCGTTTTGGTCGAGAAGTATGTTCCAATCGGTCCAAGCCACAGTTCCGTTGTTAAAATCGTTAATCATACTTTCGCCATATCGTTCGCCGTTGTTCCAGTTATTATAATCGCCTGTTACAAAACGTTCGGCACAACCTTCAGTGAAAATAAGGTTAACATTAGGAAATGATTTGTGAACGTTGCCAACATTTTCGAACATTGGCTTGCCCCCGGCCCAAGTCTCGTACCAGTGAAAGCCAACGCCCCAAACGTATTTTGCCGCTTCGGGGTCTGATAAAATGGTGTTGGCTCGCTCGTTAATCATATCGCGATTGTGGTCCCAAACAATTATTTTTTTGTCGGCAAGTCCTTCTTTTTGCATCACAGGCCCTAGGTGATTTTTCAGAAAGTCACGTTCTTCTTCGGCTGTATATATGCATGATTCCCATGTTTGTACAGCCAGAGGTTCGTTTTGTACTGAAATACCCCATATGGGCAAGCCTTCTGCCTCGTAGGCTTTTATGAATTTTGTGTAATATTTAGCCCATGAATCCGCATACTCGGGAAGCAGTTTGCCACCTTTCAGCATAGAATTGTTTGTTTTCATGAATGAGGGCGGACTCCACGGGCTAGCATACAGGGGTAGTTTTCCACCGGCTGCTTCTGTGGCTTTTTTGATCATCGGGATTTTAAATTGCTTATCGGGCGCAATATCGAATGTTTTCAACTCTTTGTCGCCTTCTTCAATATATGTATAGCTTTCACTTCCAAAATCGCAGCTGTTAATATTGGTCCTGGCCAAGGTATAGCCGATTCCTTTTTCAAGATCATAATAAGCGCTAAGAAATTCTTGCTGTTTTGACTCTGGCAACTTGGCAAAAACTTCGGCTGAAGCATCAGTTATTGCACCTCCTATGCCCATAAAGGTTTGAAATGTATTTTCAGGGTTTACGAATACAAAAGTTTCTGTTTCAATAGTTTGATCTGCATTCTTAAATTCAGTAAGGCCAGCCAGTGAAAGCTTGTAATTGCTATTTTGAGCGGTTGTATAAACTGCTACCGATTTTCCTTCGGGAGAAAATGATTTTTCTGGGGGAGATTCGGCTTTTTGTCCGCTACAGCCTGATAATAGAGCGACTGTGGTTAACGCGAATAGTACTGCTTTCATAAGTATAAACGGTTGTAATTTACTGTATAATTGTGTTTTCGGCATCAGGCCGAAGTCTATTTTCAAGCAAAAGGAAGTTAAGTGGCCAGTCATTTTTTACTGGCCACGTTACCTATTTTAAGACTTCCTCTTCTGTTTTATCTATTGATAAGCAGGAATAAATTGCTTTAGGGTGTTTGCATTCATGTTTCTGATTTCAGAAGCAGGAATTGGGAACATTCCATACGATTGAGCATCGAAATTGCGTGGTTCAAAATCGGCTTCGTTAGAAATACCTGCAGGCAGGTTCTGAAAGCTGCCGTTGATTTTTTGTTCAGCAACATTTAACCCGCGGCGCAGCAAGTCCCAGTACCGGTGTCCTTCGCCCGAAAGTTCAACTCGTCTTTCATGAAAAATGTCATCAAGGGTTATCGAGCCTTTAGCGGCCAGTTCTCCCATGGCACGGGTGCGAACCCTGTTGTAACATTGCAGTGCAAAACCAGCATCGTCGGTAAGGAACAATTCAGCGGCCATCAGCAGAACATCAGCATAACGAATATCGGGGTAATTCAACAACCAGTTTAACTGAGGTGATCCGCCACCTGTTGATTCATAGATCTTTTGAGGCATAAACTTGGCATTGAAATATCCAGTGTTCTGGAATCCGATAGTATATTTGCTTAGCAGGTCATCGTCGAAAAGCGAAACATCACGGCGAACGTCGCCTTCTTCAAACTCGTTGTACAAACTCCAGGTAGGAATACCAAAGCTCCATCCTTCAGACATTACAGATCCATCAGAAGCGAGATATGCCGAGCGAGGTCCATAGAATATAACAGAGAAGTTCCCGTTAACATTCCAGATATTGCCCCAGTCGCCTACTTTCGATTTCTCGGCATATTGCCATGTAAACACGCTTTCTTTGGTGTTATGGTCGTTCACCCAATCGAACACCTCGGCATAGGTTGGCATAAGGTCGTGTGCATTGCTGTTGATGAACGATTTCAATGCATTTTGCACGTAAGCTTTATCGATGGTTTTTCCGTCGGTCGATTTCCACTCATTGGTGATGCCAAATACTGGTTTGGCAAATCCTTGGTAATAAAGATATATGCGGGCCATTAAGCTTTGAGCTGCATATTTTGTTGCTCTCCCGAGTTCATCTGATGAAACCGATGTTGGACATTTGGCTTCAGCTTCGAGCAAGTCGTCAGCAATTTGACTATACACTTCTTCAGGTGTCGATTGTGTCAGGTTTTTATAGGCATCAACACTTTCAAGGTTCTTGTTAATAATTGGTGCCCATCCGTAATGACGCACTAAATCCCAGTAGAAGTATGCTCTAAGAAATTTGGCTTCACCAATCATACGATCTTTAAGACCATTGGTTTTCCATTGAATGCCTTCGGCACGTTCGATAAAAAGATTTGCACGGTATATACCTGAATAACACCTATTCCACAGGTTTTTAGGAGCATCGCTCTCAAGACTGATATTGAAACGCTCTTGTTCTTGCCAATACTCCATGTCGCTACCGCTGGCATCTCCTCCGGTATAGGCATCGTCTGATTTTATATCAGACATAATTGGAACAAAACTCCAGTTTTGAACCGATAGGGCATCATATACGGCAGTGATGGCCAAAAATGCATCATTTTCGGTTATGTAGGCATTCGATTCTAACTTCGATACTTTAGGAGTAAGTTCGATAAAATCTGTGGTGCAGGCCTGAAAGATTGCGATCAGGCTCAATGCTATAATTAACTTTTTCATTTTCATAATCTTTAAGTAAAAGTTAGAAAGTAATATTCATACCAAAAGTGATTGTTTTTGGTTGAGGGTATACCCCGCGGTCGACTCCGGCACCAAAAGTATTGTTGCTACCAATTTCAGGATCGAACCCTGGGTAATTTGTTAAGGTAATGAGGTTTTCTCCCATCACGTAGAACCTTAGATTTTCGATTTTTGCTTTCTGTGTCAATGATTTCGGGAAAGTATAACCCACAGTAAGGCTCCTTAAACGGCCAAAACTTGAGTCGTAAACAAGCAAGTCGCTAGGTGTTTTCCAGTTGCCATTGAAATTCAAATCGTTTTTTGCTAAACGCGGGTATTTGTTCGAGGTCCCTTCACCTGTCCATCTTCCGTCGTACATTTCTTTGGTGTAGTTGGTTGACCATTGGTCGTAGCGGCGCAGTACCATCCATGTTTCCTGTCCTAAAGCAACATACCAGAACATGTTAAAGTCGATGCCTTTCCAGTCGAGTGAAAGGTTTAAGCCTCCGGTAAATTCCGGCATGGCATTCCCAAGGTTCACCCGGTCAAGGTCGGTAAGCAAGCCATCTTTGTTAGTGTCAACAAAACGAACGTCACCAGGTTTAGCATTTGGCTGAAGTTTGAAAGTGCGGCCCAAGCTATCAGTTGTGGTGTGGTTGGCAACATCATCGGCTGTTTGAAAGAGACCATCGGTTTTGTAGCCCCAGAAGAATGCTGCGGGTTGCCCCACTTCGAAGCGAACGATATTTCCCTGACCAAAACCGCCAGAACCACCTACTATAACTTTTTCTGTGTTAGGAATGTCAATAACTTCATTCCGGTTGAATGCGCCAGTTACCTTTACATCAATATTAACATTTCCGGCTCTTGCTTTGTATCCCATTTCAAGTTCTAACCCTTTGTTGTTCACTGAACCGCCATTAATTGTTGGCGCTGAGTTTCCAACGAGCATAGGAACAGGAGCTGTTATTAGCCAGTCTTTTGTTGTTTTACTGTACAAATCAACAGTAGCAGTAAGTTTGTTATTGAAAAACCCGAAATCAAAAGCAACGTTAGCTTGTTCCGAAGTTTCCCATTTCAAACTTGGATTGGCAATTTTAGCGGGTTGCATACCATTTACCTGATCCTGGTTTAGACCAAAATAATAGATAAGATTTGAATTCATTGTTGAAATGTATTGGAAATCACCAATGTTTTCGTTCCCGTTTTGTCCCCAACTTGCACGTATTTTCAAGAAATTAAAAGCATCGGTTTCTGGGAAAAAGCTTTCGCGCGAAATGACCCAACCTGCTGAAAGCGAAGGAAAGTATCCATATTTTTTAGCAGTCCCGAAGCGTGAAGAACCGTCGCGTCGCAACGTGGCAGTGAGCATATACTTGTTAGCATAGTCGTAATCTATTCTTCCGAAATACGATAAGATCGTATGCTCGTCGTAGGTTCCACCGGTTATGGCGCTAAGCGGGTCGGTGGCGTTGTCGAGATATGCATGTTCAAAATCGTCGAAAATGACATCGCTTTTCGATCCAGACAAGCTTTCGTGGTACGAGCGGAAAGCTGAGTGGCCGGCAAGCAATGTGAAATTATGATCTCCCAAAGATTTTACATAGGTCAGTGTGTTATCGATGTTCCAGCTTACGTAATGGTTATCAGTAGTGCTAACCCCGTTTACTGTGCTTTTATGGGTTGGGTCGAGGTCGTAAATAGGCGAGTAGCTTCTGTAATGTGTGTTGGCATACTCGTAGTTATACGAAGTTTTGAATTTCAGTCCTGAAAGTGGAGCAATGAGGTATCCAAAATCAAAGTCGGCCCAAACATTGGCTACAGCTTTGCGTGTTTTTGTTCCCGAGTTACGGTAGCTTAGCATGGCTATAGGGTTGGTTATTTCTTGCATTCCAAGCCCGAAATCTGTTGGTGTGGCCCATTTTCCATTGTCGAACATAACCGGAACAACAGGAGGAAGGTTCAAGGCTTGTGATAGTGCACTTCCGTCGTACATGTCGTTGGCTCCTACCGATTTGGTGTCGATCTGAACAAGGTTGATGTTTGAACCGAAAGTCATCATTCCAAATTGTCGGGTGGTATTGAGGCGATAAGTCAATCGTTCGAAACCAGATTTCCCTTTGGCAACAATCCCGTCTTGTTTGAAGTACGAAATTGATGAAGCATAAGTAGAATTTTCTGAACCACCGGTCATAGTTATCACATGATTTTGTTTCATGGCATTGCGGTTAAGCATTTCCTCTTGCCAGTCGGTGTCCCAACGCATAGTATCGCGACGAGCGTCGGTAAATGGAAGTTTATCGGGTTTCACGTTGCTGTTGGCGGCGGCTTCGTTCATGGCATCCATATATTCTGCGGCGTTCAGCACGTCAACAGTATGCCATGGGTTTTGATATCCATAATAGCCATCGTAACTTACATTGAATTTATCGCCTTTTTTACCTTTTTTAGTAGTAATAAGTACAACCCCGTTTCCTCCACGGGCACCGTAAATTGCAGCAGAAGCTGCATCTTTCAGAACTTCAACTGATTCGATGTCGGTTGAGTTTAGATAATCAATACCATATCCGTTGGTAGGCAAACCATCAACAATATAAAGGGGTTCGTTGTCTCCATTTGTGCCAACCCCTCTAATACGAATAGAAACAAAGTCGCCAGGTTGCCCTGAGCTGTTTGTAATTACAACACCTGCAGTTTTTCCTTGCAGGGCTTGGTTCACCCTAAGCGCCCCTGTTTTTTGGAGGTCGCTGCCATCAACTTTGGCAATAGATCCAGTAACAAGGCTCTTCTTTTGTGTTCCGTACCCCACAACAACCAACTCATCAATGTCGTGTGTTGTAGCTTTCATTGTAACATCGATTGTTGATTTTCCAGTACGGGAAATTTCCTGAGAAGTCATACCTATAAAAGAAAAAACCAACGTGGCATTTTCAGGTACTTTGGCAAGCGTATAATTTCCGTCGATGTTAGTTACCGTTCCGTTTGTGGTGCCTTTTACAACAACTGTTACGCCAATCAGTGCACTTCCTGTTTCGTCAACTACCTTGCCGCCAACCTGTGAGGTCTGAGCGAACAAGTTTACCGACAGAAAAAGTCCCATCAACAGGAAAAGAAGATTCTTGAGTTTGAATGCTTCTGTTTTTCCGTTTTCGCGAATTTTCATAGAATCTAGATATTAGTTAATTATTATATTAAAAGGTTTGTGAACTCTTTATTTGTCAAAATTATGTGCTGCTTTTCTTTTGTTTTTCTGGTGGTGTTAAAAATGTAGATGTTTTTTCACTCAATTTCTTGTATGTGTAATTAAATCAGTTAGATGTAAATTATCAGCAATCAAAAAAAAGTAGATGCAATACAGTCTCAACTTTGTCCCAATAGTCAGAAAATCCAGCAGTTTCTGTAAAAAAAGAACGTTTTGGTTTTTTTATGCAAAATTCCTTTTTTGCATTTTATAACAACAAATCTAAGCCTTTCATTTTTCAATCTCAATTAAAATATTGAAACCATATTGTTGTAGTGGTGTTTTTTTATTTTAACCAATCGAAATGTAAACATTTTTTGCATTGTAAAATTCAGTTATACAGAATATAAAGAATTTTTTGATTTTGTTTATATTTATGATAAAAATAGTGATTGATGTATTTTTGAGAATATGCATATAGTTTTTTGTAGAACTTATTTCTGTTTCATTTTTCATCAAAAACAAGGGTGTTGGCGAATTGACAATTCTTTTCTATTTCTTGTTCTTCAGCAAAGGAAATCATTTTGAACTTTTCTGACTTCTGGTGGCCTCACAGATTAACTTTCTTTTGCTTCAGCTATTTTGTTTTAAAAGAATATTTGCCTTCAATGGGTTTTTTTTACTTTTGTCACTCATTTTTAATAAATACTTATCGCAATGAATATCGCATATTCTTGGTTAAAAGATTATATCGATACTGATCTTTCACCTGAAAAATTAGGTGAAATATTAACACAGCTTGGGTTAGAAGTAGGAAGTATCGAAGAGGTTGAAACGGTAAAAGGAGGCCTAAAAGGGCTTGTAATAGGAGAAGTGCTCACCTGTGCTCCGCATCCCGATTCAGACCACCTTAGTAAAACCACAGTTAACGTTGGTGGTGGCCAAGTGCTTCCCATTATATGTGGAGCGCCCAATGTGGCTTCAGGTCAGAAAGTTGTGGTAGCTACCGTTGGTACAGTACTCTACGATGGCGATAAAGATTTTACCATAAAGAAATCAAAAATTCGCGGCGAAGCATCTGAAGGGATGATTTGTGCCGAAGATGAAATCGGCCTTGGAACAAGTCACGAAGGGATTATTGTTCTCGATCCGAGTGCAGTTCCCGGTACCCCTGCTGCCGATTATTTCAATATTAAAAGTGATTACGTTATTGAGGTTGACCTTACTCCAAACCGAATCGATGCCGGGTCTCATATTGGTGTGGCTCGCGATTTGGCAGCATTTCTGAAACAATCAAATCCGTTGATGACTTACTCACGGAAATCTGTTGATTCATTTCATATCGATAATAAAAATCTTGAAATTCCGGTTGAGATTGCATCTCCCGAAGCATGTCACCGATATGCAGGAGTCACTATTCAAGGGGTTGAAATTAAAGAATCCCCCGATTGGCTTAAAAACCGTCTTAGGCTTATCGGTCTGAATCCTATTAATAATGTAGTTGACGTAACTAATTATGTGTTAATGGAAACAGGTCAGCCACTTCACGCTTTCGATGCCGCTGAGATTGAAGGGGGAAAAGTAATTGTAAGCACTTTACCTTCGGGGACAAAATTTGTTACCCTTGATGGTGTTGAACGTACCTTGCATGCCGATGACCTTATGATTTGTAATGGGAAACGTGTTCCAATGTGTATTGGAGGGGTTTTCGGAGGCGAAAAATCAGGGGTGAAAAATTCTACAAATTCAATTTTTCTTGAAAGCGCTTGGTTCAACCCTGTTTATATTAGAAAAACAGCCCGGAGGCATGGGTTGAATACCGATGCTTCGTTTCGTTTTGAGCGCGGTACCGATCCTAATGGTGTTATATACGCCCTTAAACGCGCTGCATTACTTATAAAAGAAGTAGCCGGAGGAACCATTTCTTCCGAGATTGTCGACATTTATCCCAGCCCTGCCAGCCATTTTGAAGTAACACTTACATTTGCTAATGTTTCCCGACTAATTGGTCTCGATATTTCAGTTGAAACAATAAAGAATATCCTTTTAGCCCTTGAAATCGAAATAGTTGCCGAGACTACAGAAAGCCTCACCTTAAAAGTGCCTCCATACAGGGTTGATGTTCAGCGAGAAGCCGATGTAATTGAAGAAATTCTAAGAATTTATGGGTACAATAATGTTGCTCCCGGAGTGAAGGTTAACTCAACGTTGCAATATTCGCCCTCGCCCGATAAAGAAAAAATTAAAAACCTTGTTTCGGATATGCTGGTTTCTGCAGGATTCTTCGAACTTTGGTCAAATTCTCTCACAAAAGCATCGTATTACGATAGCTTGCAGACCTTCGCCCCTGAGGCAACTGTGAAGATATACAATCCGTTGAGCCAGGATTTGAATGGCATGCGTCAGTCGTTGCTATTTGGTGGTCTCGAGGCAATTGTTAGAAATACCAATTTCCAGCATCCCGACCTTAAGTTATTCGAATTTGGTAATACCTATTTTTACAAAGGTGGTGAAAACCTTAAATCGCCTGCCGATAAGTATTACGAGGAAATGCACCTTGCCTTGTTTGTTACTGGGCAAAAACAACCCGAGAACTGGGTTACACGTGCCGAAAAATCCTCGTTCTTTTTACTTAAGAGCCACGTGCTGAATATTCTTAAAAGGCTGGGAGTGAATGTCGAAAAACTTAAAACTGAAGCTATCTCAAACGATATAATCGAAGACGGGATTGCATATCGTCGTGGCGATGGGAAAACCTTTGTTGAAATGGGCTTCGTTAATTCAAAACTGCTTCGTGCTTCCGGTATCGACAATGAAGTATATTATGCCGATTTTAATTGGGATATTGTTGTTCAACAGGTAACTAACACCAAAACTGCAGTTTCCGAGCTTCCTAAATTTCCTTCGGTACGTCGCGACTTGGCCTTGCTTGTCGATGAGAATGTAACCTTTGCACAATTGAAAGATGTGGCTAAACGAACAGAAAAATCCCTCTTGCGCGAAGTCGATATTTTCGATGTATATAAAGGTGATAAGATTCCGGCTGGTAAAAAATCGTATGCATTGAGCTTTGTTCTTCGCGACGATGAAAAAACCCTGAATGAACAAACCATAGAGCGTACCATGAACCGCCTTATTGCCATGTTCGAAAAAGAATTAGGGGCAAAATTGCGATAACTTTATTTGGAGTTTGCTTGTTTCTTCTGAGTAAAAATGAAAAGAATTTGTCAAAAAAATTGGAGAACAATTAGATGATGGGACTTATAACGCCTGTTTATAAAATAATTACACCAGAAAATAGTAGTAGTTTCGAGAACCAGTGGACAAGTTGTTTGCAACAATTGATCAATATTTCTGCTCGGGATGCATTAAACCCTTTTCGGGTAAATGTGTTTGTAAAATCATCAGGCTACGAGGATTATAATGCACAGATGGCACTTGTTGAAGCTGGCATGAAAAGGGAATTTGGGGCACAATGTCCTCCATTTGGGGTAGTGATGCAGGAACCCGACGATCCGTATCTGGTTACTCTTGAAGTAGGGTTTGTTGAAAAACAAGTGGCGACAATCGAATACGGGCAATTTCAACAACAACCATATTGTATTGTAAAATCTGATAATTATCAAGAATATTGGACAGTGGGTTCGCAAAAGGTTAGTCGTGATGCTGATATTTCGGAGTCGTCTGAAATTGCATTTTCAGCATTGAATGGCTTGTACAACCATCTGGGTATCAGTTTTAACAATACTGTTCGTCAGTGGAATTATGTAGGAGAAATTCTCAATGTTGAACAGATTGATGGTCGTGAGCGTCAACATTATCAGATGTTTAATGAGGTGCGGAGCAAATACTACAAGGAATATCGTACCTGTACCGATTTCCCTGCTGCTACAGGAATAGGCATGTTGCATGGGGGCGTATCCATCGATAGTTTTTCTGTTGCCGGAAACCAGCACCTGAATATTATTCCGATCAGCAACCCTGTACAGAGCGAATCATATAAATATGGACAAACAGTACTTGTTGGGGCACCGGGTTGTTCGTTGAAACAAAACCAACCCCCGCAATTTGAAAGGGCAAAATTGATTTCGCTTGGTGACCAATCGAGGCTTATTATTTCAGGAACAGCCTCAATAAAAGGGCAAGAAACAGTAGGCCTTGGCGATGTTGAAGAACAAACGCGCATTACTATCGAAAATATTGAAGCCTTGGCAAGCCCCGAAAATCTCAAACGTCAGTTTCCTCAACTTGGAGCTGTTCCAAGCCGCTACAGTTACATAAGGGTATATGTAAAGCACAAAAAAGATTTCGGTAAGGTTCGTAATATTTGTACCGATTTTTATGGTCAAGTTCCTGCTATGTATGTTGTTGCCGATATTTGTCGTGATAATTTGCTGGTAGAGATTGAAGCCGAATTGATTTCCTGACTTTTTTTCTATTGTTCTTTTTGCTATTTTTCTGGTGATTAATTTCCAGTCATGAAGTTGTCGGGCAAATACAATTAAATACCAGAAATATGAGAAGATTATTTATGTTAAGTCTAAGTTTGTTTCTGTTCTTTTCGTGTTCTAACCAGAACGAAAACCTAAGGGTAGTAAAGAACAAGGCTCTTGTGCCGTTTGCACCTCCGGTATCGTATAGCGAAGCACAAAAAAAAGCTGATTCTATTGTGATGTCGATGACTATCGATGAACGCATTGATATGATTGGTGGTCACAACATGTTTTTTGTTCAGGGGGTTCCCAAAGCCAATTTGCCCAGACTTTACCTTAGTGACGCAACTCAAGGGGTTCATTTGCGCAAGGATCTTGATTCTCAGCTCGAAAAATCGACAGCCATGCCTTGTCCTATTACTCTAACGTCTACTTGGAACAGGGATCTTGCTCATATTTATGCTAAGTCTATTGGCGAAGAATGCCGTGCAGGAGAAATTGCTGTTCTTCTTGGCCCGGGAATGAACATTTACCGAATTGCCCAGAACGGAAGAAACTTTGAGTATTTTGGAGAAGACCCATATTTGGCAGCCCGAATGATTGAAAACTATGTTGTAGGGCTTCAGAGCACTGGAACGATCGCCACACTTAAACATTTTATGCTTAACAATACCGATTTTCGCAGGCGTACATCAAATTCTGTAGTTTCTGAACGCACTATGCACGAAATATATCTTCCGGCCTTTAAAGCTGGTATCGATGCTGGAGCCATGGCTGTAATGACTTCATATAACCAAATTAATGGTGAATGGGCGGCCGAAAGCAAAGATATTGTTTCCGGGATTCTTCGCGAAAAGCTTGGTTTCAAGTGGTTGGTTATGTCCGATTGGTGGTCTGTTTGGCACCCTGAAAAAGCGATGAAGTCGGGGCTCGATCTTGATATGCCCGGCGAAGGGGATTTGAATTGGATTCTGTTAAAAAAGTTCGGAGATTCTTTTGTTCGCTCTAATGCCAAACGCTTATTGAAGGAAGGGAAAGTCTCGGAAGACGATATTAACCGTATGGCTCGCAATATTATTGCAACCGAGTTAGCTATGGAACTCGATAAGCGGCCAGTGAAGGATAATTCTTATTTGGCTAATTATAGCCAACACGAGGAAGTGGCCTTGCAGGCTGCCCGTGAAGGTATTGTGTTGCTGAAAAATGAAGGAAATATTCTACCTATAAAAGGAACTGATATTAAAATTCTTGCTACAGGTGACTTTATCAAGGAACGTATGAGTGGCGGAGGTTCGGCCGACGTGGAAGGATATAATTGGCTTTCGATTCTTGATGGTTTGCGTAACCGTTTTGGCGAGCAGGTTGTCTTTAGCGAGAATCCAACAGATGATGAAATAAAGCAAGCCGATATTGTCATTCTCAGTGTGGGAACAAAAGATTCTGAAGGCTGGGATAAAGATTTTAATCTTCCCGACTCGATGAATCAGCAAGTGAAATCAATTGCGGCATTGAATAAAAACGTTGTGGTGGTTGTGAATTCCGGAGGTGGTGTTAATATGACCGAATGGAATGATCTGGTGCCTGCCATTGTATATAGTTGGTATCCAGGGCAACTTGGTAATAAGGCACTTGCCGAGATCCTGGCCGGCGATGTAAACCCATCAGGGAAATTACCTATTTCTATTGAAAAGAAGTTTGAAGACTCTCCCGGTTATCCATATCTGCCTCAAGGTGAAGATTTATACACGGGGTGGGACTTAGATTCGAGATTGGATTTTCCAATATATGATATTGTTTACGATGAAGGCGTCTTTGTTGGCTATCGCTGGTATGACACCAAAAAAATTGAAACTTTGTATCCTTTTGGATTTGGATTATCGTATACCAATTACAATTATTCATCATTAAAATTGTCGGCCGATAATATCAAGAAAGGCGAAACATTAAAGGTTCAGTTTGTGCTTGAAAATTCAGGTAACAAAGCAGGATTAGAAATAGCCCAGTTATACATTCACGATCAGACCGCTTCGGTTGAAAGGCCTGTAAAAGAGCTTAAGGATTTTATTAAAGTTCCTCTTGAAGCGGGTGAGAAAGTACTTGTTGAGTTTGAAATCGATCAACAGGATCTCTCTTTTTATAGCGAAGAAAGCAGCTCTTGGATAGCTGAGCCCGGCAAGTTCGATGTGTTAATTGGTTCATCATCAAAAGATATTTTACTGAGGGCCACATTCGTCTTGGTTGAATAATCTATATTAACTTGGAAAAATTCTAAGACAAAAGATATTTTTTCTCGACAGGCAAAGAACGAATTAAGTGCTTTTTGCCTGTCTTTTTTTAAAGCTGATTTTTAATAAGAACTGTTTATTTTTGCAGGAAATCTCACAACATGCACTTCCAAATAGT
Organism: Bacteroidales bacterium; assembly: GCA_012719495.1. Classification (GTDB taxonomy): domain Bacteria; phylum Bacteroidota; class Bacteroidia; order Bacteroidales; family Prolixibacteraceae; genus CAYMTR01. The sequence continues at coordinate 38,753 of JAAYAG010000110.1, forward strand.
TCAGCCCAATATTTTTCTTCGGAATTATATAAAGCAATACTGCTTTATGGAAACCGAGGCGAGCGAAGGCAATATTGTTGAGCGGGTTATCCCAACCGAAAATGTGCAATTGATGTTTCACTACCGTAATCCGTTTGTGGTTGTTGAGGGCGAAATCATTGCTAAATATCAGCCCCGTACCATCATTAGCGGACTGAGCAATTCTTACTCCGACGTTTCGACTTTCGGACAGGCGGGTGTGGCTTTTGTGCAATTTCAACCCGCTGGCGCATGCCATTTTTTCAAATTTCCTCTTTCTGAAATCGAAAATCAAAGCTTCGACTTGTCCGATATTTTCAATGCCGAAATCAAACAGATTGAAGAAAAACTATTTGAATCGAAGACTATTCAGGAAAGGGTTTTCCTGATTGAAAGCTTCCTGATGAGCAAGTTTTCGCCTATTCCACAATACGATCAACTATTTCTCGACAAAGGAATTCAAGTGATAAAACAAAGCCGCGGGCAAATTTCGGCCAATAGCTTAGCCGAAAAACTAACGACCACATCCAAAAGTGTTGAACGAAAATTCTCGAATCATCTGGGCAAAACCCCGAAACAGTACATCAAACTGGTGCGGTTTCAGGAAACACTGAGCGATTTCAGCAGGCACAAAAATATTCACTTAACCGAATATGCATACCGCAACGGGTACTTCGATCAAGCGCATTTTATACGCGATTTCAAAAGTTTCTCGGGCTACACGCCCAAAGAATTTGTTGAGAAATATCCCGATTTTAGTGTTGAGTAGATTTTCTTTTTGTCGTTTTTTTACAATTTTCGCTGCACTGCTTCTGTCTAATTTTGCTGCATCATTCAAATTGAAGCAATTATGACAGTAGAAATCGAAATTCGAAACCTTTTCAAAAAGTACCCCAACGGCACCGAAGCACTGAAAGGGGTGAGTCTCGACATTGGCCGCGGACAATTTTTTACCCTGCTTGGTCCCAACGGAGCAGGCAAATCGACCCTCGTGAAAGTCATGACCACGCTAATCTCCAAAGATTCGGGGAGTTTCAGCATTTCAGGCATGAATCCCGAATCGAATCCTGCAAAAATTCAGCATTTTATTGGTGTAGCTTCACAGGAAAACGAAATCGACCCCACAGAAAAAGTAGAGAACCTGCTTGTTTTCCAGGGACGCTTGTTTGGTTTGTCGAAAGCCGAAGCCACCAAGCGGGCCAATGAGCTGATCGAGCTTTTCCAGTTAAGCAGCGAGCGAAACAAAAAAGCCTCGGCACTTTCGGGCGGCAACAAACGCCGCTTGCATTGTGCATTGGCCTTGGTACACCGTCCGCAAATCCTGTTTCTCGACGAGCCGACCGTTGGCATGGATCCATTGGCGCGCGCCAACTTTTGGGACATCATTACCATGCTCAACCGCTCGCAGGGCGTAACCGTTTTCCTTACAACGCAGTACCTCGACGAGGCCGACAAGCACGCCTCCGAAATGGCACTCATCGTCGGTGGCGAAATCCATTTTGCGGGCAGCATAGCGAGCTTCAAAAAAATGGTAAACCCCGACGGCGATCTTTCGCTCGACGATAGTTACCTGAAGTATATCAAAAGTTTGAACAACAATTCAATATCAAATAACAACGAAGAATAGCCATGAAAACAGCAAATGCAATTTTTATTAACAGGGGAATAATGAAGCTGGTAAAACAACCATCGGCGCCCATCATGGGCTTTGCCATGAGTTTGTTTTTCCTACTGGTTTATAATGCCGGAATTGGTGGCGTTGGCAATCTCGAAGCGTTTGGAACCGGAGGTTACCTGCCGTTTGTGTTTCCCATTGCCATCATTTCGTTGGCCATGGGCTCGTCGGCCGGGGCCGGGCAAACCCTCAATGCCGACATGCAGTCGGGGTACTTTCGGCGACTGTACCTGAGCCCGGCGCCTCGTTGGATTTTGGTTGTTGCACCCATGTTGGCCGACACGCTTTCGTCGTTGTTTTTCACCATGTTGCTGCTTGCCATTGCAGCTCTTTTTGGGGTGACTTTTCAATTTGGAATGCTGTCGGTGTTTGGAATTTTGTTGCTTTCATTGCTTTGGTCGCTAACGCTTTGCGGTTTTTCGGCGGGCATTATGCTACGCACCGGCCAACATCAAAGTGCAGCTATTGTTACCAACGCCGTTTTCCCGCTGCTCTTTTTAAGCACCACTTTTCTGCCGCGCGAATTGATTACTTCCGAATGGCTGCTGGCTGTGTCGTGGGCAAACCCGGTAACCTATATTTTAGAAGGAAACCGCTACTTGCTGGCAGGAACATCGCCGGCTGAATTCTTCTATTTCGGATTGTTGATAACGGCCGTTACATCAATTGCTTCCGTTGTTTTCGCATTGAGAAGTGCCAAGCGGATCAAAATTTAAACTACTGACATACTGTTGTCAAAATCATTTGATATTTTTGAAGAAACGATTGGTTATGAAAGAAAAAGAAGCAATCATCTCGAAAATATTTGAACAACAGGGCAGCAACGGATGCTGGAAAATGTTGGATGTTGGGCACAAGTATTATCCTGTTTATCAGCACTACGTTCCCAATTTTAAGGCAACGTTGTGGACACTGATCTTACTGGCCGATTTAGAGCTTGACCCGTCCGACGAACGCGTGAAACGTCCGCTCGAAACCATCAAAAACCACTTTTCCGATTCGAAACAAGGCATTTATTCGCTTGGGAACGATCACTTTCCCATTCCTTGCCTCAATGGGAATTTGATTTATCTCGATGCCTACTTCAACCCATCGCTTTCTGAACAAAGTTTGTCGGCCATCAATTTTTTCAGCATAAACCAGCGTTTCGACGACGGGAATTACATCGAACCAAAAAATGCGTACTGCAAAAACACCAGTTGCTACGGAAAACATACCTGCTATTGGGGCGTAGTTAAATTACTGAAAGGCTTATCGTTTGTTTCTGAAAAAGAACGAACTCCGGAAGCAAAATCGCTTTTAGAACGTTGCATTGCGTTTGTATTGCATCACCATGTTTGTTTCAGCTCTCGAAACCCCCAAAAACCATTGTCCAACAACATCGAAAAACTGGGCTTTCCGTGCATGTACAAAAGCAACTATTTGGAAATCCTTTGGCTGCTGAAACGCGAAGGTGTTTATTCCAGAAATGTTGATGAAGCACTGAAATTGTTGCAATCGAAACAACAACCCGATGGAACTTGGCTTCTTGAGAAACAGATTGCCAACATGGTCGCAGGTGTTGGTTCCGAAAACCGACCCAATCCTTTCGTAACCCAACGGGCAAACGAAATTTTGTCGTTTTTTTACAATTCCACACCAACCTAAACCCATTCTTTTGCAACCTTAAAATTCAATTATCAATTTTCAATTGTCCATTTTCAATTAAAAAATAGCCATGAACAGAGATCATATCTACGTGCAAAATGCACACACCAACAACCTGAAAAACATCGACGTTGAAATTCCGAAACACAAACTGGTGGTTTTTACTGGGGTTTCGGGCTCGGGCAAATCGTCGTTGCTGTTCGACACCATTTACACCGAAGCACAACGGCAATTGGTCGAGACCTTTTCGACCTTTGCCCGCACGCGCATGCCCAAGCTCTCGCGCCCCGATGTTGATGACATTCTGAACCTTTCAACCGCCATCGTAATCGACCAAAAGCGCATGGGCAACAACCTGCGCAGCACCGTGGGTACGGCCACCGAAATCAACACCTACCTGCGTTTGCTGTATTCGCGCATTGCCCAGCCCTTCATCGGACCGTCGTTTTATTTTTCGTTCAACCACCCCGAGGGCATGTGTCCGCATTGTCACGGATTGGGCAAAAGGGTGAAAATCGACCTCGACCAGTTTCTCGACAAAGAAAAATCGATTCGCGAAGGGGGAATCACGCACCCGTTCTACAAAATTGGCGGTTTCTACTGGAAAGAATTTATGGGAATTGGAATGTTCGACGTTGACAAAAAGTTGAAGGATTATACCGACGACGAGCTGCAAACCTTGCTTTACTCCGAACCAATCCCCATTGCCAACTCGAAAGAAAAGCTGAGCTACATCAAAAATTTCGAAGGCATTGCGCGTAAGCTCGAAAACTCGGTGGCCGGAAAAGCCGAAGACGAAGCCCCCGACGAGGAAAAGAACGCCTATGCCCGCTATTTTATCTACACCGTTTGCGAGCATTGCAACGGCTCGAGGTTGAACGACAGGGCGCGGCATTCGAAAATCAAAGGACTGTCAATCGACCAACTTTGCAATATGGAACTTGCTGATGTGCTTGAATTTTTGAGCGATGTTGACGACGAAATTTCGCGGCCCATCCTTCGAAAGGCCAAATTCCTGCTCGAACAATTGGTCGAAATAGGCGTGGGCTACCTTTCGCTCGAACGTCCGGTTTCCACACTTTCGGGCGGTGAATCCCAACGGGTAAAAATGTCGAAACAGCTCGACTGCAACTTGGTTGACATGTTGTATGTGCTCGACGAACCTTCCATTGGCCTTCACCCACGCGACACCGAAAAGTTGCTCTCTATTCTTTTCAGGCTAAAAGAAAAAGGGAACAGCGTGTTTGTGGTGGAACACGATCCCGACATTATTCGTGCTGCCGAGTGGATTGTTGACATTGGTCCCAAAGCCGGAAAATTGGGCGGAAACGTAGTTTATAACGGCGAACCTGCCGGGCTGCAACATGCCGAAAGTATTACCGGAAAGTATCTGTTTGAAACCAATCGCCCAACGTATAAGCGAAAAGCGGCCACATCGTTCTTCGAAATCAAAAATGCAACGGCCAACAACCTTAAAAATGTGTCGGTTAAGATTCCAAAGGGTGTGCTCACCTGCGTTACGGGCGTGGCGGGCAGCGGCAAAAGCAGCCTCATTCATCAATGCTTTGTGAAACAGCACCCCGAAGCCATTGTAGTTGACCAGTCGCCCATTGGCAAATCGTCGCGCGCCAACCCAGCTACTTTTATGGGCGTTTTCGACCTAATTCGGAAAGAGTTTGCTGCGGCCACAAAAAGCGAGGCATCGCTGTTCAGCTTCAACTCGAAAGGAGCTTGCCCCAAGTGCAACGGACAAGGAACGCTCAGTTTCGAACTGCACTTCCTCGATGCCGTAAAAACCGTGTGCGACGAGTGCGAGGGCAAGCGTTACCATGCCGATGTGCTTGAACTGCATTACCATGGCCAAAGCATTGCCGATGTGCTGAACATGACGATAAACCAAGCTTCCGAGTTTTTCAAGGTACCTAAAATAGACAAGCATTTGAAGCTGTTGCAAGAAGTGGGTTTGGGTTATTTGAAGTTGGGGCAGTCGTTAAGTTCGCTGTCGGGCGGCGAGGCGCAACGCCTAAAAATTGCCACCGAACTGAAAAACGAAGGCAACATCTACATTATGGACGAGCCCACCACAGGCTTGCACCTATCCGACATCGACAACTTTTATCGTATCGTGAAACGGCTGGTCGACAAGAACAACACGGTAATCATTATCGAACACAACCTCGACATCATCAAGTATGCCGACTGGGTTATCGACATGGGGCCCGAGGGCGGCAAGGCTGGCGGGGAACTGCTGTTCGAAGGCTTACCCGAAGATTTGGTAAAATGCGAACGGTCGCATACGGGCAGGCATTTGGGAATGTTGCTTGAGGAATAAAATAGTGAATGAGAAGAACTTATTTTTTTTGGAAATCAAAAAGAAAAGTTGGATATCTTGCCAGAGTGTAATAACTTTGTAATTACAAATTTTTCAAATATGGAAGTTTCAGTAATACAAATAGGAAATTCAAAAGGAATACGATTTAGTAAAACACTTTTGGAAAGGTACAATATCAAAGATACAGTGGAAATGATTTTGGAAAAGGGTCAAATTATCATTAGGCCAAAATCGGTTCCACGCAAAGGATGGGAAGCTGCATTCAAGGCGATGCACGCTGCAGGTGATGATAAAGCCCTGATTCCGGATGTTTTTGACGATGAAAATATTGAAGAATGGATTTAGCACAATATCACATCGTTCTGGTAAATCTTGATCCTACTTTGGGTAGTGAGATTAAGAAAACAAGACCATGCGTAATTATCTCGCCCGATGAGATGAATAAATATCTCAATACAGTTATTGTTGCACCAATGACAACCCAGTCCAAAAATTATCCAACCTGAATTGAAGTAATCCATGATAATAAAAAAGGGTGGATCGTATTGGATCAGATCAGAACAATCGACAAACAACGAATTACTGCTTTATTGGGAAAACTATCTTCAGTAGAAATCAACAATCTAAAATTAATTGTCAAAGAGTTATTAGTTGACTAAAATAATGCATTCGCAATTTTGCGATATTGTGCAAGGGAAAAAGAATTATACTGGGAGATTGCTCCAAAAGACAAAAAATATACTTTTGCATTTCAATTCAAACAACTTCGTTTTGAGAACAATTTTTAAATTGATAATTACAGCTTAATTAGCCTTCGGGAAACATAGAAAAATTTTTGTATCTTCTGATTTTTTTAGTATTGTTTCTTTTTGTTCTGTATATAAATTCTTATGCATAAAGCAATCAACACAAATGGATTAATATTTTCTATCTGCTTCTTTTATTTTATTTCCTTTTCGGGTTTTGCCCAAAAGCAAATCACACACAATCTTACGTGTACTTATATTGGAAACAGTTTTGGCGGAGGTGACAGATGGGTGCAGAACTTTATCGAAAATATATCTGTTACTACCGATGGAACTTTATACACAAACTCTTATTGGGATGAAGCACATAGAGAATTTGGAGTTTATACCGTATGTGATGTAATTGGAAATTTAGATGTTAAACCTAATTCTTTAGTTGCTACTGACTGTAAAGGGAATTCTTGGTCTATTATTAATCCTTATCTTCGTTTCACGGTTGGAAATGTAGCTCCGGTTCCTACCGGCGATTTGGCACCTTACATTTTGTGTAGCGATGGTCGCGAAATAAGAGCTATTGCTGATCCATCGGCTATTGCAGTGGATCACAAGTGTCGATTGATGGTTGCCGATAACGGCCCCGATCAGAATATTAAGATATTTGACATTTCTGGTTTAATTACCCCAACCGTTGTTGATACAATTGGTGTAACAGGCGGTACACTTGCTGGGACAAAACCTGGAATAATAGAACCGCTAAAATTTTGGGGTATCCGCGGTATTGGTACCGATTCGGTTGGAAATTTATGGGTTGCCAATTGTGGCTTTCCATCTCAAGTTGGTGGTGGAACCGATTTGAGGCATTTCGATTCATTATTGCAAATGGATTGCCAAATGCTTGATCTGAATTTTGTTGTTTCTATGGATGCTGATCCTAATGACCCAACACAAATCTATAGTTCGGGAGAACATCTCGAAATTGATTATAATATTCCTGCAGGCGATTTACAGGCACATTGGAAATATAAAGCTCAAACACTTGACCCGTTTAAATATCCCGACGATCCTCGCTTGGTCAATTCATTGGAATCTACATTTATTAGGTATATTGAAGGGGAAAAATATATGTTTTTAACTAATATGTACTCCGAATTTCTAATGGTTTACCGTTTCGACGGCGAAATAGCCGTACCCTGCGCTTTTTTCACGGTGGCTTGGGATGGACAATGGGAGAAATATAACTGGCAAATAGACCAGCGCCCCAAATATTCTGGCAATGAAAATACCCGTTGGTTTTGGCGTGATAATAATGGCGATGGACAAGTTCAAAAAGAAGAATTTACCCTTTATGACTTAGGATATCCTTATTTAAAGGGATTGGACATTGATGAAAATGGTAACGTTTATATCGGAGGCCGTATACTTTGCTATTTCCCCATGAATGGAATTGATGCGAACGGAGTTCCGAATTATTCGGTAGATAACATGCGTAAAAGTGAGGCTCCATACACCATTTTTGGTGGCGATATGACACGTATCAAATATGTTGACGAAACCGATGTAATGTATTTTGGTACAGGATCAGGATTCCCTCAATTTACTGAAATTGTTCAGTATAAGAACTGGAGTAAAGGAGAACGGAATGCAAGAATATTGTCAATTGGGCAGCATGCAACCACTTTCACTGCTGATGAAAAATACATATATCTAAGTGTGGGATTTGGTGGAAAATACACTACAACATCTGGTGAAGTTGATATCTGGGATGCTGAAACCTTTGAGCCTGTGGGGTACATTTTGCCTGGATCGGAAGTATATGGAGAAAGTGGGATGATCGACCTGGGATATGGCATACAAGTTTCAAAATTAGCGAGTGGCGAACGTATAATAATTATTGAAGAAGATGCCAAAGGGAAAAATATTATCTATAAATGGTGCGCTGATGGTGCATGTTTGAAAGATACAAATAATGTAAGCCATGTTCTTAATAATGAAAAATCTGATTTTCAATTGTTTCCTAATCCATTATTCGGAGGAGACCTTACAATTGTTTTTCCTAAAGATGCTGTACAAATTTCTGTTTTAGATATTACTGGTAGGCAAATATTAAAGAAACACGTTGATGAAAGTGTGTATGTTATTGAAAATAAAAATTTTATGAGTAATGGCGTTTATTTTATAAAAGTCAAAACTTCCAATAAAACATATATGCAGAAATTAGTTGTTGTTAAATAATTTAGCTACAAATACTTCTGATTTTGAATTAACTACAGATTGGAAATACTACTATTAATCAGAAAATTTTATTGCTCCAACATAATAGAGTGGCATAAATAAAGTTTTTTCTATTTTTAAACATTCAGATTTATTAAAATCACACACAATGAGAATAAAATCAAAAAGAATCAGTCTACTAACATTAACAATTATACTTACTTGTTTATCATTTATTTCAGCACAAAACAATGAAATTATGAAATATAAAAATCCAACCATATCGTCATCAGAAAGGGCAAAAGATTTACTTGCCCGCATGAGCCTTGAAGATAAAATATACCAGATGATGTCTGTTTTGGATGGCACGCCCGATCGGTTTAATCCCGACTTTGTGAATAATCCCGTTGAAATGAAACGGGTGTTCGGGAAAGGTGTCCACTCTGTTCAGCCTTTTTTTGAAGGGTTGAAAGCATCTGTCGAATCGAGGAACAAGATACAGAAATACCTTATTGAAGAGACCAAGTGGGGTATTCCCGCTATTTTTGTCGATGAGGGTCAACATGGATTGATGAAGCCCGAAGCCACTGCTTTCCCTATGGCTATTGGGTTGGCTTGCTCTTGGAATCCCGAGTTATTTGAGCAGGTTTATGCTGTTACTGCACACGAAATGCGTTCGCGTGGTGCTCAGTGGGCACTTTCTCCGGTTATCGATGTTTGTCGCGATCCTCGCTGGGGACGTGTTGAGGAAACCTATGGCGAAGACCCTTATCTGAATGGTATTTACGCCATTGCAGCGGTAAAAGGTTTTCAAGGAACAGTAAATGGCTCTGTTGCCCCCAACCATGTAGCTGCAACGTTAAAGCATTTCTGCGGCCACGGTCAGCCCGAAGGCGGGTTGAACCAGGCTCCGTCCAACTATTCCGAACGTACCTTGCGCGAGTTCCAGTTCCTTCCTTTTCAAATGGCTGTTGAACAAGCCAAACCATTGGCAGTCATGCCTTCGTACAACGAGATTGATGGCCGCCCATCGCACGCCAATTCATGGTTATTGAAAGACGTATTGCGCAATGAATGGGGTTTTGACGGATTGGTCGTTTCAGATTGGAACGCTATTGATCAGTTGGACACCAAGCACTTTATTGCAAAAGATAAGAAAGAAGCTGCCATGTTGGCTTTCAATGCTGGCGTTCAGTTTGAGCTGCCCAACCGCGATTACTATAAAAACATGGAAGCGCTTGTAAACGAGGGGAAAGTAAAATTGGAAGAAGTTGATGCGGCTGTTTTCGAGTTGCTTAAGCTGAAATTTGAATTGGGCTTGTTCGACAATCCTTATATCGATGTAGATAAAGCAATTGCAGTTACAAAAGAGCCCGGCTCAAAACAATTGGCGTTGAAAGCAGCACAAGAATCAATAGTATTACTTAAGAACGAAAACAACCTTTTGCCCATCAAAAAAGGACAATACAAAAAGATTGCAGTGGTTGGGCCTTGTGCCAACGACCTTTTTATGGGCGGTTACTCGGGCGAACCTTATGAAAAAGTCTCGCTGTTGCAGGGCATCAGAAATAAAGTTGGAAATTCATCTGAAGTTTTATTTGCCCAAGGTTGCCGAATTACCGAAGGCCTGACCATTAGCCAATTCAACTGGAGGAACGAAGACATTGTGTTTACGCCCCGTGAGGTTAACCTGAAATTGATTGACGAGGCAGTTAAGGTTGCCATGCAGGCCGACATCATTATTCTTGCCGTTGGCGAAACCGAATTCATTTGCCGCGAAGCATGGAGCAAAGCCCATCGTGGCGATAACATGACTCTCGATCTAATTGGCGAACAGCAGGAGCTGGTCGAAGCAATGGTTGCAACAGGTAAGCCTGTAGTTGTTTACCTTACCCATGGTCGACCTTTATCAATCAATTACATACATCAAAACGTGCCTGCAATTGTCGACGGCTGGTACATGGGGCAGGAAACCGGTACCGCCGCTGCCGACGTGCTCTTTGGCGATGTAAACCCATCGGGGAAACTCACCATTACGGTTCCAAAATCGGTAGGTCAACTTCCGTTGTTTTACAACCACAAGCCATCGGCAAGGTACGTCGATTATGTGTCGATGGACGTACAGCCACTTTATCCTTTTGGCTTTGGATTGAGCTATACCACATTTGCTTACAATAAGCTGAGACTCTCTGCTGAAAAGATAAAAAATGGCGAGCCAGTGCAAGTTTCGGTCGATGTTACTAACACAGGGAAAATGAAGGGCGATGAAATTGTGCAACTGTATATTCGTGACAAAGTTTCGTCGGTAACCCGCCCAGTAAAAGAGCTGAAAGATTTCAGGCGCATTACACTCGAAGCCGGAGAGACTAAAACAGTGCAATTCACCATCGATCCATCGAAATTAGCTTTTTGGGACATCAACATGAATTTTGTAGTTGAACCCGGCGATTTTGAGGTGATGGTTGGAAAATCTTCCGTCGATTTGTTGACGAAAACATTTGTAGTTGAATAGTGAACCCCGTATGAAGATTGACCACATCGCTATCTGGGCGCGCGACCTTGAGAGGCTCAAGGATTTCTACATGAAGTATTTTGACATAGCTTGCGGCGAAAAATATGTGAACCCGAACAAGCACTATTCATCATATTTCCTTTCGTTTGAAGGATCGGAAACGCGCATTGAAATCATGCAACGCCCCGATGTTGCCGAACGAACCGAAAAGCAGTCGGCAACTCATGGCATTACCCATTTTTCGATTGCCCTTGACAGCAAGGAAGAAGTGGATAATCTTACCGAACGGCTTCGTTCCGACGGCTTCAACATTGTGGGCGAACCCCGCACAACCGGCGACGGATATTACGAAAGCGTTGTAGAAGATTGCGAGGGAAACTGGGTGGAAATTACGGTTTCAAAGTAAAGACGGTTAAGCATTCATAATTTCAGCATTCTTGGGTTGTTGAAATTATTTCTGAAAATGAGCAATTTAATAACTTGAGTTAGACTTTATTTTTGAGTTCAGCCCGCTTGTAAACAGTAAGATTCAATGCAAAATCATGCAGGAATAATGGGTTATTTTAAGTGATTTTGGGATTTTTTGAGGGAAGAATTGTAATTTTCGCCTATAATCCGCAACTCTATTATTATGATTGTCGATAAAATTGAAAATGCCCATATTTATTTCAGTATTAATTCTTTACTGGGTAAGGGCTTGAGATATATGTTAGCTGAAAATTTCGACGAGGCACAGCTTGGCAAAACAATTCTTGAAGGAGAATCACTTTTTGCCATGGTGAATGAATACGATACAAAACCTGCTGAACAATGTAAGCCCGAAGCACACAGGCGTTATACCGATATCCAGTTTATGGTTTCGGGGGAAGAAAAAATAGGATTTACTCCTTATAACGGGCAAACTCCGATGGAAGAATTCAATACTGAAAATGATATCATGTTTTTTAATCTCGAAACTGACCAGTTTACGTTCAAAACCGGGTATTTTGCGGTTTTCTTTCCTCATGACATCCATCAGCCTGGAATTATGGTTGATGCTCCATCGAAAGTGAGAAAAGTTGTGGTAAAAGTTGAGTTGTGAATATTGGCTTTGTTAATTTCCTTAGCTTAAAGGTTGTTGATATTCTGTGAGATGTAATATGCTGACATCCCTTTTGGGGTATTACATATTTTGTGCAAATCTCAACATTAACTTATTGTTTCTTAATTGGTCGTCACCTTGTTATTTAAAACCTATTGGTAGGTAAATCGGTCGATTTGATTTATTTTTAGTCCGTTTTACGAAAAATTAATATCAAAAAAATAAAATTCAATACAATGGCAATTAGTGCACTACAACAAGAAAGGGCCAAGTATCAGCCCAAGCTTCCCAAAGCATTACAGGGAAATGTTAAAGCGATTGAAGGAAAAGCTACTGAATCGGTTGCTGACCAGACTGAAATCAAGAAATTATTCCCAAATACCTATGGTTTGCCGCTGATTACCTTCCAGGCAAGTGACACAAAACCGTCGTTTCCCGCTTTCAATGTTGGGGTAATTCTTTCCGGGGGTCAGGCTCCTGGCGGACACAATGTAATTTCAGGAATTTTTGATGGATTAAAAGCATTGAACCCTGATAATAAATTATTTGGTTTTCTTGGCGGCCCTGGTGGTTATGTAGATAATAAATACATGGAACTAACAGCCGAAATTGTTGATGAATACCGCAATACCGGTGGTTTCGATATAATTGGTTCGGGTCGTACCAAACTCGAAGAAAAGGCTCAGTTCGACAAAGGACTGGAAAACTGCAAAGCATTGAATATTTCGGCAGTAGTTATTATTGGTGGTGACGATTCGAATACCAATGCATGTGTGTTGGCCGAATATTACGCTTCAATAAATGCTGGCGTTCAGGTTATCGGTTGTCCTAAAACCATCGATGGCGACCTCAAAAATGAAATGATCGAAACATCTTTCGGGTTCGATACTGCTTGTAAAGTGTATTCCGAATTGATTGGAAACATTATGCGCGATGCGAATTCTGCAAAAAAATATTGGCACTTTATTAAACTTATGGGGCGTTCAGCTTCACACATTGCACTTGAATGTGCCCTTCAAACACATCCAAACATTTGTTTAATTTCGGAAGAAGTGGCTTCCAAAAAGCAAACATTGGGCGAAGTGGTTGATTATATTGCAGATGTTATTGCAAAACGTGCCGAAAGCGGCTTGAATTTCGGCATTGCTCTCATTCCTGAAGGAGTAATTGAATTCATTCCCGAAATGAATACCCTTATTTCTGAATTGAACGATTTGCTTGCCGAAGGAACTGCCACTGCGCAAGCATTTCAGCATGTTAAAAAATCACATAGGGTTGATTGGACTGCCGAAAAACTTTCATCAAAGTCGTCGGTTGTATTCCGTTCGTTGCCCGAAGGTATTGCTAATCAGCTTACTCTCGACCGCGATCCCCATGGAAACGTTCAGGTTTCTAAAATTGAAACCGAAAAGCTGCTGATTGAAATGGTTGAAGCAGAACTGGCCGAGCGTAAACTCGAAGGAAAATACAAAGGTAAATTTGGTGCTCAAAATCACTTCTTTGGATATGAAGGCCGTTGTGCTGCCCCTTCTAATTTCGATGCTGACTATTGCTACTCTTTAGGTTTTAATGCAGCAGTGCTCATTGCCAACGGTAAAACTGGTTATATGTCATCGGTTAGGAATACTACAGCTCCTGCAAGTGAATGGATTGCCGGTGGAGTTCCAATCACTATGATGATGAACATGGAACGTCGCCATGGTCACATGAAACCGGTTATTCAGAAAGCTTTGGTTGAACTGGATGGAAAACCGTTTAGTTTCTTCGCTTCACAACGTGAGAAATGGGCCGTTGAGACCGATTTCGTTTATCCTGGTCCTATCCAGTATTTTGGTCCTAGCGATGTATGTGACCGCGTTTCAGAAACATTGAAACTGGAAAAGGCATAGATTTAATAATATTGTCTTGATTTGAACTGCACTTCAAATGTTTTAAACAGCATTTGGGGTGCAGTTCTTTTTTGGGGCTTTAGCGGCGAAACTCTTCGAAATGAAGATCAAATTTTTCCATTTTAGGTTTGATTACGAACCGGCAATATGGCTGCATCTTGTTGCTTTGGTAATAATTCTGATGGTATTTTTCCGCATCATAAAATGCTGTGAATGGAGTTACTTCTGTAACCACGCGTTTTGTTTTGGGTAATTTCTTGTTTATTTTATCGATCACATCATGTGCTGTTTCCTTTTGTTTTTCGCTGGCATAAAAGATGACCGAACGGTATTGGGTACCAATATCAGCTCCCTGGCGGTTAAGAGTCGTTGGGTCATGGATTTCAAAGAAAATATAAAGCAATTCTTCAAATGAGATCACTTCGGGGTCGAATACAATTTTTACCACTTCGGCATGACCTGTTTCACCAGTGGTCACTTCGTTGTAACTGGGGTTGGCGGTTTCTCCGCCTGAATAACCTGAGGTAACTTGTTTAACACCCTTAACTTGTTGGAAGACGGCTTCGGTACACCAGAAACAACCGCCTCCAAAAATGGCAGTTTCAACATGAGATGAGAATGAAAAACCCATAACCAGAAGAATTAAAAAATGTGTCATCAATTGCAATAATTTTGAGCATAAACAACACAAAATCAAAAATGTTCAGGGTAAGTTTTAGCTCTTGTAGCCCGACAAAGAAATGAAGCGTGGATTGAGCTTGTGCAATTTTTTCTCGGTTAACTGGCGAAGGAATGCCTGATTTTGAAAAGAAATTAAAGAAGCCTAAATGATGAAATGTGTTGTGGCTGATCAATTTTCTTTATAAGAATACATGGTATTTGCCAAGATAGTAGTATTTTGGAGTTCATTTTTGATTGCAGATCAAGCAATAATTATTTTTACCCGGAACCATTGTTAACTGTATGAACAATCTTCTTGAACCTTTTTTCCAACAAGCAAGGTTAACGCCCAGTGCCTTGGCTGCAACCGATTCTTCAAGTGAAATAAGCTATGGGGCCTTACTCGATAATGCACTTCGCTTTTATTCCCTGCTTTCGCGCTATTCATTCAGCACCAGACATGTAGCTGTTTATTTGCCCAATGGAACCGAGGCATTATCAGTGATTGTTTCGTTGTTGACAGCAGGGGTGGCCTATGCCGCATTGGATCCTGAAACCCCAAGCGATAGAAATAAACAAATTGCTGATACCGGTGATTTTGATTATTTAATCACCTCTGAATTATTTGTTGAGCGGGCTGCTTCTTTTTTTTCATTGGATAAAATACTGGTTTATTCAGATTTAATCAAAAACGATCCCGTTGCATTCGAATTGGTGCGAGATGTTCAGCCAGAAGACCATTCTGTGCTTTTTTTCACCTCGGGATCGACAGGTATTCCCAAATGTGCCGTTCATACTCACCTAAGTATTTTTAATGGGCTTAAAGATTCGCTGGATATTTTAAAGGTGCGTAAAAACGATTCCTTCGACATGATTGCTCCCCTTTCTTTTGCTGCTAGTATTAATGTTTTTCTTGCATTGCAGCGAGGTTGCCCAATCCATTTTTTCGATGTTAAGAGGCAGGGAATTCATGGATATGTGAAATTTTTGCGCGAACGAAAAATTAGCATAACCGTAATGACTGCCACCGTGTTCAGGGCTGTTTGCCGAATAGTTCAGACTGCAGGTTCGGGGCGTTTTTCTTCCGTCCGGCTTGTGCTCATGGCATTGAAATATGCCCGTAAGTACAAATTGAACACTACACAGGTACGGAAAAGCAAGATAAAAGCTATCAGCGAGATTGTAAAAGTTGCCGGTATTTCAAATTTGCCTTCATTGCGAATGATTAATTTGGTTGGTGAGCCGGTTGTTCCTGCCGATATTGAACTCTTTAAGTCGATTACTGGGAAGGATGCTGAATTGCTGAATGTTTACGGAGCCAGTGAAACCCGAACCATCTCAATAAAGATTTTTAAGCATTCTGATACTGATGTAAAAAAAGTCTCGGCTGGATATCCCTTCGGGCAGAATCAAGTGTATATCGTTGATGAAGACTTGCAATTGTTGGATAAAACCGAAGAAGGACAAATCATGGTTTCATCGCCTTACCTTGCTTCGGGATATTACAATAACCCAAAAGCAACAAACGATTCGTTTATTATTCATCCGGCTATTGGCAAGATGTGTTACCTTACCGGCGACTTAGGTTATATTTCGGCTCATGGAGAATTGTATCAACTTGGGCGGATCGATTCAATGGTTAAAGTGAGGGGAAACAGGGTCGATATTTTCGATATTGAGAATTGCCTTTTGAATTGCCCCGGTGTTAGCGAGGCTGTTGTGGTAAACAAAGGCAAAACGTTTTCTGAGGCTTTGTTGGTTGCCTATGTTGTTGTAAATAAAGAAATAACTCATGGTATGCTCAGGGAATACGTAAAGTCGAAAGTCCCTGACTACATGGTTCCTGCTTTTTTTGTGATAAAAGACTGTCTTCCACAGACAAATACAGGAAAAATTGACCGTAAACAGCTTGCCGACGAAGCACTTAGCTTTAATAGTATAGTAGAGAGTCGCCCTGATGCATCGCTCGAAAATGACCCTATATACCTGAAAGTTAAAGGTATAATCATGGATGAGTTGCACCTTCCCCGACTTTCTCCGCAAAACTGCTTTTTTAACGACTTAGGTGGCGATTCAATACTTGCAACCACTGTGATATCGCGCATTAAAGACGAGATGAACATTGAGTTGCCCTATTTTATTCTTTACCGTTACCGCACTATCGATAAGTTGGTGGCCTACATAAAACTTCAGGGAAATAAAACCGTCACGTTAGATGTGCTGAGAAAACCTGTGAGGTTCGATTCTCCAGTCATTGTATTTGTAGCTCCGGTTAAAGGGGGTGCCGAAACATATAAATTCGGGCTTAATTCATTTCCCGAGCACTATGGGCTTTTTTCCCTTTCCTACAATATTACCGACGAGAAAACCGAAAAATTCCTTTCGTTGCGTTATCTGGCTGAGCAGGCCGCAGAGGCATTAGAGCAAATTAATAATCAGCGAATTGTGTTGATGGGGTATAGCATGGGCGGATTGTTGGCTTATGAAATTGCCACGCATCTTGATCCCGGCAAAGTGCAAAAAATCATCATGCTTGACATTCCGCCGGCAAAGTATAAACGGCTGAACATACTTGGGGTTTTATGGAATGATTTACACCTTTTTGTAAAAAATACCCGTTCAAAAAACAGTGAAGCCCGAAAAGTTAACACATGGCATATGTTTATGTGTCTCTATTATCTTTTTTCGTTTTCGAATAACGTTAAGCGTTTCGAAAAGAGGAAGAGCACACTAATGGCCGAAGCTGCGCATCTGCGTTTTTTCAGGCAAATGCACCATCGTAAATTTTATGGTGATATGTTACTGTTTCGAACCAACGATCCAATTTTCAAGAGGAATACATATAACTGGAAAAAGTTTGTGAAGGGGAAGATTGATACAGTGCATATTCAGTCATCCCATTTTCAATTGCTTCATAACGATAACATTGAATTACTTAGTTCGGAAATAGTAAAAGCTATTGAAAAGGCATAAAAAAAGCCCGGAATACTTCTATATCCGGGCTGAATTTATTTATGAAAGATTTCCTACTTTCTTTGCTTTTACTGACTTCCACACTATTTTGGTGGACATTTTGCAATGTTTTAATTGTTTGGCATATGTAATTTAGGACACCTTTTGTTTATTTTTTCTTAGCTGCTTTTGATGGGGTCCACACCAAGCTGATATCTGAAAAGCTTGGAACATTGGCCGGTTTTACAGTTTTTGCCGAACGGCCTTTATTGATTATAAAAGAAGAATACACACCAGTACCATTGATCTCTGTGAGTTCGATGCATATTTTGTATTTCCCGTCGGCTACAAGCTTTTGGTTGAAATCTTTTCCATTCCAAGTACATGATACTTTGTCGTGAGTGTTGCGCGTTGCTGATGAGATTGCATCAACAGTGTTGAACTCTGCACCAGCTTTGCTGGTTGAATTTTTCCAATTGGTAAGAAATATTTTCCTCTTTTCGGCATGGGCTACAAGGGTTTTTACAAATTTGCCCGACTCATCTTCAACCCAAATAGCCATTGAATTCCTTGGAGTATATCTTCCTCCGGTACTCGAAGTCAATACCTCAACTTTTAACTCGCCAGCTGTTTGTGCCATGCCGTTAATCGACAATAAGGCAATAATAACTGTAAACAAAATTTTTCTTCCCATGATATTAGTTTTTATGAATTAGCAAATTTTATAAATCATCGTGTTCTCATGAAAGAGCACCGAAATTGATGTTTTGACTCTGTTTGTTCAAGAAGGTTTATGTCATTCTTTAGGCAAAAGAATAAAAGATAAGTTAATATTCCGGTGTATCAGATAACGAGATTTGATTATGTGTAACAAATGAGAGTTTTGATTAACAATGTGTTACCAGTTGCATTTTTTAGAGCTTTAATCCAAATCCAAGCATTACATTGTAATTTTTCCATTCTTTGGCTGAACTGTTATTCATTAAATTATTCGTCAGCACATTTTTGAGTCCGTAATTAAACCGGGTTAATATTACTCCGTGTATTGCTTGCGATATTTTAACCTCATAGGCAAGTTGAAGCGATGCGCCATAATCAATTGACGTATAATCCTTTTTTATATCTGTGTCGTATTTTTGTATTGGTTCAATTGACTCTGTTACTGGATCTGGGGCATAAATCACAAATCTGGACGTATCTGTATACGAAGTTCCTTTCTCATTGGCACTTATTAACATAGAAAGGTATGGCCCGGCGGAAATTGTAATTGGTATTTTTTCATATAAACGGTATTTTATCAAAAAGGGTAAGGTTAGGTATGAATTTGTCAAATTCCCTTTATTCTCAATTAGTCCAATTTTATCGTTTATGTCAAGAACAGTATAATTATAATTCAGTCCGGTGCTAATCGAATATTTACTGTTCAACTTATAAGAAATGAATAGTTCAAGAAAGTATCCAAAATCTGAGCAATAATCAGTTTGAGGATGACCTGCAAACTCGGGCATAACCTCAATTGTTTTTTTATATGGAATTGTCAGGGTAGTTCCAAAATCCAATTGATAAGAAATCTTTTTAAAATCTTGCGCATAAATTTCTACTAATGAGATCAGTCCTAATAGTAAAATCATTAAAATCGGTTTCATGTTGTCTGTATGTTCGTTTATAAATGGTTGGCAACGTTGGTGGTATGAGGTTGTGGCAGCAAGTCGCGAACTTACTGCCCTTTTTATTGGCTCAATTGTGCCGTAATCGCTGAATTTTAATATTTTTCTTTTCTTTCAAATTGGTCATTGAGTGTCAAGTAATGAATCGCAATTAATAGTCTGATTTTAGGGTTATTGACTTTATAGTTTTTATAATTCTTAATTAAGTCTGCAACCATTGTTGGTGAAATATCTCCCGCTATTTCAAGCGAGTTGCAATAATTGTTGATTACACTGTCATGTTCCCCAGATGCCTTTAAAAACTCCACATATTTGCCTTGATGGTTTAATTTAATATGTTTCAATGTGTCATTCGAGCCCCATTTAGTCGACCAGCTAATTGTCCAAATATTGTTAAAAGTCTTTTGGTCGAGTTGATTATAAAGCTCTTTTTGGTCGTTGAAATTAATCGACAGTTTAAAGTCTGATATTTTTTCAATGTAGGCGTTTTGTAAAAAAAAGTCGGTGTACACTCTTTCCAAATCTTCTTGTTTATCACTCTTTGTCAAACCAATACTTTTGTCAAAGAAACGTTGGATTTTTGTTAAGTCATTAATCTCGGTTGAGTTAAACGACTCTTTAATTGTTTGGTCATTTGACAAGTCGTTTTGTCTTTGAGTAGTGCAACTAAGTGCAATAATCATGGTTGAAAGCAGGAGTAAACTTTTCATATCGTTAGTTTTAAGGTTGAGCCAATTTGTAAATACACATAATTTGTATCTGTTTTTGTTCCAGAATTCCAAATTTAAAAAACTAAAGCTATTATATCAGTATTGACATGTTGTTTCATGCATTTTTTCAGCAGTAGTGCTAACCGATTTTACGATATTTAATCCTTCCGGCAAATCACAAATTTACATTTTAATGGTTCTTGCCCAATCATGTGTTTTATAGGTTCATCAATATCTTTAAACTCCAATAATCCCACATCGGCAAACTCCTTATTAATAGACTCAGAATCATAGAAAAACACGTTTAATCCTTTCATAATCTGGAATCTATCCTTGCTTAAGAGTTTCCCGTTTCCAAACATATTAGCTTGTTTAGATACCACCGTAAAAATCATTAATCCACCGGATTTAAGTTGATTAAAACATGATTTCAAAAAATTTCTACGCTCTGTTTTATTCAATAAATGAAGCAATGCGTAACAAAAAATTCCGTTGTACTGTTCGCTATCAAAAGGCATTAAAACCACCGATCCATGATGAATCAAACAATCTAACCCGTTTGATTTTGCCAGGTCAATTGCTGATTTTGAAATCTCAATGCCAGTTACATTAACCCCATTATCGTAAAATAATTTTGCATTACGACCGTAACCAAATCCAGGGATAAGAATCTTATTAATCCCATTAGATTTAAATAAATCTAATGCAATTATAGCAGAATCTGAAGGCTCAAATTTCCACATTGACCCTTCTTCTTTAAATCTGGAATCCCAATATTCAATCATCCTATCAGTCAATCGTTATACGGCATGTAAAATTGTTTTCAAAAGTTGCTGAGCCTTGTGCCGTAACCTTTGCGGGCTACAGGTTTGTTGTCGGCACAGAATTGAAAATCAGCGGAGTTAAACGGCAAATGAGATGTGTTTTTTATTTTAACTCTTTCATTGTTCCAATTATATCAATCACTTGAGGTCTAAATAAATAGTTGGCTGTAAAATTTCCATTAGAATCTACGATTACGCCAAAAGGTATTCCTCCACATTTGAATATCTTGGAAATTTTTCTGGCATTCTCATTTATTATTAATTGAATCCCTTGTGGATTTTTATCGTCAATATAAGCTTTCCAACGCTCAAAATCTTTATCTATCGAAATGTCGATGAAAATTATTTCGGGATGCTCTTT
This sequence comes from Bacteroidales bacterium, assembly GCA_012719495.1. Taxonomy (GTDB): domain Bacteria; phylum Bacteroidota; class Bacteroidia; order Bacteroidales; family Prolixibacteraceae; genus CAYMTR01. Next base: position 60,038 of record JAAYAG010000110.1, read on the forward strand.
TAATGCTGATTTAATCTCTTCCAATTTGGGTTTATCTTCTATGCATGGACCACACGATGTAGACCAAAAAGTGATGAAAATTTTCTTTCCTTTGAACTGATTCAAAGATATTTCAGCATTATTGGTGTCTAACAATTTTATATCTGGTATTTTTTGGGGTTTATTGCCGTTGAAATTCCATACTACTATTTGCCCATATTGCGTTTTATTTTTTTTCCCTTTAACCTCGATCATGTGATATTTCTTAATAACCAAGGGTTCCGAAATTAAACAGAATAAAAACCAAGCTAGCATTGGTATTAAGATAAGTATCTTGTATAGTTTTTTAATTTTATCTCTGGTAACTAGTACGGATCCAATTGCAAACAAAATTAGGATGACAAGTATATCGCCAAATCCCATTAAAACAAAAAGATAAAGAGGAATAATAAGAATGGGGAGAAATTTTATAGGCACTTTACTAGTGATTATTCCTGCTATTAAATATGCAATAGAACATGAAAAAATAGGAATCCAATCTAGTGTTGTAACATTATCAATCCTAATGACACCGTCAAATGTAAAAAGAATTAGAAATATTATAATAAGGATGCTCAGGAAGCCTAGCCCAAGACGAATAGCAATTTTTTTTGGGTTCATATTGTTTGATTTATTTAGCATTTTTTAATTTTTACCATCAAAGTGCTTTGCAATTGTCTTTTCCAAGTCGTAAACTAAAAACTTATCAATTACTCTTTTATCCTTATTTATTAAATAGCAATCATAGCTACTGTATGCATTTCTATTGTTTTTATAAAAATCGCTATTGACAGAATCACTAATATCGACAATTAATCCACCAATATTTTCTTTGATCTCATACTCTACTCCAATAATATCAATTTTGTCTGAATATTTGTCAATTAATCCTTTATAACTTTTATATGATCGATAAAGTTAGATGTTTCATAGTTGGTTATTAACAGTTTTTTATTGCTTTGAAAATACACCTAAGTTGCACCTTTTTTTGCTTACTAGTACGTTATTTTAATGTTGAGGATCGAGTGTCTGGTGCTAATCTTTTTTGTTGGTTTAAAATTAGGATATGTTTTGTTTATTTACAAAATGAGTGAAAGTTTTAATGTAAGGTAATCTGTTGCTTCGGGTTGTTCCGACGGCTCTGCTACTCCTCGTTTTTGTGCTATTCTGTTCTAAAAGGCTACAGTTCTTTTGGTATATGCCCTGGCTAATACGCGAGCCGGGCGGGTAGGGGCAGCATGCTCTGCCTTCAGTTTTTCGAGGTTTCGTAATAGTTCCTCGTTTTTATAATGTCCCATATACTCACATGGTTATCAATATAGTCGAGGAGCCATTGGTCGCCGGTACGGATGAAATGGAAGGTGTCGGTAAATGTTTCGGTTCTCTTGTCGGCATTCTTTATTACTTCACCAGTTTTATCGTTTATGGTATAGTCGAGCATTGTTCCCTTAATATGGGCAATGAAGCTGTCGTGCTTGTTATCAAGGTAATCTTCGCAGCCAATAATTTTTATACTTTGTATTTCGATACCCGATAGTATGTTTTTTTCTCCGCTCTCGGTCATACAATCAAATTGTGTCTTAAAGTCTTCATACAAACGAGGGCTGATAAACTCTTTTACCCGGTTTACATCGCGGTTCATCCAAGCATACTGCATTTTCAGAAACACCCGTTTGGCATGGTCTCGCATTTGTTCAAAATTCCAAAACGAATCGTTTACCCCCCCCTTTTCAATAACACTTCTGCTATGGTCAACTTTAATATATAATGCCACGGTTACAATAAATGAATATATGCCAACCAGTATCAGTGCTATAAGGTTTCCTTTTCCGCCGCCGCCGCTCCCGCTTCCTCCACCACCGCCTGCTCGTGCTAGTACTTCTAACGAAATGAATATCAATGGCAATGCCACTAAAAGCCGGTTGGTGATTCGAGTCTTCATGTGATAGTGAAAAATAATCTTTGGTTTCTGTTTCAAACTTACAGTTTTTCCTTTTTTGTTATTCCTTTATTATGAATTAATTATTGAAGTTATTGTTAAAAATCTTCTTTGTGTCAAAATAACACCAAGAAGATTTGGTTGTTTGTTTTAGAAATCTACCTTTGTGTCGAAATAACATTTTGATGAGATGAGACAATCAACCTACTGTTATGAATATCCGCGACCGGCTGTAACGGCCGACTGCATCATTTTCGGGTTCGATGCCGGTACCTTGAAGGTATTGCTGATCGAACGCGGTATTGAGCCGTTCAAGGGGCATTGGGCTATTCCGGGCGGTTTCCTGCGCGAGAACGAAAGTGCTGAGGCTTGTGCCAAGCGCGAACTGTTTGAGGAGACCGGCCTCGAGAATGTATTCATGGAGCAGCTTTTTTCGTTTACCGAACCTGGGCGCGATCCTCGAGGGCATGTCATTACGGTGGCGTATTACGCGCTGGTGAAGTTGTCGGAGTACGAGCTAAAAGCGGGCGACGATGCGCGCAATGCGGCTTGGTTTCCCATCGATCAACTTCCGGCTTTGGCTTTCGACCACGACCGGATCTTGCATTTTGCCATGAACCGCTTGCGGGGAAAGATTCGTTATCAGCCCATTGGGTTCGAGTTGTTGCCCGGGCGTTTTACCTTGCCCGATTTGCAAGCGTTGTACGAAGCCATTTTGCAGGTGAAGATCGATCGGCGCAATTTCCGCCGGAAAATCAACCAAACGGGCTTGCTCATCGATCAAAACGAGTCGGTAACTGGAGTTCCGCACCGAGGTGCGCGGTATTACAGTTTCGACAAGGCCAAGTATGAACAGCTGGCCCAACGGGGTTTCAATTTTGAAATATAAAATCAAACAATTACATAAAAAGACAAACCTATGATCATTCGCGATTTTACGGACAACGATCTGTATAAGTTCACCACAATGAACGCCATACAAAAGAAATTTCCGAAAGCGGAAGTGGTGTATCAGTTTATAAACCGTGGGAAAACCCAATTTCCCGAAGGGTTTGCCCAGGCTTTGCGCCAAGAGGTGGATGCCATGGCGTCGCTTACTCTGAGCGATGAAGCCGAGGCTTTTATCCGCAGGAAATGCTACTATTTCGATCCGGTTTTTATCGACTTGCTGAAAGGCTACCGTTTCGATCCGGCCGAAGTTCGCATTGAACAGAACGGGGGCGAATTGTCGGTTGAAATTGCAGGGCTTTGGTACCGCACCGTGCTGTGGGAAGTGCCGCTAATGGCGCTTATTTCGGAACTTTATTTCAAACTGACGCAGCAAGCGGCCAACGATTTTGAACCGACTATTTTGGAAAAAGCACGGCGCTTTGCCGAATTGGGCGTGATTCTTTCTGAATTTGGAACCCGCCGCCGGTATTCGTTCGAAGTACAGGATCGGGTTGTGGCGCTATTCAAAGATTATCCGGGCTTGCAATTTCAAGGGACAAGCAATGTGTACCTGGCCATGAAGTACGATCAGACGCCCATTGGAACGCATCCGCACGAATGGTTTATGTACCACGGGGCGCATTTTGGATATCGCAAAGCCAACGAAGTGGCCATGGAAAATTGGGTTGATGTGTACGAAGGCGATTTGGGTATTGCCTTGACAGACACCTATACAACCGATAATTTTTTCAAGAGTTTCAATACCAAATACGCCAAGTTGTTCGACGGGGTGCGTTGGGACAGTGGCGATCCGCTGGAGTTTACCGACAAGGTGCTTAACCATTACACCAAAAACCGAATTGATCCGAAAAGTAAAACCGTGGTTTATAGCGACTCGCTTGACCTGGAACGGGTTGAACAAATTCACAACTACGTGAACGGGCGCATGCGCGATGCCTACGGAATTGGGACCTTTCTGACCAACGATGTGGGGGTTAAAGCCTTGAACATGGTGATTAAACTCATCGATGTCCGTCCGGCGGGAGCATCAAACTTTGTGTCGGCCGTGAAATTGTCGGATGTTGACGGAAAACATACCGGTGCGCCCGAAGAAATTGAATTGTGTTTGAAAATGGTGAAGTAGAACGAATTAAAACCGAAAACAATGGAAACAAGCTATGCAATTTTGATTATCGATGCTCAGTACGATTTTTGCAATCCACAAGGTGCGTTGTACGTCGATGGGGCACAAGAAGATATGGTTCGGCTGGCTGGTTGGATTCAGAAAAATAAAACGAAGTTGGGGCACATCGCCTTAACCACCGACAGCCATCCGGTGAACGACATCTCGCATCCGGCTTTTTGGACCGATGCAGAAGGAAACGAGCCGGCACCATTCACTGCCATCAGCTTAAATGATATTCGTACTGGAAAATGGACGCCCCGTTTTCATGCCGAAGAAGCCATTCGGTACATCGAAACCTTGGAGCAGCAAGGTGAATTTGCGCACTTCATTTGGCCTTTCCATTGTTTAACCGGATCTCGTGGTGCGGCAATCGACGATGTGTTGATGGAGGCGTTGCTTGATTGGACCCGCGAAGGCCTAAATTATCAAGTGATTGAAAAGGGCACCAATCCGTTGACCGAACATTTTGGTATTTTCCGGGCCAATGTGCCTATTCCCGGTCGGCCCGAAACCCAGTTGAACCGTACGTTGATCGATACGTTGAATGAATACGATACTGTTTTTCTGGCAGGTGAAGCCAAATCGCACTGCGTGGCCAATAGTTTGAAACAAGCCATGGACGAGGCACCTGAGTTGGCCAGTAAGTTTGTAATTTTGGAAGATTGCATGTCGGATGTAACGGGGTTGGCTCATTTGGGAACGCCCATTTACGAGCAAGCCCGGCAACAAGGAATCCGTTTTGCAAAAACGAGTGAAATTTGTTTGAGTCGGTTCGTTTTTGTATGAAATGCCGAAGTAAGAATATTTGAAAAAAATTGAACATGAAGATAGCTGTAGCGCAAATGGGGGTGGTGCCCGGGCATCCCGATGTGAACGTCCAAAAGATGGTCGTCGAAATTGAAAAGGCGCGGGCACAGGGCTGCGCGTTGATTGTGTTTCCCGAAATGGCCGTGCCGGGGTATTTGCTGGGCGACGAATGGGAAAATGCGGCTTTTGTGAACGATTGCTTTGCGTACAACGAGGTGATCAAAGACGCCACGCAAGGCATTGCGGCCATTTGGGGCAATGTGTACGTGGATGCTCAAAAGCGGGGCGAAGATGGGCGCGTGCGGAAATACAACGCGGCCTTTGTGGCGCAAAACGGAGAGTGGGCGGGCAATGGACATGTGTTCAAAACACTGATGCCCAAGTATCGCGAGTTTGACGACGAACGCCATTTTTACTCCCTACGCAAGGATGCGGCCGACCAAGGCGTTTCCCTTGAATCCTTGCTGCAACCATTCGAACTTGAATTTGACGGGGTCAAACGAAAATTGGGCGTGCTGTTGTGCGAGGACATGTGGAGCGACGATTACAGCGTGAATCCCATCGACCTATTGCTTGCAAACGGAGCCGAGGCCTTGATAAACCTATCGTGCTCGCCGTGGACCTGGCGCAAAAACAACAAGCGGCACTCGGTGGTGCGCAACCGCATCCAAAACCACCCCGTGCCTTTTGTGTATGCCAACAATGTGGGCACGCAAAACAACGGCAAAACCATTTTCATGTTCGACGGCAATTCTACGGTGTACAACCCCGACGGCAGTTTGCAACGGGTTGCCACCGACTATATTGAAGAAACCATTCATGCTGAGTTGTTTGTGCCGCAGCAAACCGTTTGTCCCAATCCGGTGGTAAGCGAGGAGCGCGATCGGGAGGAACTGTTGGCGGGCTTGGTGTACGCCATCCGAAGTTTCTTTGCAACTTTTCAGAGCAAACGGGTGATGATAGGACTGAGCGGCGGCATCGACTCGGCGCTGAGCGTGGCTCTGCTGACCGAGGCTTTGGGCGCCGAAAACGTATTCGCCATCAACATGCCGTCGCAATTCAACTCGGAAACCACTAAGGGCGCGGCGCGGAGGTTGGCCGAAAACTTGGGCATTCATTATACGTCTATTTCCATTCAACATTCATTTGAAAATACGGTGAAGGAATTGGAAGCCGCCGTGTTCGAACGATTGGACGGTTCGCAAGCTTTAGTCCCGGTGCACTTGTCGGGCTTGAACCGCGAAAACATTCAGGCGCGCGACCGGGGTTCGCGGGTGTTGGCTGGTGTGGCATCGGCCCTGAACGCCGTGTTTGTGAACAACGGCAACAAAACCGAAACGGCCTTGGGCTATGCCACTTTGTATGGCGACGTAAACGGGGCGTTGGCTCCCATTGCCGATTTGTACAAGTTGGAAGTGTATGAGCTGGCGCGCTTCATCAACCAAAAAAAGGGGCGCGAAATCATTCCGGCAACCATTTTCGAAATTCCGGCGTCGGCTGAATTGAGTGCCGATCAGAATGTGGATGAGGGCAAAGGGGATCCCATTTTTTATCCGTACCACGACAAGTTGGTGCGTGCCTTTGTGGAGTTTCGCCTCGACCCCGAAGATATGTTGCGCTATTACCAACAGGGAATCTTAGGGGCCGTGCTACATTGCGAACAGACGTTGATCGACAACTACTTCAAAACACCCGAAGCCTTTGTGGCCGACTTGGAGCACAAATGGCGTTTGTACAAGCTTAGCTATTTCAAGCGCATACAGGCGCCGCCCATTTTGGCTGTTAGCAAACGTGCTTTTGGATTCGATTTGCGCGAGGCTCAAAACGGTGTGCATTACACCCGCGAATACCAACGATTGAAAACCGAACTATTGGGAAAATAATATGCAAATGAATGAATTGCATGCGCAGTTGAAATCAGATTTCGAGCTGCATCGAAAGTCGAGGAAGCAAAAACATGCTTTGTACCCAGCGCGTTTCGACGTGCCCGATGCCTTGGTGCCGTGGGGTGTTCTGTTCGAGGGGTATGCTCCGGTGGAATTCAATGCGCCCGTGGTGCTCGATGCGCGCACGCCTTGGGCCGATCCGCACGATGTGGCACAGGTGTCGCATCCATTTACAAGTTTTATGGGAGAAGTGAAATTCAACGATGCTGGTCGTCCGTTGAATCCCGTTGGGCGCACCGGGCTTTGCGGCCGTGGTGTGTTGGGCAAGTGGGGCGCCAACTTTGCAGTCGATTCAATCCTGACCACGGTGGATTCGGATGGTTTGTTGGTGGTGCTGACCATTATTCGGAAAGATACGGGCGAGCGCGCTTTCCCGGGCGGCATGGTCGATCCGGGAGAGGATGTGTTTACCACCCGTAATCGCGAATTGGCCGAGGAACTTGCGGTTCGGGAGTCGGACTTGGCGCAATCGCTTTACGAGCGTGTGGTTTGGCGTGGCTATGTCGACGACCCGCGCAACACCGACAATGCATGGCTCGAAACCACGGCCATTCACACTCATTTGTCGAACGAAGTGGCTGCCCGCATGAATTTGAAAGCAGGCGACGATGCGGCGGACTTTTCATGGGTGCCCATTTCTGTTGAAACCCTTTCGAACTTTTACGCCAGCCACGGGTTGACGCTAATGAGGGCCTTGGAGATGATGCCCGAAAACAACTTTTAGCCCACTAAGGTATTCTGAAGAATTCAACGTAAAAGACTGAATCAGGAGTTAAAGGATTTGTTGCTTGTAGAATTGGAAAAATCAAATGAATCTTATTTTTGAAGATTGAAAAAAGATAGGATTAGAAACCAATAATTGTAATAATCTAAAATGAGCACAGCATATCAAGCACAAGACCGCGGGTCTCAGTCCGAATATCTGAACTATTTGTCGGCTATGGATGCCATTTCTGTTGAAAAAGTGGCGTCGGCCAGTGTGTTTTTCGATCCCAGTCCGGGCAATACCCTGGTCGATGTTGGTATGGCTTCGGGGACCAGTACTTGTATTCTTGCTACGTTATTTCCCCAATTAACAGTCGTTGGGGTCGATATAAACCCCACTATGGTAGATATTGCAGCCCGGCGTTATTCATTGCCCAACCTGAAGTTTGTTGAAGATGACGGCGAAAAACTTTCTACTTTTCAGAACGGAACAATTGGCGGTTTTTTGAATTGCTCATCGATTCACCACATTACCTCATTTAATTCTTACGACCCTAACCGAGCGTTCAACACCTTGAAACGACAGGCCGAATTGTTGAAACCCGGTGGTGTAATAGTGGTGCGCGATTTTGTTAAACCTCCCGAAATGGAAGTTATTATTGAGCTTAGTGCAATACCCGGCGACAACTGTCCCTCTGATGCCGATTTGCTGGTTGCTTTTTCGAGAAGCGCACGTTCGTTGGCTCATCGCGTTGAACAGGGCTTTCCGTTGAAAGAATTACCTCAGGCAACATCTGGGTATAGGCGATTCAGATTTCAGCACTCTGATGCCGTGGAGTTTGTCAGGCGTAAAGATTATTATGCCAATTGGGATGTTGAATTGCAGGAAGAGTATGGCTATTATACACAGGAAGAGTTTGAAGATATTTTTGCTTCGCTTGGCTTGCGGGTAGTTGTCTCAAATCCCATTTATAATCAGTGGATTATTAAAAACCGGTACCGTGGACAATTTACCCTTTATGATCTGGAAATGAACGACATTGGTTTTCCTCCTACCAATTATTTAATTGCTGGCGAGAAAGTTATGGATCACGGAACACACATTCATTTGGTGCGGCATTTGCCCGAAGCTGACAAACCATTCCTAAAATATGCCTCGTATCAGCATGGGCTTACTGGAGAAATTTTTGATGTGGTGTCGCGCCCGAATTCTGTGTTCGATGTTATTCCTTACCACCTGCACGAAGGTAAATTGCATATTCTTGCCAAGCATGGCTATCCGCGTCCGTTGGCATCGATTACTACCGATAGCCCCGAAATTGACGGGAAACATTTTGGCGGGTATATTACCGAAGGGATTACTGTGTCGCTAGGACAACATGTTGATTCATTGTTGCATGAACGATTACTTGTGAAAGGTGGACATGGTTGGGTGCAACACGAAGCACTCGGGTATTATCCTTCGCCGGGTGGAATTGATGAGATGGTACAATCGGTACTGGTCGAACTGTCGGGTGATCCCGATCATGTGGTTTCGCAGAAAGCTTTTGGGGGTTATACAGATTCTGGTTCCATTCGTAAATTTGATGCCCTGCAATTGCTGAAAACAGCGCAAACCGGCGCACTTGTTGAGGCTCGTCTCGAGTTGAATGTTTTTCACCTTTTGCGGGAACTTTCTTTGCCACTGCCCGAGTGGATGGGCGAAACTATTTTGCCTGAGGAAAAACCACTGCATCCGGTTACTGTGGCTGATGTTCTAAAAGAAACGGCCAACCATTACCGGCCTTCATCAGAAACGGCCAATTATCTGCAAAAAAGAAGGGCAAAATTTGTTGAAGCAGGTTCAAACGGCGGAAGTTCTGTGCTGGAATTTGTTATCCCCGACAATAAGAGTGTGAATACCTTGGTTACCCTGCCGATTTTTAGTTGTGGTGGGCAAATTTATGTTGGCTTGGAAATGAGGAGCCTGCCTGTACCTCAACTTCATTCCGGAAATAGCATGATTGCTACAGCACCGGCGGTGAGGCTTCCCAAGTCGGTTTCAACAATGAAGCACCTCGAAAATTACCTGCAAGCGATGGATGTGTCGGGTGCAAAAGTGGTTGGCTTCAATAGGCTGGGAGAGAAGTTTTTCCCAAGTATAGGTTTAACCCCCGAACAGGTTTATCCGTATGTAGTTACACTTTCCGAGGCTGTTGACGGACTGAAATGGGTGAGTCTTACAGAGCTGATGGAAAACTTTAGTTCGTTGAAAGATGGTCATTTACTAATTTGTATTGCCAGGCTTTTCAATGCGTTGCGAGGAAAATAGATGTTTGCAATGGCAGTACTTTTAAATTGCCTTGTTTTTCAGTGGGTTGAGTAGAGTTGTTTATGCTTAAATTTCTTTTTCAAATACTACACGGTCTTCGCCAATGCCCGAGTAGTTTTTTACAACGCTAGTTCCCTGTTGATTCGGTTCGCCAAGCATTTTCATTCCAATTTTGCGAGTATGAAAATTTATCGATTTTGTGTTGAACGGCCGGGTTATGGCTTTAATTTTGGTCATTTTGTTCGCTTTTGCAACTGCAATAAAATGAGAATAAAGCACTTGTCCTAAGCCCATTTTCTGATAACCTTCCCGGGTGGCAATCAGATGAATGTAGGCTGTGCTTTCGGTTTGAGAATAGTAGCCAAATAAATAGGCAATCACTTGGCCTTCTTTTCGTATCACAAATGCTGTGTCTCCAAATTCATAGATTAGGGAAGGGTGGTGAATGGCCAAGGTTCGGTCGCTTCCCCAAAAGGCTTCAATTTCGGAGGTAATCTGAGAGAAGTCGGCCAACGTACAATGGGTAATCTCTGGCGTAAAATTAATGTTGCTCATTTTGTTGGTATTTAGGATTTTCAACTTGTGTGGTATAATATAGAATATTCAGGAACAAGCTACACCGCTCTTAACAATTCGTTAGTTTACAATCATCGTGTTTGTTTTCAATTTGTATGGTTGGGTGGTCGATTTGGAATTTCTCCATCACACGAATGACGTTGTCGAAAATTTCTTTTTCGTGGCTTTTAGTTGTTTCGTCAATAACAACATGCAATGAACCAATTGTATAACTGCCATCCAGACTCCAAACATGCAGGTCGTGAATGTCTTCAACACCCTCTATCTGTCGAAGCTGACCGGAAAGCTCTTTAATATCTACATTCTCGGGAACCGATTGCAGCAGGACACTCATGGTGTCAATAAAATTTCTTGAGGCATTGAAAATTATGAACAGTGCAATTGCTATGGCAAGCGCTCCGTCAATCCAAAGCCATTGTGTGAAATGCAGAATGGCTGCACCAACCAACACAGCGATCCAGCCAAGAACATCTTCCAGCAAATGGAGCATGATGGCCTTGTTGTTGTAGTTAGTTTTTTGCACATGCTGGTGTTGATGTTGGCTCTGCAATGGGTTTGCATGGTTGTGTGCCGGTTTTTTCCCTTCGTTTTTAATTTTAAGAAAAGCAAATCCGTTGACAAATATCCCGGCAACAGCTAACCAAAACATTCCAATGCTATGGATCTCTTCCTGATGTATAAAAGATTGTATTGCATTGAAAATCATGAGTACGGCACCTGATACAAGAAATATCGACATTCCTAAGGCAGAGAGCATAGAGAAACGCTTGAACCCGTATGAATAGTTAGGTGTACGTTTTTTTACTGAAATTTTTTCGAGCCACACGGCCAAACCAATAGCAATAGCATCAGTGAAGTCGTGCAGGGCATCGGTGGCAATTGCCGTTGAATTGGTAAGTATGCCTCCAATCAGTTCGACCACAGAGAACACCAAGTTGAGCCAAAAGGCAAGACTAAGGGCACTGGGGTTCTTTTGTGTATTTTTCTGTTCCATTTTTCTTCATGGTTTTACCTTCATCGTTCGATGGTAATTTCTGCAAGGTATTAAAAAGAAAAGGCTTGATTGTTATTTTGGGAGTTCAAATTATTGTAGTTTTACAAATGATAAACATTTACCAAGCTAACGTTTGCATGGTTGAATGCAGTAATAATTACAAACAATAACACTTTATGAGTAAATTAAAAAACTTGATCCTGTTGGTGCTCGCACTGATGTGGATTGGCCTTGGATGTGAGAAAGAAAGCACGGCAGAATTAACCGAAAAGTACCTCACGGTTGATGATGCAAAATACAAATCGGGAAAATTACCTACAGGGAAAGAAGACGTAATTACCGACGTTCAAATTAACAAATCGGTAATTAACGGTGGTTCAGCAATCTTAATTGTAACGGCTTCAGAACCTCTTGCTCAAATTTACATCTCGGTTGACGGCATTACCGGCTATTATGTTTACAATGTAGCCACTTCGGGCCTTACCTATCAAATTTTAATTAACCTAAGTCAGGAGCTTGATGTTGAAAGCTTGGTAATTAATGTTTCAGCAAAAACAGACGAGGGTGCAGTTTCCTTAGTTGAAGACTCGGGCAGCATTAAAGTAGTAGAAGTTGGAACCGGAAAATTACAGGTGAGTTTGTCGTGGAATAAAGAGGATGATGTTGATTTGCATTTGTTTGAACCCGATGGAGATGAGATTTGCTACGAAAACCCAGCTTCGATTGTAGGAGAGGAAGACGAGTTTTATTTCAAATTCTATGTCTATCTTATCGAAAAGTACACTTCGCACGATGCCTCTTCGTTGGAAATGGGCAATGAGGATGATGTTGAAATATTGCTTGAATATCTTGCTGAAATTGAAGATGATATTGATATTTATGAGGAGTTTAGGGGCTATAACGATAATGATTTTCTAGGCTGCCTCGATCTTGACTCGAATGCAGACTGCGAAATCGATGGTGTTAAAAATGAAAACATTACCTATTCGAATCCTGAAAATGGAACCTACACCGTTGCAATTGATTTGTATAGTAAATGTATGTCAGGTGTTGAAGGTGCAAAATACTCAGTAACAGCAGTGTATAATGGAAAGGCTCTTTCGCTGACAAACCCAATTGGTCAGTTTGAGGATGATAATTACGGAAGTGGTGACTCAGAAAGTCAATATGTAACTATTGGAAAATTCACGATTTCGGGGAGCAGTAAAAGTGCTTTGTTGGAAACAGTTGATCAACGCCCGGTAAATGATAAGCTTTTATTGCTGAAGCAGAAACTGTTGAATGCTAAGGCTGCCAGAAGAAAATAATACTATATATTTTGGGACTGAAGGTTTACTTGGTGCAGAAAAAAATGTGTTGAATAACAGGCTTACCGGCATGTTTAAATCTTCAGTCCCAAATTAATCTTAGTGAAATCTCATCGAGTATTTTTTCTACTTCACAATAGATGTTTTGCGAGGAATTAATCAATATCAACTTTCCAATGCTTCGATATGTCTTGCAGTTCTTTCTTTGTAAGGTATGTAACTGCACCATGTTTTGGACTTTTAAAGTTGGTTGTTTTCATTACTCCCTCGTTAAAATGTCCAAGGTTTTTATAAGTTACAAAGTCTGTTGTTTCACTGAAACCCATATTGCTAGGCCTTGCTCCATACACATCGTACATCAATACGTAGCTGTCGGTGCCCAGGCGTTTGAATAGGTTGGGCGCTTCGGTCGAAACTTTTTCGGGATCGATCCGGGTGGTGTCGATTGGGTAGCCTTCGTTGATCTTATCTGAAACAGAATGCAAAATTTTGGCACCCGACACATAAAACAATTGGTATTGATCGCCCACCTTGGTAATGTCGCCATCGAGACCGCCAATTTCGGTGATTCGTTTGGGTGTTGTTTCCAGTTTAGTAAAATCGTCGTTGGCATAGGCCCAATACATGTGGCACTCTTTGTTGTTGTAGCGAATGGTGAAATACACCATCATTTTTCCGGCTTTTGGGTCGAAAACGGTTTCGGGAGCCCATGAGCAATCAATGTCACCAAGTTCGGGAAATGCCTTATCGATGCGGACATTGGAGTGTGTCCAATGAATCAGGTCGTACGATTTCATCAGCACCAGCGCGCGGTTGTTTCCCCAACCATATTTTTCGGCAGGGCGTTCAAATTCGGTGTCACGAAATCCGGCACGTTTGCCAAAAATGTGCAGGTCGGTCATGGCCAAATAAAAGGCACCGTCGGGTCCGCGGGTGATGTGCGGATCGCGAACGCCTTTTTGTTCTGCTAACTGCGATCCTATAAAAATGGCATTGCCATCGTTGAGGTCGGTAAAGGTGTAGCCGTCGGCACTGATGGCCATGTAGGCCGATTGGTTTTGATCCTTGAAATAAACAAGCAAATACCCTGATAAATCTTCTTCGTTAAAAGTGTTCAGTTGTGCAGGTTTTTCCAAGTTAGATACTATTTCAATACCAGTATAATTAGGTTGTTCCATACTGTTTTGTGAGTAGGAATTTCCTGCCAGAAGCAACATGAACAAAATCAGGAAAAAATGGTAAAATCTATTTTTCATTTCTAATCAGTTTTGAACATTACAAAAAAAGTGATTCAGTAATAATTAAACTTTGAATTGAAAGTAATTTGTTTTATAAGAATTGAAAGAGTCTTAATACTTCTTCTATTTTCGTTCATTCTTAAGGTCTTCCATTAACGCTCCGAGCTTGTTTACATAGTCGGTAAATTCAGTGGAGTATCTCACCGAATCGTTACGTTGCTCTGGTAATTCAATTTTCAAATGATGCCGAATAGATGCTGGTCCCGAGTCAAGAATAATAATATCGGTTGAAAGAAAAACAGCTTCACTTTCGGAGTGTGTAACAAAAACAATTGTTGGATCAATCTTGGCATTTTCAAAGATTGAACGAAGAAATACTTGAATTTGTTTACGTGTAACTGTATCCAATGCACCAAAGGGTTCGTCCATAAGCAGGATTTGCGGATTTACAACGAGGTTACGGGCTATGGCAACCCGCTGAAGTTGTCCGCCTGAAAGAATAGGATATTTTGCCCATTTATTTTCATGACCTGCTAAACCAACAATTTTTATCATTTCCATGGCTTTGTGGTTGGCTTCAGCCTTGTCTATTCCTTTCAATATCAAGGGGAGAGCAACATTCTGTAAGACAGTTTTCCATTCGAAGGAAGTATATTGCTGAAATACCATGGGAATCCGATCTTTTTCAGTTCGTTTTTTCCCATATATGTATACTTCTCCAGAAGTTGGTACTTGTAACCCTGAAATGTAACGGAGTAATGTTGATTTTCCACACCCCGATTTACCCATAATGGTGATAAATTGTCCCCGTTCTTTTATGTCTTTTATATCAAAATTGAAATCTTTAAACACAATATTAGGCGGATTGTGTTCGGCATAAACCTGATTGATATTAACAAGGTTTATTATATCCGTTAAGCCAGAAGGGGTGCTCTTAGTGGTATTTTCAGCTTCACTATCAACATTTTTTTCTGAAACTACATTGTTTTCTGTGGTTTCGTCAATCTCACTATCATCCTGTTTTTGGAATATATTTCGTTTCATAATCAGGCGTATTTAAATTTAAATAGTTTCTTGTCGAGCAGTTTCAAGAATTTGTCCTGTACAAATCCGATAAAAATAATGAGGAACAAAATTGCATAGAGCTGGTCGACATGCGATCCACGAGAGGTTGCCATATAAATCATTGAACCTAACCCTCCTTGTGCATTTACCATTTCTGCAATCACGATATAAGTCCAACTAACTGCCACAAGGTTTATTACATCCATTGAAAAACGGCTCAGTACCGATGGAATGTAGAAATGTTTCAAGGTCATCCATGGGCTGGCATTAAGTGTCCACATTGTTTGTTTCAGTGCTTTAAGGTGGTCATCGGTTTCAATGTCTTTAATTCGTTGGGTAATTGCAGGAAGCAGATAGACAAAAATACCGAACGCAAGGAATTCGACTTTAACTCCCAGTCCAATACCAAAAAGAGCCATAAATATACCTGTTGTTGCAGGTAGTGGAGTAAATCGGATTGCTTCAAATTGCTTGCTTACCAAGTGCCTGAAGAAAGGTATCAGACCAACAACAAAGCCCAAGGGGATTGCCAACGCCAAGGCTTGCAGGTATCCTCCGAGATTTATAAAGATAGAATATCCTGTATTGTATAAAAGATTACGCTCAACCAGAAGAGTTTTGTAACACAAAATTACATCGATAGGCGAGGGAAGTATTGTTGAACTTATCCAGCCAAAGGTTGAAATCATACCCCAGACTAAGATCAAAAGAAACCACCCCAGGATAGTAATAAACATTGCTGTTTTTTTGTTTACTTCGCCGGCAAACGTAAATAGCTTTCTAATAATTTCCATAATACCGATTTTAAAACGGATTGATGTGTTATTTGCCCAATAGCTGAAATTCGGTACGACGGTTTGCAGCCTTTCCTTCTTCTGAATTGTTGCTGGCAACTGGTTTATCGGGACCATTTCCAACAATAACAAAGCGGTTCGGATCGAAATTGTAGGTCTTAACCAAATAATCGGCAACCGATTGAGCTCTTTTGCGTGAAAGATCTCTGTTCATTTCTGCTGAACCAACATTATCAGTATTCCCTTCGATACGAACTTTCATTCCAGCAAATTCAACAGACAACTGCCCAAGTTGATTCTCAATTTTATCTTTCATTTCGGGAGTAAGAGCCCATGATGCTGTAGCAAAGTTGATGATGATCGGTTTAATGGCAACAGCGGGAGCTTTTTCATCGGCAGCAGTTGGGGTTTCAAACACGATCTGGCCTTCAGCCTTGTGGGCATCTCCTTGTAAATCATTTATTTCTTGGATAATTCCAGGATAAGAAGCTTCTGCCCAAGGCACAATATTGTTTAATTTGTTGCCATATCCGTTTTTATAAACGCGAGCCATCTTTGTGTAAAGTTGTTGTCCGGTAAGTCCAGTATAATCAGTACTTAACCCAAAGAAATTGATGTTATCTCCATAATTGGCAAAGTGAATTTTTTTCATTCCATCAAGAATGATGCTTACATCGTCGGGCACATCAAAAGCAATTTTATACGTTTGAGCCGCTTTTGCCATTTTTCCTGGGTCTCTCATTTCTGAATTGGCTACAAGCCAAGCCCTTGAAAGTTTTACAAAAAGATCTTTTTTCTTTTCAAGAACATCTTTTCGGGCGATGAATCCGTCCATTATAATATTCGGAAGCAAATCGGTACTTGTAAGCACCTTAGCATCTCTCGATTTCAGGCATTCTTCGTCGTCAGGCGACCATACTACTGTTGCATCGGCATTGCCGGTAGTGAAAGCGGTTTTTGCAGCAAACGGATCGCTCATGGGTAAAATCTTGACATCTTGCTCGGTAAGGCCACCGGCTTCGAGGGTTGCATGCAACAAGGTATTGCTAGGCCAGCCCAAGGCACAGGCAATTTTTTTGCCTTTGAGGTCTGCAACGGTATTGATTGATTTATCTACAATGAATACGTCGGCTCCTCGCGAATCATCAATTTTCAAGAATTGAACAACCGACATCTTGGCAAGATCACTACTTCTATCCATACCAATTGGAGAAATGTCGGTAGTTGTGAATATGAAATCAAGATCTCCGTTTTTCAATGCATCGTTAAGTTTTTGCATATCATCCATCCTGATGGCTTCAAACGTAAGACCAAACTCGGTATACATTCTTGAATCCTTATTTGGCGCAACGCCACCATTCATATGTATTCCGGGTGCAAATCCGACAAAGTTGTTAAACCCTGCTCGTAAATCTGCTCTGTTTCCATTGGATGATTTATTCAAGTATGGGTAACCGAAATAAACGCCGGCACCTACTGCTCCTATGATTAGTATAAGGACGAAAAGTTGAAATCCAAATGTCCATTTTTTTGGGAATCCGGGAATCGATTTTTCTGTTTTGTTTTGATAATCAGTTGTCATATTGCTTGTTTTGTTTTATTTCACATTCTTGAAAATTTACTAAAAGATATCGCCAAGCGGACCAGCAGATGCTTTTTCTTCGCTGGTAAGTTTGTGATTTGGATTTGAAATTTTTGAAGGATTTGGAATTTCCATTTGGCCAGCATCCAGCTTGTTGCCAATGGCAAGAAGTTTGTCATACGCTTCATCGCTATCGAAATTGAAAGCAATAGTGTTCCTCTCGAGATCTTCCAGGTTTTGAGCGGTCATTGCAAGGTCTTCGGAAATTCGGCCAGCGACAAATTCAAGGGCGTATTCGAGTTTCCAGTTTTGGCCTCCGGGTCCAAGTATTTCTTTCAGAATTGCTGTTGCACCGCGCGATGCAGCGGCCATCTCCCAATCTTTTTTCATGATGTTGATACTTTCCTCGAAGTCTTTAATCTTGTTTTCGAGGAGAGTTGCGCCAATCGCTAATTTGCGGTCGAGATTAGCAAAAATATTTGAACGGGTCGCATATTTTGTGGTCCATTCAATATTTTTTTCGAGGATTGTGTTAGTCCGGGTTCCAGCCGAAGTAGCGTTGATGAACTGTTGCTGTAGCTCTACATATTCATCGGTTTCTTTAACACCATCTCCCTTCTCGGCGATTATTTTATCCATCTGTTGTTTTACTTCACTAGCCTTTTTTGTAAGTCGCTGAACTTCGTCTTTCGAGCTCTCTGCAACTTTTCGGGTTTCATTCGACATTTGTTCGAAATCGGTACGAAGTTGTTTTATTTTAGACTTGTGTTTTAAAAACAAATCGTGAGTTTCCCACATTTTTTGTTTCTGTTCTTCAAGCTCATCAAATGGATCCCAGCGGATGATGGCTTTGTGAAACGAACGGACAATTCGGCGGAAAAGCTTGAAAATAGCAGGCAATAATAAAATAACCAGAATTACAGCCAACACTGAGACTACTACAGCTAAAACTTGGCTAAGAAGGCCAAACACTGCAGGGATGATCCATTTTATGGTACCATATGCAACGGCTCCAATTATGGCTAATCCTACGAAAGCGCCGATTGGTTTTTCTCCTTTGCGCCATTTGTCGAGAGTCACTTTTCCTTTTTCAACCAATTGAGCATCATCGAAATACTTCATGATTGGTAACTGGGTAACTGTTTTGGTTTCTGTTTGCATTGTGTATTATTTTAAGAAAGATTCATTTTAATTCCTGCTTCAACTTCAACGATACTAACCAGTACCTGTTCTTTTGCACTACGGATAGCACTTATTTTCCTGTCAATATCAATTAACTGGCTCCCATACTTTTGATCGATTGCTGAAAGTTGGTTGCTATGGTCAATGTCTTGGTTTTGAAGTTCTTGAATTTGCTGGGTTAGTTGTTGTATTTTGGCCCGAATATCCTTTATACTTGTATCCAGGGTATTTCTTTCAGTATCTTTTTCTGACAGTAATCGTTGTTTTTTTGATTCACCTTTCTCAATTTCTGCTTCTGCAGTTCGCTGTACCAACTCTTTATAGGTAATAGCACTTTCTATTAATCGTTTGGAAGTTAATGATTTGTCTATTTTTTGAGCGATTCTGAATACTGTTTTATATACTTCGGGGTCGGGGCTGTGCTTCTCTTCAAAAAGTGATTCCGTGAATTCGAGGAAATCAAAACCAGGCTGATTATTCTGGTTAATTAAATTTTGAAGACGTTGAACAAAATCGTCAACAAGAGATTGATCTTGAACCCGAACTGTGGGAACGTGAGAAATCGGGTTCTGTGATAGAGGCTCAGTATTATTACTGTAGTTTGGAGTGTTATTTTCTTGATTTTTAGATTCTTCAGTGCTATTTTCTACATCTCTAAAAAAAAGGCTTTTGAATCTGAATCCTTTATCTTTTTCTGCCATTTTTGTTTGTGTTTATTCTATTAGTTTGTCGATTTATACAGTCATTACAAAAATAAGAGTTTTTTGATAGGTTGTTTTTACAATCTCTTATTTTATAAAAGATAAGCTATGAAATATTTTGAGAACAAGAGCTATACGAGATTCTTTTTTTATTACAGATGTATTTGACAAGGGACATTAAGATATCAAATATTCAACCCAAAAAGCAGATTGGAAAACAGGCTTGATGGGGCTGTACCATAATTATTTGTTGAAAAATTGAAAGCATAGCTTTATTAAGGGAAGGTTGATTCATATAAGGAAAGATATTTGGTTCTTTGTGTTTAATGTAATGAGTTTATATTTAGGTTTTTGACCTTAATATCTTTTCAATTTTCCTACCTTTAGCTAACTCGTCAACCAGTTTGTCTAAATATCGAATATTTCTTGTAAGTTCATTTTCGATGTCTTCAACCCGATAACCACAAATTACTCCGGTAATAAGGTTTGCATTAGGATTCACGGTTGCAAGGCGAAAAAATTGATCAAAAGTAATATTTTCATCGATTAAAGATTGAAGTTTCTCTTCGTTGTATCCTGTTAACCAATTTATTACTTTATTCAGTTCTTCTTGTGTCCTGTTTTTCTTTGTCACTTTGGCAAGGTAAAGCGGGTACACGTTGCCCAAGGTTAAATTAGCTATTCGTTTGTCATGTTCTGAACTTGTTTCCATGGTATAATAAGATAATGTTCCTGTCTGGTTAAGTCGGTAAAAATTGGTTGTTTAGTATTCACTTTTCTGTTCTCTCAAAAATAGATTTCTTTTTGTTTTTTGTCAATAGATGAATTTCCAGCAACGAACCTTAAGTCTTCGATGTTTGTCTATTATTATATTTAAACCACTATAAGCAATTCTTTTTGAATGGGGTCCATTTTTAATTAAGAGCTATATCTTGGTAATCTTTGATTTGTTACTATCTTTGGGAATACACTCTATTTTTTAAATATTCTTATCATTAATACTAACTACTTATGAAAAATTTATCATTTTTTGTATGGGTGTTCATTGCATTTGTTTTTGTATCGTGCAGTGATAAAAACCCGGTTTTGACAATTGATGGTGGTCAGATTCAAGGTGTACCTACGGCGACCAAAGGAGTAATTGCATATAAGGGCGTGCCGTTTGCAGCCCCACCGGTTGGCGACTTGCGTTGGAAAGAACCTCAGCCGGTAGTTGCCTGGGAAGGTGTAAAAATTGCCGATAAGTATGGGGCAGCTGCTTGGCAAACTGCTTGGGATCCCAATAGTTTTTACGGAAGGGAATGGCGTGCAAGCGGAAGCGTTCCGTTTGACGAAGATTGCCTTTATTTAAATGTTTGGACTCCGGCAGCTGGTCAAAAAAACAAAAAGCTTCCGGTAGCCATGTGGATACATGGTGGCGGCTATCGCGAAGGGTTTGGCTTCGAACCTGAAATGGATGGTGGAGAAGACTGGGCCTCACGTGGTGTTATTCTGGTTTCGGTAACCTATCGCTTAGGCATATTTGGATTTTTCTCGCATCCACTTTTGTCTGATGAAAGCCCGAATAAGGTATCTGGCAACTATGGTGTTATGGATCAGGCTGCTGCGTTGAAATGGATTCATGAAAATATTGCACAATTTGGTGGCGACCCTAACAATATTACCATTTTCGGTCAAAGTGCCGGTGCCGGTAGCGTGCAGACACTTTGTGCTTCGCCAATCTCGAGAAAGCTTGTTGCAAAAGCGATAAGTATGAGCGGTGGTGGGTTAAATGGTGGACGCCCCGGAATGTTGCTCGATACAGCCATGGTATTAAACCAACGGATGATGGATCATTTCGAAATAAACTCACTTGAACAAATGCGCTCATTATCGTTCGACGAAATGACAAAAATGGTATTGGATTATTCAGCCGCAACCGGCAAAAGGATGATGATGGCTCCGGTTATCGACAATTATTTCCTGACCGGCACTTTCAGTGACATGGCCAAGGCTAACGAAATTCCTGATGTTCCGTATATGTTTGGTTTCACTGCCAACGATATGAACGATATGTCGAAACCTATCGGTGATTTTTGTGCACTTCGAGCCGAAAAAAGCAGCAAACCGGCTTATGCTTATTTGTTTTCACGACAATTACCCGGAGACTCGGCTGGCGCTTTCCATTCATCAGATTTGTGGTACATTTTCCATTCGTTCAGACATAGCTGGCGACCTTTTAATGCTGGCGACGAAGAGCTTAGTTTGAAAATGGTTGATTACTGGACAAATTTTGCCAAATATGGAAATCCCAATGGAAACACTGACGGGGTTTGGACTGCTTACACTCCGCAATCGCCCAAATTTATGGTGCTCGATGTTGATGGAGAAAAAGCAACGTTTACAATGACTGATACGCCCGAATTCAAAGGGCCTGCTCCCCTTCGATAGATCGATGTAATTCAATATAAAAAGGACTGAGTTGATTTCAGTCCTTTTTTATTTTTTCACTAAAGTGCTTTGTAGGCAATGTTTTGATTTACGTAATTACTTTTGGGTTTTTATTAAATTCCTGAATGCCGATCCAAAAATCAGGTAGCTGGTATTACCGGCAATGGTTCCTTCGTTTTGTCCCCACAGGAATGGCCAATCGTCGTAGTTTTCAAAGTGGTCGGGTTTTCTAAATAATACGCCAGGTGCAACGTTACCAGGAATAGCTGAAAAATCGGCCCTGTTGTTACCATAGAATACAGCTTTCGGACGTGTAGCGCCCACTGTAGCCACAAACGAATAATTGTGGTATGGGTGGCAGCCATATAACCAACTGGTAACTTTGAATGCATGGTTGGCATCAATAATATCGGGGTAAAATTTACTGGCAAAACAAACCGTAGTGCCAAAGCTCGACATGGCATTGCCTCCAGCCCAGTTACCTAAGCCAATAGGAACTCCGTAAGGATTATCCTTTTCGAGGCTCTCGATATACTCTTTGTATTTCACAATGTACGGACGAAGCTTTTCTTTGTAGGATGCATCCAGATGCGGTATCGCATCCAAGGCTGTAAGAAGTCCAAAATTAACGTTCCTGTCCAGTGCAGGCCACAAAAGTTGCTGGAATTTGTCGAGGTACTGCTTTTCTCCGGTCGAAATATACAATTGAAGATTAGTGGAAATATTGGCAGAACTGCCACCTCTCCCTCTGAAAGAGCGATCCTCCGGCTGCTTAGCAAGTAATTCTGTTGCCTCGTTCAATAACCTTTTGGACTGTACCAACGCTCTTGCCGAAAGATCGTCGTTATAACCCTTCAGTGCACGGCTTGCTGCGGCCAGCATAGTTGCTGCCTGCAAATCGAGACCAGGATTGCGGCTGGTAAACGCCCACAGATCATCTTTAACTCCACTAGAGCGACCATCGGCGGCTATTTCGTAAGGACCAAGGTTTGGATTGTAAGGCAATCCGTCGGTTATTGAGGCAGCATCGCCAAGGTGATGATAATTGTCGAGAACCGAGTTAGAAAGCGTTTGCGACATGTGACCGATAATCTCAGCCTGAGCTACCAGGTTCAATGTTCCATGCTCGATAAACTGTAACATATCGGGTGTTCCATCGGGTCGGTGAAGATCAACATAGCGTTGTGTCTGGCTAACAAAAGTTTGGTCGCGCAAGGGTTTGAAATATTCCCATGTCTGCACAAAGTTCTGCACCACACTAATGTTCGAACCGGTTTCGATATCAAAATCGCCGGCATCGAAAAAGCCACCTACGTTCAATCCGGGGATCAGTTCCAGTGCTTTATACTTGGTGTCGGTTGTTGGCCCCTGGTCGTGAAGGTCGAAGTGATCGGTATTTGGTGGAGCCTGAAGATAACCATCTTTGAAAGGCTCGCCATGCCAAACCCTGTATGCTTCGTTCACATACATGTGATTCATGTGTATGGGGATCCAAATATCGCTTGTGGCATCGGTAATTTTATCGTAGACGTTATTGTCGATTATAAAATTGTTTGTCTTAAAATTTCCATACTGAATATAGTATATACCCGGATCTTTAACTGCTGTAAAATCGAATTTTACGTAGTGGTATTTAAAATAGTCACCCCACGAAACGATTTTGCCGTTATATACTTCTTTCGCATTGCCACTGTCGTCAATTTTATACAAAGAAGCTTTTGCAAGCGGTTTATCTTTCTTGTCGAGTTCAATTACAGAGACTTTGGGCTGCGAGGGAATATAACCTACCTGCGAGAAACCAATATTAGGTTCGCGCACCCAACCTTGAATGGCGTTTGGTTCAACCGTCCAGGTCAACACCTTGCCAGTTTTTCCTGCCGGGAGAATGCTTCTAACGACAAACCATCCGTTTTGTGCCAGCATACGGCCATCGAAAAGCATCAGATCGGCATCCTGCGAGGTGATTTTCACCATGCGTGAAGGTTCATCGGGTGCAAGAAGCAGGGTGCGTCCGGTTTCGAGCGGAAGCGGGTCGATAAACTGGCCGGTACCCCTGTCGTCGTAGGTTTTATATCCTTTGAACTGCTTTGGTTTTTCACTGTTGGGCCTCGTAATTGAATTGCCAACCACATAGCGCGGAAACCGGTTGTAACGGCCATCCATCAAATAAGTCTTTGCCCAGTATTGCGAAGGCAGAAACTCAAAATTAAATCCGGCAGCCCCTTCAAGTGCTTTGGGAACAGGCTTATCGAGATATACCGATATTTCAACCCCTTTGCCTTTTGCCGTAACTACCACGCGCGATTCGAAATCGTAATCGTTATACCGTAGCGTAGTCTCAATGGTTTTCGTGGCCGGGTCGGTCTTGCGATTAGATACTGAGGGCACAAGGTCCCACTGCTCCGGCGTGTTCGAAAGTCGCACCGCTCCACCTTGCGCTGTACGTACGCCATGGTGGATCAATTCGATACCGGCGTTTTTCTCATCATTAAATCCTCCTGTAAAAAGATTGCTGTACACAAGCACATTCACGCCTTGTGTCTCGAAATACTCAAGATCGTTGAGTTTTAACTCTTGTCCCGAAGCATAATTAAATGCTGTAAGCAAGAGTATCGCAAATGCAGAAAACTTTAGCTTAACCATATTTTAAAACTAATCTATTGAGGTTTAAAAATAATGATAAGCTACCACGTATAGTCAACAATAGGATAAAATAACATGGCTTTAACGTTCAGTCGCAAATTTGGTGACTTTTCCGCCCAGTTTATCTCCCCGAAATGTCATTTCGAGTGAAACGAGAAATCTATATTTTAATCTGTCAAAGTAGAGCTAACAAAATTTTCAAGATATTTATATTTTCAAGTGTAAATTCTCTGACTTACATGATGATGCTAATTTTGATTATAAAAGATTAATTGAACATCAGAGGAAAGAGTGCTTTTATTTGACTTTTTCCCAAACTTGTTCAACCTTTAGACCACTGGAAAGATTCCCTGAAATGGTCATCTTATTTCCATCAAACAGGACTTTAAATGTACTTTTCGTACCCAAATAACCCTTCATTTCCAATGACCCAAAATCTAAAATTTCTATATATGAGTCACCTTCAAAAATGTACCTACCTCCAGCTGAGCCTTCAATTAGTTGAGTATCCGCATTGTAGCGAATCCAGGTGAAATGACTTTGAGTGATTAATTTGAGGCTGGGACTACTTTCCGATGCCATTACTGTTTCTCCATTTCCAACTTTGTTAGAAATAATTTTCCAGGTTCCTATGATTTTTGAAGATTCTTGTTGTGCATCATTTTTAGCATTGGCAAGAAAAAATCCTAAAACCATAAATGCAATTACTAAAAAAATTACTTTTTTCATTGTGTGTTTCTTTAGGTTAATTAATTCTTTAAAATATTTAAACAAAAGCTCGAGCCCAATTTGGATTCTTCTAGCTGATTTGTCCAATATATTGGAACGTTTACTAGAAGAACCATAAATGTCATAATCAAGACAGCAAAATATCAATTTAATTGTTTGACTCCTTGGAGTAACCGCAGATGATTCAATACGTTGAATAGTCCTAAGGTTTAGATTGCACTTTTCTGCAAGTTCTACCTGTGTCAAACCTTTTGCTAGTCTGAGTTTTAAAATTTTTTTTCCGAGTTCAGGTTGTTTCATAAATACTTTGAAAATCGAAGTAAGAATATAATTTACCTAAGAATCAAGCAAATTTTAATGCTGTATTTATTACGGCATTAATACGGCATTATTATAATCAATTGAATATATGTTGTTTATTTTAAACCAAGTTCAAGCATTTTTTTTAATGAGAATGATTTGTCATTAAAATTTTGAAGGTCAAACGATACACTCTAAAATTGGCAGCAAGATAGTATACTCAATTTTGCTTTCTCACACTCATTAAACTATCAAATTCAATTTCTCTTACAATGCTTTTGGCAAGTTTTGTTTTAGTGAATATAGTGTTCCTTTTTTTACGCCAGCCCAACAGCCCTTCCGTCGGGCAATAGTTTCATTTTTGTGGCTGCAGGTACTTTGGGCAGGCCGGGCATCGTCATAATGTTACCACAGATAATGACCACAAACCCTGCACCTGCCGATACCCGGACTTCGTTTACTGAAATTTTAAACCCGCGCGGTCGCCCAAGAAGTTTGTCGTTGTCTGATAATGATTTTGAAGATTTGGCAATACACACAGGCAGGTTTTCGTATCCGCATTTGGCAATGAGGGCAATATCGCTCATGGCTTTTGCCGAGAATTCCACATCGTCGGCTCCATATAGGTTTCGGGCCAGGGTGCGCACTTTTTCTACAATCGACATTTCTAGTGGGTATTGGTACACTATTTTGCGTTGCCCAAAGGCTTCACTAGCATCTATTACGGCTTGTGCGAGATCAAGAGCTCCGGCACCTCCGTTGGCATAGTGTGTTGCTGTAATGGCTTTTACTCCCTTATTTGCAAAATGTTCAATCACTTCATTTATGTCATCTTCCGAGTCATCGTCGAACCTATTGATAGCAATTATGGGCTGCAACCCAAATTGTTGTATGTTTTCTACGTGTTTTTCAAGATTTTCAAAGCCACCATCTTTCCAACCGTGATATTTCATTGCCCTGATGGTAGCTACAATCACTGCTGCCGAAGGATTGAGCCCGGCAATACGGCATTTAATATCGAAGAACTTTTCAGCGCCAAGATCGGTGGCAAAACCGGCTTCGGTTACCACATAATCAGAAAGTTTCAACGCCATACGGGTGGCAATGGCAGTGTTGGTTCCTTGGGCAATATTGGCAAAAGGTCCGCCATGAACAAATGCGGGAGTTCCTTCAATGGTTTGTACCAGATTGGGGTGAATGGTGTCGCGCAAAAGAATCTGCATGGCGCCTTCGGCTTGCAAATCGCTTGCCCGAACAGGTTGTCCGCTATACGTAAAGCCAACACAGGTGCGGGCAAGGCGTTCGCCCAAGTCGTGAACATCGCTGGCAAGGCATAAAATGGCCATAATTTCTGAGGCAGGTGTTATGTTGAAGCCATCTTGCCGGGGCACGCCGTTCGATACACCGCCCATTCCAATGAAAATCTGGCGCAATGCTCTGTCATTAAGGTCGATTACCCTCCGCCATATTATCCTTCTTGGGTCAATGTTCAATTCGTTACCATGTTGAAGGTGGTTATCGACCATGGCGGCCAGCAGGTTGTTGGCTTTGCTTACCGAGTACATATCGCCTACAAAATGGAGGTTAATATCCTCTGAAGGCATAACTTGTGCACGACCTGCCCCGGTACCTCCTCCTTTAATTCCAAAGTATGGGCCTAACGATGGCTCTCTCAGGCAGATAGTTGTTTTTAAACCCTTTTTTCGCAGTGCATCGCCCAGGCCTATGGTTGTTGTTGTTTTTCCTTCGCCTTGTGGGGTTGGGGTCATTGCACTCACCAAAATGAGTTTTCCGTCGGGTTGGTCTTTCTTTTCATCCAAAATGCTTACAGGAACTTTGGCGATATAATGCCCGTGTGGCAATATACGGTCAGGGTCTATTCCTAATTCCTTGGCTACTTCACTTATTCGTTTGATCTTGTATTCGTTAATTTCTGCACTATTCATATCGATAGGTTTTTAAGTTTCTATTGTTGTACTTTATTGGTAAATGCCATAATTTCAGCGACTACGCCGTCGCAACTATCGTGGCTCGACAACAGTAGGTTGTTGTATTTTTTTGTGTCCGACAGATGTTTTAATAAAGGGTAAATTGGCGCTTCGTACGCCCAAAAATTACGATTGAAAAATACCATCGGACTGGCATATCCGAAGCTAAGGTAATGATTTTGCGTGGCATCTTGGAAAATTTCTTGTATAGTACCCGCGCTACCTGGTGCATAAATCACTCCGCCTTTCGCAATTGCTAACAGACCTTCTTCCCTAACACTATTGGCAAAGTATTTTGCAATGTGTGTGGCAAACGGGGTAGGTGGCTCATGCCCGTATAGCCATGTAGGAATTCCCAAACTATTGTAATTGGAGTGAGGAAACTTGGACAATACCTCAAATGCGGTATCGAGCCACAAGGGGTGACGGTAATCTGGGGCTTGGGTGAGTATTTCAAGGGCATGATGTAGCTCACTCGTCTTTTTCCCTGAAAACCAAGCCCCTACATGTGTAGCCTCCATTGCACCCGGCCCTCCGCCCGATATCATGAGGTAGCCATTTTCGGTTAGTTTCTTACTTATTTTTGTTATCTCCAGATAGTTACTGTCGTTTCGCAACAGACTGTGCCCGCCCATAATCGCAACAAGCTTTCTCTCTTC
The DNA here is from genome assembly GCA_012719495.1 of Bacteroidales bacterium. Lineage (GTDB taxonomy): Bacteria > Bacteroidota > Bacteroidia > Bacteroidales > Prolixibacteraceae > CAYMTR01. The sequence goes on from JAAYAG010000110.1 coordinate 88,068, forward strand.
ATATCCTGAAAGAAAATCGAACATGGCATCGGTAACCGCATGGTCGTGCAGCCGGCGGGTCAGTGTTTCTTTTATGTCGCTGGCTTCTTTCCCGTTTCTGATAAAGTGCTCATAAATGATCTTATCGGACGTATTATTGTATGTTTCGGGCTTACCAGTTTTGTAGCCGTGGTATAATGTTTCTTTTGTGTATAGTTTGTTAAGGAATGGGTTGAATGGCATTTCAATCATCGGAAATTCAATACAATTGTCTTTTATAGAATGCCTTATCCGTTCAGGAAGGGTACAACCCAAAAAAATACAATCAGAAAAAGTGTGATTGCTCAATATGTGATCAGCCTGACTAAAATCGATATGTTGAAAGGCGTATGATTCAATGAATTGTTGCCTTGTAAGCAGTTCTATAAGTTGTTCTGTATTTTCTATTTCACGGTATTTCATCGATATGGTTTATTGTAAGGTGTTGTTGCTGTCTTATCATTCGAAAAATAATACTCTTTCTTATATTGAGCAACAAAAGATTATACCGATTTCGTCGTAATGCATTCTTTTGATATTACCACAAAGTGAGATTTCCCAGCATGTTGTAAATTTTCTTTTGGCATGGATAGTATAATCGGGTTCTGATAATTTATGTTAATCGAAGTATTGCGTTTTACAAAAAAAACAGTAAATTTAAAAAGCATAAAACCCGAAGTCGCTAATGCTTAAAAAAATTCCTTTCCAATATCGCATCACTGTATTGTACATCTTCTTTGGTGCACTTTGGATTCTTTTTTCTGATCAGATGGTGGTGACATTAACCAACGACACTCATAAAATTCATCTTCTTTCTACCTATAAAGGGTGGTTTTTTGTGTTGGTTACCGGCATTTTACTCTACTATCTTGTTCGTGGTGAAATAAGGCGGCGAACGCTTATTTTTACTGAGTTGCTCGAAGCTAAGCGAAAAGCAGATGAGTCAGATCGGCTTAAAACCACTTTTCTATCAAACCTTTCGCATTATGTGCGCACACCTATGAATGGGATACTGGGGTTTGTTCAATTGCTCGAAGACAGAGAGTTGAGTCTTGATAAGCAAAAGTTATTTCATTCTTATATTAATGAACTGAGCCAACATTTATTGCGAACCTTAAACAGCATTATTGAAATATCGAAAATACAAACTGGGCAATTGCAGCTTTTACCCGTGAAAGTGATTATAAATGAATATGTTGAAAAAATTGCTTCGGGGCTTAGATTCGATCTTCAGAACAAAAACAAGCCAGTTGAGGTGTTAACAACAATTACTATTTATTCGCCCCGTCAGTTTTATGCATTTGATAAAGACAAGGTTGCTGAAGTGTTTTCGAATTTATTGTCGAATGCAGTTAATTTTACCGATGCCGGGCAAATTGAAATTGGGTGTACCCAAAACCGTTCTGAACTGGTTTTCTGGGTTCGCGATACCGGTAAAGGAATTCCTAAAGAAAAGGCCGATACGTTGTTTGATAGTCCTCTGCTTAATACATCAACGACTTGTGTTATTGGAGAAGGGGCAGGATTGGGCCTTTCTCTTTCGGCTGGGTTAGTCAATCTTATGGGTGGAAAGATTTGGCTTGAACCACTTGAAATCAATGGCAGCAAGTTTTGCTTCTCCATTCCTTTTTCGGATTAATCAATCGTGACGTTTGCCTAAGATTTCTCTTTTTGCGAAGCGAATAATTTGTCAATAAAACTACTAATCCATTGGGTAATTCCTTCCCGGTTACGGGTCAAAAGGGTGGTTATGGCCAATTGGGCAAATGTACTCAAGGTCCGTATGAAATAATTATCTGATTGTTTCTTTGTTAGTTGCGTTGTTATTATCGAGTTAACCAGTAGTATCCCACTTTCGAAAAGTTCTTTTTTTAAATCGTCAGCAGAAACAAATTCCGCTAACGAACTTTTAATCAGGTTAACTGGCTTCAGGCTTTCGTAGGCTTCTTTTACTTCATAGCGAAAGGCCTTGGCTTCTTCTGCTTGTTTTACTTCGAGGGCTTCAATTTTTTCTTTGAGCAACTCGGTGGCTTGTTTTCTTGCCATGGTCTTTAATCGAGAAATTGTTTCACAAAGCTGTTGTTCATTGGTTTTTTTAGAAGAGGCTTTCTAAGTATAAGAAACAGTAAAGCCAGTAACCCGTAAAATGCAGCCACAATAACGAAGCCCAAATACATGGTTTGCAGCAACGAACCAAGCCATAATGCCAACGCAATATTGGCCAGAGTGAAAAAAACAACAGCGAAAATAATGACAATACTCCACGAAATGAGCTCGGATAAAACACCTGCCCCTTTGTCAACAGATTTTAACTTTATAAGCTCGAGCGTGGTTTTGCCGTATTGTTCCCCTTTTTCAATCAGCGATTCTATGTGGTCTCTTGGACTTTCCATTGAAATTGTATGTCAATTACTTATGAATTTGATGCTTCTGTTGAGGCTTCGCGTGCTTTGGCTTTTGCTGCATCAATTTTCTGATTCAAGTCGTTGAGCAGATCGTTAATTTTTTCTTTTATTCCGTCGCCTGCTTCTTCGCCTTTGTCGATAATCTTTTTGCGGGTTTCCGAACCTTTATCAGGGGCAAAGAGGATTCCCAGAAGTGCGCCTGCTGCCAATCCGGCAAGCACTCCTAAAACGATTTTTCCATTATTTGAACTCATACTTCTTTTATTTAACTGAAACAAAAATAACAACGTTTCTGTAATTATGTTCCCTGAGCCCAATTATTTAGCTTCTCTTTTCTTTTCTGATGATAATTATTGAGGAATCTGTCATTTGTCAACTATTTTAACCAAGCTATTCGGTACCTTTAGCCTAGTTTCTATGATAATTTTAACTTGAATGTTATGTACGGTGAATTGAAAAATCAATTGATGAATTCGCTCAATTCTTTGAAGGGTAATGGGTTGTATAAGGAGGAGCGAATTATTTCTTCTGCGCAGGGTGCGGTTATCGAGGTGAATGGGGTGGGCGAGGTGCTCAACTTTTGTTCGAATAATTATCTTGGATTAGCATCTAATAGTGAGGTTATTGAAGCGGCTAAAATGGCGATTGACCGTTGGGGGTTTGGGCTTTCATCGGTGCGGTTTATATGTGGTACTCAGCAGATTCATAAAGAATTAGAAGTTGCGGTGTCGAATTTCTTAGGCACCGAAGATACTATTTTGTATTGTGCTGCTTTCGATGCCAATGGTGGTGTTTTCGAACCGCTGTTTGATGAAAATTGTGCTATTATTTCCGACGAGCTGAACCATGCTTCAATAATTGACGGAGTACGTTTATGTAAAGCTAAGCGGCTGAGGTACAAGCATTCTGATATGGAAAACCTTGAGCAATGTTTGAAAGAAGCAAAAGGAGCGACGCACAAGGTAATTGTTACCGACGGGGTTTTTTCCATGGATGGAGATATTGCGCGACTTGATATAATTTGCAGTCTGGCAGAGCGTTATGAAGCATTGGTCATGGTCGATGATAGCCATGCCACCGGATATATTGGCCCTACGGGTAAAGGAACAGCCGAACTTTTTGGTTTGACAGGCAAGGTAGATATCATTACTTCAACTTTTGGCAAGGCACTGGGCGGTGGAAACGGGGGGTTTACTTCCGGACGGCGAGAAATCATTGAATACCTGCGTCAACGATCGAGACCTTATCTTTTCTCGAACACGTTGGCTCCGGCCACAGTTGGAGCAAGCCTTAAAGTACTCGAAATGCTCGAAAACTCTACTTCACTGTGCGATGCTGTAACACGAAATGCCCTCTATTTCAGGCAAAAAATAGAGCAGGCAGGTTTTACTGTCAATAAAGGTGAGACGGCTATAGTCCCTGTAATGATTTTCGATGCCCCGATGGCTGTTCGTTTTGCCGATTTGCTGCTTAATGAAGGGATTTATGTGATTGGATTTGTATATCCTGTTGTACCACAAGGAAAAGCGCGTATCAGGGTTCAGTTGTCTGCTGCTCACACTCTAAGCCAGATAGATAAGGCTGTTGATGCATTTGTGAAAATTGGAAAGCAGTTGCATGTGATTAATTAGCAGTTCTTTATGATGTTGGTTGGTGGTTAGTCCTGATTTTTTGATAAAAACATGTAAAAAAGTATAACAAATGTGGTTTTTATACGTTGTAATCCAGATTTCCAACGATTGTAAAACCCAAAAAATACTGCAATGGGAGCCATAGAACGAAAGCTGTACAAAGTACTGCGAAATGTAGGAGTGAGAAAAAATTACATATCTAAAGCAAAATCTATTGATGACCTTTTTCTTGATGAATTCGACCGAAAATTGCTCCGCTTTTATTTTGAAAATGAGTTTAAAGTCAGGCTTAGCGAACGCGATGAATTGAAACTGACCACACTAAACGAAGTAAATGGTTTTTTACGGTGTACTAAATAATTGAAGTTTTGTTTTTACAAAATAATAGTTTGTTCTTCCCCGGAGAAAAGATTTTTTTTTCGGGGAAGTTTTTTGTTCTTTTTATTGATCCCTTTTTGTTAACTTGTAATCTGATTTAAATGGTTTCGATATGAATTACACTAAATTATTCCGAATAAATATTGCACTTGTGCTTGGAGTGTTATGTCTTCAAATTCATGTATTTGCACAAAATGCTGACGGGCTTATAAATCAGTTGAAGGAATTTCCTGAGGTGGTTTCTGTTCAAAAGATTGAAAATAACCCATTCTTTAAAGAATCGTATGAAATATATATCGAGCAATTTCTTAACCACAAAAACCCGTCGGAAGGCAAATTCAGGCAGCGAGTTATATTGTCCGATTACAATAGATACAGCCCTGTGGTGTTTGTTGCCGAAGGCTATGATGCGGAATATGCCATGAAACCTTCCTATATCAATGAATTGAGCAAAATTCTTGAGGCTAATCAACTTGTTGTAGAGCATCGTTTCTTTGGAAAATCGGTTCCCGAAGGCAAAAACTGGGGTTATCTTACCATGCAAAGCGCTTCCGATGATTTGCACCGTATTCAGCGTATTTTCAAACGATTATACAATAATCAAAATAAATGGATTGTTACAGGCATTAGCAAAGGAGGTACAAATACTTTGGCATACAAGGCTTTCTATCCCGACGATGCTGATATTTGGGTGCCTTATGTGGGGCCGGTTAATTTTGCCGTGGAAGATGGCAGGCACGAGAAATTCCTCAAAGCAGTTGGTTCGCAAACTTGTCGAGAAAAGTTACTGCAATTTCAGCGGTCAATTCTTACTCAGCGAGAAGCTATCCAACCCCTTTTCGACAGCTTGGTAAAAGCCCGGAACTATTCGTTTAGGATTCCTCCGGAACAAGTTCTCGATTATTGTGTGCTGGAATACTCGTTTGCTTTTTGGCAGTGGGGTACCAATTGTGCCGCTATCCCTGCCGACAGTACCCCGATACGCGTTCAGCTCAATCATCTGGTAGAAGTATGTTCGCCCGACTATTTTTCAAATGAGGGGACAGCTCCCATGCAATCGTTTTTTATTCAGGCAGCCAAAGAAATGGGCTACTATGGCTACGATGTGAAAGCGCTTAAACCTTTACTGAAAATCAAAGATGCCGAAGGGTATTTGTCAGAGATATTTATCCCTGAAGGACTTGCATTTAAGTTTGATAAGAAAACCTCCAAGTTTATCGAGAAAACAGTCAATGCCAACGGAAAGCATGTTCTTATGATTTATGGCGAAACGGACCCATGGTCAGCTTCGGGCTTCAATTTGAAAAACCCGAAGAGTGGAGCCGTAAAAATGGTCATACCGAAAGCTTCGCATAGGGTACGTATCGAAAATATGCCGCTAGCCGAAAAAGCTCAAGTATATATGCTACTCGAGACTTGGTTGAACGAAGATTAGCCCCTGAGTGCTTCTATTTCGCTAATCTCCATTGGTTTTTTACGGCCTAGCAGGCGGTTCGAATCGGGGGTTATAAGGTAATTCTGTTCAATTCTGATGCCACCAAAATCGAGGTATTTTTCAACTTGAGCATAGTTGATAAACTGACTAAACTTTTGTTCGCTTTGCCATAGTTTTATTAACTCGGGAATGAAATAAATGCCTGGTTCAATGGTGAGTACAAATCCCGGCTTTAATTCTTTGGCCAGCCTTAGCGAGCGCAATCCGAATTGAGAGCTTTTAGTTTCTCCGTTGTAACCAACGTTAATCTCGCCCAAATCTTCCATGTCGTGCACGTCGAGGCCCATCATGTGCCCTAACCCGTGGGGAAAAAACAGGGCATGGGCTCCTTCTGCAATGGCTTCTTCAGTGTTGCCTTTTGTCAATCCTAGCGATTTCAGTCCATTGAAAATGATACGGCAGGCTTCGAAATGTACTTCTTTAAAAGTAATTCCCGGTTTCAGGCATGAAGCAGAACCGTAGTGGGCATCGAGCACAATTTGATAAATTTCGCGCTGTTTGTCGCTGAATTTTTTCGATACCGGAAAGGTACTTGTGAGGTCTCCGGCATAGCACGATGGTGTTTCAGCACCGGCATCGAGGAGAAACAGTTGTCCTTCTTTTAGTTGGTTGCCATGATAGTGGTTGTGGAGTACTGCTCCGTTTATCGAGGCTATTACCGGAAATGAAATATAACCTTGCCGTTCGAGGGGTATTTGTGTGACCGCAGCAGCAATCTCGGCTTCGAACATCCCGGGGCGAGCCATACTGATGGCTTTTTCGTGCATATCGACAGTCCAGTTTACCGCTTTGTCTATTTCAGCTATTTCAAATTCATCTTTTATTTCTCGTTGACTTATAACGACTTTAACAAGGTCTTCCGACGATTTTTGGTTAAACTGGTCGGGCCTGATATTAAGCAGTCGTAATAATTTTATTTTATTCTCGGGCCTGAACGGGGGGAGAAAATGAATGTTTCGGTCAGAAGCTTGTGCTTCGCGTAAAATTGTATATAGTTTAACGATGGGCAACACAGAGTTAATCCCGACTTTTTGGCATTCTTCGCTGAGAGTAGGTACATTGCCCATCCAAATAATATCGTCGATGGTAAGCTCATCGCCAAAAACAATTTCTTCGTCGTTTTCAACATCTATTATGGCTGCCAACGATGGCCGATCGATGCCAAAATAATATAAAAATGAACTGTGTTGACGGAAATGATATGGATTATCGGGATAATTCATCGGACTTTCGTCGTTGCCAAAAAAAAGGATAACACCTTGTTTTATCTTCTCTTTCAGTATTCTGCGACGGGTTATATACAATTGCTTATCGAACATGATTCTTTAGTTTAACTTTCAAAAATAATCGAAAAATATTCCTCAACGGATGATCCGTTTCAAATTAACTAATTTTAATACTTTCGGTAAATGTAGTGAAGAATTCAATTTACTCATAGCTTTGTTTATTGCTTAAAACAAACAATCTTTGTAAAGCTAAGATGCTATATTGAAAATGTGAATCAGATAAAAGTACTTAATTTGAATATAAAGATCTGAAGCTAAAGGTTTTAATTGCAATCGGGTTTGTTGTTTATGTGTAAAATAGATTAGGTATGTCAGGAATTTTAGTAGTCGACGATGAGAGAGCCATTCGCAATACGCTGAAGGAAATTTTAACGTATGAGAAATATACGGTCGATTTGGCCGAAAATGCCAAGCAGGCGCTTGAATTGGTGAAGAATAACGAGTATGATATTATTTTGTGCGATATTAAAATGCCCGAGATGGACGGTCTTGAACTGTTGCCGTTGTTGGTTGAAACACAGCCCGATTCGCCGGTTGTGATGATTTCGGGGCACGGGAATATCGATACTGCAGTTGAAGCCATAAAAAAAGGGGCTTACGACTTTATTGAAAAACCGCTCGACCTGAACCGCCTGCTCATTACCATACGGAATGCGATGGATAAATCGACTTTGGTTGCCGAAACCAAAACCCTGCGCAAAAAAATCGGGTCAAAATATACTATTGTCGGGCATTCGCCAGCAATGAACGGCATAATGGGAATGGTACAGAAAGTGGCACCTACCGATGCCCGCGTACTCATAACCGGGAGCAATGGTACTGGCAAGGAATTGGTTGCCCGAAGGATACACGACCTGAGCAATCGCTCGGCAGGCCCTTTTATTGAGGTGAATTGTGCGGCTATTCCTTCAGAACTGATCGAGAGTGAATTGTTTGGACACGAAAAAGGGGCATTCACCTCGGCAATAAAACAACGCAAAGGGAAATTTGAACAAGCCGAAGGCGGAACACTCTTTCTCGACGAGATTGGGGATATGAGTTTGTCGGCACAGGCAAAAGTGTTACGTGCCTTGCAGGAAAACGAGATTACCCGTGTTGGAGGCGAAAAAGCGCTGAAGGTTGATGTGCGTGTGGTTGCGGCTACTAACAAGGATTTACAAAAGGAAATTGAGGCAGGAAACTTTAGGGAAGACCTTTACCACCGGTTGAGTGTTATTCTTATTCGCGTGCCTTCGCTCAACGAGCGGCTCGACGACATTGAAGAATTGGCCAACTATTTTTCTGAACAAATTTGCGGAGAATACGGTATGCCCACCAAAACTTTTGCTCCGGATGCGATAGAAGCATTTAAAGCAATTAATTGGACGGGCAATATACGAGAGTTCAGGAACGTAATTGAGCGACTGATCATTCTCTGTGGTAATGAAATAACAAAGGAAGATGTAAACACTTTTGTTCAGCCAATGAAATAGAGATCATTTTGCCTAATAATAACTATGGAAAACAAACTATTTATAAAAAGATTCTTCTGTAAGAAGTTAATCCCAGTCTATTTCGTCCTGCTTTATATTGGATTGTTTTTTCTAATGGGTTATCCCAAAGTCTCTTCTTTGGGTCCTTCCTCAAGGCATAGTTGGAGGCAAAGCGATAGTTATGCATTTGCGTTGACTTATTTTTACGATAACAATAAATTTTTTGAACCGGCAATTCTTTTTCAAGGGGAACAGAGTCATGGAAAAGTGGTTAGTGAATTTCCAATTTTATATTATCTCACAGCAAAAATATGGAAGTTTACAGGAGTAACTCCTTTTGTTTTAAGATTAATAAACTTGGTTATCTTATTTATAGGTCTATTTTTTTTATATAAATTAGCATTTTTGATATTGAAAGACCATTTCTGGGCAGTTTTCGTAAGCCTTTTCCTTTTTTCCTCTCCTTTGCTCGGTTATTATGGATTTAATATGATTCCCAATATTCCAGCTTTGGCATGTGCATTGATTGCTTGCTACTTTTCATATTGTTACTATGAAACATCACGCATACATTATTTAATTTTATCTACATTATTATTTTCATTTGGCGCATTATTTAAAATAACCTGTCTTTTTTCATTTCTTGCAATCAATGCTGTGCTTTTAATTAAAAACGTCATCTCCATAAAAAAAGATAAAAAACCATTGTTGTTGCAAGTTGGCTCTGTTGCTTTTGTTATATTAATAGTATTGACTTGGTATATGTTTGTGAAGGAATACAATACCCATAACTTGAATGGATTTTTCAACCAATCGATTTTACCAATTTGGGGACTTAGTCAGAACCGCATACATGAAATCCAATCTTTAATATACACAAACAACCTTATCTACTTTTTTAATCCAATAGCCTTTCTTACAATCATTACTCTTTTTTTGTTCACCTTTTTTCTTTTAAAAAGGCTATATAAACCTGCTTTTTTTATTACTGTGGTACTACTTGTCGGAGTTGTACTTTTTGTCCTTTTGTTTTTCGATGGGATGGATGCTCATGAATATTTCCTTATTGATGCAACGATTATTATCCCTGCAATCACGATAACACTACTTACAACATTCAAAAATCTATCATCTTCTTTATTTCATTCTAAATATGTAAAAGGAATTGCTTTTACATTGCTTCTCCTTTCAATAAATTATAGCATTGTTCTCACCCGTTCACACTATAATCCGCACGATAAATTTGTAACTGGTAATATCCCGCTTGCCAGCTGGGTTCGTAATTATTGGGTCTATTGTTATAACGATTGGGAAAGCAGCAAGAAAAAATATGAGGGCATTATTCCTTACCTAAGGAGTTTGGGTATTACTTTTGATGATAAGGTAATTACGATTCCTGATGAAACGCCAAATCTTACACTTACTCTTATGCACCAAAAAGGATTTACCGACTGTCATTATTGGAATAACTATTCAGGGAAAAGGCGAACGGAACGAAAAATGGAGTTGGGTGCAAAATATATGATTATACGAGGAGATGAAAATCTTTTGCGAGAAGATGTTGCTCCTTTTACGCAAAACCAAATAGGAGAGTATAACGGAATAAGAATATTTAAACTTGTCAATTAATATGATAACAATAAAAAAACTGTTTATATTGGAAAATTCTATCTAATTCAATAAATAGAACAAAAAAAGCACAATTAAGACTCTGTTTGTCAGAAATTAAGATGCACAATGCTTACCCTTTTTACTCTTTAAAACTGCGATTAACGCACAATTAATGAAAGGTATAAAATGATTGGTGACAAAAAGATAATAGTAGTTTTGCCTGCTTACAATGCTGGCAAAACATTGAGAAAGACATTTAATGAAATAGACAGAAATATTGTTGATGATATCATCCTAGTTGATGATTGCAGTAAAGATGACACCATTGGCGTAGCTCAACAATTAGGTATTCAGCATATTATTCAGCACGAAAAAAACAAGGGATATGGAGGGAACCAAAAAACCTGTTATAATAAGGCACTCGAACTGGGGGCCGACATTGTAATTATGGTCCATCCCGATTACCAATACACCCCATTGCTGATTCCTTCTATGAGCTATTTAATAGCCAATGGATTGTATCATGTGGTGTTGGGGTCGCGCATCTTAGGAAAAGGAGCCCTAAGGGGAGGAATGCCCTGGTATAAATATGTTGCAAACCGCTTGCTTACCCTTTCCCAGAATATTTTAATGAATGCCAAACTTTCTGAATATCATACTGGTTACCGTGCTTTCTCGAAAGAGGTACTATTAGCTATTAATTATAATGAAAATTCCGATAATTTTATTTTCGATAACCAAATGCTGGCTCAAATTTGGTATGCCGATTATGATATTGCTGAAATTACTTGTCCAACCAAATATTTTAAAGATGCATCGAGCATAAACATTAAAAACAGTTCGGTATACGGGTTAGGTGTTTTGAAAACATCGATGCAATACCGACTACAAAAATGGGGATTGGGAAAATTCTCTATTTTCAAAAATCAAAGAGACTGTATCAATTACTAACTTAAGTTCAAATTTTTCAATACTTTTTGACACTCGAAACAAAAGCTTTTATTAAGTATATGATACAGTCTCTTTCAAATATTCATTTTTACAAAATCATATTAAGAGTGAGCTATATTGTAAAAAAGTATTAATAATGCGAATTAAGAGTTAAAAATAAGGAATATATAAGCTGCGGCCAACCTGCCAAATATATAAACCATCAGACCTTTAGTTAACCGTACCTTGGATGCTCTATCAATATCTGTTTTTTCAATTAGCTAATTGTACAATGATTCAATTGGTTGCCTAACCATTGAGACCGCTGTTTTTCATAATTTTTCCTCATGTTTTTAATTGTCGATTTTTATTAGAAAATAGAAGATTTTTTGTTAATGAGCGAGCGCCCAACAAAAAATGTATCTTTTCTTTCCTAAAAGAAGAACAAATCGATTAACTTTTCATTTTTACCTCTTATCCTCAAGAATTCTTTTATCATTCAAAATATAATATCTATTTTGGTTCTGAAAAACATCTTATATATGATTTTATCAAAAAAAATATCAGTTGTAGTACCCTGTTTCAATGAATCAGACGGTATTCGCGAATTTTATAAAGTAATTACTTCGGTAATCGAAAATAAATACAACTATGAGATTATTGTTGTAGACGACGGCAGTAAAGATCACACATTAAAGATCATTCGTGAATTAGCCCAAGAGGATAATCACATTAAATATATTTCTTTTTCACGCAATTTTGGCCATCAGAATGCGGTGAAAGCAGGGCTTGATCATGCTTCAGGTGATGCGGTAATCAGTCTTGATGCCGACCTTCAACATCCCCCTCAGTTAATTCCTCAACTCATTGATAAATGGCAGGAGGGTTATGAAGTCGTTTACACGATCAGGGAAGAGCATGAGTCTATCAGTTTGATGAAAAAGATGACTTCCCGATTTTTCTATAAAATCTCAAACAGTTTGTCTGAGACAAAAGTTGAACCAGGAGCCGCAGATTTTCGCCTACTCGATCGAAAGGTTGTTGATGCGATAAAACAAATGCCTGAAAATTATCTTTTTTTGCGTGGAATTATTGCTTGGGTTGGATTTAAACAATATGCAATCAAATACAAAGCGAATGAACGTTTTGCAGGAGAATCGAAATATACTTTTAATAAGATGGTGAAATTTGCTTCAACAGGAATTACTTCGTTCAGCACAAAGCCACTCAAAATTTCGATTTATCTGGGAACAGCCTTTGCTTTACTTGCTTTTGCTTTTGCAATATATGCACTAATTATTTATGCATTTACAGACAATGCTATTCAGGGGTGGGCTTCTATCGTTATTGGAATCATGTTTTTTAGCGGAATCAATTTATTAATGCTGGGTATTATTGGAGAATATCTGGGTAAAATGTTTATAGAAAACAAACGCCGTCCAAATTATATTGTTGGCGAAACAAATATTGATGGTAGTCGTTAAACAATAGCCTCGCTATAAGCATCTTTAATTTTCTGTTTATTCGTTTTGTAACGTAATTCGTTAGAGAGATCCAGTTGGATGAAAAAAGTAATACAAGAGCCTTAATCCTTTAAGATGTTATAAACGTTTTTTGTCATCATTGTTTTCAATACAAAGCAAATCCTGTCAGTTTTGTATTAAAATCAAATTAGCCATATTCGTAAAATTCTCCGGGCGAAAAAGTTTTTCAGGTTGATGGTTTTTGTATTCGATTTTTCTTCCAGAATAATATACGTGATGAGAAACCCGCTAAGCACAATGAAGAACGATACACTTCTTGAATCGAGAAAATAAACATTGTTTGGTGACAGGATCAGTAGAATAACTTTTTCAATTTTAAAAAATGCTTTTCAAATACATGGTACGAGACAATGCTTACCCCAATAGTTATGAGAAGCGATGAAAAAGAAAAGAGAAGGGCAAAGCCCGCTTTATCGAGCGAGAATGACAACATATTGAATACGTGAGTCATTGCATTAATGATAATAGTGTGGTACACATATAATCCGTAGGTGAATACGCCCAAATAACTTAAAATGTTTTTGTCAGCTATTTTTAAAGGACTGTTTGCTGGGATTATTATGGACAGCAATGCGCTGAACATAGCTCCAAAGAGTAGCGGTTCGATATTGCTTTTGTAATTATAATCAATATTTGGAGAAAGAATTACGTAGCAAACAACAAGAACTGCGAAAAAGATTTTGTAGGATACATGAATTTTTTCAGTTGCGTTAACGAATCTTTCAGCATTTGTGACCAGCAAATATGCCGGAATTGCCCCCCATGCAAAATAATCAATATTCGAAAACACGTCGGCATCAGAAATAGTATTGGCGAGGTATATGCCCCGTGCAATGCTGCCTGTAATTATTGCGGCGATTAAAAGAACAGGGATTTTTTTCATCTTGATAAAAAACATAGCAAGGCCCCAAATAAAGTAAAAGTGTTCCTCAACACAAAGTGACCACATAACCCCAAGTGGCGAAACATTTGGTTCCGAGTGAGAAAACATTATATTGTAGTTTTCGAGGAAAAGACATGATATCAGCCAGTTAGGTTGGTATCCATCGGGTGAGGCACTAATTCCGAAAAATGACAACAGATGGGGAGTTAAAAAGGCAATAAGGATCATAAGGTAGAAAAGTGGCCATATTCGTAAAATACGGCGAACAAAAAAGTTTTTCAGGTTTATAGTTCCAGTATTTGATTTTTCTTCAAGAATAATATATGTGATAAGAAACCCGCTGAGCACGAAAAAGAACGAGACCCCAATTCCCCCTCCTCCTTTTAGAAATGAAAATACAGGGAAAGCTGTAATTGGAAGATGAAGCAGAAAAACCTTCATGAACGCAAAAAAACGCAATGCATCGAAGGTGTGAAAATGCTTGCGGCTTCCCATGCTATTCTTTGTTTTTTGTGTCAATCCAGATAGTTACCGGGCCATCGTTCAGTAAATTAACCTTCATGTCGGCACCAAAAATACCTCGGGCAACAGGTTTTCCAAGTTCTTTCGAAACAGCTTCGCAGAAAAACTCATACATTGGGATGGCGTATGTTGGTTTTGAGGCCCGTATGTACGACGGCCGGTTTCCTTTTTTTGTCTGGGCATGAAGCGTAAACTGACTGACGATCAAAATTTCGCCATTTTCATCAATGACTGAGCGATTCATTACTTCGTTTTCGTCGGGGAATATACGGAGTTGTACAATTTTTTTTGCCAGCCAATCAGCATCCTCATGTTTGTCGGCATCTTCAATACCCACAAAAACCAACAAGCCCTGACCTATTGTTGAAATAAGTTCCCCGTCGACGGTAACCGATGCATTATTTACTTTTTGAATGACTACCCGCATTGTTTTAGTTTTTAAGTTGATTTCATGCGCGAAGAATACAAAAGTGATATTTTTTATCCATTTTTTAAGTAAGATTGAAAATCTAGATATAATATTCTAATTATCAATTTGTTTATTTTTCTCCTGCAATTTCTTCACCAAAAAGAAGAGGCCACCATTTTTGGGTAGCCTCTTTAAAAATAATTAGTTATATTTTATGTTACTGTTTTACAACCCGTAACGTTTGGGTTTTGTTCCCGGCAACAATGTTCACCAGGTAAACCCCGTTCCTCAGATCTGCCAGATGCAGGAAATTTTTCCCATCGCAGAGCTCACCCTGCCTCAGAACCTGTCCGGCGAGGTTACACAACGAGAAATGTCCTGCGTTAGCATCGGTTGTTTCAATAGTCAGTCCATCGGAGAAAGGGTTTGGGAAAACCAAAACGCTGACCCTATCCAATTGCAAAACCCCCACGCCCGGTTCAATAGTGAGCGAACCGTTTACGTACACAAACGAGTAGTTGTTGTCCCGGGCACCGTCAGGGGTCAGCAGGTAAGTACCGGCAGGGCTGTCGTTCGTTGCGCTTGTGGCAACCTCAGGCAAATGGTCGATATCGGCAATTCCGTCCCCGTTTTTGAATCCCAGGTAACCCATTTCGAAGACCGGCATTTGCTGCCCCCTCTTCATCGAAGCATCAAGGGCAGTAACGGTAATAGTAGCCTTGCCCACGGTAAGCGAGCCGTTTTGGTATACAAAGCTGTAGTTTTCGGCACTGCCGCCCTGAGTGCTAATTGAGTAACTGCCAGCATCGATCTTTCCGCTGTGTTCGAGCACGGCCACCGGCAATTCCCCGAGGTCGACCGAGCTGTCGCCGTTTACAAAACCGCTAACGGTACAAGTCAAGGCAGGAAGCATTTCACCGTATACCATTTGCAAGTCGTTTGCGGTAACAGTAAGCACGGCCTGTAACACGTCGATGTTGACAGATTGCTTTACCGCAAAGAATGCCGCCGTGTCGTGCGGAGTAAAGGTAAGGCTCAGTTGCTGGTCCATGCCGGCACCAAGTACTACCCCTGCAGCAGGGCTGTAGGAGAAGTCGCCGGGAGTAGAGGCCACCGCGTTGAGCTGCAAATTGCCCAGAGGAGTACCGTACGTGATGGCTTCAGGAGCTCCCCATGTAAGCACCGGAAGTTGCTTGTCCGAGATGGTAAGTATCCCTTCAATATAATCGAATACGTAGTTTGCCGCCCTGGCACCTCCAATGGAGATAGGGTAGGAGCCGGCAGGGCTGTCCGGAGAGGCTATTGTTGAAGCAGTAGGTAAAACCTCGATAGCGCTGATGCTATCACCGTTGACAAACCCGCTGACCGCGAACAAGAACTCAGGCAAAGTCAGCCCGGCCACCATGTGCTGGTCCAGGGCGGTAACGGTAAGCAAGGCGGGCAGTACATCAATGGGAACAGATTTACTGACCGATTGATACGTGTTGGTGTCGAGTGGGGTAAAGGTAAGGCTCAGAAGCTGTCCGTTTCCGGCACCAAGCACTACTCCCGAGGCCGGGCTGTAGCTGAAACTGCCTGGAACATAGCTTGTGGCATTGAGCTGAATGTTGCTTAAAGCGGTACCGTAAACGATACTTTCGGGGGTCACCCATGAAACCACGGGAAGTTGTTTTCCCGAAATGGTAAGAGACGCATCAACATACTCGAAATAGTAATTTTGAGCAGAGCCGCCAGACACGGATATTGTGTATGATCCTGGTTCACTGCTTGAACTGGCCGTAGTTGATGCAGTGGGCAACGCTTCGATAACCGATTCACTTTCCCCGTTTACAAAACCGCTAATCGATAACGAGAGCTCAGGCAACGGCTGCCCGGTAGTCATAAACTGGTCGATGGCCTTAACCGTAAGCATTGCAGGGACTACGTCAATATCTCCGTCGATGCGTGTCAACAGGTAATTATTATCTCGTCCGCCGTCAATGTGCAGCGCCCCCGGGTATTGGCCCACTGCACTGAAGCGGTCAATATCAGTAGAAACTTCAGGGAGAACCGCAATAACGCTGTCGTTATTCTTCCATCCCGAGAAGCTGAAGGTATACGCGGGGTTATCGTCTCCGTACTGACGAGTAATTGGGTTAACAGTAACCGTTAGTGGAGCTTGCGATATGCGGTATGTTCCCGGGATATAATTGAAATCGTAATTATTGTCCGATGCTCCTGAAATAAGGATAGCGCTGCTGTACATGCCAGCAGGGGTAAGCCTGTCGACGGTAGTGGTCATAACGGGTTCCACATCAATTTCTTCCACCCCGTTTACCCAGCCTTTGTAGTAGAACGTGTTGTAGGGGTTTATGTCCCCGTATTCTTTGCTCTGACTGTTGGCCTTCACTGTTAGAATGGCCTTTGTAACCAGGAAGTCGCCGTCAACAAGGATGAACCCATAATTGTTGTCGGTACCGCCCGAAAGGGTTATTGCCCCGGAGTAGAGGCCAGCATTGGTCAGCTGGTCGATAGTTGTGCTGATTGTAGGTTCAATATCGAGGCTGCTTGCATCGTCGCCGTTTACAAAACCGCTGTAAGAGATGGAGAGCACCGGGTTTTGGGCGCCGTACACCTTGGTCATGTTGTCGGCTTTAGCCGTGAGGGTGGCTTTGGTAATTTCAAAGTTGCCGGGCACAAAACTGAACTTGTAATTGTTGTCCGAACCACCGGAGAAAGTGATGGCACCGGAATACGAGCCGGCATTGCTGTATTCATCGATATCTGTAACAACAGCAGGCTCTTCGTCCAAATCGGCAATGTCATCGCCATTTACAAAACCGCTGTATTCGAAAGTCAGCATAGGGTTGTTTTCGCCATAAACCTTGGTTTGCTTGTGGGCGGTAACGGCGAGGGTGGCTTTGGTAATTTCAAAGTCGCCGGGCACAAAATCGAACTTGTAATTGTTGTCATTGCAGCCTGTAAAGGTGATGGCTCCGGTGTAGTAATCGGCATTACTGAGTTCGTTGATTGCAGTACCGATTATTGGTTTTTCATCCAAAACACTCACATCGTCGTTATTCACAAAACCACTGTAACTAAAAGTCAGCATAGGGTTGCTTTCGCCATACACCTTGTGTTGGTTGTGGGCAGTAACGGTGAGGGTAGCTTTTTCAACCACAAAAACACCAGGTTGGTATGTAATTTCATAATCGTCGCTGCTAGTGACATTTAGCGAAATTGCATAATCGCCGGCATTAATGCCATCGCCGGTAGCCAGCGAAGCAACAGGTTCGACGTTTAAATCACCAGCGTCGTCGCCATTTACAAATCCTGAGTATGAGATATTTAACTCGGGTATTGGCTCACCATAAACAATGGTATCGTTTACGGCAATAACGGTTAACGGAGCTTTGGTAACATTAATAGTGTTATCGCCACTCACCAACTCGTATAAAGCATCGTTATCGGGCGTAAATGCAACATGCAATGCTTGCAAATTTCCTGTGTGAAGTACCGTTTCCAAAGCAGGAGTATAATCAAAGGTTCCGTCAATGGTATCGGCTCCGACTATGGCCACTGCATTTAGTTGCACCGAACTAAGTGGCGTACCATACTGAATATCGGCAGGCGCGCTCCAGCTAAGAACAGGCACTTGCTTTGGAGAAATTGTAAGTACGCCCTTTACGTAGTTAAAGCTGTAATTATTGGCAACACCACCCGATACATCTATATCGTAATCACCTTCGGGGCTTCCTTTAAGTGCTGTAGTTGAAGCTGTTGGAACAGTTGTAAGATTACTTACATCTTCGCCATATTCAAATCCCGAGTACGTAATAGTAAGTTCAGGAATTGGCTGGTTAAAGTAAGCCGATTTATTATCGGCACTTACAATTAATTGCGCCTTTTCTACATTCAACGTGCCATTGGTATATTCAAATTCGTAGTTTTCGGATTGTGCACCGGCAACCAAAATATCGTATTCACCAACGTTAACACCATCGCCATCGAGATTAATTGTGGGCAGTGTAGTTAAATCTGAAGTATCGTCGCCATTCATAAAACCAGCGTATGAAATTGTTAATTCGGGGTTACCTTGGCCATAAACCTTCGATTTATTGTCGGCAGTAACCGTGAGGGTTGCCGGAGTGATTTCGATAGTACCGGGCACAAAATTATACGTGTAGTTATTGTCTGAACCACCGCTAAGAATTATGGAATCGGCATACGTGCCAACACCGCTCAGTTCGTCGATTGTGGTGCTGATGATTGGCGCCACATCGATGCTTTCTTCTCCATTTTTCCAACCACTGTAAACAAAAGTCAATTCGGGGTTGCTATCGCCATAAACCTTCGATTTATTGTCGGCAGTAACCGTGAGCGTTGCCGGAGTGATTTCAAAGTCACCATCAACAAAATCGAACTCATAATTATTGTCTATCCCTCCCGAGAATGTGATGGCTGCCGGATAAGAACCGGCATCGCTATAGGTATTAATATCTGTTACAGCAACAGGTTCATCATCTAAAACAGCAGCATCATCGTTGTTTACAAAACCATCGTATTCAAAAGTAAGCACGGGATTGCTCTCGCCATACACCTTGCTTTGGTTGTGGGCAGTAACCGTGAGAGTTGCTTGAGTGATTTCGAAATCGCCATTCACAAAGCTGAAATCGTAGTTATTGTCGGAGCCGCCGCTAAATGTGATATATTCATTATAATAATCGGCATCGCTATATTCATCAATATCTGTAACAGCAACTGG
>JAAYAG010000111.1 GCA_012719495.1 Bacteroidales bacterium
CTGTTTACAAGTGGCGGACAATGAGCTTTGCATAAAAACACTGTTTTCCTGCATTAAATTTCCTCGATTTAGCCCGCTAATACTCAAAAATTTGCTTTGTAAAACAGCGTTTTATGCCAATCTGAACGTTAAAAATAAAATCGAACTCAGGTTGATAAAACTTTAGGAAGAGGGGTTGGTTGAATTTCAAAGAAAAAGGTTGTAAGGTCGCTTGTTTATCGCATCATCTGCCACACATCGTACCCATAACGTAAAATCATCAGGATAACAATCGCCAGAAAGATTGATTTTATAAAGCGGTTCCCTTTTCGCAGGGCTATATGGCTACCTATTACACTGCCGGCAATGTTGCAAACAGCCATTAGCAGAGCCAGTCCCAGTAAAAAACTACCTTGCCTGATAAATACGACCAGTGCCGAAATGTTGGTCATACAATTTACAATCTTGGCATACGCCGAAGCTTTTACAAATTCGAAACCTAGCACCACCACAAAACCAAGCACGAAGAAGCTACCCGTTCCGGGACCAAAAAAGCCATCGTAAAAACCCACAACCAACCCAATCAAAGAGCCAAAAAGCATTTGTCTTTGAAGGGTGATCTGTTTGGTTTCCACTGAACCCAAATCTTTCTTCAAAAACGTGTAGATGGCAATGAGAATGAGTATTACCAAGATGATTGGCTTCAACGTGTCGACACGAATGAGGCTAACCGCCCGTGCACCCATAAACGATGCAGCAAAAGCGCAAGCCGAAATCACCAACAAAAGTGGCAGATTGTATTTAATCCTTTTTGAATATTGAATGGCGGCAATGGATGTTCCCGACAATGCAGCTATTTTATTCGTCCCGAAAAGTGTGGGCAACGGCTGATTCGGTAGATTGATCAACAATGCCGGCAATTGAATAAGGCCGCCACCGCCAACCACCGAATCAATAAAACCAGCGACAAATGCAAAGAGTGAAAGAGAAATCAGTATCCATAACGAATAATTGGAAGTGAGCTCAACAAATCCCATTGCATCTATTTTTTCATTTCTACATCAATCGACCCTCACCGTGGGTTGGAATCCAACAGGCAACGAATCGCCTTCATAACAAACTTTTTCGAGGTAAAGCCCGGAAGGTGGAGCTGTAAGCCTGGCAATAATTTCCGAGGGGCGTTTAAAAAAGCCTTCAATCTCTTTCACCTGAAGCTTTCCCCTGCCCGCCTCGACCATCAGACCAACCAGGCGGCGAACCTGTTTCCAAAGAAAATGGCTTCCTGAAACACGGATCAAAATCAGATCACCTTGTTCAACAACCTCAATATTACTGATCTCAACCAGGGTCGACTTATCTTCGTCCGATTTCTCGGCAAAATTCCTGAAATCCTTCATTCCCACGAAAAGAGCGGCAACCTGGCGCATGGTCTCTACATTCAACGGATCTTTTACCCACCACACCATCTTTTTTCCAAAAGCAGAGGGGCGTTTCGAAATCTGATACAGATAGCAGCGATGAACGGCATCGTAACGGGCGTGGAATTTCTGTGGAACCAGCTGCACATCTTTCACCACAATGTCGAAAGGCAGGTTATCGTTTAACTTATGCAACAATTGTAATGGCTTCACGATTTTTCCTGCTTCAAGATGCGCAACCTGCCCCAGGGCATGAACCCCCTGATCGGTTCGTCCGGCCCCGTATACCTCAACTTTTTCGTTTGGAAAGATCACTTTGCAAGCATCAATCAACGCCCCCTGAATTGATTTGGAACCTTTTTGCAACTGCCAGCCCGAATACCGGGATCCATCATATTCTATTGTCAACTTATATCGCGCCATCTTATTCCTTTTTTACACAAAACTAGGAGTAAATAAAGTTCAAAATGTTAAAAAAAGGTTTTTTTACCGGCGAATGTCCGAAAAAAACCTCCTGAACGGTTTTGAATTTAAAATGAGCCACTTTATCTTTGACCGTACGTTCAGTCAATAAAAAATAATCACAATGCCTCGCACACCTAAGCAATTTGAAGAAATCAGAAAAGAGAAGCGGAAACTCATTATGGATGTTGCCCTTGACCATTTTGCCAACGAAGGTTACCTGCCCACCTCGATAAGCCACATTGCACAAACTGCAGGAATATCGAAAGGGTTGATGTACAACTATTTCAAAAGCAAGGAAGACTTATTGAAATGTATCCTCAACACACTGATAGATGAAATAATGGTTGCTTTTGATACCGACAATGACGATGTGATTTCCGAGGAAGAAGCATTGAATTTTTTTGATTTCTATTTTGACATGCTAAAAAACAAACGCGAACAGTTAAAATTATACTATCAGCTTTCGGTTCAGCCACAGGTTTTTAGCTTCATGATCGATAGCCAGTTCAACCCTTCTGCCATTAAGAAACAAAAACTACTGTACGAATATTTGCTCCGTAATAGCAATGCAGCACCGGAAATAGGAATGATCAACATCTCGTCGGTTATCAAAGGATTTTCGCTGGAATATGTTTTCTCCCCTGAAATGTTTCCCGATGAGATTTTTTATCAATACCGTGAATACCTGAAAGACACTTTAATCAGAAACAAATAATAGCCATGAAAACACTTACCTTATTTGTGGCAATCCTAATTGCCTCTTTAGTGGCGGGCCTGAACGTATATAGCCAGGATGCCACCGAAATTGTACGAAAAGCCGATACTAAGTTTAACGGAGAAAAAACCAACTACAGCGAAATGTCGATGACCATTGTTCGTCCCAAGTACAAACGAAGTCTCGAATTTAAAAGCTGGTCTGAAACAAACAAAAGTGCGTTGACCCTTATCACCAATCCAGCCAAGGAAAAAGGCCAGACCTTCTTGAAATCGGGCAACAACATGTGGAGCTGGAACCCAACCATCCAGCGGATCATCAAGCTACCACCAGCAATGATGTCGCAGGGATGGATGGGCTCCGACTATTCCAACGACGACATATTAAAAGAATCGTCGCTGGTAACCGATTATACCCATAAACTGATCCAATCGGAAAACATCGACGGAAGTGACTGCTATGTGATTGAACTCATGCCTCTCGAAAACGCTGATGTGGTTTGGGGAAAGATCATCTTATGGATTTCGAAAGACGAATACATCAACCTGAAAGCAGAGTACTACGACGAAGATTTGCAATTGGTAAAAACGCACCTTGCTTACACGATCAAAACGTTCGATGGACGCAGACTTCCATCAGTAATGGAAATCATTCCAGCCGACGAACCTGGAAATAAAACAGTTGTTACGATTGTCAATATGAAATTCAACATTGCCATTGAAAAGGATTTCTTTTCACAACAAAATATGAAGCAAATAAGATAATAAACTGAATGAACTGAGTAAATTGAATGAACTGAGTAAATTGAATGAACTGAGTAAATTGAGTGAATTGAGTGAATTGAATGAACTGAGTAAATTGAATGAATTGAGTAAATTGAATGAATTGAGTAAATTGAATGAATTGAATGAATTGAATGAATTGAGTAAATTGAATGAACTGAAAAACATCTCTTAAGCTATGGAAAATGTTGAAAAAATTGAATTTAGAGAGAATCTTAAAATCAGGTTGAGACAATTTGTATTGGATTTGATCAAATTATGCAAATCACTTCCAAAAGAAGTTGATGCAATCACTTTAAAAAAACAGCTTCTCCGCTCAGGTAGTTCAGTTTATGCAAATTACAGAGCAGCCAACAGAGCACGTTCAAAAGCTGAATTCTTCAGTAAACTAAGCATTGTTGTAGAAGAAGCTGATGAAACTGAAATGTGGCTTGATCTTCTAATTCATTCAAATATTAGCAATAATTCAGAAACGATAAAATTATATAACGAGAGTCTTGAAATTCTGAAAATAATGGCAACCATTCGAAAAAGGTCAAGTTTATAAATTCACAATTTCAACTCAACTTTCAGTTCATTCAATCACTCAGCCAATCAGTTTATTCAATCATTCTGTTCATTCAATCATTCTGTTCATTCAATCATTCTGTTCATTCAGTAAATAATAATAACATGAAAGAACTAATAAAAATAGCCTGGCGAAATTTGTGGCGGAACAAAAGAAGGACACTCATTACCGCTGCATCGATCTTTTTTGCTGTATTTTTTGCCATCCTGATGCGCTCATTTCAGCTGGGCACATACAGCTACATGATCGACCAATCCATCGAAGCTTTTTCGGGATACCTCCAGGTACAATCACCCGATTACTCCGACGATCCGTCGTTAGAGAACTCATTTGAATGTACTCCCGAAATGCTTGAAAAAATAAGTAAAACCAGCAACATTAAAGCAGCTGTGCCCAGGATCGAATCATTTGCACTGGCATCGAATGGTAGCCAGTCAAAAGGCATTCTGGTCTCAGGCATTTCTCCGGAGATGGAGAAAAAATTATCAAACCCTTATCACCAATTGGTACGATACCGGTTCAACGAAAATGCGATTTCTGCGTTGGAAAAAGGTGGCAAAATCCCTGAAAAACTTCTAAAGCAAATCCGCAATTTTCAAAATTATTCGTTCTCTTCTGAAGCCCGAATTGAACTCGATTTAGGGCTTTCAAAAGAAGAGTCGAAAAAGTTTCTTCCTGATATTTTGCAACAAACGAAGATCGAAGCAAACTATTTGTCCGAGACCGATGATGGCGTGCTGGTTTCTGATAAACTATCGAAATACCTGAAAGTTGATGTAGGAGATTCCATTGTCCTGATGGGGCAAGGGTTCGAAGGATCGAGTGCCGCCGGGATTTTTCCGGTCAGGGGCATTGTAAAAGTTCCTTCTCCCGATTTAGATAACAAACTGGTGTACATGACACTGACTGCTGCCGAAACATTTTATGGGTTGAACGGAAGAATTACGGCTATCGCCATTAACCTTCACGATAACGATGAAATGCAATCGACGCAGCAGGCCCTAAGCTCTGAACTGGCATCAACTGATTTTGTAGTGAAAAACTGGGAAGAGATTACACCAACGCTAAAACAGCAAATTGAAGGTGACAGCAAAAGCGGGCAAATCTTTCTGGCGGTTATTTACATCATTGTCTTTTTCGGAATTTTTGGCACTGTCATGATGATGGTCGCCGAACGAATGAAAGAATTCGGGATGATGGTAGCCGTAGGGATGAAACAAACAAAACTAGCGACCATCCTGACCCTTGAGATGTTTTTCCTTGGAATCATCGGAGCTGTATCGGGCTCACTTGCCTCAATTCCGCTCATTCTTTTGGGACACTACTATCCGGTAAAATTAACCGGCGAAGTAGCAAAAATGTATGAAGATATGGGCTTTCAGGCCATCATGCCTACAGCATTGTTCGATCCCTATTTCTTCGTGCAGGGAATAATCATCCTGGTCATGGTCTTTCTGGCATGTTATTCTCCGGTACGGAGCATCTTAAAAATCAATGTAATCAAAGCTATTCACGGATAAAAAATAACGTCATGATCTGGTCACTTTCCTGGAAAAATATATGGCGCAATAAAAAAAGAAGTTTTATTGTGATCAGCGCTGTCACACTGGGTGTTGTAGCCGGAGTATTCACTGCCGGCCTAATGAAAGGTTGGGTCGATCAACGAGTGGAGGCTGCAATCTACACCGAAGTTTCACACATCAAAATCCGCAATCAGGATTATCTGCTGAACGAGGAGATCAAATATACCATTCCCGATCAGGAAAAGGTTGTTGCTGAACTAAAGAACAACCCCGATGTGGTTGCTTTTAGTAACAGGCTAAAGTTAACGGCAATGGCTGCTTCGTCGAGAGGTAACACGGCATTAATGCTTGTCGGGATCGACCTGAACGACGAAAAAAAGGTCTCCAACGTTTTCGAAAAAATGGTACCCAATGCCGGTACTTTTTTCGAAACAGATATGGGAAATCCGGTCGTCATCAGCGATCGTACAGCCGAAGCATTACGCATCAAAAGCTATGAACTCTCGGCTGAAGTACTCGATTCGCTAGCCCAATCGGACATTCCAAAATCGGTTATTTCAAAACTGGAGCCTATTGCCGGGAAAAAATTTATAACCGAAAAGCTCTTCAAAAAAGGGTTAAACACCGTTTTATCGAAAAGTGAGATCAATAAATACGGAGGTGCAATCAGAAGTGCGGCAACCCATTACCGGTTGCGGTCTAAGATTGTCTTTACCTTCACCGGTACCGATGGAGAAATGCGCTATCAAACATTGAAAGTGTGTGGTATTTATAAAACCACGAATGCCATGTTTGACCAAATGAATGCCTTTGTACTGAAAAACGACATCGCCCCTGTTGCCGGTTTTACTTCCGGTGAAAATCATGAAATTGGGGTTATCCTCAAGGAAGATGTAAATGCCCGCCACTTTCGTGATGAGATGAAAGGAAAGTTCTCCGGTCTGAATGTGATGAGCTGGCAGGATCTGGCTCCTGATGCCAGCATGAGTTCTGAATACATGAATATTTACTATTATATCATCATGGGATTCATCCTCTTTGCTCTGGCTTTCGGAATCATCAACACCATGCTGATGGCCATTCTGGAACGGACCAAAGAGCTTGGAATGCTGATGGCCATAGGGATGAACAAAAAAAGGGTTTTCCGCATGATTATGCTAGAAACCATCTTCCTAACCATGGTTGGGGCAATTGTTGGGATGATACTGGGCTACTTTGTCATTCTCATTACAAGCCACACCGGGCTCGATTTCTCATCGGTAGGTGAAGGTTTTGAAGCGATGGGATGGTCTGCAATGGTTTATCCCGAAATTGAGTTGCAGTTCTTCATCGGAGTCACAATCTTAGTCATCGTAACCGGGATTCTTTCATCCATCATCCCGGCACGAAAAGCGCTCAGTTTAAAGCCAATTGAAGCAATACGGACAGAATAAAGAAGAAGCAATAGAACAAACATTAGCCACAAAGCAAAAACAGATAAAATATAAGTCATGAAAGTAATTGAAATAAAAAACCTCACAAAAATATACAACGGATCATCCGTTCAGGTTACAGCAGTTGATAACGTAGACCTCGTAATTGAGGAAGGGGAATTCACAGCAATTGTTGGCCCATCGGGCTCGGGTAAAACCACTCTGCTGAACATGATTGGCGGACTCGATTCTCCAACATCGGGAGAAATTGTAGTAGGGAATACAAATCTCGCCACACTTAACTCAAAACAACTGGTCGACTTCAGGTTACACAACATCGGGTTTGTTTTTCAGGCCTACAACCTGATACCAGTACTCACTGCGGGCGAAAACATCTCATTCATTATGGAGATGCAGGGAAAACCTAAGAAAATGATTACCAAAAGAACCATTGAAATCTTAAAGGAAGTTGGGCTAGCCGATCGTGAAAAGAGCCGTCCGAACCAGCTATCGGGAGGGCAGCAGCAACGGGTCGCTGTGGCAAGGGCATTGGCATCGAAGCCCAAATTTATTATTGCCGACGAGCCAACAGCCAACCTCGACACCAAATCGACTGAAAACCTTCTCGACATCATGGAAGAATTGAATCGAAGGGAAAATATCACGTTTATTTTTTCAACCCACGATCAGCGTGTTGTCAATAAAGCACGGCGCATAATTGTTCTTGAAGATGGTAAGATTGTGAAAGACGAACAAAAAAATGTTTAATGCTGAATTTATTCTGCTATGAAACGAACATGATTGCAGAAAAGCGCAAACACGGATGAACAATACACATGTGAGTTCTCCCGCAATAGCGGGACAGGCTATCCGGTCGAAATCTAGTTCAATGAACGACCTTTCGTTCCAAAAGATATTCAGTATGTTATAAGTTATGTACAAATGAAAAGAACGATTCTCATCCTATTATTTCTCTTTTTACTATTCGATCTTAAAGCCCAGAAACTAACACTCGACGGATATGTAAAGGATATGGAAGGCATCTACCTTTTTGATGATGCTATCCCCATTTCTTTTGACAAAGAGATTAAAACAGTCAGTTATAACTTAATTCACAACCGGTTAAATTTCAAGTTCTATCCGGTTAAGAATCTGATGGTCGATCTGGAACTTAGGAACAGGTTTTTTTCTGGCAAGTTGATCGGACAAATGCCGGGGTATGCCGATGCCATTGCCGTTGATAACGGACTGGTCGACCTTTCCTGGAATATCGCCAAAGGAGAAAAGTATTTCCTCAATACATCCATCGATCGTTTTTTCATTGATTATACCCTGAAAAACTGGCAGATCAGGACCGGACGGCAACGCATTAACTGGGGCATCAACCTGGTATGGAACCCCAACGACATTTTCAATGCCTTTTCATACATGGACTTTGACTATGAAGAACGCCCCGGAAGCGATGCAGTCCTGATCTCATGGTATCCGTCGGGTTCATCAGCGTTTGACCTGGCATACAAAGCGTCAAAACTTGAAAAAGAGAGAACATTGGCTGCAAAATACCGTTTCAACCTGTTCGATTACGATATTCAGTTTCTCGCCGGTCAAGCAGGATACGACTATGTGCTGGGAGGAGGATGGTCGGGTGCGATATGGAACCTTTCGTTCAGGGGCGAAGCTTCCTGGTTCAAACCGCAGCATCAAAAAGAAGATCTTTCTGAAGAAGCTTTTTCCGGAACGGTTTCACTGGATTACACATTCAGCAACTCGCTCTATCTCCACACTTCATTCCTTTACAACAGCATGGGAACAACCGAAAAGGGTATCGGGTATTCGCTGATTAATCTCAACCAGCAATTGAGCGCAAAAAACCTTTCGATTGGCAAATACGAACTTTTTGGCCAAATATCTTATCCCTTTGGATCGTTAGTCAATGGAAGTATTGCGGCAATGTATAATCCAGTCGATTTTTCAATTTATGTGGGCCCGTCAGTCGCGATTTCGCTTCACGACGATGTCGAATTATTCCTTACGTCTCAACTTTTATTGGGAGACAATGGCACTGAATATGCGTCTCTTGGCGATGTATATTCCTTTTTTGGCCGCCTCCGCTGGAGTTTTTAATTAGTAGTTTCCTTAGTGGAATGTAAACACAAAGGGAATAAGAGTCAACACGAAGGAACACAAAGAGGTTATTTTAAAAGGAATAGGCAAAAATATATACTCACCCATGAATTGCCTCCTGCTTTAGCTTGAGAATCAGGTTCAATCATCAGCATATAATGGGCTTCAGCCCATTGTAATAACCTGAGTTGCAACTCGCACTCCCTCTCGTTGCAAACTAGGGGGAGTGCGAGATAACAATTTACATTTGCTCAACCTTGTAGCCCTTATCCTTAAGCATTTTCACAATTCCATCGGGGGTGTAAAAGTGTAGCGACCCCACCAGTACAAATTCTGTTTCGGGAGTGTCCAGATACGACTCTATTATCGGTAGCCAGTTGTTGTTACGATCAACTAATAAGGATTTATACATATCCGGAAATTCATTTTTCATTTCTTCCGCATCTTTGCTCATTTCTTTGTCTGAACCTGTTCGCCAGGCATTCAACAATTCGGGGAGTTCCTTTTCCGTTTTTTCCAGATCGTCTATCGATTGCATAACGAATTCATTTTCGATGCCTTCTCCCATTTTGGTAATAAAACTTATCTGTTGGTCAATCGTTTCAAGGAATAATATTTTCTTTCCATCGTTTTTGGCTTTGGTCGAAAAGGTTTTATCCACACCATCGGTTGAAAAACCCATTTTTTGTGATTGCATCACAGCTAGTACCATGGTAACCATTGATGGTTTTAACTGAGAAAGATTGTCAATTGGAAGTCCCATGTTTGCACATACTTTTTCCAACGCTTTGTAACTTGAATCGGCCAATACAGTTTTTAATGTTTTGCCTTCGGGTAGCATCATTTTTTGCATCATTTTTTGGGTTGCTTCTGGCTTTTGGAGTTCATCAGGATTGGTTTCCAAGGCAATAGTTGTCGAATGGGCATAAGCGCTGTCGAATTGCGCAGGAAGCGGAAAATCGCTGGGACGTAAAAGATGAATAGTGCCACCCAGGTACATGGTTGTTCCTTTGCCGGTAACTTTCCATACGGAAGTTTGGGCATTTACTGCAATAACGGCAAATAAAGCGAGCGAAAATAAAAGTACTTTTTTCATAATCGGTGATTAGTTAATTGGTTAATGGGTTAAAGGTATAAAAATTAGGGAGAAATCCCTTCCCCCCTGGTTGCAAGCGAAAGGAAATAAGGGAGAAGAGCATCTCGATGTGTTATTGGACCATGACCTTCATCGTTTGAGATTTTTTGTCAAAAGTTTGAACGCGAACCAGCAAAATACCTTTTTCAGGAGCAGGTAAAACAGCATCATTCCTATTTGTTTTTAAATTGCCGATAACAGCCTCCACTATCCCTCGTTTGCAACGAGGGGTTTGCTCCATGTCGTTTGTAACGGCCTGTCTCGTTTTTTCGGGAACAACTAAGTCACTACCTCAACCTCTATTACTCCTTTCAAAGATGCATAATTTGGCTACGCCGATCTTTGATTCTTGCAGAACAGGCAACCGAAAACCCGACATCGTCGGTAGACCTGTCGGCGTTTAGGCGGAAACGCAAACCCCAAAAATGGAACGGATCCGGTGCGAAAGGATGAATTTTATCCCTGACAGGATTTTGAACTCTGTCAGGTCTAGCCGTTTACGAAACCACCCCACCCAAGTACCAACTCGTCAAGTCCGCTGGACGGCGAACCAACAAACGTTTCCGCTTTTTAACACGAACTCTGACAGGACCTTCGGAGGCTGTCAAGTTCTCCGTTGTACGAAAGAAGCCGCAAACCTCGCCAGACCTGTTGGCGTTAAAGGTGGAAACGGCGGATAACAAATACTTAACTATCTGATCGTGTTCACGCTCCGCGTGATTAGGTGTTACCGCCTTTGACGGCACAGGCAGTCACAGACAAGAGCCATAAAACAGATAAAGATAACGTTCTTAAAATTAGAAGTATATAAAGAAAATATTTTCATAATAATGCTCTTGAAATTTGGATTACAACATAGAAGGGGCAGTTGAGGAAATTTGAAGAAAAAACGGATTGCAAATCCTCTATTAATAGGGTCGGGATTGTAAATCCCGACCAGCAGGGTTATATTATATGAGCCATTCGGGAGCTGAAATATCTGGCGAAGTTTATTATAACACAATGGATAATGTTATTGATTATCAGCCGGGAAAAGAAAACTATCCGATTGATGAAAACTTCTGGAACCAAAATATTATGGTTGGGGAAGGGATCTCTTATGGTTTCGAGATATTCGCAAAACATAAAATAAACAGTTATTCAGGCCAATTGAGTTACACCTACTCTCGCTCTTGGAGGAGATACGACGCCCTTGAAAACATCGATTTTTATCCGTACATGTACGACAGACCTCATAATTTATCTTTTCAGCTGACTAAAGAGTTTGAAAACAATAAAAATTCAAAATTCACAAAGCGCATATCTTTGAATTTTAACTATATGAGCGGGCATATGATTTCATTCTCGAACTATATAATACCAGCAATCATACCTGGCGAACTTCATAATTACAGCAAATCGTTTAACGATTATAACTATTTCATTCCGCACCCAAACAATGTAAGACTCCCGGCAGTGCATCACCTCGACATTTCGTTTTTTCTCGAGAATACTGCGAAAGAAAAAAGTTCCTGGGTATTTAGCATTTACAATGTCTACAACAAGAAAAACACAAGCTTCTATTTCATTGAAAACAACAAGATAAAAGGAGCAGCACTTTTGCCAATAATCCCATCAATAACATGGAATTACAAATTTTAATGGATGTGCTTGCATCCTTATTGTGAATTATCAGCTAATTAGTTAAAATAAGTGGCAAAATCCCAAACTCTCTCCAATGGTTCGCTACAAGCCTTCGGGGCAGTGCATAACAATCTTCTTCCGGCGGGGATCGAATTCTATCAGCAGGTCATCGTGATAAGGCACAAGCAGCTCGTTACGGCCTTTGCCCACGGTAAAAACCAGGTTGCCCCCGTAATCGTCAACCGCGGTGATGCTTCCCCGTTCTTTCCGGTGCTGGTCAATCAAGGTAAAGCCCTTTAAAAGTTGTGGTGAAAACTCAACTTCGGAACCATCAAGCTCCACGGTATCAATAAACAACTTACAACCGACAAAGGCTGTTGCTTCTTCTTTGTTGCCAAGTGTTTCGAAAAGCAGTATCGCCGAATTGGGGCCTATGGAGAAGATAGAATCAATAAAAAAAGGCACCAGCAACCCTTCCACTTCAAAAAAGAGATAATCGAGCCTTTCAATCATTTCATCAAGCCCATCGTGAAAGACAATTTGCACTTCGCCCTTCACGCCGTGGGTTTTCTTTACATACCCTATTTCGGTACAGTTTGCTTTATCAACAATTCTTCGCATACTACATGTTTATGACGCAAAAATAGCGAATTTGAAACGATCTGTTTGTGCCTGATTGTTTTAAAATGAATATCCCCGGCTGTACCTAAAACTGATTCATGAAACTTATTTTTTAATTGCCACGGGCCAAAAAATTAGAATTGGGCTAAAGCCCAGCATAATATGAGCTTTGATTTTGTCCACTACCTGAAGGTAGTGGCAATTAAAAATCATCATCAACAATTATTTAGAACTCACTTTTGATGTTTAGGAATGATATCGGCTATTCATATTGTTTTAAAATTCAGACCAGTTTTTTTAACTCAAAAGATAATAGTTCTGCTCTAAAAGATTATAAACCCCCGCTGCCGCGCGATTGTACCTAGATTCCGCATGTGCGGAATAAGCCCTAAGAGCTTGCGGGCGTGTTCATTCATTTCCCAACTTTCATTCCGCCAACATCTCCCTCCTTATTCCAAACCATTTAAAAATTAAACGAATAACTGATTGAAGGCATCAGGGGAAAAAGGGTAAGCGAATACAATTTGGGCTCCCCTTTATTGTTCTTGCCCATAAACAGATAGTAAGAATTATAATGGTTATAGGCATTATATAAGCCAATGGACCATGTTCTGGTACCGCCATTTGCTTCTTTCACATAATTAAAGTTGATATCGAGACGGTGGTACGGCGGTGTGCGAAAAGCATTGCGACCGTTGTAATAATAAGCCTCACCATACTGCCCGTACGAATCATCTTCATAGGAGAATTGAAGAGTATTCACCAGATACTTATACCGAGCCAGTGTTGCGGCTTCGCCCGACATAAACACCCAGACTGCCGAAAAATTCACATGTTCATTTATTTCATGGTTTAGTACAATTGAAAGCTCATGCCTCCTGTCGTACCGAAAAGGGAACCACTGCCCGTTGCCGATGTTGTTGAACCGCCGCATGTTTTTCGAAAGGGTGTAGGCAATCCATCCGGTTGTCCGCCCGCTTGTCTTCTCTACCAGAAACTCACAACCATACACATACCCCTCCCCGTTTGAAAGTACCTGATTGTCCCAATCTGCCCCCGACTGAATGAACGATGTGCCCCCTTTTATCTCGACAAGATTATCAAGCTTCTTATAAAACAAATCGACAGTAAATTCATATTCATGCTTTTGTTCCGCTTTGAAGAATGCCCCCAATGTAAATTGAGAAGAGCTTTCGGGAAGAATTTTTTTAGTCGATGGCAACCAAAAATCGGATGGCAACGCCTGGTCGCTTGTCGAAATCAGGTGGGTAAATTGTGTCATCTGTGAAAAAGAAAATTTCAGCGATGCATTCTCTGTTAATTCATAATTCCCAACTAAACGAGGCTCGGGTCTGACAATGGGTTTCCCTTCAATCAAAAACGAAGATAGCCGAAAACCAATATCGGCCGAAAGCTTAGGAGCTATGCGGTACTGATCGGCAATATACAATGTCATTTCGGGCACGAAAATACTCACTGCTCCCCAAGTTGAATCGTAAGGGGTGGCGTTGACATCCGATCGTGTGAGAATATTCTTTGAAGGCGAAAACCGGTGAAGAGTAGTTTTTGCACCAAATTGCAGAAAATGTTTTTTACTGATAAGGTATTCAAAATCGGTAAGGAACGTGTAATCGGTTATCGAAGAGGAAAACAGCGATTCGTTCCGACTCTGTATTTTGCCTTCGTTTTTAGACCTTAGTTTCTCTTCTATTTTGTACACAAAATTGGTAACCCCAAGGGTATAATTGGCAAACATCTTCGTCGAATAGACTTTATTCAGACGTACAGAAGCCGTAGTATTTCCCCATGCGTTACGGTATTTTTGTGAGTAATCGTAAACCACCCCATCGGCCTTACTGTCATCACGCGAAGAACGAAAAATCTTATCTCTTCCATTGTAAAAACTAAAATATATCCTCGAATCTGTGTCCAATATCTTGTTGTATTTTACGTTGATGTCCCATAAACTATACCCGGCATTCGACTTGCCTTCGGTATCCATAAGTTGGTAGGCCGACAACAACAGGTCGTAAACCGTGCGGCGCCCGGCGATAATAAGTGACGATGTGTCTTTCTTTACCGGACATTCATACGAAAAGCTGGTGGTTAAAGTTCCAATTGTATAGCCACCTGTTTTCTCCTGCATATTACCGTTCTTCATTCGAATATCGAGAATGGAAGAAAGCCTCCCCCCATATCTTGCAGGAAACCCTCCTTTGTAAAGCCTCAGGTGGTTTATGGCCGACGGGTTGAATATGGAGATGAAGCCCCCAATATGGTTAGCATTATATACCGGCAGTCCATCCAAAAGGACAAGATTCTGATCGGTAGAGCCTCCCCGCACATATAATCCGCCAGTACCTTCTTTTCCGCTCTGTACGCCCGGCATTAACTGCACCATGCGGGCAAGGTCCGCTTCTCCAAACAGGGTGGGCAACTTCTTCACCAGCGATGCATCCATCTCCACAATCCCGGTCATAGGTTGTAACTGATAAAGCTTGCGGCGTTCCGACTTTACCACCACTTCGGCTATTTCAACGCCCTTCTCCAACCTGAAGTTGATAACTGTATCACGGGAAACTCTGATCTCGATGGTCTGAGACCGGTAACCTACATAGCTGCAAGTTATCTCTAACACTTCCGAGTCAGCGGCCTTCATGGTATAAAATCCATAACTATTGGTCACAACGCCTACCATGTTCCGGGTATCGGCCACTGTAGCGTTTATAAGTGCCTCACCGCTTTGCCCATCGGTTACAAAGCCCGCAAGAGAAACTTTACCCTGTGCAAAAGCAGAGCTCAAGGATAATGCAAGCAGCAGAACAGTACCGATAAATCGCTGCATCTCTTTTAATTTAAGAATTAGATTTAACATAATTTTATAGGCAAGAATGCACAGGTAAACTCCCAATTTTCCATTCTCAATTTCTCAAAATGTAATAATCCTGGTTATAGGCAACAAAAACACCCAGTCCGTTTTCAATGTTGCTGTACATCTCCTCTGGTTCACCAATAAGCGGCACGTAAATTATATCCTCTATTTTTGTGCTGTCGTTTTTATAACACTGGTGCTTTTCCCAAGAGCAACGGTAGTCGTAATAAGCCTTTGAAACAGTTCGCAAAACGGCAGCATGCACTCTGACTGTGCCAGTTATTATAGGTTTAGCATATTCCCCGCCACCGGTAATATAATTTATCATTTTCATAGCAATTGTATATTCACTTTCGGAAACTGTAGCATCGCTAAACAGATAGGTAATAGAATTATAATCGGCAGTACCCGATGCCTGAATAAGCGGGTCAATACTAACAGCACTAGCTTCAAAATCGAAATTATAGTTTAAGTCTTCGTTCCTCCTTTGGTTCATAAAAAAAAGTTCATAATAATTTATTTTGTCCTCAATGGGTGAGAATGTGACACTAAAATCGTTATGTGGTGATCCTTCTTCATCGAGTGTGACACTTTCTTTCTTACTTGCATATTTTATATTCACGCGGAGAGGAACCGTATCGCAGGAAAAAACTGTCGGATAGCCGCTTGCTTCAACCACAAGCCGGTATATCCTTCCGGGCATGCTCACAATAGACGAAACATAATCGCCATTCGAGGTGTAATCAAGGGTGTCGGTATTACCCCCTTCCTCCTCAATAATTACATTTGCATTGTTGATAAACAACAGTGAAGTGTCGAGAATTGATTGCAACCCCGAAACATTAACTGTAATGGGATTATATGCCTCCATTACGGAGTTTATAACAAGCCTCTGGGGAACATTACCCACATTAAAATCAACCTCTTTGATGCAGGAGGCAAACGTCAAGAGTAAAAAAACAAGAATAATTTCTATTTTCATCTCCTAATTCTTAAGTCATCATACAGAAAAATATAATTAATATTTATGCTCTGTATGATGACATCATTAATATCTTTTAGCCTCTAATTCAGTCTAAAAAAATCAAAGGTTTTAGGTCCAACTGTAATATGAATATTATAATAATAGACATCGATTGGTGAGGTGTAATAGGCAGTACTATTAAATAAATAAAATACACCATCGGGTGAAAGAGGGGTAATACAGCCATTCCCGGTCCGTTCCTCATAGAATGGAGATGTAGGACATGGATAGTAGGAGTTAGGAGTACAACTGTAAGTGCCAAAATCATCATAATATGTCTCAAATTTATTATTATTTGGTACAAGTTGCATTTGGTACCTATAATGCCATTCTGCATCAAATGTCACATATGTAGACCAATTACCAAAAACCCATTTCCCCCAAAAATTTTTACTTTGGGCATACGCTTTTAACTCAAAAGTACAATCAAGGATCTTTGCATAACAATCACTTTCACCACTGTTTTCATAAATAGAAGGAACTAATTTCGACCATCCTTCAATCTCTGCCCATACTCTTTTAGTGTAATTACCAAGTATATTCTTATCAAAGTAGTAGTTCGTTGAAACCTGCGACCAATTATTTATATATTCAGATTTCAGATTACTCTCAGTATCACTTTTCTCTTTTATTGTTACACTTTTAAACTTAGAAAAATCTGATAAAGATGAACTATCTAAGGCTTTAATAAAAACCTTTTCCTCACAACT
Source organism: Bacteroidales bacterium (assembly GCA_012719495.1). Classification (GTDB taxonomy): domain Bacteria; phylum Bacteroidota; class Bacteroidia; order Bacteroidales; family Prolixibacteraceae; genus CAYMTR01. The sequence continues at coordinate 16,972 of JAAYAG010000111.1, forward strand.
ATTAACCGATATTATATCCATCCCAACAATTAACCTTCCGTTTAGATTTAAAAAATCAGCATACTTCTTGTCGATCAAATTCAAGTCAAAATATTCATCGTCTCCAGATTTAACCATCGTAATTATGCCATCATTTAATGCCTTCTTATAACAGTCTGAAAAAACTTGAGGCTGACTTAAGTAATAGGCTTGTTCTTCTTCGGGTAAACTTGAATAATAGTTGGAAATTGAATCTTCCTGATCAATTACTTGCCTAAACACCTGACCATAAGTCTTTATACCATAACCTTTAAGCCATTTGTTCTTCTCCGCATTAGAGAGTCTGCTAAATTTTGCCAGTTCCCTGTTTATATGTTCATAATCCTTAAAAACAAACATATTATCTTTCACATATACAACGGCTTCTGCTTCATTGGTGTTTGTTTGATCTTGCTCATCTTCATCAATGCCATTTGTATTACAAGCAGTAAAAATCATTTGAAATAATAAAAAAACTATAACGATCAAATTAGATATATTTCTTTTCATATTCTTAGCTTTGCGATTCAGGAGATCCACCTCCTGAATCAGGTTAATGTAAATTAATTTGAAAATCACTAAAGGCAGCATTGGGTTGGTTTTCCGGGCCGTGCTGCCTTTTTCAATTGCTTTACACCAATTGTCATTGGCTGCTACCAAGGCTACGCTAACACCCGGCTTAGTTTCTCATAGGCAAAATCGTGTATTAAGATTAGGCACGGCAACTAAACAAAACGCCTCACATAGAGACTCCAAGGCTCGGTAGAAAATGTGTAAGTTGAAATTGCTCGGAGCTAAGCAGCGTTGGGGTGTCTTCATAACGTGTTGGTTTAGTTGGTTGTTTGTTATCGCAATAATAATAATAATAATAACCTAATCAAACAATTTTCTAAAATAATTATTATTTTTTTGACCAACGGCAGGTTAGCAGTGATGAAAGGTTGGCAATTCAAAAGCACGTTAGCTTCCCCCGCTGCCGTTTCTGTTACGAAGATTTTAGGGCTAACGCCTCTTTTCTTTTTGTGCTGTTTTTGGGTTTTTTGCCGTTATTATTTTACGCTGTTTTCTATTATGGCTATTTCTTCTTCGGTTAAGCCGTATAGCTGGTAAAATTACCAATTGAATAGCATGTTTATTTTTCCCAACGCTGCCGCGCGATTGTACCTAGATTCCGCAAGAGTATGTTGAAAAAGGCTGTAAAACTTTATTAAATAGAGTTTTACAGCTAAAGTATTTTCACCTAAATTGGTGTTGCAACAAATACCGATATGAAAATAATAAAAAGTCAA
>JAAYAG010000112.1 GCA_012719495.1 Bacteroidales bacterium
CTTGTAAACAGCAATCTTCTGCTTTAAAATCACTTAAAATAACCCGTTATTCCTGCGTGATTTTGCATTGAATCTTACTGTTTACAAGCGGTCTGAACTCAAAAATAAAATCGAACTCAGGTTAATATACAATTTCCAGAAATCCCGGACCAAGGTTGTTGTGTACTTCCATGCATATCCCAATAATCATGTAGCTTTCAGCCTTGTAAATAATATCCGTTATCATTATTCGTGAATTTGTGGCCTTTTAGTTAGTTACAAAAAAAATTTATCCACCCGAATATTAAAGTGATCCTAAAATCGAACTCATGTTAATATAATGAAAGAGGCTCACTGTTTTCAGCGAGCCTCTTTCATTATATAATTAGACTTTTAACCAATTAGTTATTGTCATCAGGATTTCTTTCGACATAAGGTTCGAAACGGTAGAAATCATCGAGATATTTAACCCCACTGCGTCCGCCAACAATGTATCCAATGTTGTTAATTGTAAAACTTCCGGCTCCCTGACGGGTAAAACCTGTTTCAACAGAGGTTTTCTTTATCCACATTGAATCAATGTTATTCCATTCATATACAGTAGATAATGGAGTCGAGCCTTGTGTTCCACCTGCAAGGTAAATATTTCCTTCAGAAACAAAAGTACAGGCATCGTAACGAGGAACATCTGAGCTTCCAAGGTCCTGATCGTTAGTTTTAGTCAACGATTTCCACTTTTCTGTTTCAGGAACGAATTCCCACATGTCAGAAAGTGGACCTCCGCTTCGGCGACCGCCAATAACATATACCATATTTTTGTAATTCACCAAATTGGCATGTGAGCGCTTTTCTCCAGCTAAGGCTGTAGCACGACTCCATTTTCCGTTCGAGTATTTCCAAAAATCGTTCATGTAAATATCGTCGTCGTCCATGGTTCCCAATCCGAAGTAAACATCATCTCCAATGGCAAAAGCAGATGCATAGCGACGTGCCCCTCCAGGAAATGAGTCGAGTTGTGTCCAGGTGTCGGCAATTGGGTCATATTCCCAAAAATCACTTAAGTCTTTATTTCCTTCGTATCCCATTCCTACATATCCTTTTTTGCTGGTGGCAACGCTGGCGCAATGAGCTCTGGGTATACCTGGGAAAGTTGCAGCAGGAACCCATTTTTCTTGGGCAAAACTGTATTTCCAGAAGTCGGAAATATATTCATCGTCATCTTTGCCTAAGCCAAAGAATGCAATAGTATCGAATTCAAAACAAGCTCCATGGGCACGTGGTTTACCTTCGAAATAGGGTAAGGTAACCCAGTTGCCGATTTCAGTAGTATCATCGGAACACGATGATAATAAAATAATTAAGGATAAGGGCAGGAATAATAAAATCTTGAATTTCATTTGTATTTCAATTTTGTTTTTATACTGTTTTGTTGTTAATGGTCGAACACAACACTTTACTGTTTTTGTGGTCGACAAATATAGAAATTTTCATAACACAACAGGCACTCGTTAATTATTTTTATCATATTATGTTAATGCATGTTAAATCAATCGTTTTAATTTTCGACGTAGGTGGCTCTTTCTAATTTATTTTTACATTTGCGGCTGTTATTAATATAGTGAGAAAGCAAAACATTTAAAGAATTCCTATTTAATACTATTTTTGTCGCGCAAAATTGAAAAAAGAATGAGATTGAAATTTTGGTTACTATTATTGTCTGCGCTTTGGCTTATTTCCTGTGAATATGAACAAACTGATTATCGTTATAATCTGGGTGCCGATTTCATTTCCGATCCTACCAGGGTGGTAATGATCGATACACTTACTGTTCATACCTATACTACCGCTACAGACTCGGTAATCACTTCGCGAGAAGACCGATTGTTAGCCGGGCGTTTTGAAAATAAGCTTGGTGTGGTTACTACTGCCGAATCTTACTTTAGACTCGATCCTTGCGAAATATTCGAATTGAGCGAAACTGCTGTTTTCGATTCAGCGTGTTTTATTTTATATCCCGATGATTACGAATTTGGTGATACTACC
>JAAYAG010000113.1 GCA_012719495.1 Bacteroidales bacterium
AGTAGAATCAGAGTTAGGTACTACCCCTCAGGGGCAGTGCTGGTTTTCTCTTGCTCTCCACGGGCTAACGCCCGCGGTTATTGAGATATAACCGCTTCGCGGTAGGTTCATTGTGCTTAATATACTGTTTGAATTCAGTTCTATATTTTTTACTCAAAAGCAAAGATAACATGGTTTTAACAATTCATCTGATCACTAATGCAAGCCTAATTACATCTTGTTTAGAAAAATTTTCTTGAGAAAGTTATTTGCCAGACGCATAGTCGAAGTCATGAAAAATCAGCAAAAAATAAAAAAAATGACAATTGCCTCTTTTTTATTAACTGATAATCATTATTTTTGAACCATCTGAAGTATTGAGTGTTTATATTCAGTAATCAGAATTAAGAGAGGAAAACAATTTTATGGGGAAAACAACTACACATGGGCATTGGGCCGGCTACCGGTGTGCTAATGTTTTTGCTATTTATTTTTCATCCATACAATTGTAAATTAATGAATTAATTTAGGTGAAAGCTTTTGCTTTTGCCTGATGTTGTGTATACGAGTGAGGGAAAAAGAGGAAAATACAAGGGGAGTTATGCGGGTGAGCTATAATGCCAGAATAAATAGTAATTTAGGGTGCATGCAAAACAAGTTTGCTGTGGCTAATTACATACCCGAAAATTTTAATATAATCCCATCGTTTTTCACAAAATATTTTTTAAATTGTATACATGTAGCTAGGGTAGGGGTGCCAGTTTTGGTGTATTACCGGGCGATAAATAAACGAAAACAATAAGCAGGGCGGGGGCAACCCCGGCTCAGCGCATTGATAATAAGAGAACAAAAAAATAAATAGTGTTAAACCAAAATTTTAAAGTTATGAAACAAAAAATTTTTACACTCGTATTAATGCTTGCCATGGTATTTGTTGCAAGCAGTGCTTGGGCACAAGGAAATGCACAAAACCCATATCCTGGTGGTACATATTCTTATAATTTAAACGGGATTTATACTTCAGTTACTAATGCTACCGCTACGTTGGCATGGACTGGGATGACTCAAACTGCTACTGTAACTACAACTCATGATGTGGTTACTGCAAATGAGGTTTATGAAATTGATGGGATGAATGATCACATTTTTGATTTTAGTATCACATATAATATGAATGAAACTTCTGGCCCCAAAACTCTTAGGGTTACAATAAAAGATGGTGCTACTGGTTGCGAAAACTATATTACCCTTTCAATTAATGTGCAAACTCCTCCAACTATTGCTTTGCAAATTACAAGTGCAACTGACATTGTTTGTCAAAATTTAGGAACACCTGCTAATAATGAGAATGCTGCAACACCAATTATTGGAACACAACCATCACCTAATCAACTAACTTTTGTAATAACTCCAACACCTTCCACCGGTGTAACAACTTATACTTATGATTTTCATATTGAGTTAGGTGATTGGGCTTTTGGTGCAACTCCTTTAACAGTTTATTCTGTTGCATCTGCCATCGGAACCCCAACTTTTGCTGCTGGTACAACTGGATATGACATATCAGGAGCAAGTGGAGCAACAACAGTTGTAGTTCGTTTTACAACTACTCCAAATCAAGCTCAAGAAGATTTTGCCGCAGTAATTTCAAATCCAGTTTTAACAGTTTCAAGTGTAGATTATACAACAGGCAATACAATTACTGATCCGGTAGCTGGTACAAATGTGTCTACAATTACATTCATGCCAGCAATTGGTACGTTCTCTTTTTAATTGATAATACATGACCCATCCAAGACATATCATCGTGAGTGTGCTGGCATTTCTGGCTTTTGGGCTGGCAGGCATGGCACAAAGTACTTCAACAAGGCCGTACGAGGGGGCTATGCATACCTACTCGTGTAACGGCATCAGCAGCGGAGTAGATTATGAATTCTTTATCGCCTCCGATGTTGAAGGGTATTTTATTTACGATGATGCGACTACGGCTGAGTTTGACTTTTTAACTTCTCCAACCGGGTCGCTGGCCGCAGGGCAAAGCGTTGCCTCGGTTGACATACGCTGGAACAATGGCGCTTCGTTGCACATTTACCAGTTATACCTCGAAGTTACCATTCCCGGCGGGTGCTCTAACCGTATCAGGTTAGAGATTACCCCGCAGGTGAACGGTTTCGACCTGCTTTCGGAGAACGTGCCGGTTACCAATACCCGCAGTTGTCCGTCGACAAGCGATACCGACGGGTTCAATGCCCTGGCCTCGGAATACGATGCCGGATTTACCACGCTCCAGTTTCTGGTGCGCCGCGAAAACGGTTCACGCGATTGGTCTTTTGTGCCTTCGCTAACGGTAAACCCCGATTTGAGCCTTGGAAAATTCATTATCTCTGTAACGGGAAACAACACCGGGGTTATTACCCCCGATTTCGACAACCGGTACATGGTGTACGGTTCGGATAACGAAGTGCTTGTTACGGTTACCATCGAAAACGCACCCGGTTATACCCGCGACGTGATGTTGCAGCTTACCGGGCAGCGTGAAGAGCAGACCAACTTGCCTGACGGCAACCCTGCCAACGATAAGGTAACCCACACCATAGAGGTAATCCCGTTAATTGGAGGTATGGGGGGCGTATAATCCCGACAGGGATCCTGCTCACGTAACGTGGGTTCTGCGCCCTTAATTTATATTATTGAAGATAAAGTACATACTTTAAAAATTTGGTAATCTATCAGCCCCGTCGCATTTGCGGCGGGGACTGTTAGAGCCAACCAAAAGCCACCTTGCAACGGCAAGGAATACTTATCTCCCGAATAGGGAGTTTGTTTTAAATAATGCATTATTAATTCTCTGCATTTCAGAAGGTTGAGGGGATTTCATGAGGAAGCTGCTATTCTTTTTACTGGTTGCAGCATTTGCTACAGGAGTGAATGCCCAGTCGAGCTACGATCGACCGTGGCCCGGGGCTTTGCACTTCTATACTGCCAATGTTTCCGACAGTGAAAACGATAACCCCGTGCGCTGGTGGGTATCCATCGAGGCATCGGGAAACAACAAAGCGGCTCACGGAACCGACTATACCTTCATCAGTCCAGGGTATAATCCTGCTAATGACCGGCTCGAGGCTGTTGCCTTATATGCTGTGCAAATTAGTTGGGGCGCAAACCTTACCGACGGTCAGCAATTCTACATCGTTCTCGAAGTCGACGACAAAGCTTCGGGTTGTACCAACCGCATGGCACTTCCCGTGGTGATCGATGCGGCATTCAATGCCCGTGTGTGGAATGTTACCGGCTCGGCATCACCTGGAACTGTGATTATTGGCTCTCCTTCCGACGATGTAACCAACCCTACTTGTCCCGAACCTGTAGTAAACCCGCTGTGGAATGGCTCAGGCCATACCGATATCGGGAGCAGCATGGTGGTTTTCAGGATCGAACGGCAGTATTCGCTGTTTGGCTGGCAATTTGAGTTTGCGGTTTCAGAAGGGACATCGAAACCCATGCAGATTGAAGAGATCCGTTTTACCGATCAAGGGGGAAATACCCTTGCCGTGGCTTCACAGCCTGCCGATCTGAGCGGGGGTGTTGTACAGATGGATAGCGCTTTGGATTACGCGCTGGTTTATGTGCGTATTCGTAATCAGCAGGGTGTTACCTTGTTGGTGAATTTCGATCTGGTAATCATTAACGGTCAAACCCGCGACGCAGCCAACAATCCCGACGAACTTTCGGTCGATAACGATGCCGAACATACCATCAGGCCAATGCCTGTTATAGCCAATTTTGGAGGAAACTAATTGAAAACGAATTGAAAAGAGCAAGCACATATCTACTTCATAGTTATACTGCCACCTGTTTGGGGCGGCGGGTATCTGTGTGGCGTGCCGTTTTGGCAAGTCTTGTGTTTGTATTGTTATTGCTTACCGGTGGAAGCGCCATGGCTCAATCTACGTTTTCGGCGTTAGTTGCTACCACTAATGAGTACCATATTGAACGACAGCCCGATATTGTTAGTTATCAGTGGGAAGTGTTTACCGATGCAGGTCTTGTAAATCCCGCCTTGCCCGAACAGGTTACTTTGACATTGGTTGGGCCCGGGCGCGATAATGAGATTTCGGTTACATGGAAAATGCAAGGCATTTATTATCTTGCTGTAAATGTAGTTGATACCGCAGGTTGTACCAATCGCATGGCATTTGAATTTGAGATATCGGGTAACCAGGCCCCGATTGCCGTGACCGATTATATTACCGTGCCGGAAGATGCAGTTAATTTTTTGGTCAATGTACTGGCCAATGACTCCGATCCTGATGGACACACATTATCAATAGGCTCGGCATCTGTTCCGGTTTCGGGAGGCCAAACATCAGTTCTTGGCACCAGAGTAGCATATTCACCACCAGCCAATTTCAATGGGAACGATTATTTTCTATACGAAGTATGCGACAATGGCGTGCCGTCGCTTTGCTCCACCGATACCGTTTTTGTGGTGGTTACCCCGGTGAACGATGCCCCGGTAGCTGTAGACGACGAGTTGGCCATGGTAATGAACCCCGACCAGCCCAGAATAATATATCCGCTTGAGAATGATGTGGATGTAGATGGCGATCCGCTAACCCTTTCCATAATAACAGGTTCAGTAGTAGGTGGCGTTTCCTCAACCAGTGATGGAAAAACCGTAAGCTACATGCCTCCTGTAGGTTTTGTAGGTGTCGATAGCATTGTATACCGGGTATGCGACAATGCCACTCCGTCGTTGTGCGACATTGGGGTTATCCGTATCAATGTAATGGACGAGTTGATTGCTGTTCATGACGATTATACGGTAGCAATTAATGGTACGTATACTCTTGATATTTTAGACAACGACTCGTACAACGGAACCATACAGGCAATTAATGCATTACCGGCTTTAGGTGCTACATCGGCCGCTATTACTGTCGAAATAATTGATAACCCTACCCGGGGAACGGCTCAGTTGCTTAGCGATGGATCCCTGCAATATACCACTGGAGCAAGCTATACCGGGTATGACAGTTTGATATACCGCCTCTCCGATGGTTATTTTAGTGATACTGCGCTGGTGGTAATCCTTATCAATCCACGCATTGAATTTGAAGTTATTGCCGGTTGTAACGGAGAAATGGCCCGGTTACAATGGAATGCCCAGTACACAGGCGTAAACGAAACTCGGATTGATTTGCGAATTTATGACGCAGAAAATCAGGTTGTACAGATTTTGTCATCGGTGGCTCTTTCCGGTTCTATCGATTGGCCGGGTGCTACGCTCGATGAGTATGGAATGGCAGTTCCACCTGAAGAAAAGCTTCAAACATTAATCCTTACTGCACGGTATGAAAACACCCCGCTTTGGGCTTTGTCCACCGATACCGTAGTATTCCCTTATTGCCACAACAATGTGGTATTTGCCATTCACGACACCGCCACCATAATCGAGCCCGTTCAGACGATACGGGTACTCGACAACGACTTTGACCCCGATGACGGCGAAATTGACCCGAAATCGCTGGCTCTGTTCACCCAAGGCAGCATGCAGGGGCCTTATCATGGAAAAGTAACCGTTAAGAACGGAACATTGGTTTATCAGCCTAACATTAAATACTCGGGTAATGATCAATTTGCCTATACCATTTGCGACGATGTAAAATCACCGTATACTGCATGCGATACCGCTATTGTTCGGGTTAAGGTAATCTGGACCGACAAGGTTATTGCTTACGACGATTATTACCGCATGTATTCCAATGCCGACAAAATACTTGATATTGTTGAAAACGATTATGAGCCAAATGGAACGTTCGACCTGAATTCATTGCGCGTATTGTCAGGTCCCGACAATGGTACGGCAACCGTTCATGCCGACGGAACCATTACCTATTTACCCACAACCGATTTTGTTGGACTCGATTCGTTCAGCTACGAAATTTGCAATAGCAAAGCCGAGCCGGAATGCGATCAGGCCTGGGTTTATATAGAAGTTGTTGAAAACTTCCCGATCGTTGCTAATCACGATTATGCTTCAACTACTGCTGAAAAGCCTGTGAATATTCCTATTTGGAACAATGATTATGATCCGGAAGGGGCTATAGATATCCTTTCAGTAGTCATTCACACCCTGCCTCAAAATGGCACACTCGATGTTGAGGCTGACGGGACAATTACCTATCGTCCAAAAGATGATTTTGCCGGGGCCGATTCGTTTATCTACCGTATTTGCGACCAAGCTATACCCCGAACTTGCGATACAGCAATTGTGCGCATTGATGTGATTGATAGTAATATGCCAATTGTGGCAACAAGAGATCAAGTCATTACTGCACAAAATATTCCGGTTGATATCTCGTTATTCGACAACGATTTCGACCCTGATGGTCAAATCGTTGTTGAACGTTTTGCAATTACTGTTCAGCCCAAAAACGGGACGCTGGTTGTTGGCCAACAAGGCGTGGTGACTTATCGACCGACAAATGGGTTCAACGGAAGCGATTCGTTTATATACCGTATTTGCGATAATGGGCCTATTGAATCGTGCGATACTGCGTTGGTGACCATCAATGTATATGAAAACTTCCCGCCTGAAGTCCACGACGATTATGCGGTGGTATATGGCGAAATGGATAATATGATCGACATTCTTTTAAATGATGGGGATGTAGAAGGACGGCTTGATAAAACTTCGGTGGAAATTGTGAGTGGGCCAAATCATGGAACAGTAACCGTTAATGAGGTCACTGGCTCTATTGTATACACTCCCGATTCTTGTTACTTCTCCCGCGATACACTCAGATATCGGGTTTATGATGAAATACTCAACACTGGCGAGGGTTCCGTATTTATTGATGTTCGCATCAATCCTTATTTTGATACAGATAATGATGGACTTGCCGATGAAGCTGAAGACCTGAATAGTAATGGTAATCCTTGCGACGACGATAGCGACGACGATGGTATTCCAAATTATCGCGACGACGATGATGACAACGATAATGTACTGACAAAACTTGAAGATTGGAACGATAACGGAGATCCATCCGACGACGATACCGATGGGGATGGAACACCTAATTATCTCGACACTGACGATGATGACGACACCATTCTCACCATGTACGAAGACCCTGATAACGATGGCGATTATTTGAACGATGATACCGATTTTGATACCATCGTTAATCATATTGATGACGATGATGACGGAGATGAAGTCCTTACGCGCGACGAACCGGGCGATTTGGATGACAATGGTGTTCCCGATTACCTCGAAATATGGAATTCGAGAGCTATTGCTGATTTTGTACCCGTTGGAATAGAGGAAGTTGCTACAATTGATGTGTTGGCTAACGACTCTTCTCAAATGGCACCAAGTACGTTATTTATTGTGACGTATCCGACGCACGGAAACCTCACCATCGATCAAAGTCAGGGAGTAGTAATTTATACCCCTGGTGATGAATATATTGGTCCCGATCAGTTTGTGTACGAAGTTTGTGATTATTATGCAAATTGCGATACCGCTGTTGTTAATATCGATGTCGACGACCGGTTAGTTTTTCCAGAACTATTCACGCCAAACAACGATGGCGACAACGATACCTATACCATTGTTGGAGTTGAGAAATATCCTGAAAACAAATTCGAGGTATTCAACCGTTGGGGGAATAAAGTATATGAAAAGAAAGGCTATACCAGCGATTGGAACGGGGTGGCCAATGTGAAATTTGTACTTGGTAACAAAGAACTCCCGGCAGGGGTGTATTATTTTATATTTAGATTTAGTGATGATCAGGAACGCTCAGGGGCATTTTTCCTGATGCGATAAAAAATAACGATGCGTAAACGGATTAAAATAGTATTGTTTTGTTTGTTTGCCGTGCTTTCGGTAAGCAGTTTCGGTCAGCAGGATCCCATGTTCACCTTATACATGAACGACCCTACGCTGATTAACCCTGCCTATGCCGGTACTCGGGGGAATATGAGCCTTAATGGGGTGTTCAGGAAGCAATGGGTCGGAATGCAATGGCAGCCTACCACTACTTCTATCTCTGCTAATTCGCCCTTTTTAAACAATACAATTGGGGTGGGCTTTTCATTCATGAACGACCAGATTGGCCCTATGCAGCAAAATGGGTTTTATGTCGATTATGCTTATCATTTGTTACTTCCCAATAAACAGAACCTTTCGTTAGGGTTGAAAGCGGGTTTTACAAGTTTGAACCTTAATTTGTTAGATCTTACCGTAATTGATTGGGACGATGTGGTTTTAATGAATGATTATTCAAATGCTTTTATGCCCAACTTTGGCGTGGGTGCTTATTATTATACCGACAAGTTTTATGCTGGTTTTTCGGTGCCATTGCTCTTTAAGAATGGGCTGTATAAAGATAAGAACCGTTACGAGATTGTGAGTCGGGAAGACCGCGTGTACATTCTCACCGCCGGCGGAATTTTTACATTGATTGAACCAATTTTGAAGCTAAAACCAACTGTGTTATTCAGGGCTGTTTCAGGGTCGGTGCCTTCGACCGAATTGTCAGCTACATTGATCGCATATGACCGTGTTTGGCTTGGAGCGCTTTACCGTATTGGTGATGCTGTGGCTTTGCATGGCCGCTTTCAGGTGACAAATCAATTGCAGATAGGTTACTCGTATGATTTAACCAATTCAGATTTGCGCCCGCTTAACCGGGGCACACACGAAGTGTTGATAAATTACGTTTTCACAAGACGTGGAGAGCGTATCTTATCGCCACGTTATTTTTAGGAACGTTAATGCAGTGTTTTTGCCTTTGCTTGGCGGGACTTTTAATTTGTTTTTTGTTTTCCTCTATATTTTTTTGTTTTCCTCTATTTTAAAATTGGAAACAATTTTCTCTCCTCCGCTCTCCGCGGAGGAGATTTTTGTTTTATTGAAAAGTCAACTTAAAAACATGTTGATCTGTACGCTTTAAGATCAAAACAGTACTTTCCGGCAAAAGAATAGAAACTGTGAACGTTAGGCACTTATTCTGTTTAGTACCAATTTTATAAGCACTTCCATGGCATCTTTATAGGTTTCGTTTGCTTTAAGGTTTACCCGGTTGGCAATAATGGTACAAATGGTAAGTGCCTTGTGTCCAAGAAGTCGCGATAGGCCATAAATAGCAGAACTTTCCATTTCATAATTGGTAATTCGCTGTCCGTTGTATGAAAATTTTTCAATTTTTTCGTTCAACATTGGGTCGGCGAGTGGTAAGCGCACCACACGGCCTTGTGGACCATAGAACCCCGGGGCTGAAATATTAATACCATCAACAGTGTCGTTGCCGGCAATCAATTGGTGTAATTCTTCAGAACAATCGACTACATATGGGCTAGCAAGCGATTGGTTCCAATGGGTTGCATTCATGAAGTACGTTTCAAAATCCAAGTCGGAAACATTGTCGCGGTGGGCATAAAAATTTAACAAGCCGTCGAAACCTATTGATTTTTTTGAGATGACAAAAGTACCAATCGGAATATCGGGTTGCAGGCTACCCGACGTGCCAATGCGTATCAGGTTTAACGATTTTTTCTCGGGCTTAATTTCACGGGTTGTAAAATCGACATTCACCAAAGCATCCAATTCGGTTACCACAATGTCGATATTGTCGGTGCCAATGCCCGTAGCCAAAACAGTGATTCTTTTTCCGTGGTAAGTGCCTGTACGGCTTACGAATTCACGGTTTTCTTTTTTTACTTCGATGGAGTCGAAAAAGCGGGCAATCATATCAGCTCGTCCTGGGTCACCTACCAAAAGAATGGTGTCGGCAATTTCACCTGGTTTTAGGTGCAAGTGAAAAATCGATCCGTCGGGGTTTATTATTAATTCAGATGATGCAATCATGTCATTTTTGTATTGGTTAGTACCAAATCTAAGAAAAAAACCAATTATATTACAGAAAACAGGAGTTAATTCATTGGGTTATATTTTGTTTTAATGATTTTCATTGCATCTATAATACTGTAATCCAGTGTTGTATGTTGCTGGTTTGTCGGTTGTTCTCAACTTGGATATTAATAGTGTTCTGATTAAATTTTTCATGATGTAGTTGATAACACCTCATTGTTCAACAAAATACGAGGGAATAGTGTTTCTATTGAAATTATTACATAAGTGATGATTCATCAAGGATTTTCATATCGGAATTTTTCTTAAATTTGGATTATTGGCCGTTGAGTTTGTGTTGTAGATTGCTATCGATGGTCAATTAATACATGTTTGAAATTTGCAAAACTGGTTTGTATTCGAATTATAGATTATTTAAATGACTACGGTTGACGTAAGAGTTGTCTTTATAAATTGAAACTTGTGAAAAGAGGAAAAAGGATAAAAGTTTGGCTGTTTTTGTATACGGTGCTTTTCGTTTTCGGTTGCTCCGAAGATGGCTTGAAACGTGATGAAGCCCGATTGGTAAAAAGCGGTAAAGCTACTGAGAAGATGCGTCTTTTTACTATTGATGATTCTTCTGATTCGCTTTTTTTGCGGCAACCTACACGCAAAATTGAAAAAGAAAGCATCAATTCGAAATTGATTACCTTATTACGAAAACGGATGTTGGCAACGGTGACCGATGTTGATAACGAGGGGGTTGGTATTGCTGCTCCTCAAGTTGGAGTTGGTGTTAAACTTATCCTTGTTCAGCGTTTTGATAAAGAAGGAGAGCCAATAGAGCCCTATTTCAACCCTGAGATTAAAATGTATGGAGATAGTGTAAATGCTGGTTTCGAAGGTTGTCTTAGTGTTCCCCGATATAGAGGAAGTGTAAGCCGGTCTCAAAATATTGAGGTGTCTTATCTCGACTCAATGGGAAAAAAGCAACGCGAAGAAATAAATGGTTTTGTTGCGGTAATCTTCCAACACGAAATCGATCATTTGAGCGGGGTTATGTATTTTGATCATGTATTCGGGGGCTACGATGCCCTGCTGCCATATAATGAAGAATAAGCAAATCTTTTCTTTTGTAAATAATCTTCTAACCTAATTTCATAATCGCAATTCTTGTAACGAAGAGTAAAAACTGCTTGAAGACTCGGCAGAATCTATTATTTTTGTCCGAAAAAATTAATCATGATACAACGTATTCAAACCATATTCTTGTCGATTGCCCTACTGCTTATGGGTATCTTATTTTTTATCCCTCTAGCCGAAGTTGCTGTTGGTGAAAAATTGTATGCTTTTGGCATCAAGGGACTTGTTGATTCTCTGACTGGCAACACGACTTACTCTGCATGGGCTTTGTTTGCTTATTTGTTGTTTGTAGTATTTCTTCAGGTATTTATTATTTTCAGCTTTAAAAAGCGTGTGTTGCAAATGAGATTAGCCACATTTAACCTGATCCTTATGTTAGGCTTTGTGTTGTTAGGCTGGTTGTTTGTAAAATTCTCACTTTCGGCGTTGGGCGAAGGAGTTTATTCACTGAAGCTTCCGTTGGTTTTTCCTTTTGCAGCTGCTGTGTTGAATTATTTGGCGATTCGGGCAATCCTAAAAGACGAATTGTTGATCCGTTCGATCGACAGGATACGATAAACTATACTGGGTTTCTCAACCTTTACTTATTCAAGAATCAGCATTCGGGCTTCGTCGTGCAAGATGGTGGGGAGGGCGATATTGCGCCGCGACAAGCTGAGTATCCAATTTTGTATTTCACTCTTTTTTAAGGTGTAAAGGATTTCGCGAAATTCGTCGATTTGCTCGTCTGAATATTCATTTTCGTTAATGTTACTGAACTTATCGAGATCTTCATCGTCAAAGTACTCGATGATGTCGGGATTAACTTTGACCAAATCGCGCTCGCACACTTCATGCGCACCACAACAGTCGGCTTCGGGCATGGTTCCGGGTGTAATGTCTGGTTCTTCAATCTCTTTCTTTTTTTTATGAAGAATAATAAAGACAACTCCGGCGGTGAGGATTAGTATCAGTATAATAACAAATAGTATTTCCATGGTTCAAAATTAGGATTATTCGATTGATTTTTTTGAAAAATGCCATACCTTTCTGGGAAATAAAAACAATCGGTAACATGGAACCTAATTCACTAAAATCAAAACTCAATGAAATAAAAGACTCTGTTCTTAACCGGGTACTCATTGTTATTATGTTTGTAATGGTATTGGGCATTACCTTTTCGTTGTTGCGAATTCCCCAAACTGGTTTTTTGTTTACCTATGGTGTTCAACTATTTCTGGCGTTGGTTATTGCTTCGCTCTATATTTTCCGAAATAAGCTTTCGTCGAACCTAAAAGGAGCTATTTTCTTGTCGGTTATGCTGATACTTGCCCTTAGCGGCTTGTTGTCGTTTGGCTTGTATGGTTTCGGGTACACGTATTTTATTCCGGCATCGGCAGTAGCTTTTATCTATTTTAAACGGCGTACAGGGTGGGCTGTCACCTTGTCCTCTTTATTTGTTTTGGTTGTAATTGCGGTGTTTTTCAACAGGGGTATCCTTTACTTTTCGCCGCAAAAACCCGATTACATGGAATCTGTTTCTATGTGGCTGAACATGATAATTACGGTTACCCTTATTGCCTCAGTGATTACCATGTTTTGGAGTAATCTGTTTAGTTTATTGTCGAACACGCTCACTCATATTAACCATCAGCAGGAGGACATGATGCGCATGAATGAACAACTCACCCTTGCCCGCGATAAAGCTCTCGAATCGGATCGCTTGAAATCAGCTTTTCTAGCCAATATCAGCCACGAAATACGTACCCCGTTAAATATAATTATCGGTTTTTCTGATATGCTTTCTCAGGCTGAAACTCAGGTGGAAAAAGAGGAGTACACTCAGGTTATAAAAAACAACAGCGCGATGATGTTGAAGATGGTGAATGATATTGTAGATTTTTCAAAGATTGAGACAAATTCATTGGCGTTAAACCAAACAAAATTCAAGGTAGCCGATGTCATTCGCGAAGTGGAAAAGAAGGTCCTTTGGAAAAAACCAGAGTCGGTTGAGTGGACTTGTAAAGCAGAAAACCGTGAATTGGTTACCGATAAAGACCGTTTTGGCCAAGTTGTGCTTAACTTGGCTGATAATGCACTAAAATTTACATCGGAAGGTCGTGTTGAACTAAGTTGTTTGGCTGAAGGAGGAAAAATTGTTTGCAAGGTTGCCGACACAGGTATTGGTATTTCTGGCGATGACGAATCGAGGATTTTTGAACGGTTTTACAAAGTGGATACTTTTGTTCCGGGAGCAGGGTTGGGGCTCAGTATCAGTAAGTCGATTGCCAACATGATGGGCGGCGATATTCATGTTTATTCTGAGCAAGGGAAAGGCTCTGTGTTTGAGTTCTGGATTCCCTGCAATTCAAATTGATCCACCTTGTAATATCCCAAAATCAAGTAAAGTACTAGGCGTTGCGAAAATCGGGTTCTGAATATTAGAAATTTAGTGCTTCTTTTATGTTTTTGTACCCTGTTTTGCTTACTTTCAATTTCGTATGGTCGTTTTTCAAGATCACGATGTGAGATTCTTTTTCATATTGCTGAATCTCGGCGATCTCTTCAACTTTAACAATATATGAGCGATGGATGCGGATGAATTCTTTCGGATTCAGGTGATCCTCGAAAAATTTCATGGTTTTTTGTTTTACAAAACGCTTGTCGCGCGTGTAAATCATCACATAATCGTCGAGTGACTCGATGTATCTTATTTGTTCTGTAGGGATGATATGAATTTTATTTTTGTCTTTCACCACAACGCGCTCAATAGTATCGCTTTCGGGTATCTCGGTCAGCTTGTCAATGGGTATCTCACCAGTTCTGTTACCTTTAATTTTTTCCATGGCTCTTTCTACCGCAACCATTAACCTGTCTTTCGAAAAAGGTTTTAGAAGATAATCTACAGCATGTTGTTCAAATGCTTTGATAGCAAATTGGTTGTAAGCAGTGGTGAAGATGATTTCAGGTCTGTATTCGAGCAGTTCCAGCATTTCAAAACCAGTAAGTTTTGGCATTTGAACATCGAGGAACACAAGGTCGGGTTTTAGCTCGTTAATTGCTTTTAGCCCGTCGAAACCATTTTCGCATTCGGCAATGATTTCGATTTTTGGGTAATCTTTCAGGTAATTTTTTAGCAGGTTACGGGCCAGTAATTCATCTTCGATTATGACCGCTTTTGTTACTTCACTCATGACAATTTACTATTTTGTGGTATTGTTAAGGTAACTGTAAATATGTGATTTTCATTTGATATTTGCAATAAGGTTGTGTCTCCGTAAACAAGCCCAAGCCGTTTTCTGATGTTGAGCAGACCAATTCCTTCGCCTTTTTTCGCTACGGAGTCCTGATCGTAATTATTCGCAATCGTAAAAATCAATTTATTGTCGGCTTTTTTTGCTTTAGTATGGATTACCACTTGGTGGGTGGTTTCGTAAACCCCGTATTTTATAGCGTTTTCGTAAAGTGGCTGCAATATCATATTCGGAATTTGACACCCCTGGCAATCAGTAATGTCGAAAACGGCCTCCAATTTGTCGCCAAAACGAACCTTTTCTATTTCGAGATATAATTTTATGTGTTCCATCTCCTGTGAAAGCGAAACCAGTTGATTCTCTTTGTGTTTTAATGAATAGCGGAGAAAGGTTGAGAGTTTAATCACCATGTCTTGCGCCTTTTCTGGTTCCGAAATTGTTAGGTACGAAACAGAGTTTAGACTGTTGAAAAGAAAATGCGGGTTAATTTGTGATTTTAGTTCGCTTAGCTGGGTTTGAGTAATCAGCTCTTTCAGTCGTGTTTCTTCCTGCGATTTCTCTTTGAGCCTTTCGTAATAGTAAAACGAATAATAGAATACCGAAATGAGAATATAAATCAGGGCACCAACTCCG
Organism: Bacteroidales bacterium; assembly: GCA_012719495.1. Lineage (GTDB taxonomy): Bacteria > Bacteroidota > Bacteroidia > Bacteroidales > Prolixibacteraceae > CAYMTR01. The sequence continues at coordinate 14,854 of JAAYAG010000113.1, forward strand.
GCTTTTCCTGGCAACACCTTGTGCATGTGTGCTTTTATCGATTCGCGATTAAAAAGTGCAACGTCGATTTGGTTGGTAAGCCAAAGCCAGAACGATACAATGATCAGCATCGCAATAAGGTGATAAGTAACTAAATAAATCTGAGAGCGTTTTTCGTTAGTTCCACCCACAACCACATACCAAATTCCTAAACCAAGCATTCCAAAAATAGTGTTAGAGACCAAAACATCGACCAACGCGATGGATAGATTTGCTTCGAAAACCCGTAGGTCGAGAAAAAACTGGATGGCCGAAAGGATCATCCAGAAAGCTCCGTACCAAATTAGGAATGCTGGTTTCTTGAAAAGTGGATGGTTCATTTGTTTGATTATTAGTGGATTTTATTGAAGCTACGGACTTCAATTCCGCCAAAAATACAAACACCTGTAAGCACTATGGTTTTAGCCGGGTTGGGCTGAAACGAAGGATCTTTGATACGTAAATCATTGTAACCACCAAAGAGTACCACAACTTTATTCAGTATAGTCCAGTCGTTGGGTACTTTTAGTGTGTTTCCGCCAAAGAGTGTTGTTGCGTCAATGGTGCATCCTTCGGGCGAAATCTGGCATTTGCGCAAATCAATTTCGATGCCGCCAAAAATGGCTGTTGAACGGCCGCCCAGCAAGTTTGATGTTAGCATGCTGATTTCTTTTCCGCCGAAAATGATCATATCGTCGAAGTAGTCGTTGCTAACTTCATTGATTTCCGGGTTTTGTGCCATGTTCTGAGCATGTGGGTTAAACGGGGGTCTATGCAATTTTTTACTTCGATTACCGAACATAAATGTAAGTCCCGCTAGCAACAAAAGCACAGGCCAAAACAGGCGCCTGATGGTTTCGTAGTCTTCAAAAATATCGGGGAGCATGGCAAAAGCACCGATTCCCATTACTATGATACCGGCACCTCTGTTTCCGTTAACAAAGACAAACGCGCCAATGGCAACCAAAAACATTTTCCATGAAATGAGAAAATCATACAACTCGTATGAAATAATTCCCGAACGCTCAAGAATCATCAACAACCCAATCAACAACAAAATAAACCCAAAATAAAATCTGCGTCCGAAGTGGAATTGACTTTTATTCATAACTGCGTGTTTTAATTTGTGTCAAAAATAGAAGGTTATTTTTAGTGACCGATGCTAAGTTCGATAAAGAAGTGAATTTTATCGGTGAAATGAGAAGTTTGGCACATCGGTAGAATTATTGGAAAATTCTTTTACAGATATTGTAAAAAAAGAACGATGAAACAGTTTAATTACTTCATCGTTCTTTTAGGTTGTTTTTATTGGTTTTGTTGTTTTGCCCAAGTGTCTTTTAATGATACTGTTCTGTTAAAAACCATTTTTTCGGTCGTAGAACTGGTGTCGACACAAAAATATCCCATTCGTTCAAATTGGAAGTGACTAAGTGGTTTAGCATTATATACAAATGGTTCTATATAGCATTTTTTCAATACTTTAAGGGATTCTGGATTTAACATATCTCGGAAATCCACGTCTTTATATTCCGATGGATCCTGCACCATAAGCAAGCGATCGTATAGCCTAATTTCGGCTTCAACGTTTTCGGTAGCCGAGACCCAATGAAGCGTAGCTTTTACTTTGCGTCCGTCGGGTGAATTTCCGCCATACGATGCAGGATCATATGTACATCGCAATTCGGTGATATTACCTTGTTCGTCTTTTATAACTTCGTTACAAGTAATGAAATATGCATAGCGTAAGCGTACTTCAGCTCCGGGTGAAAGCCTGAAAAATTTCTTTGGAGGTTCTTCCATAAAGTCTTCCCTTTCAATGTATAACTCACGGGTGAACGGGACTTGGCGAGTCCCCATGCTTTCGTCTTCAGGGTTGTTGATGGCTTCCATCATTTCAACCTTGCCTTCGGGGTAGTTGGTAATCACCACTTTAATTGGGTTGAGAACGCCCATGACCCGCTGGGCTGTTTTGTTCAAATCTTCGCGCACCGAATGTTCGAGGAGGGCGACATCGATAATCCCTTCTGTTTTGGTTATGCCCACTTTTTCGACAAAATTACGGATTGATTCCGGCGTGTAACCTCGGCGGCGCAACCCGCAAATAGTTGGCATCCGAGGATCGTCCCACCCGGAAACTAATTTTTCTTCTACCAGTTGAAGCAATTTCCGTTTGCTCATCATGGTATAGGTGAGGTTTAGTCTTGAAAACTCAATTTGGCGCGGGCGATATTCGCTTGTGGCCAATTCGTTTACAAACCAGTCATAAAGAGGCCTGTGTATTTCGAATTCGAGTGTACACAACGAGTGGGTTATGCCTTCGAAATAATCGCATTCCCCGTGAGCAAAATCGTACATCGGGTAAATGCTCCATTTGTTCCCAGTTCGGTGGTGCTCCGCGTGTATTATTCGGTACATCAATGGGTCGCGCATGTGCATGTTGGGCGAAGCCATATCAATCTTAGCTCGAAGAACGCAGTGCCCGTTTGGAAATTCACCGGCTTTCATTTTTTCGAAAAGCATCAGGTTTTCTTCAACGGACCGGTTGCGATATGGGCTTTCAATGCCTGGGCGAGTTGGAGTCCCGCGCTGTTCGCTGATTACATCGGCAGGTTGGTCGTCAATGTAGGCTTTTCCCCGTTTAATGAGTTCTACTGCAAATTCGTATAGTTTATCAAAATTGTCGGAAGCATAATACAACCGGTCTTCCCAATCGAAGCCAAGCCAACGTACATCTTCCTGAATCGAATCGACATATTCTTGGTCTTCTTTCGAAGGGTTGGTGTCGTCGAAACGAAGGTTACATTTCCCCCCGTATTTTTCGGCAGTACCGAAATCGAGACATATTGCTTTGGCGTGCCCAATATGCAAATAGCCGTTTGGCTCGGGCGGGAAACGGGTGTGGATTCGTTTGTTGTTGCGCCCTTCCATCAGATCATTTTCTACAATCTGGTGGATGAAATTTGTGGTTTTTGCTCCGCTTTCGGGAGCATTGTTCATATTTTCCGACATATCTTTTTATTCGTATAATCGCATTAAACTTATAGTTGTTTCATTGACATTTAACTGCATGAAAATCAATTGTTTTCATGTGGTGCCAACGAAATTCTTCTCCTGAAAAACAACTTGCTTTTTCCTGAACGGATGCTTGTTGTTGCAATAGGGTTGAAGATGAGCAAAGTTAAACGATTTGATGAACTCACCTACACGAAAAATAAAAATGAATTAGAGGTGTGGAATAATTTTACATTTTCATCAGATTGTTTTGCCTTGGCCGTTGAAACCTGTAATTTCGCACGCAATATATAGGATAATTGCTATGGGTAATATTGAAATCGAAGGGATGGAGTTTTATGCTTATCATGGGCATTTTGCTCAGGAACAGGTTGTTGGAAATAAATTTCTTGTTAATATTTCGCTTGAAACAGACTGTTCCCGTGCCGCAATAAGCGATGATCTCAGCGATGCGCTTGATTATCAAAAGGTATATCTGTTAATTAAAGATGAGATGGAAACTAAATCATTTCTGCTTGAGCACATTTGTAACCGAATTCTCGATCGCTTGTTTCTCGAATTTTCTACCATCGAAAAGGCAACCATTAAAGTTTCGAAGATTAACCCACCCATGGGGGGACAAATTAAGAAGGTAAGTGTCAGTATGACTCGCTGTGCTAAGTGATTCAGTTTCTTATAACGCTAATTTATTGTAAATAAAAAGGCCCGGTTAAGGGCCTCAAGTGCTTATATATCAAAAATATTGAATAAGTGCTATGAGCTTTCTCAATCTTTTACTTCATTACAAGTTTAACGTCTAGCGTAAATTCGTCGTTGATCGTTTTATCGCCAAGGTTTGCAAAAAATTTGCCTGATCCATAGCGAACATTGTACAAACTTCGGTCGACTGTAACCAAGGTCGAGAAAAAGTAGCCCTCACGGGTTACATCAAAAACCACTTTGTTTGTTATGCCTTTTATGGTAAGGTTACCAGTAACAGTAGCTTTCCCGTTGACAAATGTTGTGCTGTTTAAGATTTCCAATGTAGCTTCAGGGTGTTTTTCCACTCCGAAGAAATCGTCCGATTTTAGGTGTCCAACTAAGCTGGCATTCAAATCGCCTGCCGGCAAGTCGTCGCTAGTTATGGTGTTCATGTCAATCACAAAAACGCCATTTTCAATTTTATCGTTATTCACCTTAAGGCTTCCTTCTTTTAAGGTTATTTTACCATAGTGTTCGCCACCAACTTTTTTCCCGTTCCATTTTAATACCGATTTTGGGGCATCAACTTTCAATTCCTGTGCACTTGCTGATACTGTCAAAAGTGCTGCAAATACTAATACTAAAAGATTTGTTTTCATATTGTTATTATTTTTATTGTTTGCAATTATTTGTTTTAACTCTCTTATAATTCTATATTTAGTAAATAGGTTTTTTCTTTTGCTGTAACGCTGAATTTTTCGGTTTGTGTTATTTCAATCGCGTCGCGTTTGTTTGCTGTAGTGTTTTCAACCTCAATGGCTCCATCTATAACAAACAGGAAGTTGCCATAAGCTCCGGGCATAAGTGAATACTCAATTTTCTCGTCTTTTTCGATAAATACCCTGCTTATTCTTGCTTGCTGGTTGATCGTTAGCGGAGATTTTTCACCATTGACAAGGAATTGCCATTTCCCTTGCGCTTCTTCGCGGTTAAAAACAGCTTGATCGTATGTTGGTTTGGTATTTTTAGTTTTAGGAAAAATCCATAATTGAAGAATATTTACATCTTCGTTGGAATTGTTGTATTCAGAATGGAAAATTCCTGTGCCGGCACTCATAACCTGCACTTCATCAGGGCCAATAGTTTGTTCGTGTCCCATCGAATCTTTATGGCTAAGCTTTCCATAAATCGGAACTGTAACAATTTCCATATTATCGTGCGGATGTTTTCCGAAACCGGAACCTGCCTGTACGATATCGTCATTTAACACCCTGAGGTTGCCAAAATGAATTCGGTCGGGGTTGTAGTAGTCGGCAAAACTGAAACTATAGTGTGTGTCGAGCCACCCGTAATTTGCATAACCTCTCGAGCTTGCTTCGTATAATTTTGTTTTCATTGTAAATCCTTTCATTTAAATTACAAAACAAAATTACTGTGAGTTAGCTATGCTATCAATGGATAAATCAGGGAAGAAAATGTAAAAATCAGATATAAATGTCTTTTATTTATTGAGAAGGCTTTTTTCGAGAATATTTTTGAATTCGGTAAACGATTGGCCGGTTTCATTTTTAAATAGCTTGCTAAAATGGGAGGGGTCATCGAATCCAAGACTAAAAGCAATTTCTTTTGACGAGAGGTCAGAGTGAAGCCCAAGGCGTTTTGCTTCGAGAACAATTCGCTGGGTAATAAGTTCTTTTGCACTTTTCCCGATGCTCGATTTAATGACGTTGTTCAGGTAATCGGGTGTAATATTTAGCTGCCGGGCATAGGTGTTAACGCGATGCCATTGGGCAAAATTTTGTTCAAGAAGTTCCTTAAATACTTTTACTATAGCTCGTCCCGATTCTATTGCCTGAGGGTTTTCTTCTTTTGAGTGCACAGCAAATTGGCTGCATTCTATAAGAAATAATTTCAGGTACGACGAAATGATGTCGAAGCGGTATGGGTTGCTACCAGTGAAAGCTGTTTTAATCTCGTTTGAGTAATTCATAATTTTTTCCATGGCTTCAGCCTCAATCTGCAATGGAGGAACAGTGGTGCCAAGGGAAAAAAGCCCAAGATTTGAAATGAATTCGGCACGGATAAAATTGAAATGAAGAAATTCATCGTTGAACATGATTATATCGCCCGATGGTTCTGACTCGATGATGATCTGGTGAATTTGTCCGGGGTTTAAAAGGAAGACAGTCCCGGGGGTTATTGGATATTCAACATAGTCGATAATGTGTCGTCCTTGGGCATTTTTTACGAGAAGAATGGTGTAGAAATCGTGCCGGTGCGGAATGTCAGGTTTTCCACCTGTGCGTGTATGGTTTTCTTCCATGGTGCGAAAGGCAAAAAATACTTTTTCGTTATTGTGCATCAGCTCTTGACTGGGAATTGGGCTTTCCATGGTTGTAGTAATTAGATTTCTCATCAATTTATTTTCTAACTAAAGGTAACAAAATAATGACGAAGTTGTTGCTTTCAGTTAATCGAGGAAATACCTGTTGCCATGCGTTTTAAAATTTAGGAAACTGGTTCTACCTTAGTTTAGAGTAGAGATATTTCTCAGAAGTTATTTTCGAATTGCAAATTCGTAGCTAGAGAGGCCGGTATTGCAAATACCGACCAGCATGGGGTGTGTGGGGTTGCAGCGGCTATTTTGCATAATGCCCTTATGAGACAAAAGAATAGACGTTAGATTTTGAGTATTAAGTATTAAGATGGATAAAGTAAAACTGTTAGCGGGATCCAGTGGCTTTTGTTTTATAAGATGGTGTTATGTAAATATAGCTTTGGGCCAACTGACTCTTTGAATTTGCAATCTGGAAAGTGTGTTTGCAATATGTTTTCTATTACCCGGGACTGGGTATAAATTTGATCCCAATTGATTTTTTTGAAAAAATGGAATTCTGAAAAACACTCCTCAGTAAATTCTATTCCATTGAATAGATTATTGAAATAATGCCAACTCCGGGGATAAAATAGTGCCCTAAACTTTATTCTTGTTTTTATTACTGCGTTCACTCTACGGGCGGTATTCTTTTTAAATCCCAGGTAATAGCGGGCAAAATCAATTGGCAAACCAATTGCATGTCCATCGTAGGAGGCATGAAACTGCAATTTGAATAATGGAGTGTCAAGAATCAGCCAATTGTTCTTTCTGAAAAAGCGGCTTCTTTTTGGAAGATTTATGCGAAATTCCTCAAAAAAGGCAAAATCTTCATTTGGTTCATGACTTGAAAATTGGGTGCTCAACTCTTTACTAATTTCAACATTGGAAAACATTGCTCTTTCTTCCCTTGGTCGGGAAAAGAGTTCCAGAAACCGGTTGGTCTTAAGTATTTCCGGGATATCGTCACGCTGTAACGTTGTTGCATGAATCTTTTCAAAAATGATGCTATTAAAATGCATCAATAAAATGGTTATAAAATAGTATTCTGTGGCTTCAGAAACCAATTGGTCTTTTTCTGTTTGTGGCACCAATGGATCTTTCCAAATGCGGGATAATTCAGCCGATTCTGCCAATGCTGCTTGAAAGTATATGTTCAGCCATTCGGAATAAGGATATCCCTCACAACGAACAGGAAAAGAATACTTTTCATTTTGAATAAAAAAACCAATTAATGATTGAAAAGATCGTATTCGTTTCATTTAATCTTTTTTCGAATATTGGGTTAAACAACTGCTGTAAGCACTTTTCATCTCTTCAATCAAACTATCCGGGCTAATCACTTTAAGATTTGACCCAAGTGAAAGCAACTCTTGTACGAAATCGAAAGTGACATACAATTTTAGTTTTACCAACAACTCCTGCTCATTGTCTTTCAGAATTTCCTGCGATTCGTGCAGAGGTAATGATTTGATATATTTTCCTTGAAACGGTGTAAACGACAATAGTACGTCCTGAACTGACTGGCCTTCTTCTGGACCGATGATCCCAAAACAATTCTTATACAGTTCATTCACATCAAAATCAGTGGGTTTTGTAAATTTCTTTTTGCTAATTTCCAGGTTGTTGAGCCTATCTAGGGCAAAACTTTTTACCTTGCTATCTTTCAAGTCTTTTGCCAGCAGATACCAACGGTTCCTAAATTCCTTTAAGGCCAGTGGTTCTGTGTGGCGAATGGCAATCTCTTCTTCCCAGTATTTCAGATAGCTAAAGGTGATTTGAAGTTTGTTTTTTATGGCATGGAGCAACCCATAAAGATTCTCTGTACCCTGTGGTTTTCGTTTTTCAAAGTGAATGAAACCGGCCAGGCTTTCACCAATATTCAGTGTATTGAAAATATCAAAGGCTTCGAGTATCCTATCTTTTACCTCAGATTGTTCGGAATCAATTTCATATGCCCGTTTTGAAAAATTGTACTGAATATCGATGTTATACAATGAGCGAATTTCTTCAAGGTCGCGTATAAACGTACGTTTCGAAATGGTAAAATTATACCCTTCTTTGTCAGACTCATAAGCCAGCAGGTCTGCAATTTCTTTAAACGTTGACGGGCTCTTTCTAACTTTGGCAATAATCAGGTTAAATCGCTGTAAGAATTCTCGTTTCGACATATTATTTTAAATTACAGGTTTTTATATTTTTCTATATTGCATTCAATTCTCTCAATCTTTTTATGAAGGGCTATCTTTTGATCATGTAATAAATTCACCATAATGCAATTCAATTTCTTTGCATAATAGATTTCCTGTTTTTTATTTTCTTTAAGATTGCGTAATAGTTTTTCCCTTTGAATTTTAAGTTTGAGTGTTTCAACCCACCTTTTAATAATACCCAGTTGATGACTATTCTTTTTGTTTTGTTCTGTGCTTATTCCCATCTTTTTCAATAGCCTCTTTTCGTCATCACGAAGGAGTGCAGCCGTTTCAAATTGGTTGTTTTCAATAGCTGTTTTTTTTGCCTTAACAATCCTGTTCAATTGAATTCTTTTGGTAATTTTCTCAAACATACTTTCTTGATTTTTTATTCAAAGGTAAAGTTTCACTGCGCCATTTTACGGCGCAGTATAAAATTCTTTTTATAAAAATTATTGAATTTCAGCGTAAAATAGAAATCAGTTTTTTAAAAGGTTCAAAACCTAAACAGATTTATTAATTGATTTTTTTTCAACCTCTGCGACGTTGTATGGCATATCGATTTTTTTAATTTGAAAAAATTGACTATGCCATTAATTACTCAAGAATTTTTAAAAATGAAATTTAAAATATTAAGGAATAAATATTTTGAGTTTAACAAGCAGATATCTGTAAGTGAGAATGTTGAACTATTCCTTAGAAAGGTACTTCTCATTCAACGATCACAAATGTGCAGAAGGGAAACCGATTTGATTATTTGGTATAATTTTGAGAATAAAGAAATTCTTGCAGGAATTATTGCTTTGTTTTGGGAAAAGGGATACACCACTTATGTTTTATGGTTGGAAAATCTGAATGATGAAGAAATACCCTTCTCCTATGAAGTAAAAGAAAAAATTAAAAGGTATATAGACTCTTGTAGTGGTTTTATATATGCATTTAGTGAAAATTCACCCGTGCCATTAAGCGGAAAGTGGTTGTTGGCTTATGCTGAAGGAAAGTTGAAAGAAAGATCTGCAATAATGCCTATTACAAATAATGAAACAGATTATTATGAAGTCCCCGAAAACCTTTGGTATTCATTACATGTTCAAGTAAAATATTTTGAACATACCGGCGAAGAATTATGTGTTGTAGCTACTCCTGAAACATGGGGCAGTTTTGCATTCTGGGTTAAACGCTGGGGGCTTTTTGAGAACCCATTAAATGACTATATGAGTAAGAAAAATAAAAAAAGCTTATAACATGTGAAAATCAAATTTCATTTCGGTAATCGACAGTTCTGACCAAACTATCTTGACCATTTGTTAAACATCTTCATTAGAAACAATCCTTCCCTCTTCCGATTGCTGTAAACCATCCTCAACTTTTTCAATGAAAAAAAGTTGATCTATCAATTCATCAATTGAGAATGAATCGGCAAGGCGTTTAAGTGGAATATGTAAGCGATCCTTCGTATGCACAAAACAACAATTTGTCCTTTTCCCAAAAGGAAACATTTTGAGTTAATAAATGGGTATGTTATATATCTTTAATTTTCAATATCAGATGCGATATATCTCTTTAAGTTTTCTTCAAAGAATTGAATATCCTTTTTTGCTTTTTCAGCAATTTTCTGTACAGTTTGTTTTAATTTATCTTTATCAGCCAAGTTAAAAATAGCTTCGGAATTAAACTCATCAAAATTTAGTTGGGGTTCAGTATATTGAATGCCAAGAAAATGTTTATGTGATTTGTACTTTCCGTCACAATCATAAATCAATTTTGTGATTTGAGTAGATTTAGTAAAATTGGAATTTACTGCAATTCCTTTTTTGCCTTTTTCCCAAATAATAAATCCAACATTAATATTTAGTCCTAATTCACAACCCCAACGAATTACTATATCACCTTCTCGATAAACTTCTTTAGAATATAATCCAAAAAAAATTGACCTTTCATTAAAATTACTTTTGAAACAATTTAGTGTCTTCTCTTCATTTACTGTCTCAGTTATTTTTTCTAGCTCAATCTGGCATTCTATTAGTGCCTTTTCTAATTCATTCCAAAAATTCCAAAGTATTTTTGCTTTTGCGTAATCAAAATTATTTGCCACTTCTTTAGCATTCTGTAAATTACCAGAATTTTTGGTGATAAGGGTTACTATGTCTTCCTTCATGGTTTGATAGGTTGATTGATTGGTTAATTTTTTTATAAGATTTATATATTGGTGGATGGTCTCCCTTATTGATGGAAGAGAAGTTGCTTCTTTAAGGCAATTACTCAACCAGGGTAATATATGTTCTTTATATGAAATAATATGAAAATCTTTATTTATTTCTAAATCAATATAACTATCTTTTTGAGGTTTGTCCCCAATTAAATTGAGATAAAGTAAAATGGCATTTTTATCAAAATTTTTATATCTCTTTAATTGACTTGGTTGATCAAGAGCATAGATTTTATTCTCAATTATAATATGTTTCTTTTTTGAATCTTCAACCAATATATCAATTCGACCTCCATTCTCTCCATTTTCAGAAATTTTTGATGTAAAATATTCGACATGAGATCGTGACGATGAATAATCAAATTCAGTAATAATTATTTGATTCTTTTCTGACTCATCACTATTTTGATTTGGGTTTTTTAATTGTTCGATAAAAAGTAAAAGAAATTTATCGCCTTGCCCATGAGAGCCTTTGGTATCTAAAAGTTCTGCTATAAATGAAGAATGTAAACGAACTTCGCTTGTTTGTAATCCTAATATCTCAAATACGTTAAATTTCTCACCGGTAATACGAATAATGTATTCATATTTTTCACGAATAGCATTTACTTCAATTAAAAGTTTTTCAATTTCCAGCATCTCTTATTTTTTAATTGTCATTAAATATGATAGATACAACTCCGCACAAGCCCTCGCATCGCTTAGTGCATCGTGATGGTTTAAAGATATATCGTTCAGTTGACATAACAAAGCAAGTCCTTTGCGATAAATCTGGTAGGTGCAATGTTTTTCGAAATCAGGAACATGTATTCCAAAGTACCCAAGCGTTTGAGCCAAAACCGGAAAATCAAAGGAAAATCCATTGTGCGCTACAACAGCCTGATCTTTAATAAATGGTTCAATAACAGGCCAAACCTGATCAAACGTTGGGGCATTTGCGGTTAACTGTGGGGTTATTCCATGGATATCGATAAAATTGTTCCAGAAATAGTTTTTGGGAGGTTGCACTAAAATATTTAGCTCATTGGTGATTATTCCGTGTTCTACCCTTACCAGTCCAACCTGGCAAATGCTCCAACGTTTGCCATGCGCCGTTTCAAAATCGATCGCAGTAAATGTTCTTTCCATCTTTGTTTTATAATGCCGGTGCATGTCGTCCTTTGCCTGAACCATTGGGGTGGCGCTGACAAGTTGAGGATGTCATTGAGGTAATTGAATTAAACGATTGACCACAATACTTACAGGTGTATTTCGACTTTTCACTTCCCTCGTACAACTTGTGTCGCCCTTTTCCTGAACCTAACGGATGCCGCTGACAACTTGATGAACTCAAACTTGAAACGCTTGAGAATTTTTGGCCGCAATACTCACAATAAAAATTTGCCATGATAATTTGAATTTACTTGTTTGCCTACTCTGTGAAGTTTTCGGCTTCCCTTATTTTGAGTAAAGGTAAATGGCGAGTGAGACAATGGATGGCACAGTAAATTTGCCAATGGTTTTTTCAATAAAATATACTTTAGCCATCGTCGTTTAGTTCAGATGGTTTGTTTTATAAATGTAATCTTCGAAAAAGAAAGATTGAAATGAGATTACTGAAATGGTTATGGAAAAATTAAATGATTATACACTAATTGATGTCCTCCATGATTTATTAGTTGAAATAAGAAGCTTGAATTCGAGGTTAGATGAAATAGAGCGAAAGTTGGATTTTCCATCCTCAAAGCTTAAACTTAATGAAACAAAAAGAGTGCTAAATTTCAGTGAGGCTGCTGAATATATTTCTACATCAAAAAGCAATTTGTATAAAATGACTTCTCTTATGCGAATTCCTTATTCAAAACCATCGGGCAAATGCTTTAAGAGTATTACCTTTATTTTTTATAAAAAAACCCCTTCTTTCGAAGAGGTTATTTTGAGGTACCTGGCGGAATCGAACCGCCGTAATCGGTTTTGCAGACCGGTGCCTAGCCGCTCGGCCAAGGTACCCTTGTGTTTGCGGCTGCAAATATATCAAAAAAAACTTTCGCTAAAAACTTTTACCGAAAAACAGTGCATTTCCTGATTGCTTTTATTGGTAAGATATTGTTTGTTAGTGTTTTGTGGAATTGTTGAGCCTGAATTAAAAAATTAGACAGTGTTTTCAAGAGCTCTACTAAAAATAAAAAAGGCAGCCATTAGGTTGCCTTTTTATGATGATTGAATTGATTGATAATGTATTAGTCGATAGATACCATCGAGTTGGATTCTTTTGACATAACGTAGGTTTCAATATGACGGTCGCGTTTCGCATCATAAATATCACTGATGGTAACAATAATGCCGGTCTCTTCTACATCGCCAAATTCGTCGTTAAGTGTTGTCCCAAAGGAGCGCATAGTAGGCGATAAGTTGATATAAGCATTTACCAAAGGAGGAATGTTTTCTCCCAATTCGCGTACTTTTTTCGAAAGGATTTTATAATCTTCTTTCAGGTCGTTTTCAGTAAATATTGGGTTGTATAGTGAGTCGTCGATTGTGATGAGATATTTTTCTTTGGGCACAACCAAATTGTCATCGTCGTTGAAGTATTTCTTAAGATAAGATAAGATGTAATTTCTTGCTTCAATGTTGAAATGAGTGTACATGGTAAATTTTCCGAAAAAATATTTCATTTCGGGGTGATCGACAATTAAAGCGCCCAATCCATCCCAAAGATTATCGAGGGCATAAAGAGCCTTGGCTCCTGCTTTACTCGACTGGTAATCGGGCTGAACAAATGATCGGCCTAATTCGATGGTATAAGGGAAAAATTTGGTTTTGAACTCTTCTGAGAAATGATACAAGTGAGCAGTAGCTAAGTTGGGGTCGCCATTGCTGTTGTAAATCAATTTATCGCATAATATGTAGCGGTATCCACCTAAAATTTCCTTTGCATCGGGGTCCCACACAATGAGCTGTTTGTATGGCATTTCGCCGGTGTCGTAAATGTCTATGTCGGTTTCGAGGCCTGTACCGCCACCCGCAGCACGAAAGGTTATTTCGCGTAAGCGCCCAATTTCCTGCATGATATTTGGCGAATCGCTTGCCGTTAACACATAGATTTTGTTTCCTCCTTTATTAGTATCTCTGAGAAATTTATCGTTTGTAAGTTCCGCTTCGATTAAATCTGACGGAATTTTTGGAATTATATCCTTCATAATGTAAAAGTTTCAACTTCAATGATTAAATAAACTGATTATTGCCCATTGCTTTTTGTTTGGGCAATTGATAGGTTATTTTCTTAACCTCTTCGGCCCATTCGATAGGCCTTTTTGTTTGGTTGAATGTTGAGTATGGGATAGGCTTTCCAAAATAAATCCTGAATGTTTTATTTTTATGTTTGAACATCTCGTCTGCTAAATACATCATTTCGATGTTCACTTTAATCCTGAAGAATTTGCGGATTTTGGCAAGATTGTAGAAAAAGTTGGAATTTCTGCCGTCGAAGAAGAAAGGAATAATGTCAATTTTGTGTTCGACAGCTTTCTGTATGAAATGCTTTTGCCAGGTGAGGTCTACAATTTTTCCGTTAATTTTGCGCGAACATAGCCCGGCCGGAAAAATCAATATCTGATCATCGGATTTATAAAGATCTTCAACTAAATTGGCGTAATTGCGTGATTGTGAGCCTACTTTATTGATAGGGACAAACCACTCTTTTAACGGGGTAATTTCGAGAAGGAAATCGTTAGAGATAGAACGGGTTTTTCCCAATGCTTCGGTAACATACTTCAGCACAATCATTCCGTCGAGACCGCCAAGCGGGTGGTTTCCAACGAAAATAAATTTTCCCTCTTTGGGGATATTCTCGGTGCCGATCAATTCATAATTGATGTTCAGAAACTTTATTCCTTCATTGACAAATTCAACACCTTTAAGATGTCCATATTGCAACATGAATGCATTCAGCTCTTTTAGATGCAATATTCTTGTAAGCCAATTATAGATAAAACCAGGAACTTTCCCCGCTAGCTTAGGATTTTTCCCTTGCACTACTTTCCTGATGTCGATTGGTTGGAAACTATTAGATTCAACTTCCACTGCCATTCCTTTTTTTTAAGCGCCGAAAAATACAAATTTTTTTAATAGCAAAACGGTATCGTAAAAAAATGAAACAATCTCTTAACCATTGCGATTCTTTTTTTCGAAGTCAAATTCAGAGTTCCCTTTCTTATCACGTCTCATATCTTGCTTTTTTTTATCGACTTGCGGGGTCTTATCAACAATTTGTTGAAAAGTTTATCGTTTGGTGAATTGGAATGGGGTGGAATAAAGTGGATAAATATTGTAATAAAGTGGAATAAATTTTAATTTTGGGTTTTATTTTAACAAAAGTGTATGCTCGAGTTTTCCAATCAATATAATGCTACGATTGATGATAAGGGGAGGGTAGTTTTGCCTTCCGCTTACAAAAGGGAACTGGGTGAGTCATTCAACTGGACGATGATCGTTGAACTCGATCCGTACGAAATGTGTCTCAACCTGTATCCGTCGTCGTCGTGGGATAAACGAATGGAATTCATTAAGTCGAGGCTCAATCCAAATGATCCACGGCAGAGCAGGCTACTCGATAAGTTCTATCAGAATTTTGTGAAAATTGCTGTTGCCGAAAACGGGCGCATTAATATTCCTAATGCATTCTTTCAGAAAAAAAGCATAATAAAAGATGTTGTTTTTACCGGGCAAGGTGACAGGATACGATTGTGGGATGTTGGAGAATTCCAGAAAGCAATGATTCCTGATGACGAGTTCAAGGGATTGTTTGAAGAATTTCTTGGAGGAAATTAAACGCAGGACGCCCCAATGGAAAAAAATTATCACATACCGGTATTATTAAACCAATCGATAGACGGACTGGATATTAAGCCCGATGGTATCTATGTTGATGTAACATACGGCGGAGGCGGTCATTCTGCAAAAATCATTGAGTCGCTTGGCGCTGGAAAACTGATCGGTTTCGATCAGGATGTAGATGCTTCATACAATATTATTAATAGTGACAAATTAATCTTTGTACAGCATAACTTCAGTTTTTTGAAAAACTTTCTGAAATATTATGGCTACGAGAAGGTTGATGGCGTGCTTGCCGATTTGGGCGTTTCGTCGCACCATTTCGACGTTGCTGAAAGGGGCTTTTCCTTTCGTTTCGATGGAATGTTGGACATGCGGATGAACCAAACGGCAACCCTTAGTGCCCGAAATGTGGTGAATGAATATGACGAAGCCCGGTTAGTCGAGATATTCAGCCGGTATGGCGAAATATCAAATTCGCGTAGAACAGCTGCGGTAATCGTTGAGGCACGGCAAAAAGAAAAAATCAACACCACAAGCCAATTATGCAAGGTTCTTGAACCTCTGGTACCTCAGAAAGCTGCAAGCAAATACCTGGCGAAAGTATTTCAGGCGTTACGTATCGAAGTAAATCAGGAACTTGAAGTGCTGAAGACCTTCCTGACCGATGTGGCCGACGTGTTAAAACCCGGTGGGCGCCTGGTGGTCATCAGCTATCACTCGCTCGAAGACCGGTTGGTGAAAAATTTTATGGCTAAAGGCGATTTCTCGGGCGATGTTGAAAAAGACTTTTATGGAAATGTTCAGTCGGAATTCAGACTTATAAACAGAAAGGCAATTATACCTTCTGATGAAGAAATTGCGATAAACCCACGCGCCCGTAGCGCAAAACTAAGAATTGCGGAGAAAGTGTAGATGGAAAAAAAGACAAAGAAAGATACGATCAGTTTCAAACAAATCCTTATGGGAAATGTGTTACTAAACGCTCAGGTTATCAAATGGATGCCTGTAGCCATCTTTCTGGCTTTTATGGGGATACTTATGATTTCTTCCCGTTTCAGGGGGGAAAAAGTAATCAGGAAAATGGCTGAAATGCAAGACAGCGTGCGCGAATTACGCTCAGAGTCTTCCATGATTGAATCGGAACTAATGATGCTGACCAAATATTCAACCATTCAGCGGCAAGTAGAAAAAAGAGGGTTGGGCCTTAAAATTTCAGGTCAACCTCCTGTGAAAATTGAAGTGAGCGACTAGTATATATGAACCTGAGGAAAACCATATTGACCCACTACGGGATAATTCTTTCCCTATTGCTGCTTTTTTCATTAGGCATTGTTGCTAAAATTATCATCATTCAGGTGACTGGAAGCGAAAAATGGGGAAAGAAATTGAACTATGTGAAAGAGCGGACGGCTGCTATATACGGAACCCGGGGAAACATTTGTTCGCACGACGGAAAAATTCTGGCCACTTCAATGCCTCATTATCAATTGCGTTTCGACTTGGGTGCGCCTGCTGTTCGTAAAACATTTGCAAGTGAGGTTGGCGAGTTAAGTATTAAATTGGCTCATCTGTATGGTGACCGCTCAGCCAACCAATTTCGTCGCGAGCTTGAAGCTGCCTATAAGAAAAAAGCACGGTATTATCTAGTTCATCCCCGTCGTATAAGCTACGAAGAATTAAAGCGGGCCCGTAAATTTCCAATTTTTGAACGTGGACGGAATAAAGGAGGTTTTATGCCTGTTCCTGAATATGTTCGCGTGATGCCTTATGGGCGTATGGCACTTCGTACAGTTGGGCTTATGAGTAAAGAATCATCGGGTTCACAGGGGAATGTTGGAATCTCGGGAATCGAGAAACAATATGAAGACTATTTGCGCGGTGAGGAAGGGCTTGCTCTTCAACAAAACCTTTCAGGCCGTTGGGTTAATATCGTTACTGAAGAACCCGACAACGGGAAAGATGTTATTTCAACCATTGACCTTTATCTGCAGGATGTTGTAGAAAGTAGTCTTCGGAAACAGCTTACCACCAGTCAGGCTGAGTATGGTACGGCCGTGCTTATGGAAGTGGAAACCGGAAAAATACGGGCAATATCCAACCTTGGAAAAACCCAGAATGGGTATCAGGAAATATATAATTATGCCATTGGCCATGAAGGCTGTACTGAACCTGGATCGACATTTAAGCTCGTTTCCCTTCTGGTAGCCATGGAAGATGGCCTGGTTGATACTTCCGATGTATTCGATGTTGGAGATGGAAAATGGCGCTTCTTCGATCAAACAATTTACGATAGTGACTATGGTGAAGGAACTTTTGGGAAAATGACTGTGAAACAAATCTTCGAACGGTCATCGAATGTGGGGGTGGCAAAGATTATTTACCAAGGCTATAAAGGAAAAGAAAAAGAATTCATTGAGAATATCTATAGTTTAGGGTTAAACGAAAAAATGGATATCGGGTTTGCCGGTGAAGCAACACCTTATATAAAGCATCCACGCGATAAAAACTGGTGGGGTAATTCTCTTGTGTGGATTTCATATGGGTACGAGATTCAATTGTCACCACTCCAGATTTTAACCTTTTACAATGCGGTGGCGAACGGAGGGAAAATGATGAAGCCTATGTTCGTTGAGGCAATCTCAAGTAATGGCGAGGTAGAAAAACATTATAGCCCCCAAGTAATGAAATATTCCATTTGTTCGAACTCTACTTTGCGGAAATTGCAATCGATGCTCGAAGGGGTTGTTGAACGTGGAACCGCAAAATCTATTTCTACGCCTAGGTATAAAATTGCCGGTAAAACCGGAACTGCAAAAATTGCCGATCGGAATAAGGGATATGCCGAAGGTAAGTATAGGGCATCATTTGCCGGGTATTTTCCTGCCGACAATCCAAGGTATTCATGTGTCGTAGTTATATCTGAGCCCAAAGGGGCATTTTATGGCTCTTCCGTTGCTGCCCCTGTTTTTAAAAATATTGCTGATTGTGTTTACGGAGCTGATTTATCGGTACGCACGCCAGCCCTTTGTAATGCTGATGATACTCGTCTGCCTCAGGTAATGAACGGATTGGTTAAAGAGACACGTACTGTTTGTCGTGAACTCGATATTCGGTATAAATCTCCTGAGCGTGGTTCTGATTATGCAAGAACCATCGAAGGCGAAAAGTCGATGGAAATGAAAGGCCGCACTATTGTCGAAGGTCAGATGCCAAATGTTCTTGGCATGGGGGCTGTCGATGCAATCTATTTGATAGAAAAGGCAGGAATGACACCTAAAATGTCAGGAGTAGGAAAGGTCCTCAGGCAATCGCCTCAGCCTGGAGCACAGTGCAAAAGGGGCCAGCGGGTGTTAATTGAACTAAGTTAAAAGTAGCAACAGTGAATATGAAGAGAGTAAAAGATATTATAGAAGGAATAAACGTCCTGCAAGTAGAAGGCAGCTTGGAAGCCAAAGTACAAGGTCTGGCTTTCGATTCGCGGAAAGTTGGCGAAGGCTTTCTCTTCTTTGCCATAAAGGGCACTCACAGCGACGGACATCTTTTTATTTCAGATGTGATTGAAAAAGGCGCAACGGTTGTTGTTTGTGAAGAACTCCCTTCAACGCTTGTTGGTTCAGTGACCTATATTTTGGTCGACGATTCGGCGCAAGCTCTTGGGCTTATCGCTTCGGCTTTCTACGATTATCCTTCGTCAAAAATGAAATTGGTTGGGGTTACCGGTACAAATGGTAAAACAACTACAGCTACTCTTTTATATAATATGGTGAGAAACATGGGCTTCAAGGCAGGATTGATCTCAACCATTGTTTATAAAGTTGACGACCGCACGTTGCCAGCAAGCCATACCACTCCCGACCAGCTCCAATTGAACTCGATGATGAACGAGATGGTCGAAGCCGGGTGTACTTATTGTTTCATGGAAGTTAGTTCGCATGCCATTGATCAAAAACGAATTGCTGGCTTGGATTTCGATGGGGCTATATTCTCGAATATCACTCATGATCACCTCGATTATCATAAGACTTTTGATGCCTATATCAGGGCAAAAAAGCAATTTTTCGATGGCTTGAAACCCGATGCCTTTGCCATAACCAACATCGACGATAAAAATGGGAACGTGATGCTTCAAAATACAAAAGCGTCAAAAATAAGCTATTCACTTCGTTCGATGGCTGACCATCATTGCAAAATTGTTGAAAGCCATTTCGATGGCACCTTGCTCGTCATCGATGGGGTTGAGGTTTGGACTCATTTTGTGGGCAAATTCAATGCTTACAACCTCATGGCGGTTTACGCTGCTGCTTTGGCCCTTCATTTTGAGCGCGAAGAGGTACTCAACCAATTGAGCCTACTCTTTCCTGTTGATGGTCGATTTGAAGTGATCCGCTCACAAAATGGCACCTATGCTATTGTTGATTACGCCCATACGCCCGATGCATTGAAAAATGTCCTTAGCACAATTGACGAGATCCGCACTCAAAAGCAATCGTTGATTTGTGTCGTTGGGGCAGGTGGCGACCGCGATAAAACGAAACGACCCGAGATGGCTGCTATTGCCTGTAACATCAGCGATAAAGTAATACTTACGTCCGATAATCCCCGAACTGAAGATCCCTTGATGATACTGAAAGATATGGAGGCTGGCGTAAATGAGTCCAGCAAAAAGAAAGTACTCACAATTGCCGACAGGCGAGAAGCTATAAAAACGGCAATTATGCTGGCACTTCCTGGTGATATTATTCTTATTGCAGGGAAAGGCCATGAACCTTATCAGGAAATAATGGGAGTAAAACACCATTTCGACGACAGGGAAGAAGTGAAAAGAATATTTGAAATCGAATAAATGAATTGCGATGCTGTATCACTTGTATAAGCTAATAGAACATTGGGACATACCCGGCCTTGGAGTTATGCAATACATTTCTTTCAGGGCTTCGGCCTCTGTTATTCTTTCGTTGATAATCACCATGGTGTTTGGTAAGAAAATTATTCGCTTGCTCCAGAAAAAGCAAATTGGTGAAGAAATCAGGAACCTTGGGCTCGAAGGGCAAATGCAAAAAAAAGGAACGCCAACGATGGGGGGAGTTATCATAATTGCTTCAATCCTTGTGCCAACCCTTCTCTTTGCCAGGCTCGATAACATATATACATGGTTGATGATTATTACTACTGTTTGGCTCGGCTTCATTGGCTTTGTTGATGATTATATTAAAGTATTCAGAAAAGATAAAAAAGGGCTTGCAGGTAAATTTAAAGTGCTCGGACAAGTTTCGTTAGGTATTCTTGTGGCAAGTACCCTTTATTTCAACGACGATGTGGTTGTGCGCGAAAAAGTAAAAGATACCAATGGAAATTTCATTTCAGAAATAAAAGTCGACGCTGAGACTGGAGCTCAAGAAGTAGTATATAAATCGCAGCATGTAAAATCAACAGTTACTACGCTTCCATTTATTAAAAATCAGGAACTTGATTATAGGTGGCTGGTGAAATTCCTTCCCGACGAATGGGAAGAAGTTGGCTCTTGGTTACTCTATGCCTTAATTATTATTTTCATAATTACCTTGGTGTCAAACGGGACAAACCTTACCGACGGGCTTGATGGCTTGGCAACAGGAACGACTGCAATTAGCGGGCTTACTCTGGGAATTCTGGCCTACATAAGCGGTCACGTTATGCTGGCCGAGTACTTAAATATTATGTATATACCCAATATTGGTGAGTTGGCTGTTTTTGTTGCTGCTTTCATTGGGGCAACGGTTGGTTTTCTTTGGTATAATGCTTTCCCGGCACAAGTATTTATGGGCGATACAGGGAGTCTTGCCTTGGGTGGAATCCTTGCCGTATTCTCTGTAATTATCCGAAAGGAAATCATGATTCCTCTTATCTGCGGAATTTTTATCATCGAAAGTCTTTCGGTGGTAATGCAGGTCTCTTGGTTTAAATATACGAAACGAAAATATGGCGAAGGTCGAAGGATTTTCCTTATGTCGCCTTTGCATCATCATTATCAGAAAAAGGGAATTCCCGAAGCGAAAATTGTCGCAAGATTTTGGATCGTAGCCATAATGTTGGCTGTGATTAGTATTGTAACACTGAAAGTTAGATAAACAGAAGAAGGACGGTTCTGTATGCATTTTACTAAACCTGAAATTCTGTCTGAAATATATAAAAGATAAAGAAGTGAACGAACGATTGGTCATATTGGGGGCAGGCGAAAGCGGAGTCGGATCGGCTATTCTGGGAATAGCAAAAGGATTCGACGTGTTTGTCTCCGATTTGGGAATGCTTAAAGATGAATATCGGCAGGAAATGATTTCCAGATCAATTTCATTTGAGGAAGGGCAACATACCGAAGCGCTTATTCTTAACGCCGACCTGGTTATTAAAAGTCCGGGAATACCGGAAAAAGCCCCTATAATCAAAAAATTACATGAAAAGGCCATTCCAGTGATTTCTGAAATTGAATTTGCCGGGAGATATACTTCCGCTAAAACAGTTTGTATTACGGGAAGCAATGGCAAGACAACCACAACTATGCTCATTTATGAGTTGCTAAAACATGCTGGTTTTAAGGTTGGTATGGCAGGTAACGTAGGCGCTAGTTTTGCGCGCATGGTTGCTGAATCTGATTTTGAGTACTATGTGCTCGAACTCAGCAGCTTTCAACTCGATGGTATGTTTGATTTTAAAGCTGATGTGGCTGTTCTAATGAATATTACGCCCGATCATCTCGATCGTTACAATTACGAGTTGCAAAACTATGTCGACTCAAAGTTCAGGATTATACAAAATCAGGGAGCTAACGATGTGTTCATCTATTTTGGCGATGACCCGATTATTTCCGCTGAATTACAGAAAAGAAATATTCAATCAATTCAATTACCATTTACCCTCGGGGACCCAGGGCCCGGAAACGGAGCCCGGGTCTCAGATGGTAAAATTTACGTGCAGTTTAACGAAAAAAACTTCGAAATGTCAATTCACGATTTAGCCTTGCAAGGCAAGCATAATACCTGTAATTCGATGGCCGCAGCTATTGTTGGAAAGGTTTCTGATATCAGGAGCGAGTACATTCGCGAGTGTCTTTCCGACTTTAAGGGGGTTGAGCATCGGCTCGAACGTTTCCTTACCGTTCATGGGATCGAATTCATTAACGATTCGAAAGCTACCAACATTAATTCTGTTTGGTATGCACTTGAATCGATGACTCGCCCTGTGGTTTGGATTGTAGGTGGAGTTGATAAAGGAAATGATTACAGTGAGCTTTTCGATGTTGTCAAACAGAAAGTGAAGGCCATTGTTTGTCTGGGAAAAAGCAACGAAAAAATAGTTGAGGCATTTAGCAACATAGTTCCACAGATTGTAGAAACCCAGAGCATGGAACATGCCGTTAAATCGGCGTATTTTCTTGCCGAATCGGGCGATGTGGTTTTATTGTCGCCAGCCTGTGCCAGTTTCGATTTATTCAACAATTACGAAGATCGGGGGCGGCAATTTAAAGATGTAGTCAGAAACTTATAATATGGAAAGACTTCTCAGAAGATTAAAAGGCGACAAGGTAATATGGATTGTTTTACTCATATTATCTCTTTTCTCGCTGCTTGTGGTTTATAGTTCCACAGGTTCGCTTGCCTATCGGAAAGCCGGGGGAAATACATTCTACTTTTTTGCCCGTCATTTTGGAATGCTTCTGGGAGGGTTTTTTGTCATATTGTTGGTTATTAAGAAAGTAAAAATAAAGTACCTCTCAATATTTTCGTCACTAAGCCTGCTTTTCTCTTTCGGATTGTTGCTTTTAGCCCTTGTTTTACGGGTTGGGGAAGGAACCGGCCGAACCCTGGGGATTGGTTTTATCTCGTTTCAGCCGGCCGAATTGGTGAAAATATCGCTTGTATTGTTTGTTTCACGCCTGCTGGCCAATAATCAGGATGCAGAAAATCCTCCGTCGGCTAAAACATTCATATCAATTCTTGCTGTAAGTGGGGTTGTTTGCCTTGGTATTTCCTTGTCAAATTTCTCAACCGCAGCATTGTTGTTCTTGACCATTATGTTCTTAATGTTTATAGGGCGGGTACCACTCAAGTTCCTCGGCATTACCATTGCCGGAGGTATTGCCATGGTTGTTCTGTTTTACGTGTTGGCCTCATCGGTGAATGTTGGTCGAATCAATACGGTTAAAGGCCGTATCGATCGGTTTATCAAAGGTGATCCCGAATCCGAAGTGGGTATAACCCAGGCCGATTATGCAAAGATGGCAATTTATAACGGAGGGCAGGCTGGAAAAGGTCCTGGTGGAAGCCAAATCAGAAATCACATGGCAGCTGCTTACAACGACTTCATATTTGCCATTCTTGTTGAAGAGTATGGTTGGATGAGCTTTATTGTGGTCTTTGCCTATTTTGTTTTTGCAGTTAGGGCAGGTGTTATTATACAGCAATGCCGACGAACTTTTTCCGGCTTTATTGTAGCCGGATTGAGCCTTATGTTTGTGCTTCAGGCATTAATAAACATGGGCGTATCGACAGGTTTGGTGCCGGTAACCGGGCAAACCCTTCCTTGGATCAGTATGGGGGGGACATCAACCTTGTTTACTGCTTTTTCACTCGGGGTTATTCTTAGTGTAAGCTACCAGAATACTCTGGATGAAAAAGAAGAAGAAAGTGCGTTTGTTGATCAGGAAGACGAAGTCCCCGATGAGGATTTAGCCTTTGTTGATTCAGATGTTTAGCAGTTTTTAAAATCAGGCTAAATGGGAAAAAGATTAAAGATAATAGTCAGTGGCGGCGGCACCGGGGGACATATATTCCCTGCAATCTCTATAGCCAACGCGATAAAAGAACAACGGCCCGATGCTGAGATTCTTTTCGTGGGTGCGAATGGCCGAATGGAGATGGAACGTGTTCCGGCTGCCGGATACAATATTGTTGGTTTACCTGTAATGGGGTTTCCCCGCAGGCTGGGGATCAGTATGATAACTTTTTTTATCAGCCTGGCTCGAAGTATGCGTGATGCGCGTCGGGTGATTAAGCAATTCAATCCCGATGTTGTGGTGGGTGTGGGCGGTTATGCCAGCGGACCGATTTTGCGTGTAGCTACACAGTTAAAGCTCCCTGCTGTTATTCAAGAGCAAAACTCTTTTGCAGGGGTCACTAATCGTTTGGTGGCCAAGAGGGTAAGCAAGATTTGTGTGGCTTACGAAAAAATGGAAAACTATTTCCCCGCAGCTAAAATCGTCCACACCGGAAACCCCGTTAGGAAAAACCTAATCAAGATCTCATCGCTCCGTGATGAAGCGTTGAAGTTCTTTGGGATTGATGGATCAAAAAAAGTAATCCTTTTGGTTGGCGGAAGCCTTGGTGCTCGTACTCTCAACGAGAGCGTAATGAATTCCCTGGGTGAAATTGACGGGAATAATGTCGATGTTATTTGGCAGACTGGGAAATATTATTATCCCGAGATGTTGAAACGTCTTGAAGGAAAAGCTCATGGCAATTTGCATGTGTTCGAGTTTTTGTCGCGCATGGATTATGCCTATGCCGTTGCCGATTTGGTTATTTCGAGGGCCGGGGCGGGAACAATTTCAGAGTTATGTCTTGTCGAAAAACCAGTTGTGCTGGTACCTTCGCCCAATGTTGCCGAAGACCATCAGACAAAAAATGCCATGGCACTTGTAGAGAAGAGTGCTGCGGTTATGGTTACCGATGCTGAAGCTCGCGAAAAGTTGTTTAGTGTTTCGTTCGGTTTATTGAATGATAGTGATAACCTAAAAAGCATGTCGCAAAACATTGCATTATTGGCAAAACCCAATGCTGCTGACGACATTGCTTCAATTGTAATAAAATTGGCTGAAGGAAAATGATAGATTTTCAACATATAAAAAACGTATATTTTCTTGGGATCGGGGGAATAGGCATGAGTGCTTTGGCTCGGTTTGCCAACCATGCAGGAAAGTGTGTGGCTGGTTACGACTTAACACAAACCCCGTTGACCGATCAGCTTACAAACGAGGGTGTTGCAATAAGTTATACCGAAGACATTAATCATATCCCATCTCATTTTACAGCCAGCAATACTCTGGTTGTCAGAACACCTGCTGTGCCGCTTACCCATGCCGCATACCGGTATTTTACCGAAATGGGATATCACATTGTCAAACGCAGCGAATTGCTAGGTTTTCTTACTACTGATAGAAAGTGCATTGCAGTGTCGGGAACTCACGGTAAAACTTCGGTCTCTACCATGACGACTTTATTGTTGAAAGAAGCGGGTGTTGATGTTGCTGCTTTTCTTGGAGGTATTTCACGTAATTTTAATTCAAATTTACTTCTTTCAAAAAGTTCTGAGAGTTTGGTCGTTACAGAGGCTGATGAATACGATCGCTCATTCCTAACTTTACACCCTTGGTTAGCTGTTGTTACGGCTGTAGATGCCGACCATCTCGATATTTACGGGACTCACGAATCGGTGATTGAGGCGTTTGAAGCTTTTGCTTCAAATATAACCGACGGTGGGGTATTGCTGCGAAAAAAAGGAATAACGGCAGGCGACAAACAAGCTGGTCGTATTCGGATTTATTCGTATTCAGCGAATGAAAAAGCTGATTTTTGTGCATGCAACATACGGATCATTGATGGAACATATCTTTTCGATTTGCATACTCCGGGTTTGGTGATCAACGAAATACAAATGTCCTACCCGGGTAGGGTGAATGTTGAAAATATGGTAGCCGCGGCCTCATTGGCCCTGCTTGCAGGAGCCGATCCGCTTGAAGTGAAAAGAGCTGTTTCTACCTATCGCGGTGTTCAGCGGCGTTTCGATATCAGGTTCAAAAATAGTAAGTTCACTTATATCGATGATTATGCCCACCATCCGGCCGAGATTGAAGCTACCCTTCACTCGGTAAAAGAACTTTATGCCGGGAAAAAAGTTTTAGGTGTTTTTCAACCTCACTTATTCACACGTACCCGCGATTTTGCTGATGGTTTTGCCAAAAGCCTTGACCTGCTTGATGAGGTGATCCTTCTCGATATTTATCCGGCGAGAGAGCTCCCTATTGAAGGAGTAACATCGGAGATTATCATTCAAAAAATGAGAAACACAAACGTGAAAGTTTGCAGCAAGTCAGAGCTATTGTCTTCTATCTCGGGTCGGGAATTTGATGTGCTAGTGACCATGGGGGCAGGAAATATCGATGCTATGGCGGAACCAATTGTTGGTTTGTTAACACAAATGTCGAGATAAATGAAGAGGAAACGAAGGATAATACTATTGTTAACCAGCATGATAATCATTGTGGTATTCATGGTGCTGATTTTGTCCTTTGCTTCAGAAAAAAGGAAAAATGCCCTATGCTCTGGGGTCGATGTTATTTTTGAAGAAAAAGAGCAGTTTATTCCACGAAAGCAAATTGAAAATATAGTATATAATAGTGTTAGTAGTCTGAAATCAAAAAAGTTAACCTCGTTGAATACCGAGGCAATCGAACGGAAGATTGAAAAGCACCCATGGGTGAAAAATGCCGAAGTTTTTATCGGTTATCAGCGCATGGATGATCAATTTTTTGCCGGACGCCTTAAAGTTTTCATCGATCAGCGGGAACCTTTTTTCCGGGTAATGACTTCCGATGGCGGGTATTATGTTGACACAGAGGGGAAGAAAGTACCATTCTCTTATATTAACACCGCAAAAGTGATGGTTTGTACCGGAAGTGTTTCTCGCGAGATGATTGATGGCCCGTTAACAGAGTTTATCAAATACGTCTATGATGACAAGTTTTGGAAAGCACAGATTGAACAGATTCATGTAAAAGGAAACGGTGAATTGGTGCTTGTTCCAAGGGTTGGAGGACATTTAATAGAGTTAGGGAAAGTTGAAAACCTCGACATAAAGTTTAGGAATCTCAGGGCTCTCTACGAAGAAGTGTTCAGTAATGGAGGGTGGAATAAGTATAAGCGAGTTTCGCTTCGGTATGATAATCAGATAGTTTGTACGAGAAAGTAACAGTAACAGATAATAAATTTTTAACCCCTATGAGTGAACGGAATAAAATTGTAGCGGTTGTCGATATTGGATCAAACACCGTGATTTGCCTTGTCGGGAGCGAAAGCCCCGAAAAAAAACTCGAAGTATTGGGCCATGCCATGGTCGCTTCGGCAGGGGTAAGGCGCGGAACAATTTTTAATATCGATGAAACTGTCGATGCGGTAAAGAAAGCAGTTGCCAAGGCATCGGCGAATCTCGAGATTGAAGTACAAAAGTTGTATGTAAATCTTTCTGGGCCAAAATTGCGTACCGAAAGGCGGGTGTTGCGTAAAGTAATCGATCAGGGAAAGATCATTACCAAGCTTGACATGAAGATGCTTTTCGAAGAGGCAAAGTCTACGCCTCAACAACCCGGCGAGAAGGTGTATCACGTTGTAAACCAATCGTACTCTGTAGATGGTGAAACCGGGATATTTAATCCGGTGGGAACCAGCGGGTCGGAACTTCTGGCTGAATACAAGTTGGTTGTTGGCCCCGAGATGTACGAGGAAAAACTTCGGACAAGTTTGAATAAAGCTGGTTTCGAAATGGTTCGTACTATAGCTTCGCCAGTTGTTGCTGCAGAATCGGTTATAGCCGACGAAGAAAAGGAAGCTGGTGTTGCCGTTGTCGATCTCGGTGGAGGGACTACATCAATCGCTGTTTATTACGAAAATGTGCTTCGCTTTGTATCCGTTATTCCATTTGGTGGCAATGTGGTAACTCTCGATATTAAAGAAGGATGCAGCATTTTGCTCCGTCAGGCCGAATCGCTCAAAGTTCAGTATGGCGCCGCTCTTGGCGATTTTGTGCCATCGAACAACGTGGTGACCATTCCCGGAATTAACGGGTGGGAGCCGAAAGAAATTTCGTTTAAAACCTTGGCTTATATCATTCAGGCCCGTATGGAAGAAATTGTCGAAAGTGCATTCTACCAGATTCAGCGGAGTGGTTTTGCCGATAAACTTGGAGCCGGTATTGTATTGACCGGAGGAGGTGCAAAGCTCGAAGGCTTGAGACAGCTGGTGCGTTTCAAAACAGGAATGGACGTACGGGTTGGTTTCCCCATTGTGAGTTTGACTCCTGCTCAGGAGAAAGTACTCGAAAGCCCACAGTTTGCTACTGCATTTGGCCTGCTGAAAAAAGCAGTAAAAGAAGAATGCTTGCAAAACGATGATATGATCGTGAAAAAGAAGAAAGAAGCCCCGGCTCAGCCTCGTCGAAGCTTTGGCGAAACAATGGTTAAAAAGCTTTCATTGTTTTTCAACGAGGAACAAGATTCAGAATTCTAAAAACTAAGGATATGTCTGCTGATTTATTGAATTTCAATTGTGAACCCAACCTAACCTCTAATATTAAAGTAATTGGAGTAGGAGGGGGCGGTGGTAATGCAGTAAACTACATGTACCGCAAAGGAATTACCGATGTAGGCTTTATTGTCTGCAACACCGATGCACAGGCATTGGCAAACAGTCCTGTTCCCATAGCGATTCAGCTTGGCGAATCACTTACTCAGGGGCGTGGGGCCGGAAATATGCCCGAATTGGGCGAACAGGCTGCTATCGAAAATATCGATGCAGTTGTTGATGTGCTTAAAGATCATACGAATATGGTTTTTATAACCGCCGGAATGGGTGGTGGAACGGGTACGGGAGCTGCTCCGGTTATTGCCGAAGCTTGCCGTAAACTTAATATCCTTACCATAGCCGTGGTTACTGTTCCGTCACGTTCCGAAGGACGCAAACGCTTCGATCAGGCTATTCGCGGGGTTGAAAGAATCCGTGAACATGTGGATAGTTTGCTGGTAATCAACAATGAAAAAATACGCGAAATATATGGGAATCTTCCTGCTTCGCAAGCTTTTGCAAAGGCCGACGAAATTTTGGCCACCGCGGTTAAAGGAGTTGCCGAAATCATTACCCTTCACGGGAATATCAATATCGACTTTGCCGATGTACATACCGTGATGTCGGGAAGCAAAGTTTTCATTATGGGTACTGGTTACGCCGAAGGCGAAGATCGCGCCTTAGCTGCAACACGGGCTGCTCTCGAGTCGCCGTTGCTCGATAGTAACAACATAAATGGAACCCACGACATCTTACTTAATATTACCTCGGGGAAAGATGAGGTAACTATTGGTGAAATTGGTGAAATAATTGAATACCTTCAAATTGAAGCTGGTTCTGAGGCAAATATCATTTGGGGTAACGGGTACGATTCTGCACTCGATAATCAAATTTGTGTCACACTTATTGCTACCGGTTTCAATGTTAATCCATCAGCAATTCTTCAAGAATTCGACCGCCAACAAGCTCCCGTCGAGAAGTTTGAACTGAAAACTGAAATGGAGCCTGAAGAACTACAACCTTCTTTCATTGAAGAGGAAGAACCTGAACCGCAGATGGTAGAAATCGATCTTACTACCGAAACGATCCATCGCACTTCGGCTCAGTTGACAGAGCCTGTGAAAAACACTGATAAGCATCATATAAAAAGTAAACCAAAAGAAAAAGAGAAAATTGACAACTGGTTTGTACGTCAGTTCAATAGTTTCTTTGAAGAAGATAGTAGTGAACTCGAATAAATCAACATCTAAATAACCAAATTATGGCAAATGATATTTTAACAAACTTCGAGATGCCTCTCAATGAAGGAGCAATGATTAAAGTGATCGGAGTAGGGGGTGGCGGCAGCAATGCAGTAAATCACATGTGCCGCAAAGGCATAAAAGATGTTGATTTTGTTGTATGTAATACCGATTCTCAAGCACTCGCCGATAGTCCGGTGAAAGTTAAAGTTAAACTTGGGGCATCGCTCACCGAAGGACGTGGGGCGGGCAATAAACCCGAAATTGGCCGTCAGGCAGCAATTGAAAACATTGAAGATGTAAAAAAGGCCATAGGCAATAAAACAAAAATGGTATTCATTACCGCAGGGATGGGCGGAGGAACTGGCACTGGTGCTGGCCCTGAAATTGCCAAAGCCTGTCGTGAAATGGATCTGCTTACAGTTGCTATTGTTACCATTCCGTTTCGTAACGAAGGCAAACGACGGGTTGAACAAGCCATTGAAGGAATCCAGGAAATGGAAGGCCATGTCGACTCTTTATTGGTTATCAATAACGAGAAAATCAGGGAGATGTATGGCGACTTTAAGATTTCTGAAGCATTCTCTAAAGCTGATGATGTGCTGGCTACTGCTGCTAAAGGTATTGCCGAAATAATTACTGTTCATGGATATATTAATGTTGACTTTGCTGATGTGGAAACTGTTATGCGGCAGAGTGGGGTGGCTCTTATGGGTTCTGCACGTTCGAAGGGCGAAGACAGAGCAATAAAGGCTGTTGAAGAAGCGCTCAATTCGCCTTTGCTCAACAATAACAATATCAAAGGGGCACGCAATATTTTGCTCAATGTTACTTCAGGCGAAGAAGAAATTACCATGGACGAAATTGGTCAAATTACCGACTATGTTCAGTCCCGTGCTGGTTACGATGCCGATCTGATCTGGGGTAACGGACGCGACGAATCGCTTGGCGACGAAATTTGTGTTACCCTTATTGCCACTGGATTTAGCAGTAGTTCTATTCCTGAAGTGTTGGCTACCAAGAAAGTGGAAAAATCGTACCATACCTTGGTTGAAAGTCAGGCTCCAACGGTTACGGCTCAACCACGTCAGGTACGCCCCGGAAGCCCTGCTCAGCCTTCGAGGCCAACTG
The DNA here is from genome assembly GCA_012719495.1 of Bacteroidales bacterium. Lineage (GTDB taxonomy): Bacteria > Bacteroidota > Bacteroidia > Bacteroidales > Prolixibacteraceae > CAYMTR01. The sequence goes on from JAAYAG010000113.1 coordinate 45,894, forward strand.
CACATACGCAACAGCCAGTTCAACAACAGCCAAAACCAAAACAGGAGACCTTTAGGTTTGGTGCCGACCGTCCTTCCGACGGATTCGACAGCCTTTATCCTTCGGCAAAGCCTAGCCCGGTAAATCAGCAACCCCGCGAAGAGGAAAAGTTTGATTTTAACCGCGATTTTTATGGCGCAGGCGACGATGATATCGACAGGCTCGAAAACATGCCTGCATACAAGCGCAGACTTGTCAGCACTAAAGGGCGCGAAGCCGGCGACGATAAAAAGGTTTCACGCTACTCTCTCTCGGCCGACAACAATGAGATATTCCTGAGTGAAAACAATGGATATCTTCACGATAATGTCGATTAAATGAATTAGGCGTTTTTATTAATAATTGAAATACAGATTATTATGTCACTATTTGAACAGATAAACAACGATATCAAAGAAGCCATGAAAGCCCGCGACTCTGTGAGGCTTGAGGCATTGAGAAATATTAAAAAAGTAATGATAGAGGCCAAAACGGCTGCCGGTGCAAATGTTGATCTTAGCGATGAAGAATCGATAAAAATCATAATGAAATTGGCCAAGCAAGGTTCTGATTCTGCAGCGATTTATACTCAGCAGAACCGCACCGACCTTGCCGAGTCGGAAATGGCACAAGTGGCTGTTTTTAATAGCTATTTGCCAGCTATGATGAGTGATGAGGAATTAGAAAAAGCCTTGGTCGAGATTGTTGAAAAATCAGGTGCCGAGGGCGTTAAAGATATGGGAAAAGTGATGGGTATTGCCACAAAAGAGCTTGCAGGAAAAGCCGACGGCAAGGCCATTTCACAAAAGGTACGTTCACTGTTGCAATAAAAGTTTAAAATTTAAACTTTTGGGGTAAGCGTCGCGGGGAAACTTGCGGCGCTTTTCTATTTCTTCTTTTCTATTGTTTTCTTTAAAAATGAAAATAGGAAGCAGAACTGGAATACTTGTTTTTTTATTGAATCATTAATTGATACCCATTTTCTATTGCTATTTGAAACATAATTGGTAATTGTTTTGTAAGTTCAGGGGCTTTATTTTCAAGTTGCAAAAGGTTGGTAATTTGAAGGTAATTTTTTAAACGAACAAAACCTTTAACTGTGTGTAAACCTTTACTTTTGCTTGTCTCTTTGTTGCTGGTTTTTTCAGTGAATGGACAAGTACCTAAATCTGTTACTGTTGACCAACGTTACGGAAATCTCACTTTTTCGCAATTTGCTAAAAATTTGTTCGAGCAGGATTCTGTTCGTATTTTTTATCAGGAAAAATGGGTCGAAAATATTACCACGCCAACTGTAACTCAAAAAGTTCTGCTTTCCGATTTTTTGCAAACCGTACTTTCAAAATCAGATTTACATTATATCGATTTTCAGGGAAATATTGTTGTTATGCCTGGCCGACAGCAAGTTGATCAACGTGCAATAACACACAATACGGTAATTGTCGGTAATCCTCTCGATAAAGGGAAATATAGGACTGCTGTTATTTCGGGACAGGTTTTCGAAGGGAAAACAAAAAATCCTATCCCTGGTGCTCAGATTATTTGCGAAGCTCTTTCAAAGGGTACTTCAACAAATTTCGACGGAAAATTTACGTTAGAACTCCCTACTGGTCAGCATAAAATGAAGTTTTCATTTATGGGGCTTGACGACGAGCTTCGCGACGTTTTTGTTTATAGCGACGGGAGTATGGAGGTCGATTTATATGAAAAATCAATCTCTCTCAATCAGATAAATATTTTTGCCGATCGGCCCGAAGATAATTTCCGGTCCACATCAATGGGAATGGTGAAGCTTTCTTCAAAGTCGATAAAGAAACTTTCGGTCCTCATGGGCGAACCTGATATCATAAAGAGTATGGTTTTGCTGCCGGGTGTACAATCGGCTGGTGAAAACTCGTCGGGCTTTAATGTTCGTGGCGGAAATACCGACCAGAACCTGATCCTGATTCACGATGCCCCGGTTTACAACACGGCGCACATGTTCGGCCTTTTTTCAATGCTCGATCCGGGGGTGGTCGATAATGTAACTCTTTATAAATCGGGGATTCCCTCGAAGTTTGGTGGCCGGTTGTCGTCTGTTATGGATATTGATGTTCGCAAAGGTCAACTGGATAAATTTAAGGTGAATGGTGGAATTGGTTTGATTAATAGCCGATTGTCTGTCGAAGGACCCATCTATAAAGATAAAATATCGTTTATGGCCGGAGGTAGGGCAACCTATTCCGATTGGATGCTGGGCTTGTTGAAAAATTACCAGTTGCAGCAAAGTTCTGTTAGCTTCTATGATTTTAATGCAAAAATCGATTATGAGATAAACTCAAATAACCGGGTTAGCTTGTTCGGATATGGTAGTCACGATTATTTTAACTATTTCGAAGAAGCAGAATATGGTTATGGGAATGTAATTGGCTCTGCCCGTTGGAATCATATTTTTGACAAGTTTACATTGTCCACGCTCAGCATGAACTTCAGCAAGTATACAGCCGATCTGGTTGACTATACCTCAAAAAACTATGAATACAACCTTTCAACTTCGATAGAACAAGAACAGGTTTCCTACCATTTTTCAACCTCCCGGTTTGCGCGTCACCGCATTTCGGCAGGTATGAATGTTATTCGGTACCTTATCGAGCCGGGAAATTCAGCACCACATTCCCCGCTTTCTGCGGCTGCTTTTATCAATGTTGATGATGAAAACGGATATGAAGCTGCTCTTTACCTTGAGGATGAATTCGATCTGACCCCTGAGTTGGCTCTTATCGCTGGGCTAAGGTATTCAGGTTTTGCCAAGATTGGACAAGCGCAGGTAAAAACATATTATCCCGGTCAACCGCTCAATGAATCAACTGTTTCAGGTACGAATGAATTTGGAGCTGGTCAGGTCGTGAAGTTCCATCATGGAGCAGAACCCAGAATTGCTTTACGGTATGAATTACCAAAGTCCAGTTCTTTGAAACTCGGCTATAACCGTACTATGCAGTATATAAGGCAAATATCGAACAGCACTTCAATTACTCCTGCAGATTATTGGAAATCGAGCGACACTTATCTGAAACCGCTTGTTGCCGACCAACTGGCGTTGGGGTATTTCAAAAACTTTAAGAACAACAAATACGAAACCTCACTCGAACTCTATTATAAGAATATTGAAAATGAGGTGGATTATAAAAATGGGGGGCGTTTGGTCCTAAACCGGAATCTTGAGCAAGTGCTTATCTCCGGTATTGGTCGTGCGTATGGGCTTGAGTTGATGGTCAAGAAATCGTCGGGCGATTTAACAGGCTGGGTTGCCTATACCTATTCACGATCGTTTAAGAAAATGAACGGCACTTTCGACGAAGAAAAAGTGAACGGAGGCAAATGGTACCGTTCCAATATCGACAAACCACACGATTTAACAATGGTTATGAACTACAAGCTTTCGCGGAGGTTTACTTTTTCATCGAATTTTACTTACAGCACGGGTCGTCCGGTTACTTTGCCCGAGCAAAAATATAATGTAGGGTCGTATGAGATTGTATATTATTCAGAGCGAAATAAATATCGCATGCCCGATTATCATCGCCTCGATTTGGCCCTTACGTATGAAGGTAGTTTGTTGAAAAAGCAAAAATGGAGAAGCAGCTGGACAATTTCTGTCTATAATGTGTATGGGCGGAAAAACCCATTCTCGGTATATTACAGTAAAGAAAAGCCTACAAGGCAGAATAATTACAATGTTTATGCCCTTTACTCTTTTTCGGTAATAGGTGTGCCAATACCATCGTTTACGTATAATTTCTGGTTTTAATTAGTGTGAAATGAGGAAATTTTATCAATATATTTTATTGTTTTTGGTTTTAACTCTTGCGTCTTGTGAAGAATTATACACGCCCGAGATAGAAGAGAGCCCAAGTGCCTTGGTCGTTGAAGGTTTTCTTACCGATAGGAACGAACATATTACTGTTCGGCTTACCCGTTCGGCTTCGTTTAACGATAACTCATTCTATTACAATGAAAGGGGCGCAATCGTTACTATCGAATCCCTTTCCGGTCAGGTATACTCTACCTCCGAAGTTTCAAAAGGGAATTATCAAACCAACGAACCGGTGAAGACAGAAGCTGGCCAGGGTTATTACGTTCGCATCATTACCCGCGACGGAACTGAGTACCGGTCGGAGGTTGAAGAGATGCCTGTGCCGACACAGATACAGGATGTGTACGTGGTTGACTCAACATTTCGTGACGTGAACTATAACTATTGGGGCGAGCCTGTTGTTTCCGACTACAGAGGGATTACATTTTCTATCAGGCCTCAGCAAACGGGCGTTGAAAACACGGGATTCCTCTATCGTTGGAATGGACTAGTGAACTACCTTGTCTATTCTGAACTGCAACTTTCTGGCTTTAATTATTATTGCTGGGATAAAATATGGTCGACAACAACGTATGTGTACGACTATTTTAAAGATGAATACATTACAGAACTTCCCGTTGGCGATTTGCATTCACTTTCGTTCTATTATCTTGGTCCGTTACCCATCGATTCTACCCGGTTTATGGGTGAAATACAGAGAATTAATACTACGAGCCTTTATTATCAGCTTGAACAGTATTCAATATCGAAAAAAGGGGCAAAATATTGGCGCAGTATTAAGAAACAAAGTGAATCGTCGGGAACACTTTTCGATCCGGTAGAAGAGCAAATCGTTGGTAATATCACTTGTCTTAGCGATTCGTGCAAAATTGCCTTTGGTTATTTTAGCGTTGTTTCAGCATCTGAAAAGGTTATAGCCGTCGATTTCGATGGAGAAAAATGCGAAGAGGTTCGTGTGGTAGACAGTATGCCAAACCCCGATCACGACGAAGATTGCAGTTTAAATGTAATGCCTGATTTTTGGTTTAATTAATAGATTTATAATGAATTCTAAAATTGTTTGTGCGTTAGTATTATTGTTAATTTCTGGCTTCGTTAAGAATGCTAATGCCGAATTATCTCCTGAAGTAACCTTGTTTCAGTTACAGTTTAATAAAAACATTTTTGTATCGGGTGAGAAAATATGGTTCAAAAACTCAATTGTTGCAGGTCACGAAACTGAACATCAGACCATATTGTATGCCGACTTGTGCAGTGAGGGGCAAATCATCAATTCGTGTATTGTTCAGCGCAATAACAATCATTGGCAATCTGATTTGCTGATCCCCGATTCTCTTTCGACCGGGGTATATCTATTTAGGGCATACACCGGGAATTATAACGGAAAACCCGAGATGGTTTCCAGACTGGTGACTGTAATCAATCGATTTGGAAATAACACGACTAACGAATCGAGAAAACTCGAGCCAGGCTACATGTCTTTCGATAATATCAATGTTTTACCTGCCGATCTTGGTTCCGAAATTAAGTTGACCACCACGAAAAATCGTGTAGCTCCAAATTCTTCTGTAGTTTTTACTCTTAATGCCAATCCCGATAAATATATTTCCGGGGTTTCTCTATCGGTTTATAAAGTACCTGAAGAAAATATCTTATCCAACGCCGAAGTGCAACCTGAGAAAAAAGTAATATCCTCAGTTGCCGATCAAGTAAAAATATACAATACCCTTACACTTAGTGGAATTGTCACTAATTCTCAAACCAATGAACCCGTGGTTGGCGAGGTTGTACTCTTTTCGGTACCCGATACTGTACCTCAAATCAATTATGCGGTCACCGACAGCAAAGGTGAGTTCATTTTTAATGTTGACGGATATTATGGACGACAAGATGTGATAATTCAAACGCTTTCGAAAGACTCAGTATATCAAATCAAAGTCTATCCGAACCTGCTTACCCCGCCCTTGAAAATTCCGTTTTATGTTCCATCAGAGGTCGAACAGTCGGAGTTTGTGAAACTGGCTGTTAACCGCCAGTTGCTTGCTAAAGCTTATACTGCCGAAAGCAGTGAAGTAGTCATAAAACCACAATTTAAATACCCTTTCTATGGGCAAACAGATATCGTTACAATTCCATCAATGTATGTAGATTTGGTTGATTTTGAGGAGATTTCAAAAGAAATACTGCCGTTGTGCCGTATTCGTAAAGAGAAAAATTCGGCTTCGCTACGTTTATACGATCCCGATAAATTATCATTTCTCGAGTCGCCTTGGGTTATTGTCGATGGGGTGCCAGTTTTCGATGTAAAACTTCTTTTCCCATTAAATTCTCCGGCAATAGAAAAGATTGTGACACAAAAACAGATTCGTTGCTATGGCGCGCTATATATCGAGGGTGCACTTTCTGTGTTTACAACGAAAGGAGGCTATACTGATATGCCGTTGCCAGCCAATGCTGTACGTCTTTTTTTCGATACATTCAGGTATCCTCAGGAATTCAAAAAATATAAAGTTGAACCTAATTCTGCATTACCCGATTTTCGCGATGTATTGGTTTGGGAACCAATGCTCGATTGTCAGTCGGCGACCTGTTCGCACACCGTAAGTACCTCTTACGAAAAAGGAAACTACATTGCTGTAGCCGAAGCGATTGGTCGTGATGGGGAAGTGCAAAGAACAGTATTGAAATTCATAGTTAAATAGTTAGCTACTTATTGAAGGGTACTTTTTGTTATTAAATTTATACTTCGGCCAGGTTGTTGTGGTGAGGTTTTTATTAGAAGAAAGTAAATAAAGATATGAAAACTAGAGATATAGCGATAATAAAGAAAGGATTTTTGTTGGTCAGTTTCCGCTTAAGCAGACTTAACAATTTCATGTTGGCCATCTTTTTTATTCTCATCGTTGGGAATGCCTTTGGAGCTGGTTCAAGGCCTCAGGATAAGGTTCGCCTTACCGGCAGTGCTTATGTCTTTCCTTTAGGGTTAGAAGGAACACCTTATTTAAACCAGGATTGGTCGTTTGCCGACATTGTGCTGGAAAACGGGATGGTTGCTGTTGGCGAGAAAGTGAAATTCAATATGGTAACCAACGATTTGATTTTTTACAACGAAGACCTGAAGCGGATTTTTATTCTCGATAAAGAAACCGTAAAAGAATTCAGGATAAAAAACGGGAAAGAAACCACCAATACTTTTGAAAAATATTTAGGGAGTGCCGTTGGATTTAAGTTGAAAACCAACGATTTTGTTGAATTTCTTGCAGGAGATCAATTGCGTTTCAATGTAAGGCATTCGGCAGATATTGTTGAAGCGAACGATGTGAATTCAAAAAATAAAGTATACCCAAAAAAATACTATTATGTAGAATTTGACGGCAAAGCAACACCGGTTAATCTTCGCCTGAGATCTATATATCGCCTTTTCCCCGGGCAGAAAAAAAACATTAAGCAGTTGGTGCACCAGAATAAGTTGAAAAGATCTGGTGAAAAAAATGTAAAAAAGCTCATCGACCTGCTCAATAATGAACCCGAAATTTTGAAATCACTTGTGATCGATTAATCTTATTTAGTGCTGTTTTCCTGAAGGTTTGGGTGGTTTATTTTTATCGATCCAAACTGAAATTATCTGAATTCATTCCAAATTTCAAAAATTTTTTCAGGCAAAGGGAAAATTTGACCCATCAGGTTTATTGTTTTGAAGCCTTTATGGGCAAAGAAAGCATGACGAAAAATACGTTAAAATCCTTTTAAAATCTTCTAAAACCCGCTATGGGTGTGGTATAGCCGATTTTTTTATGTTTGTTTTCTCATCTGTTCATGTTTATATTTGTTGGCCTTCATTTTTGGCAAAACCAAATCATTTCATCTGGGAACAAATTGCGCATTGTTTTTTAGCGATGAGTAAGTGTAGCGGAATAATCAAAAGCAAGACCGCAGGAAATGAATAAACTTGGTTGTAGTCAAATGAGGCGTATTATGTTGCAGGGTTCACTTGAGGGACGAAAATAAACCGACAACCTTCGAATCTAACAGCTAGTAAATAATCTAAAATGAAATGAATACGAATGAAAGCATTTAAAATCATTGTTTTGGCAAAACAGGTTCCCGACACTAGAAATGTAGGGAAAGATGCGATGAAAGCCGATGGGACCGTAAACAGGGCTGCCCTCCCGGCAATTTTTAACCCGGAAGACCTTAACGCGTTAGAACAAGCTCTTCGCATTAAAGACCAGTTCCCGGGAACAACTATTACCATTTTAACCATGGGGCCAGGCAGGGCTGCCGATATTATTCGCGAAGGTATGTTCCGTGGTGCCGACGATGGTGTGTTGCTTACCGACCGCGCTTTTGCTGGTTCCGATACCCTGGCAACTTCCTATGCCATATCGCGTGCAATTGCTAAAATTAAGGAATACGATTTGATTATTTGCGGCAGGCAAGCCATCGATGGCGATACTGCTCAAGTGGGCCCACAGGTTGCCGAAAAACTCAATATGCCGCAGGTTACTTATGTCGAAGAAATAATTCAAGCCGATAACAAAAGCATACAAATGAAACGTCGCCTCGATAACGGGGTAGAGATTGTTAAGGCACCAATACCGGTACTGCTGACGGTTACCAGTTCGGCATCTGCTTGCCGGGCACGAAATGCTAAATTTCTCATGAAATACAAGCATGCAAAAACTATCAGCGAACGTCAGAGTGAAAACGAAGACTATATGAGCCTGTACCACGATCGTCCTTACCTGAATATTCCAGAATGGTCAGTGAACGATGTCGAAGTTGATCCTCAGCAGTTGGGCCTTTCCGGTTCTCCTACAAAAGTTAAAAAAATCGACAATGTGGTACTTCAGGCGAAAGAAGCTAAAAAGATCGATGCCAGCGATGCCGAAATCAATTTGTTGATGAAAGAGCTAATCGATAGTCATACAATTGGTTAATACGTGTTATGTTTACGCTTGTTTAAAATCTAAAGTCTAAAATGAAATGAATAACATATTTGTTTATTGCGAAATAGAGGATGGAATAATTGCCGATGTGAGCCTTGAATTGCTTACTAAAGGGCGCTCGCTTGCCGACCAGCTTGCTTGTAAGCTCGAAGCCGTTGTTATCGGGTCAAAACTCGATGAAATCGGGAAACAAGTATTCCCTTATGGTGTTGATGTATTGCATGTTGCTGATGACCCAAGACTAGCTCCGTATACAACACTCCCTCATACATCAATTATTGTAAATCTTTTTAAAGCCGAAAAACCTCAAATCGCTTTAATGGGGGCATCTCCTGTAGGCCGCGACCTTGGTCCACGCGTTTCTTCTGCATTGTATAGCGGTTTGACAGCCGATTGTACCAGCCTCGAAATTGGTGGGCACGAAGACAAAAAGGAAAATAAAGTGTACGAAAACCTGTTGTATCAAATTCGTCCCGCTTTTGGAGGTAATATAATTGCAACCATCATTAACCCCGAATGTCGCCCGCAAATGGCAACTGTTCGCGAAGGGGTTATGAAAAAAGAAATACGCTCGGCAAATTATAAAGGCGAAATCAAAAAAATTGACGTTGCGTCAATGGTTTCTCCTGCAGATTTTGCTATTGAGATTATCGAAAGGCACATTGAAAAACGAAAAGTAAATCTTGGCGCCGCTTCTGTTATTGTTGCCGGCGGATATGGAATGGGTAGCAAAGAAAACTTTGGTTTGTTATACCAGCTGGCCGAGGTTCTTGGAGGTGAAGTTGGTGCTTCGCGTGCTGCTGTCGATGCCGGATTTACCGAACACGAACGCCAAATTGGACAAACAGGGGTAACTGTTCGCCCGAAACTTTACATTGCTTGTGGGATTTCCGGTCAAATACAGCACCGTGCAGGTATGGAAGGTTCGGCTCAAATCATCGCGATAAATAACGACCCCGGGGCACCAATCAATTCAATTGCCGACTACGTTATCAATGGCGATGTCACCGATGTGATTCCTAAAATGATAAAATACTATAAAGCAAACAGCAAGTAGGCCTAATCCGGCTTTTTACAAAGTCGAAGTCCTGAAAATGCATATAAAAATGGTTAAACCTGAGTCACACTAATCTACGTCACTTCTCTTAAGATTACCGGAGTAGGGCAGTCATGTGGGGCTTTAATAAATAAGTTTTATGGCAAATTTTTATACCGATAATAATATACTGAAATTCCATCTCGAACATCCGTTGATGGAAAAAATAGTGGCGCTGAGAGAAAAGAATTTTTCCCACAGCAGCAAATTTGATTATGCTCCTTTCGATTATGAAGATGCAATGGACAGCTACGATAAGGTGCTCGAAGCTATTGGCGAAATTTGTGGCGATATTATTGGGCCCAATGCCGAAAGTATCGATACCGAAGGACCAAAAGTTGTTGATGGCCATGTTGTTTATGCCCGGGGAACACAAGAAAACCTCGACGCGCTTAGCAAGGCTGGTTTGCTGGGTATTACCTTGCCTCGCGAATACGGAGGCTTGAATTTTCCGATTATTCCCTATATAATGGCTGCCGATATGGTTTCGCGTGCCGATGCGGGTTTCGTAAATATTTGGGGATTGCAAGACTGTGCCGAAACTATTCACGAGTTTGCCGACGAAGATCAGAAGAACCGTTATTTACCCCGAGTTTGCCAAGGAGAAACCATGGCGATGGATCTTACCGAACCCGATGCTGGTTCCGATTTACAGGCTGTTGAATTAAAGGCTGCTTTCGATGAAAAAAGCGGAAAATGGATACTCAACGGAGTAAAACGTTTCATTACCAATGGTGATGGCGACATCTCGTTGGTGCTTGCCCGCTCTGAAGAAGGAACTCACGATGGGCGAGGTTTGTCGATGTTTATTTACGATAAACGCGACGGGGGAGTTACCGTACGTCGTATCGAGCATAAAATGGGGATCATTGGTTCACCTACATGCGAATTGGTATTCAAAAATGCTCCAGCCGAATTGGTTGGACAGCGCCGCATGGGTCTCATTAAATATGTAATGGCTCTTATGAATGGTGCTCGTCTGGGTATTGCTGCTCAGTCGGTTGGCGTTTCTGAAGCTGCCTATCGTGAGGCGCTGGCCTATGCCAACGAACGCGAACAGTTCGGAAAACCAATTATTCAGTTTCCTGCAATCTACGAAATGATTTCGGTGATGAAGGCAAAGCTTGATGCTTCTCGTTCATTGTTATATGAAACAGGACGTTTTGTAGACATGTATAAGTCTTATTATCATATATCGAACGAACGTCCACTTGACAAAGACGAACGCGAAGAGATGAAGCTGTACCAGAAGTTAGCCGATATTTATACTCCGCTCGCTAAAGGAATGACTTCCGAGTTCTGTAACCAGAATGCTTATGATGCAATACAGGTTCACGGTGGTTCAGGGTTCATGAAGGATTATCCGGTTGAAAGGATTTATCGCGATGCCCGTATTACAACAATCTACGAAGGAACCACGCAGTTACAGGTGGTTGCTGCCATAAGAGGGGTAACCACCGGAGGGTATTTAGCCCAAATCCGCGAATACGAAAAAACCCAGCTTAAACCAGAATTGGAACAATATCGGCGCATCCTTATCGGGTTGACCGAAGAGTTTGCCGAAGCTGTTGAACGTGTTGTTGCAACTAAAGATAACGAGTACATCGATTTTCATGCCCGCCGCTTGGTCGAAATGGCCGGAACAATCATTATGAGCTATCTGCTAATTCTCGATGCAAACCGCGATATGGAGAACCTCCGTTCGGCAAAAGTGTTCAATAAAATTGCCCGACAAGTGGTCCATGGTCATGGTGAATTCATTCGTGGAACCTCGGTTAGCGATATGGCCACGTATAAATTCGAATTGGAATAGAAATAGAAAGAATACCCCATTTATTGGGTACTGTTCTTTCCTATAATAAGAAATGCAAAACCCCGCTATTAGCGGGGTTTTGCATTTTTATCAAGGCCGATTATTTTCAATATATTTGCAGAAAAACTGCTCGCAGGGAGTTTAATATTCGAAATCAATTATGAACAACAACTACATTCTTCGTAGCCTTCGCTACACGTTTGATTATGGCGACGATAAGATGATGGATATATTTGGTATGGCTGGACTTTCAGTGAGCCGTCAAATGCTCTGCAGCTGGTTGAAGCACGACGATGATCCGGATTTTCTGCCTATTTACGATTTGCAGTTGGCTATTTTCCTCAATGGTTTCATCTTAAATAATAGGGGACGAAAAGAAGGGGCTCTCCCTGTGCCCGAGAAAAAACTGAATAATAATATAGTCCTTCGGAAATTGAAGATTGCGCTCTCGCTTCGTGACGATGACATGATTGATATTCTTCAACTTGCCGACTTCCGCCTGAGTAAACCCGAGTTGAGCGCTTTTTTCCGAAATCCTTCACAATCACAGTATCGTCCATGTAAAGATCAAGTTATGAGGGTTTTTTTGCAGGGACTTCGAAAGAAATTTAGGCCATAATAGAGAAATAATAACGCTCTATTTGCCTGAGCTATATTGTAGCCGACACAAAAAAACCCGCTGACTTTGCAGGCAGCGGGCTATATATATCACCTAAGATTATTTTTTGATTGTTATTTTACTTTATCAACAATCGCTTTAAAAGCTTCAGGATGATTCATTGCTAAATCAGCTAAAACTTTACGGTTAATATCAATATTCTTAACCTTCAGCAGGTTGATGAATGTTGAGTAATTGAGCCCTTCTGGACGAACAGCAGCATTGATACGCTGAATCCATAAAGCCCTGTAAAGACCTTTCTTTCTTTTGCGGTCGCGGTAAGCATATTGCATCCCTTTTTCCCAGGTGTTTTTTGCTACCGTCCACACATTTGCTCTCGAACCAAAGTTACCACGCGTGGCTTTTAATAATTTTTTTCTTCTCGCGCGAGAGGCTACATTGTTAACACTTCTTGGCATAATCTTACATTTTCGAGTGGTTAGCGTCATGCTTCAGCATGCACTTTGGGCTAATACACTCCGGTTAATTACTAATTTTACTTTAAATCAAAAAAAAACTATTTCATAGCGAGCATTTTCTTCACATTGGTAAGGTCGTCGGCTGACACCAAACCCACATGAGTAAGCATGCGTTTACGTTTTGTGCTTTTTTTAGTCAAAATATGACTTTTGAAAGCATGTTTTCTTTTGATTTTTCCTGTACCGGTGAGCGTAAAACGCTTCTTAGCACCGGCATTGGTTTTCATTTTCGGCATTATCCTACTTTTTTAATTAATGTACAACCTATTATTTTTTCTTCTTAGGTGAAATAAATATCGTCATTCGTTTGCCTTCTAACTTCGGCATTTGATCTAATTTTCCAACTTCTTCAAGTTCGTTGGCAAGCTTAAGCAAAAGGATTTCTCCTTGCTCTTTAAATAAAATTGAACGCCCTTTAAAGAATACGTAAGCTTTAACTTTTGCCCCTTCTTCGAGGAATTTTTCAGCATGCCTGAGCTTGAACTGAAAATCGTGTTCGTCGGTTTGTGGGCCAAAACGGATTTCTTTTACAACAACTTTAACCGATTTTGCTTTAATTTCCTTTTGTTTCTTTTTTTGCTGATAAAGAAACTTCTGGTAATCAATAATGCGGCAAACAGGTGGTTCTGCTTTGGGTGAGATCTCAACTAAGTCGAGTTCTAATTCATCAGCCATTTTTAGTGCTTGCTGTATTGGGTATACCCCAGGCGTTTCAATGTTGTCGCCTACCAGCCTGACCTCGCGCACTCTAATTTGATGGTTGATTCTGAAGAATAATTTATCGTCATCTTTATTATTCTCCATTCTTTTGTTTTGTGGTACTATTGTTGTGTCCTCCTAATTAAGTTAGTAATCAAATATTTATAGCATTCAATTGTTCTTTTATTTCTTCTTTTATGAAGTGGGCAAATTCTTCAATGGTCATTGTTCCTTTGTCGCCTTCTCCTTGCCGGCGAACGGCTACTGATTCAGTTTCGGCTTCTTTTTCACCAACGATAAGAAGATAAGGTGTCCGTTTAAGTTCGTTATCACGAATCTTTCTGCCTATCTTCTCGTTACGTTCGTCAACGACGGTGCGAATATCGTAATTATTTAAAATATTTGAAACATTTCGCGCATAATCGTTAAATTTTTCACTGATAGGCAGTACCACCACTTGCTCAGGGGTTAACCATAACGGGAATTTACCCATGGTGTGCTCAATCAGAACCGCTACAAACCGCTCCATTGAACCAAAAGGTGCACGGTGAATCATTACCGGGCGGTGGCGCTGGTCATCAGCTCCGATATATTCCAGTTGGAACCGTTCAGGAAGGTTATAGTCAACCTGAATTGTGCCCAACTGCCAGCTTCGGCCAACTGCATCTTTGATCATGAAGTCGAGTTTTGGGCCATAGAAAGCAGCTTCGCCGGTTTCTGTTACGGTTTTCAACCCTTTCTCGGCTGCTGCTTCGATAATGGCACGTTCGGCTTTTTCCCAGTTTTCATCCGACCCGATGTATTTTTGTTTGTTGTTAGGGTCTCGCAATGAAATCTGTGCTGTATAATCTTTGAAATCCAGTGCTTTGAATATAATGAAAATAATATCAATTACTTTTTCAAACTCTTCTTTTACCTGATCGGGTGTACAGAAAAGGTGGGCATCATCCTGAGTAAAGCCACGAACCCTGGTTAATCCGTGCAACTCACCACTCATTTCGTAACGATAAACGGTCCCGAATTCAGCAAAACGAATAGGCAGGTCTTTGTATGAACGAGGTTTCGTTTTGTAAATTTCGCAGTGGTGAGGACAGTTCATCGGTTTCAACATGTATTCTTCACCTTCCTGTGGGGTGGTGATTACCTGGAAGGAGTCCTTCCCGTATTTTTCATAATGCCCCGAAGTTTTGTAAAGATTTACATTCCCAATATGCGGAGTGATTACCTGTTGGTACCCGAATTTCTTCTGTACTTTGCGGAGGAATGATTCGAGATTGTCGCGGAGATTGGTTCCCTTTGGCAACCAAAGAGGCAGACCCATACCCACTTCCTGCGAGAAAGCGAAAAGTTCCATCTCTTTGCCAATTTTACGGTGGTCGCGTTTTTTGGCTTCTTCCAGCAAAATGAGGTATTCTTCAAGAAGTTTTGCTTTCGGGAAGGTAACCCCATAAATGCGGGTCAACATTTTGTTCTTTTCATTACCACGCCAGTAAGCACCAGCCACACTCAACAGCTTGATGGCTTTGATGGGCTCGGTGTTGGGAATGTGCGGACCACGACACAAGTCGGTAAAATTTCCTTGTTTGTATAAGGTGATGGTTCCGTCTTCCAAATCCGTGATCAGTTCCAGTTTGTACTGATCGCCTTTCTCTTCGAAAAGTTTCAGCGCATCGGCCTTTGAGATTTCGGAACGGACAATATCGTTCTTCTGGCGGGCAAGTTCGAGCATTTTTTTCTCGATTGCTTCCAGTTCTTTATCAGTAATTACCTTACCTTCAGGAAGATCAATATCGTAATAGAAACCAGTTTCGATGGTTGGCCCAATTCCGAATTTGGTTCCGGGATAAAGGGCTTCGATGGCTTCGGCCATCAAGTGAGCCGACGAATGCCAGAAAGCGTGTTTGCCTTCTTTGTCGTCCCATTTGAACAACTTAACCGATGCATCGGATGTGATGGGACGGGTAAGGTCAATTACTTCGTCGTTTACTGAAACTGCCAGTACTTCGGCGGCCAAACGCGGACTGATTGAATTCGCAATATCAAGACCGCTAACCTGCTGGTCATATTGTTTAATACTTCCGTCAGGAAGAGTAATATTGATCATCTTTCAAATTTTTTAACAAGGTTGCAAAGATAATTATAATCTAAAAAATACAATGAAACTTTTACAGTATCTTCTAATTTGCTGAATACGGTAATTTGTTCAGTTCCATGCACCTTGATGTAGACTTAAAGAATTGCGGTATTGCATCTCTTATTTGCTGTCTTTTCTTTGTTTCTTCTTAAAATATCTCCGGAGCAACGGACTGTGTTGCAGGGCTTCAAGGTCTTCATCGAGTTTTTGAGAGCTGCTTTCGAGGTTCTTGATCGTGGTTTTAAGGCTGGCTCCTGTTTCATTGTCGCTCATTAATATTCCCAATGTTGAATTGGGATTGCTGGCTTCATTCTTGACTGAACTAAGAAAAACCGACGCTGAGTCTGATATTTGTTGCAGTTGGGTAATTGTCGTTTTTAATGAATTGAAAACTACCGTGTCGGTGGTGAGATCGTTAACAAGCGTGCCTTCCTTGTTAAGGTTGCTGCTGAATTGATACAGGCTTTGTGCAAGTTGTTGTGCTTTTTCCGAAGCTTGCTGCAGCGATTTTGTTGCACTGTTGATGTTGTCGTAAACACTGTTTTCGTTTAGCAGTTTGCCCACGGTGCCTTCGGTTTTGAGCAAATTACCACTGAGGGTTTTGAAATTATCCGTGATGGCTAGTATGTTCTCGTTGTTTTTCTGCAGGGTGTTAAGCATATCTTCCGATGAAAAGGTCTTTTCAACAGCCAGAGTATCACCTTCTTCAATCATATTGGTTTCTTCGTTCCCGCCATATATCACAAGGATACGGTTGCCAATAAGCCCGTCGCTGCCCAGTTTAACCTTCGAGTTTTTGCGAATGTACGGTTTGGTTTTTTCATCGACTTGAAACTGTACTTTTACTTTCGAGCTTCCGTAAAAATTAAGTTCGCTTACGGTGCCAATTTTTACTCCCGACAGCCAAACGTTGTTGCCTTTTTGCAAGCCGGCAACGTCATCGAAATAGCAAACGATATTTATTTTCTTCTCGAAAGTTTTGTGTAAGTCGCCAATCATCAGGATTCCTATAATGAGAAATGCCAGACCTAAAAAGACAAAAAATCCAACTAAAATATTTTTTTTTGCCGATAATTCATTCATCGTTTATATTGTTTTTGATGCGTTAATTTTTTGATTTATAGCGTTTTTTGACGCACCTTTTTGTTTGTTAATAACTGCTTTCAGTGTATGAAATTATAATCGTAAAACTCTTTTAATGGTTCTTCATTTGTTCCGAATAACTCGTCAAATGTACCTACTTTAATAAATTTCCCATCGTGTAGCATTGCCGCACGGTCTGATGTGTTTTTGGCACAGGTCAGGTCGTGTGTAATGATAATTGAGCTGGTGTTGTACCTGCGTTGTACGCTGTTTATCAGCTCAATGATTTCAGTGCTTGTAATTGGGTCGAGGCCGGCTGTAGGCTCGTCGTAGAGCATAATTTCCGGCTTAAGTATAAGAGTGCGGGCAATTCCTATTCGTTTGCGCTGACCTCCGGAAAGGTCTGATGGCATTTGACTTAACTTATCCTTTAACCCAACAGCTTCGGCAACTCTTTCAACGGCGATGGTTATTTCGCGGCGGGTCATGTTTTTTGAGTTCATGACAAGCGGGAAGGCAAGGTTTTGGTAAATGTTCATGCCATCGTAAAGTGCACTGTTCTGGAATGAAAAACCAATCCTCAGGCGGAGGTCACTTAGTTCTTTCCGTTTTAGTTTGTCTACTTGTTTTCCCAACGCAAAAACTTCGCCTTTGTCGGGTTTCAAAAGCCCGGCTATTATTTTAATCAATACCGATTTCCCGGTACCTGATTTGCCAAGTATCGCAACATTTTCACCTTTGTATAATGTAAAATCGATCCCTTGCAACACATCCAGTTGCTCAAATGATTTGTGCAGGCCCCTGATCGAAATTACAGGCTCATCGCGGTTGATGAAGTGTTTTTGTAGTTTTTCCATGGCTATTAAAAGTACCTGATCCAATGTGCAACTTGCACAACAAGAACTTCTTCAATGAAAATTAAAAACATACTTGTAACAACGGCTTGGTTTGCAGCGCGTCCAACACCAACAGTTCCCTGTCTGGCATGATATCCTTTATAGCATCCCACAATACCTATTGTAAACCCGTATAATACTGATTTAAATATCAAGGCAAATATATCGAGAAATGTTATTGTGGAAAAAGCATTCTGAAAATACGTCAGCATACTGCTCGATTCTTCAGTGTGAACATTGAAATACGACCCGAGCAACATTAAAAAACTGCAATAAAAAACCAAAATAGTTATTGAAACGGTGGTCGCCCATATTCTTGTTACAACAAGGTACTTAAACGGGTCTGTCGATGAAACTTCCATAGCTTCAATCTGTTCGGTAACTTTCATTGAACCCAGCTCAGCCCCGATTCCAGAGCCAATTTTTCCTGCACAAATTAAGGCAGTAACCAAAGGTCCCAGTGCTTTAATGGTAGCAATGCCCATTAGCGAGGGCAACCAGGAAGTGGCTCCAAAATCTTCGAGCGACGGGCGGGCTTGTTTAGTGAAAACCATTCCCACTATAAAGCCGGTTAATGTAATTAGAGGCAGGGATTTAATGCCTATTTCATAGCATTGATGCAGTATTGACTTGAAGTGGAATGGGCGGGAAAAACCATCTTTCAGAAAAAGCAAAATAAACCGAACTGTACTGTACAAATCGGAAAAAAGCTGGTCGAGCCGCTTTGTGAAGATATATTTGCGCTTCTTAAAAAGTGTCATTTATTCATTCGCTGGTTTTCCTTTTCTTGCAGTAAAGGCTGCCAAAAGTATATCTATTTTTTTAAAAGTCTCCTTTTATTGGGGTGTTCTGGTACAAAAATAAACATTTCTCAACCGTGATTTTTTATTTCTGCCATGTATAATATTATGTTTATCGATAGTTTTTGTCGCTGTTTTTCTTTCTTTATTAATGTTGTATCGAACATGTTTAGTATTGAGGCATCGTATTTCAAGCTTATTACAGTTGCACAATGAATTGAAGCGTTGACCGTTCTTGTTGCATGGCTTCATTTGCCTAAAGTCGGAAATAATCGTATTTTTCGGCCTGAATTTAACCTGTATTTGCCATGAAGCATTTTTTTGTTTTGTTAGTAGCCTTGTCCGTATTGTATGGTGTTCATGCCCAGTCGGTCAAGCAGTTATCTCTTGAAGATTTCGTTGTTAAGTATACGTTTCAGCAAGAAACAGTTTCGGGGATCCGCTCGATGAACGATGGGCTGCATTTTACCACGCTCAAAGACAATAAGCAAATTGTTAAGTATAGTTACAAGACCGGCGATCAGGTAGCGGTTATTCTCGATTTGGCGACCATTGCCGAATGCCCGATCAATACAATAGAAAATTATACTTTTAGTAACGACGAACGCCGCATCCTTCTCCAAACGAATAAGAAACGGATTTATAGGCATTCTTATACTGCCGAATTTTATATCTGGGACATTCAAACCCGTTCCATTTCGGCGCTATCCGACAAAGGTCCGCAACAGGTTCCTGTGTTTTCCCCCGATGGTGAACGTGTTGCCTTTGTTCGCGACAATAACCTTTTCATTAAGACCATCAAGTTTGGCACTGAATTCCAGATTACTACCGACGGAAAGAAAAACGAGATTATTAACGGGATACCTGATTGGGTTCAGGAAGAAGAGTTTGGCTATGCGCGGGCTTTTGAATGGTCGCCCGATAGCAAAATGATTGCTTTCCTGAAATTCAACGAAAGCGATGTGCCCTTTTTTACCATGCCTGTTTTTAAAGGGCTTGCCCCCGAACGGAACGAGGGAAAACTTTACACCAGTTACGATTCGTTGAAATATCCCAAAGCTGGCGAAAACAATGCCATTGTAACGGTGCATGTATATGATGTAAAGGTGAAATCAATCATCAGGGTAAAAACCGGCGACGATCCCAATGTGTATTTTCCAAGGATTCAATGGAATAATTCGGGTTCCGATTTGGCAATCATTAAGCTCAACCGTCGTCAGAATGAATTGGAATTATTGTATGCCAATCCGTTCTCGGGCGATACCCGTTCTATGATGCGCGAAAAGAACAATCGCTATATCGATGAACTATTTCATAAGCAGTTCGCCTTTCTTCCCGATAATCAGCATTTTGTTGTAGTGAGCGAGCGCGATGGCTGGTCGCATCTTTACCTTTACCAAAACAGTGGTTTTTTGGTGCGGCAGCTAACTACAGGCAATTTCGATGTGACCGATTTTTACGGGTACGATCCGGTGAAGCAACTTTTTTATTACCAAGCTGCCCGCAAATCGCCGTTGCAGCGCGAAGTGTATGCACTTTCTTTTGACGGCAAAAAAGAAACCCTGCTTTCTTCTCAGCAAGGAACCAACAAGGCAATTTTCAGTAATGGTTTTCAATATTATCTCAATTATTTCTCGTCGGCAAAAACCCCGCTCCAGGTGTCGGTTTGCGATGCAAAAGGGAAGGAGCTTCGGGTTATTGAAGATAATGCCGCTCTCAGGAAAAAAATGGAGGGCTACCAGCTTCCTTCTTTCGAATTCTTTACCGTAAAAAATAGCGATGGGATCGAGCTAAATGGGTATATGATAAAACCTTCGTATTTCGATGCAGGGAAAAAATACCCGGTTATTATGACTCAATATGCAGGGCCAAATTCGCAGGAAGTTACTGATAGCTGGCAGTTCGACTGGCACAATTATCTGGCCGAACGCGGTTTCATTGTTGCGTGTGTCGATCCGCGCGGGACAGCTGCACGAGGCGAAGAATTTCGTAAATGCTCCTATATGCAATTGGGTAAACTCGAAAGTAACGATTTAATTGACGCCGCCCGCTACATGGCCTCTTTGCCATATGCCGACAGTAAAAATATTGGGATCTGGGGGTGGAGTTACGGAGGTTTTATGACAGCCCTGTGCATGGAAAAAGGGGGTGAGCTGTTTAAAGCGGGAGTGGCTGTGGCTCCGGTTACAAACTGGCGTTTCTACGATACCGTGTATACCGAACGGTATATGCGAGTGCCGGCCGAAAACAGCGAAGGTTACGACGCTAATTCGCCCATCAGTAATCCCGGTGGCATAAAAGGGAACTTATTGCTTGTTCATGGTACTGCCGATGAAAATGTTCACACGCAAAATACGTACGAATTTTCCGAAGCTCTGGTTCAGGCGGGTGTTCAGTTTGATATGCAAATTTACACTAACCGCAACCACAGTATTTATGGCGGAAATACTCGTATGCACCTTTATACACGTATTGCCCGGTTTTTCGAGGAAAATCTGAAATAAATGCTGTACATTAATTAAAATAGAAACCAGTTTTTTCTGGTTGTGAAGGGTGATAATCGCCTTTCGTTTGTATTAAATGTGTTATGTTGAAGGTAAATTTATTTCACTTGAATTGGAAAACAGTGCGATAATCAATACCTTCTGCTCAAAAATCTAAAACTCTATGGTATGAAAACCAAACTCGTAGATGCACATCTGTCGCGATTTGCTAAACTTATGACAGGTTTACTGTGCTGTTTCTTTTTATCCTTTACCCCTGCAATGGCTCAATCGATTATCTCTCCACAAGAGCGTGCTGCACTCATCTCGCTGTTTAATGCTACCGGTGGCTCGCAGTGGACTAATCGTATGAATTGGACAACAAATGCTCCGGAAAGTCAGTGGTGGGGATTAACCATTGAAGGTGGCCATGTGACCGCCATTGTGCTTCAAAATAATAATCTTGTTGGTACAATTCCTCCAGAGATAGGAAATTTTCCTGCGCTAAGAATCCTCGATCTTTCGGGGAACAAACTTACCGGGGGGATCCCATCAGAAATTGGTGGACTTACTACTCTGCAGCAGTTGCTTTTACAATCAAACCAATTGTCGGGTTCTATCCCGTTGAACTTATACAATTTAACAAACCTTGTTACATTAAACATTTTTAAAAATCAGCTTACCGGAAATATCTCGGGTGATATAAGCAAAATGATAAGTTTGCAAACGCTTAATTTAAGCGAAAACCAATTGTCGGGTAACCTAACTTTCCGGATTGGAGACTTGGACAGTTTGCTGACTTCTCTTAATCTGTCATACAACCAATTCAATAGCTTTATTCCACAAGCTATAGGCGATTTAGAAAAGTTAACAAGCCTGGATCTTAGCAATAACTCATTTTCAGGAGCCATACCACCAGAACTAGGAAATCTGGTGAATTTGAAAACATTAAGTTTGGGAACTAATAATTTACGAGGCAGCATTCCTGTTACGATTTTCTCTCTGACCAAACTTGAGGGGCTTTATTTGAATAAAAATTCATTTACACCAGCTCCTCTTTCCGATTTAATTGGGAATCTTGTTAATTTGCGATATCTCAACCTTGAAGGGTGTAATTTCACGGGCGATTTGCCCCAAACTATTGGGAATCTTAACAAACTTATGATTTTCAACATCTCTAACAATAAGTTTACCGGGAGAATTCCTGACGCGTTTGCTAATTTTATCTTATCAGATTTCAGGATCAACGATAATCTTATTAGCTATATCCCAACGATGAATTATGTGAGCAGCACATTCTATTCCCAAAATAACCTGTTGGGTTTCGATGATTTAGAGCCTAATGCTAAATTTAACTCGTTAGGCAGTTATTTTATCTATTGGCCTCAAGGCGATTTTTGCCCTGAAAAAACATATTATTCGTTGGTTGAGGGAAATACTTTTTCCTTGCAAATTGCATGTAGCGGAACGCAAAATTCGTACACATGGTACAAAAACAATGTGTTGCTAAACGCTAACAATAGTGATGTTTATTCGTTTGGCGATTTGGAAATGGATGATTCAGGGCAATATCATATCACGGTAGCAAGTGCTTTATTACCCAAATTAACATTGAAATCGTGCCAGATAACCCTCGATGTGCGTGAGCATTGTATGAAAAACGACTCTTCGGTGTTGGTGGCCTTTTATCAAGCAACGGGAGGAGTAGATTGGATAAATAACGACAACTGGCTGACCGGCCCGGTAAAAACATGGTATGGAATTGAAGCCGATAGTTGTAATGTGTTGGAAATTAATTTACCCAATAATAATTTGACTAAAAACGTTCCAGTGGAAATATCAGGTCTCGATAAGCTTGAAGTATTGGCACTTCCGGGCAACAATCTGGTAAAGGATAATCCGAATAAGGAAATCCAGCCTGAAATATGGAATATTACCACGCTACGTGAATTAGATTTGAGCCGGAACTATTTCGAGCAACAGCTTCCCGGTTCCATAGGAAACCTGACTTCGCTTACCAGTCTTCGTCTGGCCGGAAATGCCCTTGGCGGACCTATCCCTCCGGAGATTGAACACTTAACAGCCCTGCAGGTGCTGGCTCTCGACAGTAATGCTTTTAGTGGAAATATTCCCCCGGAAATTTTTAGCCTGACGAAGTTGCAGTATTTGGGTATGTCGAACAATGGTTTCAATGGAGCCCTCCCGACGAGTTGGGGAGCTTTGCCCTTGCTACGGTGGTTGGCTCTGAACAACAACGGGTTTACCGGAACAATTCCTTCATCAATATGGACTCTTAGTAATTTGCAAATGCTCGATTTGAGCGATAACGATTTTCGAGGAACACTTCCACCTGAAATAGGTAACCTTACCCAATTGGTAAAGTTTGGCGCCGGGAATAATCAGCTTGATGGTGCTATCCCTGAGGAAATTACAAATTGGACACAAATAGAGCATCTTAATCTTGGTAAAAATAGTTTTACCGGTGAGCTTCCTACTGGTATTGGCGACTTCAGCCGGCTAAAGTATGCCGATTTTTCGGAAAATGGCTTCACCGGCGATTTGCCCGCTAATATGTCAATGATAGCCCCGCTCGATTTTCTTTACATCAACGATAATTATTTCGAAAATATATCTCCGCTTTTGCAGATCGATTCTGTTTTTCTTTGTCAGGACAACAATTTGACCTTTGAAGATCTTGAACCTAACACTCCTTTGCAGCGAAAAAACAACCTTAGGTATGAATACGCTCAACAACGGCTTTTTAACGAAGAGCTGTGGATAACGGTTGTGGAAGGAAATCCTTACACCCTTACTATTCCATGCGGAGGACAGTACAACCATTACACATGGTATAAAGATGACGGACAACTGCTTAGCGGGCCTGATTCTTCATCGCTGGTCTTTCCAAGTTTACGTCTCGAAGATACCGGGAAATATTTTATCGATGTGGTGAACGACAGCGTTACCGATGAATCGAGCCCGCTCACCAACCTGGAACTTCGCTCGTATCCTGTTCATTTGTTTGTAATAGAACACTGTCTTAAATACGACTCGCTGGCGCTGGTTGATTTTTATCATGCTACTCAGGGCGCAAATTGGGTCAATAATGAAAACTGGCTTGTAAAAGGAACCCGTCTTGATGATTGGTTCGGGGTTACTACCGACAGTTGTAACGTGCTGGCGCTGGAGTTGGTCAATAATAACCTTGAGGGTGAACTTATCGACAGTGTGGGCAGCTTGCTCTACCTTGAGACATTGAACCTTCAGCAAAATAACCTTTCGGGAACTATTCCTGACGATTTGTATAACCTGACGAATCTGAAACTTTTGAATCTTAGTAAAAACGAACTGACCGGAGGCCTTTCGTCGAAGGTAGGAGCATTAACTCAACTCGAAACCCTCAAGTTGAACAATAACGCCTTGTCGCAATCGTTGCCTTCTGAACTTGGAACATTACGAAGGGTTGAAATTATCGATTTGAGCTACAACGGATTTACGGGTTCGTTGCCTTCGTCGCTTGACGGACTTAGTGCAATTCAATATTTCAATGCTGGTGCCAACCAGTTATCGGGTAACCTTCCTGAATCGATATGGGACATGGTTACGGTGAAGCAGTTGTTGCTTTTCGACAATGATCTTGATGGTGCTTTATCTCCGAGTGTTGGGAAATTGGTTGCTATGAACGAGTTTAGGATCGACAGTAATTATTTTGATGGTGAAATCCCGGCAGTGTTGGGGCAAATGAACAATCTTTCGGGGTGTCATTTGAATGTGAACGAGTTCTATGAAATGCCCCAGATGTACAACATAGATTCCGTGCTGTATTGCCAGTACAACTACCTTACCTTCGAGGATCTGGAACGTAATGTCGATTTGATTGGTAAAGATCAGGTTGATTTTCAGTATATTCCCCAGTATGAATTTGGTCGTGAATACGATACTATTGCATTCCGTAAGTATCCGTTTACCCTTTCTATTCCATGTGGCGGCGAGCATAATCATTACCAGTGGTATAAAGATGGTGAATTGTTGCCCGGGGCTCCCGATTCTTCTGTGCTGTTTATTCCTCGTGTCGATTATTCCGATGCCGGCGAATATTATATTACGGTAACCAATGATATTATTCCCGGGCTCACCCTCAAATCGAGAGTAGTTACGGTGAACGTTGAAAAAGGGCCGCCATTGCCACTGTCGCTGATCAATTTGGTCATCATCGACGGCAGTCATGAACCGGGTTTTATTATTGAAAATATCGACGATTATCCCGAAAACCGCTTGCAGGTGTTTACCCGTTGGGGGAAAGTAGCCTACGACAAGTCTGGGTACAACAACGAACTTGATTGTTCGGTATTCCCCGAGGGTACATATTATTTTGTGTTAACCTACAATTCACCTCAGGGAAAACAAGTAGTTAAAAACTTTGTCGATGTAATTAAAAAGTAATGCCATGAAGAAGCTATTGATAATAAACATATTACTCTTGGTGGCCATTGCCGGAAAGAGCCAGTACATTCCTCAGTTTTCACAACTGATACAAACTCTTGAGTTTATCAACCCCGGGTATAATGCCTCAAAGGTTGACCCTTCGGCCGTGTTGTTATATCGTAACCAGTGGACAGGCTTTGTTGGTGCACCAAAATCGTATGCCGCCAATGTAAATATCCCGGTTAACAAGTGGCATGCAGGCTTTGGTGCCAATGTGCTGGCCGAAACACGCGGGCTTATCAATCAAACCGACGCGGCATTAAATGCTTGTGTCGATGTGAAATTGTCGACCTTATCGTTCATGACTTTCGGGTTGAGTGCGGGTATCGAGACCAAACGGATAGACATGGAGCGTGCGGTATACCTGGGAGCCCCCTTTGCTGCTGATGAATACAACGCGAACCATTTTTATACGGCCGTTGGGATTAATCTCTTTGCCCAAAACCTGCATATTGGCGGGGCATTTCATTTAACCCCATTGAAGGGAACCTATTACAAAAGCAACGAGTCTTTTTCGCTGTATTTCAATTCGAGTTACCTGTTTACTATTAACGATGACTGGGCGGTGAAACCTGCCTTGGTTTACCGTCATTTTGCCGGGTATAACGATCTCGATATCGGGGCCTTTGTCTTGTATAAAGACTTCGTCTGGATTGGGCTTGCTAACCGGATTAACAGTGCAATGATCTTTTTTGCCGACTTTAAAGTCACTGATTTTTTGAGAGTGGGATATAGTTATGATTTGAGTGTAGGAAAAACTTCGAATATACAATATGGGACCCATGAGATTGGCCTCGAATTTACGTTGCCACATAAAAAAACAGCACAATTTCAGCGCTAATTGTTACATCGTGGCGATAAACAATAAAAATACATTCAACGCCTAAAATGATAAATTACCAATGAAAAAAATAATCCTTATTGTATTGATTGCTATAACGCTAACCAGCGTTGGACAATCGGTATATATCGAAAAGAAAGATATTACGCCTGACGGGATCAGCTCGTTCGGTGGGGTGTCGTACTATAACAACCAGCTTTACTTGTTACTGTCGGCAACTGTTCGCCTGGATGGTAAAGTGGTTGAAGCCTCGGAGGCTAAATCGATTTCGCAGAAATACAAAGTATGGACTATTTTCCGTTACGATCCTGAATTGCGTGAGTTGGCAAAGATGGACCAAATATGGGAAACAAAGAATGCTTCGGCCAACGGGTTTGCCATAATCAATGATTCAACAGTGGTTTACAGCGATGTAAAATCGCAGCTTGTAAGTAACGATTCATACATTTCCTCGTTGCTCAAAAAAGTGAACGATGTGAAGTTTCATTATACCGATCCTTTTTGGGATGCCAACAGAAAGCGGTTGTACTATGCTTCCGATTTTCAGGGAGGCAGAGG
Organism: Bacteroidales bacterium; assembly: GCA_012719495.1. Taxonomy (GTDB): domain Bacteria; phylum Bacteroidota; class Bacteroidia; order Bacteroidales; family Prolixibacteraceae; genus CAYMTR01. The sequence goes on from JAAYAG010000113.1 coordinate 72,742, forward strand.
CGGAATGGACATTTGGTACATCGAAACAGAAGGTATTTATGCCGGGATTCCAGTCAACGCAGGTGAGGTAAACAGCTCGTCGAATGAACTTTCACCAGCTTTCCGAAGCGATTCTATGATGTTTTATGTGTCGAATGCAAAGAATCAGCAATACGATATTTATATGCTCGGTTCTGAAGGGTTCATTGTGCCGGAATCAACCCGCGGTGTTAATGAATTTTTTATTGCCCCAAAAGACAAAAAGAATTTTTTCTATGTGACTTCATCGGGAAATAAACAGTCGCTTGTTGAGGGAGTTTTGCATATTCGTAAGATTGAAAATATTGAAGTGATAGCCCCGGTTGTGGTCGAGGAAGTAAAAAAAGAGGTGGAGCCCGAACCCGAAATTGTAACACCGGCAGAAATAAACATTGAAGACACCGATTTCAGGATCGACAATTATTTTGGGGTTGCTAAGTACAACTTGACCCCGATAATGCAGGATTCGCTGAATAAAATTGCCGATATGCTTCAAAAAGATCCATCGTTAAGTATCGTAATTTGCGGGCATTCTTCGCCCGACGGGCCTGAAGATCTTAACATGAAGCTTTCAGCACTTCGGGCCAACGAGGCATATAAGTGGTTGCAAGGCAAAGGGGTAGCTGTAAATCGCATATTTAGGGTGTATGGTGGCGAATACCTTTACAACAATATGTTGTTTTCGCGTATGTTCTCTATTTTCCCGGTGAGCGAATCTGAAATGCCATCGCAAATGGTGGCTGTTCCTGCGTCGGTCCTCGGCAATGCGGCCACTATTTACAAATTGTTTGGTACCGACAGCGATGAATCGGAATACTGGCGTTTTGTGTTGCGTGACAAATTACCAGTCGACGACAAGAATATGTTGTTGTTACCCGTAAGCGAAATTCACTTTGTGAAAGTAGGGGAGACCCTTTTTAGTTTGGCCAAACAGTATGGGATAACAGTTGAAAAAATGAAGCAGGTGAATGGACTAAAGACTGATAATGTTCCTGTTGGTAAGATATTGTATATACCTGAAAACTAAATTGAGGGAAAAAAGTATAAATTCATTTCCGATACACTGAAAATTTTTATATTTGCACCCGCAATGCCCAAATGGCGGAATTGGTAGACGCGCTAGTTTCAGGGACTAGTGTTCGCAAGGATGTGCAGGTTCGAGTCCTGTTTTGGGCACAAAAGCCGCAATATTCTAAAATTTAGAATATTGCGGCTTTTATTTTGATGGAAGTTTGCTCTGTTAATTTGCTGTAATATTTCTTTCTGTCGGGAGAAAAGCCTTAACCGTAAACCATAAAACTTTACCGCTTCATTATCCTCCGTTATTGCCCTTGCCAGCGAGTTCTGAACTTACAAATTGCATTGAAGCCATCTGATTTTACACCTGTTGTAGCCATCTATTTATCAAACTTACTTGTTGATTTTAAATGGTTTTATCGAACTGGTGAACTGTATGTATTGAGGAATGGTTTGATATTTATCAAGCACCCCTATTGCCGTACATCCTACCCCGGTAGTCTGGTAGTCGAAATTGAATGTTATACCATCCGATTTGATTAGGTCATAAGTGTATTTTGCCTTTGACAAATTTTCGGTGCTGTAATGATAGCAATTAAAATTAAATGGTTTAGCTGCCGAAAACTCAACTCCGATGCCGTTAGTATTTGTCAGTCGCACATAGCGGTTGTCGGTGCGCAAGCCACAATCCTGAGGAATCAAATACGGTATAAACATGTCATCAACTGTCGACTGATAAAGCCCAATACGGTAGCCGGTTTTGCGGTCGGGATAATTCTCCTGCGGCCCACGTCCAAACCATACTACATTTTGCATTTGGTTATCGAAAACCCATTTTGTTCCGATGCGTGGCAACGACATGGGCATTTTTCCTTTCGGATTAATCGTGTGCTGTAAACTAATTTCACCGTTGGACGAAATGGTGTAAATCATCTCGTTTTCGAAGCCTTCCCTGCCTGAATTTCCAAAAAGAGCAGTTTCAAGAATACTGACAATTACATTTTCAGCCTTCTTTTCAACCCGAAATGATTCAAGTTTTGACTTCATTTTATCCAGACCGATGGAGTACCATGCATTGGCAACCATCCTTCCGTAGCCCTCGGTTCTGGGAGATATACTAACTGCAGGATTGGTCCAGTCGTCCTGTTCGTTTGCCAGCGGGGCACGCCAAACATTGAGTTGCGCTCCCTGTTTCAGCAATTCTGTACCCATATATTTCATGGAGTACAATTGTCCATTGGCTTTGTTAAAGGTATAATCGAAATTTACTCCAGATACAATCAACTGTTGCTCATTCTCTGTCACTTTCAACGAATTGGTCGGATGCTGTGCTAATTTTTCTTCGGCTGGAACAATCCATGGCATTTCCAATTGATCCCAACACAGTTCAAAACCCTTCGGCGCCCATTGTGTAGCTTCTTTCGAATGAAAACTGACTGTTGCCAAATAGGTTGCACCGGCTTTTAGCTGAGGCTTTGAGATAGGAAGAACGTAGATTTTTTTTGCTTCCGGTTCCACATCCACCTCCAATTTTCCTGAAGCTATTGATATTCCATTTTCTTCCAAATTCCAACGTGCCTCAAAGGCATTTGTATTGGTAAAAAAGTTTCGGTTCTGCACTTCAATTTCCATTTTTTCGGCATTGCTCCACTTTACAGCAATGGGTTGAGCCGATTTTTTTATTTGCCACATTTCAGGCTGCGGAATACGATCAGGAAAAATACTTCCATAAGTACGTGCGCCAATTCCATAGCTAAAAAATTCGCCTTCTCTTTGCTCTTGTTCAAAATCGAGCCACAAAGCTGCACTATTTTTCAAGTCCGGTTTTGCTGTAAACAAATCATTGATTTCAATCGCCTTGGTGAAAATACCCACCTGATCGATAATGGCATCGCATAAATAATTAGATAAATGCTGACCATGTCTCTCGGCATTCTTGCCCACATTTAGCGGGAAAGGGAGATTAGTAATGTTCCCGGTAACTGGCTCTTCAGCCACCTTTTTGTTATCGATAAATAGTGATATCGTTTTCCCGTTATAAATACCCGCCACATGATGCCAGTTTTGTGTCCAATCTTTGGGTAATACACCACTGACAACAGTTTTTTTCGAAGTGTAGATATAGAAATCGAGCGAGTTGTCACCACTTTGCTGCAAGCCAAATTGATTGTTTCCTTTGGTGAGCAGTGTTCCACCCATTTTCATTAAATCGCGTGGAAAAATCCAAAGCGAAACCGTCAGTTCATCACCCGAGATTTCAATATTTTTATCCTGATACACTTCCACCCACTGATCGTGACCATTCAGATCAATACCTTTTCCATCGTGTCCGGCAACCAGTTTGGCGCGTCCCATAATGTGAGTTGGTACCTTGTTGGGTGAAGAATCGGTCAATTTGCGAATGGGTTCGCGCAAGCCTGGACTCACGAAATCCCATATTGCTCCGCCCATGATGCGTGGATACTGGTAAATCACATCCCAATATTCGTCCAGTCCGCCACCGGCATTTCCGGCAACGGAAAGGTATTCGTCCATAAATGAGGGTCGCGGATCAACACTTTCAGGAACCATCCCCACCTGTGTTTTGAGGTCAAAAGGTGATGGGTAACGGGGCCCGATAATCTCTTCGCAAGAATGAGCAAAAGCGTTTCCGCCATACATCCAATTACGGGTAGTATCGTATTTCCGTCCTTCATCAATCACGGCACAAATATTTTTCCCTTCGCCACTTTCGTTTCCGGCGCTCCAAAACAGAATACTGGCATGATTCCGGTCGCGCAACACCATTTTGCGAACCCGCTCACGGTACATGGGCTCCCATTCGGTTTTATCGCACAAATATTCAGTGGCATGAGCTTCAACGCCTGCCTCGTCAATAATATAGAACCCGTATTCGTCGGCCAGTTCCAGATACCTTGAAACCGGAGGATAATGTGAAATTCGCACACAATTGATATTGAATTGCTTCAGTATTTCAAAATCCTTCCGAATGGTGGCTTCGTCCATGGTATGCCCTAAATCGGGGTGTTGCATGTGCGTGTTGATACCGTTCAGTTTAATGGCTTTTCCGTTCAGATAGAAAACCTGATGGCGGATTTCGGTCTCTTTAAAACCAATGCGACCGGCAATTACTTCTTCGGTTTTTCCTTCGCTGTTGATTAATTCGAGCGTTAATCGGTAAAGATTGGGCGTTTCAGCGGTCCACTTTTTAGGATTTAATACTTCTGATGAAATATTAATAATTTGCTTATTATCAGCAGTTATTTGAACTGCATCAGAAGTAAAATTCTGAACCAATACATTCTGTGCATTAAACAGCGAAGTGCGAACTTTGTAGTTCTGTTTGTCGGTTTTCGATTGGTTATTTATGGTAATCTGTACATTCAGTTTTGCGTTCTCATAGTTTTCGTCCAGGTCGGTAGTGGCATACCAGTCGAAGATATGTACATCCGATTTTGCATACAGCCAAACATCGTCGAAAATACCAGCCATACGCCAATAGTCCTGACTTTCGAGATACACACCATCTGAATATTTAATTACGTTGACAGCAATGGTGTTTTTTCCTGGTTTCAGGAAACTGGTAACATCATATTCGGCAGGTTCCTGCGCACCTTCGTTGTAGCCCACTTCCTGTCCGTTTATCCATACAAACGATGCCGAAGCGGTTTTCTCCATGCGCAAAAAAATGCGTTTGCTTTTCCAGTTCGCAGGCAAAGTAAACGATTTGCGATACGAGCCAGTGGGGTTGTATTCGCGGGGAACATAAGGCGGATTGGAGCGAAACGGATGTGCAACATTTCGGAAAAAAGGATCGCCAAAACCCTGCATTTCCCAGTTGGAGGGAACTGTAATTTCAGACCATTTCTGATCATTAAAACTTGGTGCGAAAAAGTTGTTGGGTGTACCTTCCGGCGTATTGGCGTAATGGAATTTCCACCTTCCATTCAACGAAAGCACATTTTCGGACTTAGATTGCTGAAGATTTAATGCTTCACCAACCGATTTCGAAGGAATACAAACCGTGTGACCTTCCGTCTGGTTGATTTCAAATACCGCTGTATTTTCGATGAAAGGATAAACATCTGTAAATTTCTGTTGCTGTGCTGACACTGTAAAACTTGCCAGAACGATGAACAAACCAACTATTTTCTTCATGATCGATGATGTTTTGATTTTTTTAATAATGCAAATTTAAAAAACATGCACACGTGTGCAAGTGATGTTTAAAAATATTAAAGTGTTGAAAAAGTTCTTTATCGGGAACAAAATCGGCGTTTCCCACTTTATGACCCAATATACAGCCGACCTTCATGGAATTCGCTTTCCCGACCGCTGGTGCGGGACAGTCTGCTTTTCCATGAAGAAAGATAGTGAAACGATTAAACGGCAAATACCAAAATTTAACAAAATATAATAGAGCTATATAATGCTAAACTAGATGACATTGCCCTAAAGCCAATTACACCAATAAGTCAGTCCTCTAGCTTTTCGAGAATTTCAATTGTGAGTCAGAGAAAACAAATTCCTTCTCTTTGAGCTTTTCTTTATGAAATTTAGTTACAATTCACTCACAATGAACATTTGGGTATTTTATTTATGTTCACTTCGGCTGTCGGTTCCAATTTTACCGTACTCTTTCTCGATGAGTTCATTAAATGTCTTTATCCCTTTATAATCAGTCATGTTTTTGTTTTTTTGGTTCAAAATATTCTTTTCTTAATCTTTGCCTTTTCGATCACATTCTTTGGTGTTTTCTGTGTTTTTTCTGAAAACAATAATATAGGACAACCAATTTTCCTTCGTCAAAGCAGCAAAAAACACGATAAATATTTGACTCGTACTCAATTTTGACTTCAAAAAGTTCCTCATAATTAGTCATTGGAGAAAGAAATTTATCAGGTACTCTGTCAACTTGTTTGATTAACTCAAGTACATGAGTCACCGTTACGTTTACTTTCCTGTTAATCTATTTATAAAAGTCGGAGAAGTAGTCTTCATGATATATTATCTGTCTAGCCATTTGAAAAAAGTTATCGCCAAAGATGACATCTCTTGACAAAAATAATTTTACAAATCACTGGTTTGCAGTGTTTTTTTATTTTGTGCATAAAGGACGGAAAAATATTCTGTTCCAACTGTCACTCTGTAGGCGTAATCGAGCCGCACCGCCGTTCTTGCGGACTGCACAACTTGTTGCCAGCACGGAATTGAAAATCGGCGGAGCCAAACAACGTTCAGCGAAGCTAATTGAAAATCAGCAGAGCTAAACAGCGTGCACGATACCATGTGTTGAACTTAAACTTATAAATAGCGGTGTATGCAATCTTAAGTTCTATCAATAACCAACTGGGACAATGTTCCGGGGTAGCCACGTTTTATGGCCAACTCTCTTGCTCGTTCTTCAATATCATTTTTCGATATTTCTTCGAGCAAGCTGTTATGTTTTGTTTTTGTGCGAATTTGGGCAATGATTTTTTCGTTTTCAAGGTTTGCTACAATTTTGCGGGCTACCGTTAAGGCCGATGATGCCTTGATAATTTCGCTGCGAGCATAGAATTTGCCCGGAAAACTCAATTCGCCAACACGCAAACTAAGGTCGTTGCCATGCAACTGCTGTGCACCGTGCATTGGGAGAGCGCCCACGTTGGCCGATTTAAAAGTAGGTACATATCTTGCGGCAAACGCTATTGCGTTTTTGGTTCTCGTATTGATCTCCTCTTCGGGCCAGGCACGATCAATTTTTTGCTTAATGTCTTCATCAAATTCCTCTGCCGACTCCTTGTTTTTTGAATGTATCACTCCATTTTCGAACAAAGTAATATCTTGAGTCATGCCGTGAATCTGATAATAATCTTCGCAGTAAGGTGTAATTTGCAGCATGCCATGAGCGGTACCGCGCTCACCATGAAAAATGAGTTCTGGAATTAAGCCTTCAACAGGCTGCCATTTAGCAATATAAGCCGCCTTGTATTCGATTGAATGCTCTGCATGCTGATTCAATAACGCATCGATAAACCCTGTTCTGAACCCACAAGAGTTTACTAAATACTTTACGTTGTAGACGCTGCCTTTTGTGCAAATCGCCCAATTGTAATCTAAATTCCGATTTCGTACATCTATGATGTTCGTAACTTCAGTGTCGGTTTTTATACAACAGCTCTCTGTTTTCTCCAACGCCAATTGAGCTTGAGCAGCTGTTCTAAACAGATTCCATCCAAACTCCTGAACCAAAAAAATGGGCGTTTTTAAACTCTGGTAATCAATTAGTTTTACAGCATTCGACACCCACTCATCAAAAGTGGTTGGTTGTTTTACGCCAGGTTGTTTAGCTAAAGCCTCTATCTCTTCTTTTGAATAGGCTTTATAATATTGGTCGGGATTGCCCAATACCTCATTGTCAGGATCTTCGGCAATTAGTTTCTTGTAGTACTTTACTAAGCTATTAAGGCGATCTTCAATAAATTCAGGTTCGTATTTTTCTGATTTCGGAACGCTTATCCATGTTGGTCGTTGGTCGATAGAATGCGGGAATAATCGTAGCATTTCTATCGATTGAAGCATAAGCGTTTTGCACTGATCAACCGAGATATCGGGATACAGATTGCCACCCGCGTGTAAATGGCAAAACGGAGGACCATTCACAATGCTCTCACCTTTTTCGAGCAAGATATTGTCTATTCCGTATTTAGCTAATTCTAAAGCACAAACACTGCCCGATATACCTCCGCCAACAATGCCTACTGTGTACACTTTGCTCATATTAAAACAGCTTTTGTAGTTCTGCAAAATTATCTACCACTATTGTAGGCTTATAATCTGCAATATTTTCGTCGTAATTATAGCCATAACTCAAGCCTATGCTATCCATTCCTGCATTTTGAGCGGCTAAAATATCATTTTTAGAGTCGCCCACCATGATTGTTTTTTCTACCGCAGTATTCATTTTCCTGCACAAATACAGGAGTGGAGCCGCATTGGGTTTTTTCTCAGCCATAGAGTCTTCGCCAATCCAGCATTCGAAGTATTGTTTCATGGCCAATCCATCTAATATCGCTTCGATAAAACGGTAAGGCTTGTTGGTGCAAATAACCATTTTATAGCCTTTGTTGTTCAGGTAATCTAATGTTTCTACTACACCCGGATAGGCATAAGTCTTCTTGCACAATACCGCTTCGTAAGCCGACAGGTAGATTTGAAAAGCTTCTTCGAAAATGTTCGCCACAACACCTTCGTTGTTTGTAGCGAGCATTAAGGCTCTACGAACCAACGCTTCTGCCCCATTGCCAACAAAAGAAACAACTTTCTCTATCTCAATGGCGGGTAAATTATAATGCGACAACATGCTATTTACAGCCAGGGCAAGGTCGGGAATGCTATTGATGAGCGTGCCATCAAAGTCGAGTATGATAAGTTCCTTGTCTTTAAAATCCATAATCAAAATTTAGAGCAAAGATGTGAAAGTTTTATAAAATACGTATGGCAAACGGATATAAGAAAATACTATATCAAACCATCAGAATATCAACAACAATTCTTGTTCCTGATAGGTTAATATATTTTGACAATCAAACAACTTTAAAATCAACAACTAAGATTGAAGGGAACTCTCATAGGCCTCTCATAGGCCTATGAATGTTTTATAGATCCTCTGAAAGAGGTACTACTTTTTTTCTGAATACAAGACGGAGTTTACCGAATGCTTCCATTGAGCCGTATAGCGGAACTGCTGAGATCCAAAATACTGGGGTGTCTCAATTACTATGCAAAGTTCCGGAAGTCGGAACTGCGGAAATTGTTTCGGGTCGTCAACCTGCGGTTGGCAAAATGGGTACGCAACAAGTACCGGAAGTTCAGGCGGAGGTATTGGTTTCTGGCTTACAAATATTTACAGGGGATAGCCAAAACTTACCCCAATATGTTTGAGCATTGGAAACATGGCTTTCAGCCCTGAGCTGTGTCTTTATCATGAAGAGCCGTATGAATCGAGAGGTTCACGTACGGTTCTGAGAGAGGTTTAGGGGTGAATTGAAAATCGACGAAGTCAAACTCCCCTTTACCTACTCGACTTTATTTTATATTTTTAATCAAATCAATCAAAATTAATAGTCCAAAAAACATTATCAATATACCTGAAACTAAATCAACCCTCCTTAAAACTCTTTTAGTAATATTCGTTTTCAACTTATTGGTTAATCCACTTAAAAACAACCACCATATACCAGATCCAATAAATACTCCCAATATTAATTGTATAACAGAATAGAATCCATTTACTGTTTTTGACAATCCAAGACCAGCGAATACTGCTATAAAGAACAAAATAGTCATTGGATTTGTAACGGTCAAAAACAGTGTTGACAAGTAGTCCTTTAATAATCCTTTATCGGTATCTGAGTTAAATTCTATTTCCGTTTCCTTTTTCATTATCGTTTTAATCCCAATATAAAACAAGAACACTAATCCAATCAATTGAATCCACAATTTCTGGTTAATGAGAAAAGTAGAGATTGCGGTTAACCCTAATCCGGCAATTAATCCATATATTAAATCGGCAGTTGCAGCTCCAAGACCACTAACAAATCCTGCTGCAAAATTTTTATTAATAGTCCTATTTATACAAAGAATTCCAATTGGTCCAACCGGAGCTGCAACTGAAAATCCAAGTATTAATCCTTTATATAAAAACTCTAAAATCATTATTTATATAATCAAAATTATCGGTGTATATGTTTTCAAATTTTGCTAACGTTTGAGGCTCTGCGCCGTGCGGGATTACGAAGCACTTTCCTATCAAGTTACACAAAAAGTTGATGCAGGCTACAACCCTTCGCATACCACTGAAACCCTTATTGGCTATACCGCGTGTTATCGGCTGGCATTCAATTCTGTTTTATTTCTTTTCTATAATCGCCATCCGCTTTTTTCTTAAACCCATTACTCAACAATGCTTTCACAGAGAAAATATTTTCTTCGGAGGGGTCTGCTGATATTTCTTTTCCTTTTAGTGCCGTAATTATTTCTTCTAACTTATGGATAACCATCTTACTTATACCCTTATTCAGATATTCTTCTTCGCCAATCAAATAGCCAATTTCGTAAGTATGATTCTTTTCTGCTACATCACCGTATAAACCCTCAAAGTCGTGTCCTTTTTCCTCTAAATTCTTCAGAAAAAAACAGTCGGCGTGAAGACAATATCCGATTTTTCGGTTGTTATGATAGACGATAAAATGCGTCAAGAAATCGTATTTACCATCTTTGTTGATTATTTCATCCAACCAAGCTTTGCGTTGTTCTTCCCCATCGGGACACAGCCGTTTGTAGATATATTCTTTGTCGAGCCATTTCTCGAATATGGGTAAATCTTCGGATTGGAACGGTTTTAATACAATTTCGCTTTTGTTTATCGTCATACTATTCTTTTATTGCATCTTATATTTATCATTTATTAACGGCTGGCAATTTTTTCTTGTCATTATTTGTATTATCAGCCAATTTTTAATCCTTTTTATAATCAGTCCATTTGTCAGCAACTTTGTCCTCACCATAAAAATAATCAACCTGAGAATCTTTTACAAAGATCTCGTTATCAGGTGCAATATTTATTTTGCCAGAATCAGGATATTCACATACATCCATATCTCGAACCGTTTTAATATCCAAATAGGTACAAGGGATAGAATCATGATTATAAAATTGATGCGCACTAGTCTTTCCCATTTCGAAAAAAATCAAATCACCTTTATTCAAAATGCTAAATCCCTCAATTGTCCGCATTGTCATTGAACCTGAAAGAATCATTACTAATTCCTCTGCATTTCTGTGAAAATGATATGGAAATGAGTATTGCTCAGGGGGAAGTGCTCTAAAATCAAAAACAAGATGTTTAGAATCTACAATTTTAAATAATCGTGGCATTACAGTTTGAAGTCTAAAGTTATCAATCGAATCCAAATCCTCTTGAAAACTCAAATCAGTTTGTTTAAATATCTTTGGCATAATCTAAGATTTATCAAGGTACGCATCTTTATGCCGCATAACGTTGGCTATACCGCGTGTTGGCGTTTCGTTTTTTATTTTTTTAAAAGATTCTTTTTCTTCTTTTTTTCCAATGAACTTTGTAAATGCCCTTTGTCTGTTTTATCATTAAGTTTCATTTGTGCCTCCTCAATTTTATTCTTTAGGTAATCAGCAATTTTTTTACTGCGATGTCCATTAAAAGCAAAATAATAATTCAATTTTAAAATTGAAGAGTATTTTAACACACCTATATTTACTAGTGACAATAAATCATCTGTGTATTTTATGATGTTTTTTTCATCAATGTCCATTAAGAGGAAATATAAAATGAATAGTTTGTACTGGTTATTTTTTGAATCAATTTTAAGTTCGTCAATTTTATTAAGTATTATTGCTTCTACATTATGATGAGCTATACTTTCAGAAAATGTAACTTGTGTAATAATTGGAATAAAATTATTTAGGAGTTCCAAAATATTTGATTCAGCAGTAAAATCTTGTGATGCTTCTTCTTTCCGATTTAAATCCGCTTCAATCTCTTTAATTAAGAAGAAACCAAAATTAAGGTAGGTATCCAACAGAAAACTAAAGATCTCAATTAAAATTTCAGCATCATCAACTTCATCCATCGTTTTATAAACCCTTGCCAAAATTGAGATATATCTTTCAAAAATTTCTGAATCTAAATTTGTGACATCATAAAGTTTTTTCGGTACGATTTCACTTTTTATATCGATTGACTCAAATTCATCTCTCAACAAATCCTTTTCTTCATCTTTTAACGGACTTTCCGAAACTAGTTCTTTTGCAACTTTCTCCATTTTAGCCTGACTACTAGTAGAAATTGATGCAATAAGTATGTTGTCTGGATTACCTAAATTAGAATAATATAAATTTGTTTCTTCAAAGAAATCTTCCGTTTTATTATAAATTCTTTTTAAAAAGTCAAGGTTGTTGTTTTTTAAACCGCTATATATTTCTAGTTCATTTTTAAAGGATAAATATATTTTGTCGTCTTCGACTATCTCATTTTTAAATGAACTATCTTGAGACATATTAAATGCAATGAAATATTCAAAAACGCCATTGAGACGGAAAGTAATATTATCATCCTCATTATATTTTAGAACTCCTGAATTAATTAAGTAATCAAGAATTTCTTTAGGATTTGCTCTTAAACGTATGTTTGCTTTAACCTCAGAATCAAGCATTGCGAGAATGTCACTATAGCTTGATGAATATTTAGAATTTAATTTGAGAAGATATTTTGCAAGTTTTCCACATATGGTTTTTAATTGTTTGAAATTAATCTTGCTTTTTGTCAAAGTAAGATACTTTTTATTCAAAATTTCATCGACAGTTAAATCTAGAATTTCATATAGATTACGAGAGATGTTAAACTTAGATTTTTTGTGAATGAGTAACAATATTGAAATTGTCCAGTAATTCATTGGCATTTCAAGTTGCTTGCAAAAACTAACTATTTTTTCTAAAAGCTCATCTTTGCTTTCAATCGTTTCTCCAAACCATTTTTCGGAATATGTTCTTACTTCGGTTCTAGTAATATCATGAATGTATAATTTTTCAAAAGTTCGTCCACCAAGATGGTACTCATCAACAATTCTTGAAGTAATATGGTCACTGCAAATGACACAGTTTACATTTTTATATTCAAACAAAAATTCATCAATTATAGAAGATAAAGAATGATTTGGGTCGAAATTGTCAATTAGCAATCGAAAGTTATGTGAATTGATTAACGATTTTGTGCCATTTACAGTGAGTTCAAAGTATTTGGAGATATATCTGATTAAAGTCCAGTTTTTATCAATCTTTGATTCAACTTCCCTAAAATCCAAATAAAATGGAACATTCCCATTATTTGAATATTTGTTTAAGTGAAGAAGTTGTAAATATTTAAGTATGCTTGTTTTTCCAGATTTATCATGCCCAAATAATATATAATTATTCTGATTTAACATTAGTTCTTCAAAGTTAAAAATCGAAGGGCTATCAGAAATCTTCAACTCTGATTTTGTCTTTGTTTTTATAACTGGTTTATTGAAAAGTTCAAGAAAATCTAAATCGCTTGGATTTTCATTATCCTTACTTAACAATAAATCGTTTGCATTAGACAGTTCTACATTTAGTTTGGCAGTAATTTTCTTCCTTAGTTTATTTTGGTTTTCCTTTTCTTCGCCACAGGGAATTGTAACTGAAATAGGATTGTCTTCAATAAATCTGCCGAATTCATTTATATATTTTGAGTTTGTAATAACTACTTGTTCCTTTAATTTAGGATTATAATTGAGTAGGCTGTAACCAATATAATTTTTATCATAGGTCATCGAAGCCGGTGCTACATGGGCGAAAATGCCATTGTTAAATTTATAATGTGTAGAAACTTGTGACTCATGTACATGACCAGAAAATATCATGTCAAATTCTTTATGTATTATTTCTTGTAGTTTTATATAATTGAAATCTTTAAACCAAAATAAAGGATGGTGTAATAATATTAATTTACAAGTACAATCACTGATTTTGGTAAGTGCTTCTTCTAAAAACATAATTGGAAATAAAAGTCTATTTTGAGAATCATCTCCGAGTGAACGCCATGCAGAGTTTATTGAAACAATACCAATGTTTTCTTCATTTATTACTCTTTTATGAATACTATAAAATTCATTAATTATAGAGTCGTCAGTGTAAAAATCTTTAACAAAAGAAAAATAATTGCTGGAACCTTCCAGGCTATTCTCATAATCTTTATTTTTCTCTTGTATAAATCTGTCGAGGTGTGAATTCTCTTTAATTTTATCAGAAAAGAAATTTTCTAATGATTCTAAACGTGTTCTTCTATCGATGTCATGGTTGCCAGGACAAATGATAAAATCATTAGTTGATATTTTTAAAGAATCTACAATTCTTTCGATAAATATCTTTTTTGCATCATTGAAATCTGAACTTTTATTTCCGCTATAAACTAAATCCCCGGTAAAAATCACAAGGTCAATTTTGTCAGGTTTCTGAGATAAAGATTCATTGAGTTTAGTAATGATTCCGTCTTCTGTGAATTTTTCAAAAGATTTTGATTTAAAATGAAAATCTGATAAGTGTAAAATATTCATTTGGTTAGTTTTATTTTTAGTTAATTGTACAGTCTTTTTTTTAAAATGAACGCCAACGTTTTGCAGCTACCCGAAGGTGGCGATTTCGAAGCACTTCACTGTCAACCAAGCACAAACTTTGATAGATGCACAACGCTTGATTTAACCACTGAACCGCCACTTTTGGGTAGGTGCTGTGTGCGCCCTGCATGAGCAGCGCGCACCTGTTGTAAGCTGTTGAAAAAGTTTAAAAATACAAATAAACTTTACATATTATA
>JAAYAG010000114.1 GCA_012719495.1 Bacteroidales bacterium
GCCGTTTAGTTAATTATCTTTACTTTTGAATAGAAAAGTTTGGATACAGATTATACTCTGAACACAGAAGACTACCGCGAAGCGGTTATATCTCAATAACCGCGGGCGTTAGCCCGTGGATGTTATGCAACCATACTCTCAGCCCCGGCAGGGGTTGTACTAAATATTCACATTTCAATGCCGTTTAGTTAGCTACCTTTATTTTGAATATAAAATACAGCTCCTTCGGAGCAAGGCCACGACCATTTTGACTTTTTATGAGGCATTTTACACAAATAAGTAATGTATACTCAATGTCAAAAATAAATACAATTTTTTGGACAAAAAGAAGTCGAATTAATAACAATTGTTTTCCTTTTCAGCATTTTTGTTACTTTTAAAGTTGAATTTTCAAGCAAATGAACCGCATTCTTCAAATAGCCAACATACTGATAATTGCACTTACATGCAGTGTGTTAGGGTTTTCACAGAAGCCCTATGCGCAGTTGCCTGATACTTTTAACAGAAGCAACCCTTCTCATTTTTACACATACATTAAGAAGATCATATCAGATAATAAACAATCGGAACTCGTAATCCAACTTATTGACGAAGGGGTAAAACTGGCCAAAGAAAAACACAACGACTCAATGCTTGTGATGATGAATTATTTCTTGGCCGACTATTATTTTTACCGGGAAGAGTACCCTAAAGCACTCGATACGTACCAAGAAGTACTTCCCAAATTCGAGCAGCTTTGCGACACATTGATGATTGCCCGGGTCTATTGCTCGATAGGCTTGGTGTATGGCTACCACAACGACGAGAACGGCGTGCTTGAATACATGCTGAAAGCCAATGAAATACTAACTAAAACCCCATCAAAAAAACGGTTGATTGAACAAGAACGGGTAATTGTAAAATCCAACATAATAAACCATTACCACAAAACACACAACTACGAAAAGGTAATACGCTTGGCATCGACCGCATTGGCAAAAGCGCGCGAAATTGGCGACTCAACCCGTTTGGCATCCATTCTAAACACGGTAGCCCTCTCATACAAAAACCTGGGGCAGACCGACAATGCGCTTGAAATGTTCAACGAAGCCGGAAAGATTTTTGACAAACAGAATAATACTTTCCACAAGGCCTTTACCTACATTAACATAGGAGGACTTTACGATTACATCCACAAAAACGACTCAACGCTGAAATATTACACACTGGCCCTCAACACGTTCAAAGAAGTTGGGTATGCCTATGGCGAACTCACTGCCTTAACCGGTATCGCCGAGGTATATGCTATCACTAACCAACGCAACGAGGCCAGCAAAATATTTATTTCAAGCATTGAACGGGCAAAAGAATTGGGGTTCAGCGATATCGTTATTGACTCGTATGCCGATTTGGCCGACATTGAATACAAAAATAAGAACTTCCAGAAAGCTTACGAATATCAGCAAAAGCATTACGAATTGAGAGACAGTGTATCGTCGTTCGAGAAAGAGAAAAAACTGGCTGAACTGCAAACTCAGTATGAAACGGTTCAGAAAGAAAATGAGATAAACTTGTTGAAATCGGAAAAACTGATCCACGAAAATGAGCTGAGACGGAACAAACTCTTCTCGTGGACGGCCTTTGTTGTGATCTTTTTCCTCCTCGTTTTTATCTATGTGGGCATCATTTTTCTCAATCAGAACAAAAAAGCCAATGAGCTTTTAACCGAAAAGAACAATCAGATTGAAGCGAAAAACCGCCAGTTAAGCGAGTTGAACCTTAAGGTTATGGAGATAAACAAAAATCTCAAAAAATCGGAAACTGCACTTACGCTGGCGAACAACACAAAAAACCGGTTTTTCTCTATTCTGGGGCACGACCTGAGGAATCCATTCCACAGTATAATGGGCCAATCATACCTGCTCTCGAAGTCGTACGACCAACTATCAGTCGAGGAACGAAAAAAATATGCTCAGGATATCTATCAGTCGTGCGAAAAAGTAAACCGCCTGCTCGACAATCTTTTAGAATGGATCAGGACCCAATCGGAAGGCATTGTATTTAATCCTCAACTCACCGATTTTAAACAGGTGGTTCAGGAATCCATTGCTGTACTCAAAAGCAATGCCGACGAAAAATCAATCAACATCGTAAACAAGATCAACCATAAAATACAAATCACCGCCGATTACACAATGCTCGAAACAATTGTGCGTAACCTTATTGCCAACGGAATAAAGTTTACCCCTCCGGGCGGCGAAGTGATCATAAGTGCCCAAATTCAAAACCTGCACCTTATTGTCGGTATTTCGGATAACGGGGTTGGAATTGCCCCCGAAAATATGGATAAACTGTTTCTTGTTGATTCAAATTTTAAGACCCACGGCACGAATAACGAGCGGGGAACCGGGCTGGGCTTAGCTATTTGCAAAGAACTGGTCAGCATTCACCATGGAAAAATATGGGCAGAAAGTGTGCCCGGGAAAGGATCGGTATTCCACTTTTCAATTCCCGCTCCGCTCACCCGTTGATTTTTTAATCTGCCGCATTGGCCTTACTATAATTTCGGCCTTACACACTGCACAGACATATATTTCACATCCCGTACAAGCAAAACAATTGCCGCAACTACGCTGCAAATCGTCCTTCTTAAAATGGGCTTCACAAGCCTGACAAGCAATCAATTCATCGTCCATGCAAAGTTTCTATAGTTTATTAACCTGAGTTCGACTTTATTTTTGAGTTTATAAGTAAAATCGAACTCAGGTTATTAGAATGTAAAAAGCGTAAGAAATCACTGTTGTCCGGTAAAACACAAAAAATGAAATAAACTTTTATAGAGTATTGACTCCCAATTAATTAAAGCACTTAACCGGACAACAATAAATATTTATTCAACGCGAATCCAGGTTTGAGTTCGGTACAAGAAACCAATATAGCCGCGTACATTCAGCTTCGATGCATCTTTTTCGTCAACCCACATTTTCACATCGTAATACTTTCCGTTTTCGGGGTCTAAGATTCCCTTGTCGCGTGCCCATTTGCCTTCGGCCAATGAGAGACCGTTTACAATTTGCATCCCTATTTTCTTCTTTCCTTTCAGATGGTCTTTACATTCAGTACAAACCGGATCGTAATTCGGATCGGGATTGAAAAGCTTCACTATCTTACCGTAAAGTTTACCGTCTTTAATGCTTAGCTCTACAACCGATTTCTCCTTTCCCGTTTCATCATCAATAGTTTTCCATTTTCCTTCGATACCTGCTGCACTGGCTGAAAAAACAAACACAACAGCCAGAACAACCATCAAAAATGCTTTTCTCATACAAACGATTTTAATGTTATTAAACAATATGACAAGACCTTATAACACCATTCCGAAAAATAATGTTCAGCATAAATGTGATAAAACTTTTCATTTTAGTATATTGTTTCTCTAAAGATTGCAACTTTGCAGGCAGAGACCATTTACTACTAATAAAGAAAATACATTTCCGATGGAAAGAAACACAACACTCAACCACCTTACTCCCAACGTAGTATGGGGGCATTTTGAATCGATATGCCAAATACCACGCCCTTCGCGGAAGGAAGAAAAGATAATTGCCTTTCTTGAAGAATTTTCGAACAAGAACAAACTGAAATTCAAAAAAGATAAGGCAGGAAATGTATTGATTTCGAAAGCAGCCACTCCGGGATTTGAAAACAAAAAAAAAGTAGTGCTTCAATCGCACCTCGATATGGTTTGCGAAAAGCATAGCTATATTGAACACAACTTTGAGACTGACCCCATTACACCGGTTATTGACGGAGAATGGGTTAAAGCACAGGGAACAACCCTTGGTGCCGACTGCGGGATAGGAATTGCCGCGCAACTTGCCGTGCTTACCTCGTCAAACATAGAACACGGCCCCATTGAGTGCCTCTTTACCGTAGACGAAGAAACCGGCCTCACCGGGGCATTTGCCCTTGAGCCAGGCTTTTTCGATGGAAAGATACTGATCAACCTCGACTCGGAAGATGAAGGGGAATTATTCATTGGCTGTGCCGGGGGGATCGATACCGTGGCGACCTTTTCTTTTCAAACCCGCGAAATACCTGCTGGTTTCTTCCCGCTTGAAATAAAAGTTTCCGGACTTCAAGGCGGGCACTCGGGCGACGACATCAATAAAGGACGGGCGAATGCCAACAAACTACTGGTTCGGATTTTATGGGACCTCTATCACAAATACGGCATTAAACTCACCCACATCGAAGGCGGAAACCTTCGCAACGCCATAGCCCGTGAAGCAAGTGCCCGTTTTCTCGTGCTGAAAGGCTACAAAGAAAACCTGGTTGCCCAGTTTAATATCTATGTAAATAACCTGCAGGAAGAACTAAAAATTACCGAAACTGGAGTCAAAATCGAGATATCATCAGCCGAAACGCCAGCCTATGTGCTTTGCGACGAAAACTGTGAAAAACTACTCAACATGCTCTATGCCTGTCCCCACGGGGTTTTTGCCATGAGCTACCGCATGCCGGGACTCGTTGAAACATCAACAAATCTGGCTTCAGTAAAAATAAAAGACAATAGGGTAATAGAAATAACCACCAGCCAGCGAAGTGACCACGAAGGCGGGAAACTCGATATCATGTCGATGGTCGAATCGGTTTTCAAACTTGGCGGGGCAACAGTAGTCCATTCCGACGGGTATCCGGGTTGGACGCCAAATCCCGACTCTGAAATACTGCGAATAACAGAAAAAGCATACATTGAACTCTTTGGCAATAAACCCATTGTGCGGTCTATCCATGCCGGGCTCGAATGCGGATTGTTCCTGAAGAAATACCCGGCCCTTGATATGATCTCATTCGGCCCTACCATTAAAGGAGCTCACTCGCCTGAAGAAAGCCTTAATATTGAAACCGTTGACAAATTCTGGAATTTACTGACTAAGGTATTGAAAATGATTCCCGAGCAGGAGTAACATATCCTTACTTTTGAATAGAAAAAAGTCTGGATACAGATTATACTCTGAACACAGAAGACTACCGCGAAGCGGTTATATCTCAATAACCGCGGGCGTTAGCCCGTGGATGTTATGAAACGACACACACAGCC
>JAAYAG010000115.1 GCA_012719495.1 Bacteroidales bacterium
ATCGGTAAAGCTTATTGCTAATGGGTTGCTCCCCAGCAGAGCCCATGTCCTCTTCCACTTTACGGCAATAATTTACTAAAACAAAATTTAAAAATCACCAACTATTTTTTGCCACATTACCTAAAATTTCCAATGCCTAGATTGGGGCGTACGTTACACTGCTTTTCTTTTAGAGCCCTTGGTTCTCGTAATTAGGACCGGCTCTAATTCTTATGCAAAAAAGAACAAACTCTTTCAAAAACAATGATCAGAAATCTGCAATGGGCACTATTTGGTCGAATCGGGGCATTAAATGGTTTTTGCCGTGAAAAGTTAACAAAGAGGTTACACCATGTTGTCGAAACGCTCTTTAAACTTGGCCATTTTATTGCGTGCAATCTTGTATCTTAATTTATCGAAAGGAGGCACCAACAGACAATTCCGGGTTTTATAATCGACAAAACTCAGGTAGTTCAGATTGACAATCGCGCCTGAATTAATCATGAAGAAATATTCGTTGTTTATCTGTCCGAGAATTGACTGGCCTTTGATATTGCGCCTTAATACTATTTTTCTACTATTGCTGGTAAGCACGGCCCAATAAGGTTTTGTCCCTTCTTCGTGAGAGAAATATTCGATAGAGACAATTTCATCGAGATGAATAAAACAAAGGCCTTCGGCAATAGGCAAAGAAATTCGTTTGGCAGATTCCCCTACCCTGTCGATTTTTTCCCTGAAGCTGCTTCTGTATTTCAAGTTAAGAAAACGGTTTAGCATATTGCTCAAATCGGGACGCTCTACCGGTTTCATTATAAAATCGAATGCAGCCTCGCGCAACGCTTCGATTGTGTATTTTTCGTAACCTGTTTGAAAAACAACATGGCAATCGAAATCTGATTCATCGCGAAGGTCACGCAAAACTTCAATTCCACTTTTCCCCGGCATCTCAATATCAAGGAAAAGGATATCGGGCTTCATTTCTTTCGCTTTGCGTATCCCAACAAGAGGATCGGTAGTGGTAAAAAAAACATTAAGAAGCGGCTCCCTAAAGGTCTCGAGCTCTTCCCTCAACAGCTTAATAGCTCGTTTATCGTCGTCGATAATGGCAACATTCACTTCTTTTAGAGGCATATTGATCTTAACTGTTTTTTCCATCGCAATTTTATACTATGCCAATTAAGTGAACTAACAAGATTTTTTGATTGGGCATTATTTGGTTTACTTACAGGGTTAAATTGTAAATTAACTCAAATTGAAATTGTAATTCAGTGGAATCTTAACCGTTACTTTTGTCCCGGATTCCCCATCATTATTTTGGCTCTGAATATCATAACTCATTTTTCGGGCATTAATCTGGTTAAGCAAATTGATTGTATTTGTCAAAACCCTTAAACCGGTTCCTGTTCCTTTCGAGGTTATTGCCTTTGCGTTGTACCCAATCCCATTATCGTCAATCACGAATGTTAAAACACCATCGTCAATAGCAATCCCAATGGTTAGTTTTTTTGTTCCCTGCTTGGGTGTTAGACCATGTTTAATGGAATTTTCGATGGGTATTTGCAAAATCATTCCAGGCACAAGAGTTGTAAGGTCAACTCCCTGATCTATATCCCATACAATGTCAAGTTCGCCGTCCATCCTGAAATTCTGAAGATTAAGATAACTCGTAACAAATTCAATTTCCTCGGCAAGGGGAATGGCAATTTTTTCGGTATTGACAAGGCTGTGACGGATCATATTCATAAGATTATCAAATTGAAACCTGGCGTTCTCCCTGTCGTCAATAATTGTCCAAATATTGTTGAGAATATTGAAAGTGAAATGAGGAGAGATATGTCCGCGCACATTTTCCATTTTCAAGGCTGAAATCCTTCGTATATTTTTCTCATAATTTAGCGCCCTCGCCTTTCTAAAAAATAGAATTATCAATACGGTAACAAGCGCCAAAACAAAAATACCAGCAACAAGTATGGTACGCTGAAACCGGTATGATTTCAATTCTTGTTCTTTCAAGGCTAATTCAGACCGTTGGTTGATTATCGTTGCATCCCGCTCGAACCTATACTTTAGGCCTGCAACCAGCTTTAAGTTATCTTCTTGAAGTATCAAATCATTCAGCTTAACAAAATCCTGTAACAGTAACGACGCCTGCTGATAGTTTTTCGTTGAAATATAGAACTTTGTCTTTCGTTGAATGTGCAATTTCCGTAGAACTTTATCGACATCAATTTGAGTGGCAATTATATCTGCTTTTTCAAATGCATTTTTTGCCTTTTCTAATTCTGCTTTCTGCCAATAAAAGTTGCCCAAAAGACTATTGTAATTAAAGTTGAAAATTGGCATAGTTGACAGCCCTATTCCCTTTTCCGACACTTTATCGAGATATACTTTTGCTGAATCAGGATTGTTTAGCAGCAGATAGGTTTCGGCCAGGTTCGATAAAATAATCATGTTAGCATAAGAGTCGTCACGGGACACAACTGCTAGCCCGTTCAGAAATTCCTTTTTTGCCATGACATAATCTTCCTTTAGATAGAACATCCGCCCTTTACTGTTGTAATAGTTGAATTCCATATAGGGAGAGAAATGCCTGCTGTATTTCAACTCAATATCAAACTGCTGCTGAGCCTCATCAAAAAGCTGGCAATTAGAATAGAGGATTGCATAAGCATTTATAGCATTGGCCATTTTCACGCTATCGTTGTTTTCAACACACAACGTAATGCATTGTTCGATGTGGTCAAGCGCTTTTCCATAATCACCAAGTGCCTGATAAACATCAGATAAATTAAGGTGCGAATTAATTCTAAGAGGCATAGAGCCACTACTTGATGAAAATTTTCGGGCCTCCTCAAAAACCGTTAAGGCATTAGTCAAATCACCTTTCGAAAAATAGGTGAACCCAATATTGTTGAGCACTGCACCGTAATGCTCCTTGCCAATTAAGGTTGTGTCGGTCATCCAATAGTTTTTGGCTTTCTCCCAAAAGTAAAGCGAAGAATCGGTATCCCCGGAATAGGCTTTAATTATCCCGGCTTTTTCAATAACAGTATTAAAAAACCTTGGATTGGCAATAACTGTATCACATTTCAATAATTTTTGTACATATGAATAAGCGTTGGGCAAATCTGCTTCCAGCAAGCTATCGAGGGTTTTCTCGTAAAATCTGATTGATTTTTCTCCTTCATCTGAAACGGTTGATGTTGCTGGGAGCTCTCCTTCACACGATATAAAACAAATTATAATCGCGAAATAGAATGTGATGAGCATGATGAGTCGGACACAACTAATTTGCTTTAAACATTTTAATGCGCACATGAATATCCTAGTTGGTTATAGGTTAAGACTAGTTAAAAATATAAAAAAATGTAAAGTACAATGCGTAGGAAAAATCATATACGTTGATTTTCTTATATTCAAAACCAGCGCCAAACCAGCAAGTACGAAAGCAGGATGAGTTTTGATCTATACCATAATCTTCTTTTTGAAGCCATGTTCTTTTTAATTAAAAGCTCTTACTGTAATGGGAAATTTATAATGATCGGAATATGTAAATAATTATTTCTTTTTAGAATGTAATAAATTCATATATCAATGATTCTCCTAATTGCATTATAAATGCAACAAATTTGTCCTCAACTAATTATAAAAAAAAGACTTCCGCAATTTTTTGCAGAAGTCTGAACATTGAAACCTAAAATTAAATTTATTTATCATTAGTAACCGACAAAAGTTTTTAGGATAAAAGGTTGGCCAACCGAAGCCGACCAACCTGTATCTTTACTGTGTAAACTAGCAATTTATACAGTATGAGCGAAAATACGAATAAAAAATTA
>JAAYAG010000116.1 GCA_012719495.1 Bacteroidales bacterium
AACTCTCCGAAACTTTTTATTTTCCGGTGCTTGACTTGTTCTTTTATCATTTCCTCAATGAACTCGCGCTTCTCGCGCCGCTTGATTTTCTCAAAGCGGGTGCAAATGTAAAGATTTTATTTCCTTTCTTCCAAACTTTTTCGAATCTTTTTTTCCTTTTTTTTTAATCCATTGTGGCCCTGAAGATATATCTCTGATAACTCCCCTAAAAACACGCAGAATCGTAGTTCCAAAAAAAACAAAAACCCGGAATCATTTACCGGGAAATCCCCTTTACATATCTTTATTTGAACGCCGCTCTATCTCTAAAGCGGGTGCAAAGAAATGCCCTTTTTTTGAATCATCCAAACCTTTTTGTAAAGTTTTTTGAAGTTTTTTACACATTTAAAAATTGAACATTGAATAACAAGATGTTATACATTAAAAAAATACACCATTAAATTCATTTTGTACTTTCAATATTGCACAGCGAGTCTTAACTCATGAAAAAGGTGATAATAAATTCCACCTGTCGCATATTTTACAATCTCAAAAAAGAAATCTAATGATGTTTTTCTTAGATGAAAATCTTTTGCTCTGGATGGTATTTTCTAAATCCAATGTTTTTGGCCCGCGTGACCAATCTAAATTAATTGTTAAGAACAGTGTTTATTCTATTTCTTATTTCAGAAAGCAGAGAAATTCCCCAACGGGTGTTCTGTCAAAAATCAGATTCGTTTATACAATATATTAATGAGTCGACAAAATTTCCATTGAAATAATAATTTTCACGAAAATGGGCTTCTTTGCTAAACCCTATTTTTTTCAGGAGTGCTATTGATGCTCGATTATTTGGATTGACGCTAGCCTCAATGCCGTGAGCGTTCATTTGATTAAATCCGAAGCACAATACTTCGTGTAATGCTTCTTTCATGTATCCTTTTCCCCAATAGAAAGGATGTAATGAGTAACCAATCTCTGCCCTGACATTTTCATAATTGATTTTCCATAAGCCAATGTATCCAATTAATTTTTGGTTATGCAATAATTGTATGGCCCAATTGATCCCTATTTGCTGAGAATAATCGGAATTCATCTGTTCGATCATCTGCCGTGCTTGATTATGATTTTCGAAGGGGAAAGAGTCCATATACTGCATTACCTGTTCGTTTGAACGAATTCCAAAAAATGCAGCTGTATCGTCGAGAGAAAATTGCCTTAATAAAAGCCTTTCTGTTTCAAGAAGGGGAAACTCGTTGAAGATTCTGGTATTTATTCGGGTATTCATGACATGAAATCATAAAATGAAACACATGTTTGATTGTCTACACCAACATTGGATCGTACCCATAGCGAAGGTTGCAATCGAGTGAGTTTATTTGAGACATTTCCTCTTCGGTTAGTTGGAAATCGAATATTTCAGCATTCGTTTTAATATGTGCTCTTGAAGCAGATTTTGGAATAGTAAGAACCCCGCGTTGCAAATCCCAGCGTAAAACCACCTGAGCTGCATTTTTATCATATTTCTTACCTACTTCTTTTAAGAGAGGGATGTCGAATACCCGTCCTTGCATGATTGGACTCCAAGCCTGAACTTTAATCCCAAGATGCTTACATGTCTTGAGTAACTCCGATTGAATAAGATGTGGGTGAAATTCGATTTGATTGATGGCTGGTATTATTTCGGCTTTATCCAGAAGTTTATCTAAATGTACTTGCAGGAAATTGCTTATCCCGATGGCTCTTACTCGGCCTTCCTTGTATATTTTTTCGAGAGCTTTCCACGTATCTGTAAACTTTCCTGTTACTGGCCAATGAACGAGATACAAATCAGCATAATCGACACCAAGTAAATGGCAACTTTTATCGTAAGCCCGAAGCGTTTGATCATAGCCCTGATCGGTATTCCAGACTTTTGTGGTAATAAATATCTCATTGCGTGTGACATTAAATTCCTTGATTGCTCGTCCGATGGCTTCTTCATTATTATAGAAAGCGGCGGTGTCGATAAGACGATACCCGTAATCGATTGCTGAACATACTGCTTTGGATGCTTCATCTCCGGTAAGTTGCCAAGTTCCTAAGCCGAAATAGGGCATTTCTACCCCATTATTCAATTTTGTTTTCCCATTAATGCCTGTGATTGTCATAGCTATTAATATTTAAAATTTTAACCTCAATGCACATTTATGTTTGAATCGCTTATTATCAACATAACTATATAGAATAAACAATCCGTTGCCGGCGATTAAAAGAGTCTGGTAAATTTTCTGGGTATAGGAGTTTCAAACCGCATTGGTTTTTTAGTTATCGGATGAATAAATCCCAATGCTTTGGCATGTAATCCCAGTCGATTGATGGGATTCTGTGTTCCACCGTACTTTTTATCATCGATAATCGGATATCCATATTCTTGCAAATGAACCCTTATTTGGTTCTTCCTTCCGGTATCGAGGCGTATTTCCAAAAGGGTAAACTTGTCGGTACGTTTAAGCACTTTAAAGTGAGTCTTTGCCAATTTGCCATTCTCAGGATTTTGGTCTGAATACACAACCATTGCAGCATTTTCGTGTAAATAGGAAGTAATTTCCCCTTCGTCGACAGGAATAACACCTTCTGCTACAGCAATGTACTTCCGCTCAGTTACCACATCTCGCCAATTGTCTTGCATCAAATGCTGAACTTTGGTACTTTTGGCAAAAACCATCAAACCAGAAGTATCGCGGTCGAGGCGATGCACAATAAATATTTTATTTTCAGGATTTTGTGTTTTTACATGTTTACTTAAAAAACTATATGCTGTATATTCCCTCTCGCTTCGAGAAGCTACCGAAAGTATCCCAGCATGTTTGTCGATAACAATAAGATGTTCGTCTTCAAAAACAATTGAAAAGCCTCTGAATGACTTTGTTACAGGAGAACGTTCCCACTTGATTTTCAATATACTTCCTGCTTTTAACCGAACGTTATACCGAGTTTGTACTTTACCGTCAACCTCAATTTGTTCGTTTGTTAATAAACTTTTGATATTGTTTCGGTTTTTATGGGGTAATTGCTCGATAAGAAACGCCATCAATTCCGATTCGTGGGTTACATTTATTAATGTATCGGGTTTAAAGCCCTTTTTGCTTTTTGCCATATTCAAATTATTCTTCAATTTCTTTAACTCGCCCAACCTGACCGTCGGTTAAGCGTACTTTAATTCCATGTGGATGAAAGGCTGACTTTGTCAATAATGTTTCAACAACTCCTTCGGTAAGCTTTCCGGTGCGCTGATCTACCTTTAGTACAATCTTTACTTTTGAGCCTGGTTTTATTGCGTTTCGATTGTTACCTTCCATTGTGAGTTACTATTACTATAAACTATCCCTTCAACTTACGCCTTTTGCGCAAAAAATTCGGTGCAAAGGTAAGAAAGAAAAAGCGGCAACATATTGATTGCGAAAAAAAAGGCTGAACATTTGTCCAGCCTTGTAATTTTTTAAGCTATTGTGGTTTTCGAAAAAATTTTCTCACTAAACTTCGTTAGTTATTCCATTCCTCCCATGCCTCCCATATCCATCATATCCGATGCGCCTTCAACTTCATTACGGTTTTCTCCATTTTCTCCGTTTTGTGGCCGTTTCTGTTTATAATTATTGATTTTATAAGAAACAGATAGTGCAAAGACTGGCGATCGCATATCGAATTTCGACTTTGAGTAAAAGTCAGGACCATTTGATTCGAACCCGAATTTTGCAGTATTCAGCACATCGCGGACAGAAAAGGTCAAATTCAATTTATTGTTGAACAAATCTTGGCGTACGGCTAAATTTGAAAAAGCAAAGCCCTCGCGGCGACCTTGTGCCGATGTTGTTGGACTGTTATACATTCCGTCGATCTGCAATTTTGTTGTTTTTGTAATCGTAAATGTATTGTTTATGCGGGTATTCCAGTTTGTACTCGATTGATCGACATTGCCGCCATAAAGTTCTCCGTTGATGCGATATTGATATACATTTCCCATTATATTAATCATCCACCACTTGGCAGGGTTATAATTAAAAATGGCTTCTACCCCGGTAGAATAGTCGGAACCGATATTGGCAAAAGTCTGCAACATAACATTTTCAGAATAAACGCTCCTGATTTGTTCAATTTTATTATTTGTTTTTCGATGATAAATTTCGGCCGAAATAAATCCTTCAGCAAGCTGCAGTTGATATCCTGCTTCGTATGAATCGATATATTCGGGCTCCAGGGCCGGATTACCTTTTCTAATATTATACGCATCAACATGGGTAGTAAAAGGCTCTAAGAATTGACCTCTGGGCCGTTGAATACGTCGGGTATAACTTGTCGTAAACTGGTGTGATTCTGAAAGATTAAACGAAATATGAATTGTTGGGAAAAAGTCCCAACGATTAATTGTATACACTTCGTTTGCTCCTGAATATGTAATCGACCTGTCGGTATATTCTGTCCGCAATCCTAATTGATATCCCACACCTTTTGTGGAATTGCTCCAAGTAGCATATAACGAATGAATATCGCGAGAGAAATCAGAATCGGTATAATCCGCTGAAGCTTTCGATGGCTTATAATCATCAATAATTGAATATCTGTACACATCATTCCATTCAAAATCACGATCTAAACGAGCTTGATAGCCAGTTTCAATTTTCATTTTTTCAGATAACGGTAAAACATAGTCAAGTTTAAACCGTACTTCATCTTCATTCCCTATCTCCCAGTTTTTCTGACCATTATAAAACTCATTGCCATTCAAATAGCGATTATAGTAAGTATAGTCTTCATTTTCACCCTGCTGATAACGTAAATAAGCTGTCAGTTCTTCTCCCGGTTTATTAAAAGTTCTTCTATAGTCGAGGTTAACTGAATAATTATCGCCAGAACCAGTACTGCTATTTTTTGTTAATGTATTCAAAAATAAACCATTAGTTGAAGATTCGGTATAATCGCTTGTGCCTCCATTCATCCTTGACCGGTTGTTGGTATTGGCACTCAGTGATAATGTATTCTTGTCGTTGATGAAATAATCTATACCGGCTTTTATCGACCATGCGTTAAATTCACGATCGCTTTTCCCAATTGAAATTGTAGAAATTGTATCGGCACCAAAAGTTTTATTGATACTTTCCGATTCCCCTCCCCCTTTGTTATTAGACCGGTTTCCACCGACAAAGAAGTTAAATTTACCTTTTTTGAAATTTAGCAAAAAATCGCCCGATAACGAGCCATAGGAGTCGGCATTGGCATTGGCAATACCACTAAAACCCATGAGCTTACTTTTCTTTGTGTTGATATTTATAATCCCCGAATTCCCATCAGGATCGAATTTTGCCGATGGATTTGTAATCACCTCAATATTACGGATTGTGCTGGCAGGAATTTGTTCGAGGGCATCAGCAGCTGTAAAAGGCGTTGGGCGTCCGTCGATGAGCACAGTAAAATTTGAACTTCCCCGTAGGCTAACATTTCCTTCAATATCGACCGAAACAGAAGGTGAATTAGCCAGCACATCAACAGCTGTACCATTGGCCGATGTTGGGAACTGAGAAGGATCGATAACTTTCTTGTCGATTTCATAAGCAATAGCTTTGTTTTGCGCAACGACTTTTACTTCCTTAATATTCTCGGACGAAGGAGCCAGTTGAATTTCACCAAGATCGACCTGCATCTGGTTTTTGGTTACAGAAATGTTGTTAAGAGACAACTTGTCGTACCCAATAAATTTTACTTCAACATAATACACCCCCTGGTCAAGCCCTGTCAACTTAAACGTTCCTAAATCGTTTGCAATAGACCCACTGACCAAAGAGGAATCGGCTGATTTATAGATTGCAACATTGGCATATTCAAGGGCTACATTACTGCCCTTTTCAACAATCTTCCCCTTAACAACTCCTGACCGGGGAGCAAGCGGAACTTCGGTACCTGGTTTAGTGCTGGAAGGGATCTGAGACATGGCCGTAGCCAATAAAAATACAATTGACACAACTGTCAAAATCAACTTTTTCATACAATTTATCTATTTAAAATCTAACTCTAACTAATAAAAACGAACGCTAGGTAGACTTTTAAACAACTTGAAAGTTTAATGAGTTTACCAGCAGAAATCATATTTAACTACGTTTTAACAATGCAAAAAAAAATCGGCCAGAAACTGACCGATTTTGCATTTGGGGTGAAAGATGGGGCTCGAACCCACGACCCTCGGAACCACAATCCGATGCTCTAACCGACTGAGCTACATTCACCATGTTCGCACTTTCTAAAAATGCGGTGCAAATATAGTATTTTATTTTATTTGAAAACACTCATCGTCCAAATTTCAACTTTTTTTGTTTAACTGCTTATTTCTTGTCACAATAAAATCTTCGGTGAAATGTTCTATTTTTGCACAACATCAATTTGTATTTCCGATTGAAAAAATTTGAACTATCGAATGTCAGGGCACTTCAGCTCTTCCAACTTATCAGGTATGGTTCGCTGTTCCTGATTGGTATTCTGTTCTCAAAATCGGATTTTGGGCAAACAAACATTGGCCAATACGAAACATTCACCCTTTTAGCCGGTGCATTTACTTTTTTTTGGATCAACGGGTTCCTGAAAGTTATGATGCCCCTTTCGGCTGGAAAAAGCGAAGACGAACAGAAAGTATTGATATTCAATTCTGCTCTTTTAATCATGTTTTTTTCAGTTTTGGCTGCCATACTTTCGTTCAGCCTGAGTACCCCATTTTCTTCAATATTACTCAACGGTAACCAAATGCCCATGCCTTTAGTGCTAAGTGGGTACATTCTTTTTAATAGTCCATCGCTGATTATCGAATACATCTACCTTATAAATAATAAACCTAAAAAAACCGTAGCTTACGGGACAATTGTTTTCGGGTTACAAATAGTAACTGTAGGCCTCCCCCCTTTTCTGGGATATGGGCTCAATGTCGTTCTGTTAGCATTACTGGCAATCAGTGTCCTGAAATTTATTTGGATGATAATCGTTTTGCTTCAATATGCAAAGATCAAAATCGATCGAACAATAATCAGCGAATATTTATCAACAGGAACGCCTCTTGTAATCTCGACCCTCTTAGGTTCATCGGCCAGTTATATCGATGGTTTTATTGTCACCTCAAAGTTCTCGCCCGACGAACTGGCTATTTTTAAATATGGAGCGAAAGAACTTCCCCTTGCTCTACTTTTAGCCAACTCACTCAATATGGCTATGTTACCAAGGTTGGCTGTGAAGAACATGAGTAAAGCCTTGGTTGAATTCCGTTCAGAGGTGTACCGTTTGCATTGGACGCTAATACCATTAACAATAGTACTCATTTTCAGTTCACATTGGCTATTCCCAATCATTTTTAACCCAAAATTTCAAGAGAGTGCTTCAATATTCAACATAACATTAATGCTGGTTATCAGTCGGCTACTATTTCCTCAAACGTTGCTGACGGCACAAAAAGAAACCCGGATACAGGTGTGGGCATCTCTTTTTGAGATCATAATTAATGTAAGCACAAGCATTTGGCTATCAAGTAAAATTGGCATAACAGGGATTGCTTACGGCACTTTTATTGCCTATCTGTTCGAAAAACTGTTTTTAATGGTTGCCTGTAAGAAAAAACTAAAAATAGGCCCGGCTGAATATCTTCCGCTTAAAACCTATTTCATTTCAACCTTATTGCTGGCAGCAACGTTTATTTTTGTTGAATTTGTAATAATGAAATAAATGGAAGAATTTTTACTCGATAATAGCGAAACTGAAAAATTATTCCGACAAATAGTCAGGGCAATCCCTTCGATGCAAAATGGAATAACCGCCGAAAGCATGACTCAGAGAGGAATTGTTTACGAAAAAAACTGGGGCGTTTCGTTAGTCGACCTGAAATCGTTCATTGCCAACATTGAAAAAGACCACTTACTGGCACTAAAGCTTTGGAACAAAAAATGGCGCGAGACAATGATTCTGGCCACCATGATTGACCAACCTGAAGTAATCAGTGAAGAACAAATGGATTTTTGGGTAAGGACTGCCGGAAATACCGAAATTGTAGAACAGATGGTTACAAACCTCTTTTCTCAAACCCCCTTTGCATTTGCTAAAGCACTGGAATGGTGCCGTGGTAAAAAATTTCTGGTCAAATATGCCGGATTGTTAATGATGGGACGGTTATCGCTCACTGCCCAAAACGACATTGACGAGATGTTTGAGGTCTTTTTTGAAGTACTGCCACCTCTTGCGAAAGACCCATCGCTCAACAACATTTTTTACAGGTCATATTGTCAGCTAGCCAGAAGAAGTGAATATTTGCACAATGCCTGTCTTTCGATGGCACAAGCATTGACTCAAGTGCCAGAACAAAACGCGCAAAATACTGGACTAGAGCTACTCAATGAACTTCGAACAGAAGAATTCATTACCCTAATAAAAAGAAAAGAAGAGTAAAAATTAGAAACATTAATTTTTTGCACACAAATTGATATTCTTGCAGAAGATTTAAAAATTTAAAACATGAACTTAACTCGTACATCAAATCCGTTTTTTGGCAGCAACACATTCAATAAAGCTGCATCGGTAGGTTATGCCGAAGAAACTATGACATTAAAGGGAACAATGAATAAAACCTCGTTAGTTCTTTTATTTGTATTTGCCTCGGCATTTTTCACTTGGAGGCAGTTTTTCGGAGCAGCAACAGCAGAAAACCCTTTCGCTGGTCTTAGCGCAATAAAAGTGTATATGCTCATTGGAGGAATTGGCGGATTTATTACCGCAATAATCGCTTCATTTAGTCCTCGAAAAGCCGGGTTCTTCACCCCTATTTATGCCATTTTCGAAGGAATGCTCCTGGGTGGGCTTTCTGCAATGTTCGAAGCACAATTTCCCGGACTGGTAATCAGGGCCGTAGCTATTACATTTGCAGTGTTCATTAGTATGCTTCTCATATATCAACAACGAATTATTAAAGTAACCGGAGCCTTCAGAAAAGGAATAATTGGGGCAATTTTTGGAATAACAATAATCTATCTCATCGGATGGATTTCAAGCCTTTTTGGCGCACCGTTAGCTTTCCTCAGCGGAAATGGTTCATTCGCCCTAATTTTCAGCATTATAGTTGCAGGTATTTCAGCCTTCAGCCTTTTGCTCGACTTCGATTTTATTGAACAAGGTGCGATGGCTGGAGCCCCAAAATACATGGAATGGTACTCGGTATTTGGGTTATTGGTATCTCTGGTTTGGCTATACATCAACATCTTACGCGTGCTATCAATTTTTGCCAGCCGCGACTAACCATGCCTCTTTTCCGAAAGAGCTTGTTATAAATTATCAGGTTTCAGAAGATAAAATTGCTTCTGAAACCTGATTAAAATTAAAAAGCGATGAAACTTATTGAGGTAACAGATAGAAAGACTAAAAAAAGTTTTCATGCTCTCCCCAAGATAATCTACAAAGATGATCCAAACTTCACCTTTCCTTTGGTGGGTATGGTTGAAGAGAATTTCGATCCCGAAAAGAATTCCTTTTTCAAACACGGGAAAGCTATCCGATGGATAGCAATTGATTCAAAAGAAAAACCACTGGGACGTATTGCGGCATTTATCGATTTCGACAAAGCCCAACGCTTTGAACAGCCAACAGGGAATATTGGTTTTTTTGAATGCACCAACGACCAACATGTAGCCAACCTTCTTTTCGATAAAGCAAGAGAATGGCTCGGCACCCATGGTATGCAGGCCATGGACGGCCCCGCCAATATGGGCGAAAACTACATGAACCACGGCCTTCTTGCTTGGGGTTTTATGCCTCAAGGGTACGGAATGCCATACAACCCGCCCTATTATGTGGAGTTGTTCAAAAATTACGGGTTCAATGTCTATTATGAACAATATTCATATCATATCGACTATACTAAACCATTCCCCGAACGTTTCTGGAAAATTGCTGAATGGGTAGCTAAAAAACCACAGTTTTCTTTCAAACACTTCGACTGGAAAGACTCGGAAAAATTCATAAATGATTTCTGTACCGTGTATGAAGGGGCTTGGCAGAAACACGAGCATTTTAAGGCCATTGACCACGATGAACTAAAATCGTTCCTGAATTCGGCGAAGTTAATCCTCGACCCCGAATTTGTTTGGTTTGCATATCACAACAACGAACCCATTGCCCTATTGGTAATGCTTCCCGATTTTAACCAAGCCTTACGCTATATTAAGAACGGGAGCCTTAACCTGTTGAATTTTCTGAAACTATTATATTTCTTAAAAAAAGGCAAGTTTACACGCACCCGAATCATCATCATGGGTATTGTAGAAAAATTTCAGAAGTCTGGAATTGAGTCGGCCATATTCTGGCACATGGAGAATGATGCAATGCTGCATAAGCCTCAATATAAGGAAGTAGAAATATCTTGGGCAGGCGATTTCAACCCAAAAATCATTTCAATTTATAAAGCCACTGGAGCAGCTCATGCCAAAACACATTACCAAATGCGCTTTCTTTTCGACAGAGAAAAACCATTTGAAAGATGTAAAATAATTGAATAACAGAAACATACAAGTTTAAAATAAATATTTTATAAACCTTGAAAATGTTTTCAGAAAATGTTTTGCACAATTTAAATGAATACCTATCTTTGCAACCCGTTATAAATTAGAAATCATAAGCGCAGTAAAATGAAAGAAGGTATTCACCCTAAGAATTATCGTTTAGTAGCGTTCAAAGATATGTCGAACGAAGAAGTAGTTATCACTAAATCAGCTGCTTCAACGAAAGAAACTATTGAGATTGATGGTGTGACTTATCCATTGTTCAAGTTAGAAATTTCAAGTTCATCGCACCCGTTCTACACTGGTAAGATGAAGTTGGTTGACACCGCAGGTCGCGTTGACAAGTTCATGAACAGGTATGCTAAGCACATGGAAAATCGCAAGTAAGCAATACTAAAGATACTCAAGAAAAGCCTCGCCTTTAATGGTGGGGCTTTTTTTGTATCAACTCATAAAAGAAGACAACAAAAAAAGCCGCTCCATTTTGGAACGGCTTTTCGGTTTTATATCATTTTTTAATAATACAGAAAACGTTTGATCTTCTTTGTTGCAGTCTTTTCGAAAGGCTCGGGATGTACAATAACCAATTGAACCCGTGAAAATTTATTAACCTGAGAATTGACATAGTTCTGCAGCTCAACTGACAGTTCTTCAATCTTCTTCTCGAAGAGTTGACTCGCCTGATCTTTAAGATTTGTATACTTGGCTTCAAGTTCCTCCATATTGAAATGAACCATAGCCACAAGTTTCCCTTTCTTCTGAACTACAACCGACTCAAGTACATATTTGAAACGATTGATAATAGCCTCAATTTCTTCGGGATAAATATTTTCGCCACTGGCACCAACGATCATATTTTTCAATCGTCCTTTAATATAGAGGTAACCATGTTTATCGAAGCACCCAAGATCACCTGTACGAAACCAACCATCGGGAGTTAACACTTCACTGGTTATTTCAGGTTCTTTGTAATACCCTTTCATTACATTATCACCTTTTGCCCATATTTCGCCTTCGCCAGTAATTGGATCTGGATCGTTAATTTTAAGAGTAACCCCTTCCATGGTTGGACCAGTTGATTGATAACGTCCCTTGTACGAGTCGAAACCAGCCAACAACGGCGATGTTTCAGTGAGGCCATAGCCGATGGCATACGGGAAATTGGCTTCTATAAGAAATCGCTCTACCTGAGGATCAACCTTGGCTCCACCAATGCCGAAAAATTTAAGTCTGCCGCCAAATGTTTCATACAATTTTTTTCCGGCAACCTTATTAAGTAGCTTACGTGTAGGTGTAAATTTATACAGGGTACGAGTAATGGCTTTCCCATTGATTTCGGACAATACCTTGCCTTTATATACCTTTTCCATAATCAGCGGAACGGTAAGCATAATGGTTGGCCGAACCTGTTTCATAGCAGGAATAAGGACTGATGGCACAGGTGGCTTACGAAGATAGTAAATTGCAGTGCCATACATAAGTGGAAGAATCAGACCGATCGTGTTTTCATAGGTATGCGATAATGGAAGAACCGAAAGCATACTGTCTGTTGTATCCATCGGATGTATTATTCCCGATTGCCTTGCTGAAAAAACAAGGTTTTTATGAGTAAGCATCACTCCTTTTGATTTTCCAGTGGTCCCTGATGTGTAAATGATAGATGCAACACGGTCAGGTTCGATTTCGTATTGATTGGCCGGTTTGTCTGTGTCGACTAACGATGATTCCAATCTTAACAGCTCTTTTTCGTCAGTACCTTCGGGTACTACTGCAAAATTTTCAATTGATACAATAAGTTTCAGTTGATCACTTTGAAAATCTAATATCTTCCGATACAGACCTTCTGAAACGAAAATAGCTTTAACCTCTGCATGGTTAAGTACATTGGCAATTTCCTGCTCAGTAAAATCGGGCAGGATTGGTACAATAGTAACCCCCATGGTGGCCAGAGAAAAATACGTAATCCCCCAATTGGGCTGGTTAGAGCTAAGTATTGCTACTTTGTCATCGCTTGTAATTCCCTGTTTTTCGAGAAAGGCAATGATAGAATTGATTTTAAGGATAACTTCACCATAAGTGACCGGCCTTTCTCCCACATATCCTAATGCCGGTTTGTCGCTGAATTGTTCGGCAGATCGCTTAATCAGACCGCCTAATGTTTTTACCTCCATTAACCCATTTATAAAATAATACAACAAAGGAACTAAATATATTCCCGAATTGTTCTGAATGCAATGATTTTACGCAATAAAATTAATATAAAGCATTGAATATCAAAATACAAAACTCAAAAAATGTTTGAAAAAAAAATCCAATAGTTCAAAAATATGAGAAGTAATAGTATTTTGTCGGACATTTCAATATCTGAAAGCAAACGATAACCAAAGCAACCAATAAAAAATTTAGAAATATATTGTCTAAAAAAAAAGCTGATGGAGACAAACGAAATAATAAAATGCATTGCTGAAACAGTTAAGCAACAACAAATGAACGAAAGCGGAGGCCACGACTGGTGGCACACCTTACGTGTATGGGAAATGGCCAAATACATTGCAGAACAAGAAAATGGGAACCAATTTATTGTGCAAATATCGGCATTACTTCACGACATAGCAGATTGGAAATATAACGAAGGAAACGAATTTGCCGGAGGAGAAAAAGCCCGTGAACTACTTTGTGGCTTTTCGTTGTCAAAAGCAACTATAACAGAGATATGCTCAATTGTCGATAACATTTCATTCAAAGGAGCCAAAACCCAGATAAGTGAGTTAAGCCATAACGGGAAAATTGTTCAAGATGCAGACCGCCTCGATGCCATTGGAGCCATTGGTATTGCACGTACATTTGCCTACGGGGGGTTGAGAGGCCGGCCTATGTACGACCCCGAAATACGACCCCAGCGGCATAAATCTTTCGATGAATATAAAGAATCTGTTACCCCAACAATCAACCATTTCTACGAAAAATTACTTTTACTGAAAGATCGAATGAATACTCCTACAGCTAAGCAAATTGCCGAAGAACGCCATCGTTGGATGGAACTTTTTCTTGAACAATTCTATCGCGAATGGTACTTTTGCGAAAACTCGAACACTTATACACCATGGAAATAAATAAAGTAATCAAATTTTTCGAAAACGACCGCTTTGCCGCTCATTCAGGGATAAAAGTAGTTGAAGCATCGGAAGGCTATTGCAAAGCAGTAATGGAGATTTCTGATTTTCACCTGAATGCAGCAGGCGTGGTTCAGGGAGGAGCAATTTTTACACTGGCCGATTTTGCTTTTGGCTTAGCATCGAACAGCTCAGGACAACTCGCGTTGGCTATAAATGTGAATATTACATTTTTGAAAGGAAAACAGTCGGGGACTCTTTTTGCTATTGCCCGGCAGCTTGACGACCCGAAACGAATAGGAGCCTATACTGTAAGCGTAACCGACGAAAACGACCAATTAATTGCCACTTTCAACGGATTGTGTTATTGTAAGAAAGAGACAATCGGCGGTTAAAACAATGGTTTTCGCACAATTATTCATACATTCGTTTCAAACAAAAAATGCGTATGGATTTTCGAGGAAAGACATTTTGGATAACCGGTGCGGCATCGGGTATGGGGCGCGCGCTCTCGTTAAAGTTAGCCACATATCAAGTTCGCTTAATCATCTCCGATCGCGATGAAGCCGGCTTAGTGGC
This sequence comes from Bacteroidales bacterium, assembly GCA_012719495.1. GTDB lineage: Bacteria > Bacteroidota > Bacteroidia > Bacteroidales > Prolixibacteraceae > CAYMTR01. The sequence goes on from JAAYAG010000116.1 coordinate 14,228, forward strand.
TACTGCAAAGGAAATCACTTCACGAAATAGTACTGTTCGGATTGAACCTCTTGACATGCTTGACGCCCAAGCCATAGAACAAACAGCTAAGCGCGTTATTGCGGATGGCGAAAAAATCTCTGGTCTGTACCAATTTGCAGGCATCAGCCAGCGCTCACTTCTAATTGATACCCCTATGGAAAACATCAGGAAAATAATGGAAGTGAATTTCTTTGGAGTAGTTGCCCATACAAAAGCCGTGCTGCCACATATGATTGAGAATGGTGGAGGCCAGCTTGCCGCAACATCAAGCATCGTAGGAAAATTCGGTTTTCCCTATCGCACAGCCTATTCCGCATCGAAGCATGCTATACACGGTTTTTTTGAAAGTCTCCTTGCCGAAAATTCGAAATACAATATAAAAACCAGTGTACTCATCCCGGGCAGGGTTCAAACCAACATATCAAAATTTGCTTTAGAAAAAGACGGCTCGGAACACGGAGTAATTGATCCGGGCCAAGCCAACGGAATAAGTGCAGAGAAAGCTGCAAATATGATTTTCAATGGGCTAAAAAAAGAGAAAAAAGAAATTTGGGTAGGTGCAACCGAAATGCAAATGGTGAATATACGCCGTTTCCTGCCATGGCTCTATTACAAACTGGCACCACGAATTAAACCAATGTAGAAACAAAAAAGTAAAATCTATGTCAATCCAAATCAACGGGATCCAGCAATTAGGGGTTGGAGTTGTAAATACCAACGAAAGTTTCGCATGGTATCGACGCCATTTCGGAGTTGATATTGAAGTTGTTAACGAAAAGGCTATGGCCGAATATATGCTCCCATATACAGGCGGGCAACCTCGGAAACGGCACACTGTTCTTGCAATGAACCTTCAAGGCGGAGGAGGTTTCGAGATTTGGCAACACACAGGAAGAGAACCCCTTAGTCCAGATTTTGAAGTTAAAATTGGCGATTTAGGCATATCGGCAGGAAAGATGAAAACCACCGACATAGAAAAAACATATGATGCTTTCAATAAAAAAGGACTCAATCTTCTTACGAGCATAACTACTGACCCATCGGGAAGAGCCCACTTCTTTATGAAAGACGCTTACAATAACCTTTGGGAATTTATAGAATATAAGGAATTTTTCACCAAAACAGCGGCCGTTAACGGAGGTGTATTGGGGGCTATTATTGGGGTAAAAAATATGGAGGAAAGCTTGTCGTTATATCGTGACATTCTGGGATACGACAAGACTATGTTTGACAAAACTGCTATTTTCAACGATTTTGCAGGCATTCCGGGAGGTGAAAACACCTATAGAAGAGTGCTTCTAACCCATAGTGATAAAAAAAACGGACCATTCAGCCCCATTTTTGGGAGCTCAGAAATTGAACTGGTTGAAGTTCACGAAAGGCAAGCCATAAAAATATATGAAGGCCGGATGTGGGGAGATCCCGGATTTATTCATTTGTGTTTCGATGTGCACAACATGAACGCAATCAGGAAAGAGTTAAATTCAAAAGGATTTCCGTTTACAGTTGACAGCGCAAAACAAATTGAAACATTCGACATGGGCGATGCCGCCGGGAACTTTGCCTATATTGAAGCTCCAGAGGGAACTTTGATCGAATTTGTAGAAACGCTGAAAGTTCCTATCATGCAGAAATGGGGAATTTTTATCGACTTAAGAAAACGGTCTCCACATAAACCTCTACCCCGGATTATTCTTAAAGCTTTCAGCTTGAAAAGAGTGCGCGAGTAACTTTACAGGATTTGTTTCAACAAAAATGGTGGAAATTTACGATCAGGGAAAAGTAGATGAACAACAGATGACTTACGTCATCATTGCATCGAGATACAACACTTCGTCATGGATTTTTGTCAGGCACCGCGACCGTAATACATGGGAATTGCCTGCAGGCCATATTGAACCAGGCGAAACGGCCATGGAGGCTGCCCGGCGTGAACTTTTCGAAGAATCAGGCGCAATAGATTATAAAATCACAGCACTTTTTGACTATTCGGCATGGCACAACGGAAAGCAGGGGTACGGACGCGTTTATTTTGCCGAAGTTGAAACTCTGGGCAAACTTCCCGAGTTTGAGATTGCTGAAATAACTATGCAACAAACCCTTCCTGAAGAGCTAACGTACAATAAAATACAAACATCGATATTTGAAGAAGTAAAAAGAATAATCACAATCAAAGATTGAATGCCAGTTTCCAAATGAAAACACCTGAGATTTCTTTTTCTATATCGCCATTCGACACAACGTATCTACCACAACTGGAAAAACTTCCTCCCGAGGAGTGGCAGAGCAATGCCTATGAACTATTTCTCCACTACGACTGGCAGCCATGGTTCTTAGCGTATCAATGCATAGTAAACGAACAGTTAGCAGGATTTGGAATGCTGATGATTTTCGACGAATTTGCTTGGTTCGGCTGGATTTTGGTTGCTCCACCATTCAGAAGAAAAGGTTTAGGAACAGCGATTACCCAACGATTAATAGATGAAGCAACGTCGCACGGAGCTAAAGGATTTATTCTAACTGCCACAGATATGGGTAAACCCATTTATGAAAAATTTGGGTTTACTGTCGACTCCAACTATTTGGCATTCAGTCTGCCTCACAATTATCGTTCTACATACAAAAAAGGGACAATCCGTAGGGCAACAAGTAACGATTTGGAAATAATATGCGACATGGACCTGCAAGCCACCGGAGAACAACGAAAGGCGCTTATAAAAAGCCACCTTGATGACTGTTTTGTTTATGACGATCAAAAAATCGAAGGATTTTATATGCCTTCCCTCGGAAATGGGTTCATTGTTGCATGCCACAAAGAGGCAGGAATTACTTTACTGAACTATCGATGCACAACCGACAAAAGAGCCATCGTTGTTCCTGAGCGAAATCAGGATATTGTTGATTATATGAGAAAAAAGCACTTCACCGAAGGATTCGCCATTCCCCGTATGACCTTAGGCAAAAGACCAGACTGGAGGCCATCGATGATTTTTAGCAGGGCAGCGGGATATTTGGGATAACGCACATGTATCCAACAAATTAAATACACGCACTTACTGTTATTTTATCAGTGCCTGGGCAAATTCTTTGATGTTCTTTCCTGAAAAATTTCCTGAAGACATAATCAACAAGTTGCAATTATGCCACTCTGTGTTTCTTAGTTGTTCAAAAAGGAGGTCAGAGTTGGTAAATACTTTACAATTTGTTCCCCCGAAAGCATCTTCAACATCACTAGCCGATATTGGTTCAAGCTTTTTATGCTCAATGGTATGCGCATCGAAATAAACATAGGCGACATCAGCACACTCCATTGACAAATGATACTGGGGCAAGAACTCGCGTTTCAAGCTACTGAATGTATGAAGCTCCATAACCGCAACAAGTTTTCTGTCTGAAAACTGCTTTTTAACAGCCATTGTCGTTGCTTTTAATTTTGAAGGAGAATGGGCGAAATCGTAAAAAACAGTGCATTGATCGTTTTTTGCAACCACTTCGAGCCGGCGCGAAGAACCGGTAAACGCAGAAATAGCCTTATAAAATTGCTCATCGGAAATACCCAATTTCTTACATACAAGATAGGCTCCTGAAATATTCTGCAAATTATGATCGCCAAAAACATGAAGCGGGAATTTCTTAGCACCGTTCACCAAAAAAGTAGTAGTCCCCTCAACAAAATGTTGATGTGTTGAGTAAGGAATTGCATCAACATTGGCAGGTAATTGATTCGCTATGGCACGAAGATTTTCATCGCCCTCGAAATAAATGAGAGAACCGTCTGGCTCAATCATCGAGGCAAAAATGCCAAACTGGTCAACATATCCTTCGAAAGTTGGGAAAACATTAATATGATCCCAGGCAATGCCTGTAAGCAGGGCAATATTAGGTTTATAGTGATGAAACTTCGGACGCAGGTCGATAGGCGAAGATAAATACTCATCTCCTTCAAATACAGCAATCTCAGTGTCATTATCAAGGTTCACCATTGTATCGAAACCATCAATAGTTGCCCCAACCATGTAGTCGAAATTAACACCGCAAAACTTCAACACATGCATTATCATCGAAGTTGTAGTGGTTTTCCCATGACTACCACCAACAACAACACGCGTTTTAGTTTTAGTCTGTTCGAAAAGATACTCGGGGTATGAATAAATTTTCAAGCCAAGCTCCTGTGCTTTAAGCAACTCCGGGTTATCTTTACGGGCATGCATTCCAAGAATTATCACATCGGGGCGTCCTTCAATAAGCTGAGGTTGCCAGCCTTGTACTGCAGGCAATAAAGCATATTTTTCGAGCCTCGATTTCGATGGTTCAAATATTTCATCATCGGAACCCGTTACGCGATAGCCTTTTTTGTGAAGCGCAATGGCCAGATTATGCATTGCACTGCCCCCGATAGCAATAAAATGAATATGCATGATGTTTGATTTTAAGTCGATAAAAATAATGAAATAGGTACATGTTTACTTCATGTTTTCTAATATTGCATAAAAAAGAAACCATGGAAATTTTCACTATCGATGCGGGCACCTTCCTTTGCGACGGAGGAGGTATTTTTGGTGGTGTACCTAAGTTATTATGGGAACGACAAATAAAAGCCGACCATCGAAACCTTATCCCGCTGGCTATGCGCTGCTTGCTGGTTGTAAGCGGTGAAAGGAAAATTCTTATTGAAACTGGCGCCGGAAATAAACTGAATAAAAAATTCGTTGAAAATAACGGCATCAGCAACCCTCATAGGCTCCTTGAATCTCTTGAAGAAAATGGGTTTTCACCATCTGAAATCACTGATGTTCTTCATACCCACCTCCACTGGGACCACTGCGGAGGAGGAACAACTTTTGATGAAAAGAAACAAGCTGTATTAACATTCCCCAATGCGACATACCATTGTGCGCGTTCGCAATGGGAAAATGCCATGAACCCCACCCCTCGCGAGAATGATGCCTTTTTTGAAGAAGACTTATTGCCTGTGCAAAAAAGCGGAAAGCTAAACCTTATTAATGACAACTGCGAATTGATACCAGGATTGGAACTACGGATATTTAACGGACACACCCCGGGCATGATCGTTCCAATTATTTCATATCAGGGAAGAAAAATTGCTTATGTAACCGATCTTACACCGTTAACTGCCAATATTCCGCTTAAGTGGATATCGGCTTATGACCTTTACCCGGTTACAGCCATGGAAGAAAAACTTTCGTTCCTTCGCGAAGCTCACGAAAATAAGTACATTTTATTTTTTGAACATGATACACAAACATGCTGTGCAAGCCTTCGCTGGGATGAAAAAAAAGGTCCCCTCGTAGAAAGAAAAGGAGACCTGCAATCTTTTATTTGACAAATTGATATTGAAAGTCAATTACATAATAGCATAATTAAACGACAATCCGAATTCTGTATTCTTCTGCAAATACCCTTCTGCCCCACCTTTCAGGTGCGGGTCGTGAAAATCGAACTTATAATAGAGTTTCAATGTTAGCTTATCGCTAACCATATAATCCGATTGAAAATCGATTGTATACAAGTGTGTTCCGCTTTGCATAAGACCTTTTTCATCAATCTTCCGAAAGAACGTTTTGTAATTACTGCTCGAAATATCGAGTCGCATATTAACATCATTCGAAACTTTTTCTGATTTACGTTTGGTTTTAATAATCATATCAAGGCCGGTAAAGCGGTATCCAACACCAACGGTAAATTCATTCTTTTTCATTTCACTAAGCTGCATATTGGCAAAACTAAAACTCATTGTCCTCGATTTAGAAATCTGGAAACTAGCACTAAAATCGTTAACAAAAGAAACATCGAGGTTGATAAGCGGGCTGAAATTTTCCTGAATGGTAATGGCCGTTATATCGAGTTCAGGCACAAAATAATTTTCGCCCTGATTCAGTTGACTGCGCACCCAACTAAAACCACTCTGATCGGGGCGGTACTCGAGGTTAGTTTCGAAATTTCCAACGGCATAGGTTGAACGATAGCTGTGTGAAAAGTTCAACGAGGTTACCTTATCTTTTAACCACGAGATGTTCTGCGGATCACCATTATAGTTTATGCGCCAGTTTGGCCTGATCCACGAAATTCCGGGGCGTGCAGTAAGCGGCATTTTTGATGCATCAATTCCACAATATGTTGCCAACAAGGCAGGAATTACCACATCTGATGAATTGAGAGAAATACCATTGGTGGTATCGCCGGGAACAGTACTTTTTGAATAACCAACACCAGCGACAAAGCCACGCTGCTCATTCAGCCTTCGCTGAATAATTTGCCGGTTTTCGTTTTTGAACTTATTGAAAAGTTCTGAGTTTGGATCACCCAGTCCTTCTCTAAAAGCAGTTCCGATAGTTAACACCGACATATCGAAATTACCGGTTTCCTTTCGGCTGAATTGTTCAAAAGCACCTTTAGTACTATTATATTGAACGAAACTGCTGATGTTTGATGATTCGCGGCGAGTTCCTGAGAACTCAATGCGGAAATTAGCAAAAGGCTCGAATGTTAACCCAAGGTTCCATGTTTCGGTACTTTGAGAAAGGAACTGCTTAAGCGTAGTTGTATCTTTAGAAATCCATCCTTTGTTTGCGGCAATTAGGGCAAAATTCTCATCTTGCCAACCTAAAAGAAATGGTACGCCGGGAGCCAACGACAAACCGCCTCCGGGAAGGGCAAGTTGCTGTGACCCGAAACGGAAAGCCTGTGGTTCACCTAAGAAACCTGGCATTTCAGTTCCTCCACTGTTAGTATATGAAACCCGAGCACTCTGAATACCTGTAAGGAACCTTACTGTACGTTCCAACGCTTTTTGTCCAAACGATTCCACATTTTCGATTGTTCCCCTAATTGTTACAGTAACATTCGTTTCGTCTGTGGCCGATTTGAAGTTAATGCGATTTTCATTCACAACAACAGATGTTCCCTTAATGGTATCACCCTTCTCACCTAAGACGACCACATTAACCTTTTCAGTTCCCAGTTTATGGAAAATTGATTTGGGTACATTGGCTTTTAAGGACACTTTTTCTTCTTTAAAGCTTACCTGTTTTGTTTTTCCAGTGCTTTGGGAATTTTGCGTTTCTTCTCTTCGCCGGTTTTGTTCAGCGCGTCCACGGCTTCCGTACCTGCGGGTCGAACTTCCATATTTCTGGTTTATATTCTTCAAAAAAGGAACTTTATTGTATAGCGTGGTAAGGGTAAGTTGCCCGGTTAGGTTAATGTTCATCCCATTTGCGGCAGTATTTCCCAAATCTTCAGGATAAAGTGTTTCGTCGACAATAGGACCAGCAGCCCAAGTGTAATTTCCTTTATATGTACCGCGCAACGAAGTAAAATCGAGCAAAGGCAACTTATTGATAGGGAAAGTGTATTGCACGTCGATGCTGTGATCATAATCGACAGGACGACCAAAACCTTGTATTTGAGCCCAAAGCTCCTGCCTGATTTCATTGTATAATTCAGGATAAAGCTCGCGGTCTTCAATACCATCCATTTGGTCAATCCGGTTAATGTTCCGGTTCGAGAAATCGATTTTAAGGTTCCGGGTAAGGTTCCAACGTATATCAAATTGGCGGTTCCAAAGGAAATCTTTCGACACGGTAACGGGCATTTGTATGTTGAACCCGGAATTGTCGCGTGCCTGTCGCTGGAAATAGTCCTTCTGCATATCTGTTCTGAATGATATCAGCTCGGGCAAAAAGGAAACATTAAAATCTTTTATGATACGAAGGAAATCATTATCGAGGAACTTAACCTTCTTAAACGGCTCAATATATTTAGAAGAAATAGAATAGTTATAATCGAACGATGCCTTATACCTCCTGTCTATTTCTTTTTCAACATCAACATCGTGAGAGAACTCCTGAGCATAGGAATACGAAACAGAAAAATTTTCGATATCGGTAGGGAGAGGCTTACGATCGCTATTTTTACGTTCTG
>JAAYAG010000117.1 GCA_012719495.1 Bacteroidales bacterium
CATTGGGTAATTGAAGTTTTTTAATATCCATAATGGTTTTCGAAATATTTGTCCTTAGCTGTTCCGTACTAAATTGACTGGACAATTCTGCTTGTCTTCTCCGTTGTGTAGATTTGTCATTATACCACGGACTCTCTTCCATAAGAGTTGCATTCAGTTTGGAATCTTCATTTAATGGAGAATCCTTATAATCTCTTTTCCATGATTCAAAAACTGATCGTACATCTTTGTTATTTTCAAGAAGTGTTAAAGCTATGATATTTGCATAAAGCTTACTCATTTTTTGTTCACTGCATCCATACGGATAGGTCATCAGATACGGCAGTGCCGAAAGAGCTTCCCAAACAGGGTTTTTAACCAAGTCGAATGATAAGGTGTGATTCTCTGACGTATTTGACAAATTATTTTTAAAACTTTTGAAAGTATATTTATCATTGGATCGTGCGGCTACATCAAAAGAAAATGATTCGGTAAAAAGTTCCCTATTAGATAATATTGGAAGAGCATTTTCCTCGCCATCAGAGAATGCATCACAAGCTGCTTTTACCCGATAACCTACAGAAATACGTTCATTGTTTGGCACTTCAATTTCCCATTGAATAATTGAGGTTTTTCCTGGATAAACATTAAAAGCTTTGAAGTTTGTTTCCTTTAGAAATTCAGAATTAAGAACCTCTTTTGTTTGCAAATCAAAGAATTCTATAGATGTTGTGCCATTCAAAACCGAATCGGATAAATTGATAATGCTCGCCACAAAATAGCATCGATCACCTTCGCGCAAAAATCTTGGCGGATTTGGTTTCACCATCAACGGTTTTTGTGAAATGTAATAAGAATCACTAAACCCATAATGCATATCTTTCGATAATGCAAACAACATAAGTCGCCAACGAGTAAGGGCTTCATTCATCGTAAAATTGATATCTGCACAACCCAAAGAATCTGTTTTTATATCGGGATAAAAGAATATGGTTTCTCCAATGTTTTTGCGGGCAGAAATATCTTGGAAAATGGTATTTGATAAAGTATATTTTGGTTGGTCAATTTCCTCAATTTCCTCAGGAAGGTCTAGTGTTGAAATCTCCATATTTGAAAATTCAGGATATTTCACAATACTAATTTTTGTATATGAAGCCTTCGTAGGTTTTAAGCTCCAACTGAAGAGTGAACCATACCGGATATTTGTTTCCTCATTCCAAGCCGAAATGGTTTCTTTTGTGTACTTGTTTCTTAAAAAATCGATGTTGGAAAAAAGGCGGTTTTTGAAAAACAAGCCATTTTTCAACCAAACATTAGGATAATAACTATCGAGAGAAGCATCGTACATGGCTGCCGTAACATCGGCAATCACGGGTTTTCCAAAAGAATCGGTTACTTTTATTGACCACTTCTCATCTGAATTTGGAAGCAATTTGTTTCGGTAGGTCAAAAATTCGATTTTCAATTTTGTTGAGTTCTCTGAAATATTGATGAAGCCTGAATTTTCAGTTGTTTTAAAGTTACTGGTCATCACAACCCGATATGCAATTTGTTCATATCGGGTTATGGGGAATGAATATTGAAATAAGGTGGTATCGACCAACACATTTTTCCATAGTTTCCCGTTCTTTTCAATAAACAAGAATGATTGTGCATCCTTTGGCGTTCGAATTGTGAGGAGTGCAGTATCTCCTATGGAATATTCCTGTTTGTCGAGGTAAACTTGGCGAGTATCCTCTTTGCTGATTACCACAATTAATTTCGTTGAGATTAGTTTGCCTTCGGTTGTTTTACAAGAAATACGGTAGTTTCCGCATGATTTTATTCCTCTCTCTATCGATATATTGGAATAACCATCTCCTTTAACCGGTATGGATGCTTGCTCAATATAGTTGTCATTCACCAACCGTTCAATTACGATTTCACATCTAGTTAAGCCATTGCGCAGATGTACAATTAAATTATCAGGATTTGGAATGCTAATGGTGTCATTTATCCTCAAATCAACTGAAAACGCTTTGGTTACCGATCCATTATACTTGTTACTTTGTGTTTCGCCCGACTTACTTGTGACCGATACTTCAATGTTATAATAATGTTCATTGGTTGCAATATCACTTTTAAAAGTTCCTTCTTCATTGGTGTAACAACCAATTGTGGTATCCACAGGACTTTTTATGGATATCATAACTTTTGCACTATCAATAGCATAACCCACATAAGCTCGTGCATTGCCAGCAATACAACTCATTTTTTTTGATTCGTCCCAAATAACTGAGTCGATACTTACTTCAAAGCTTGGTCGTTTATACTCTTCTACATGAATGATTTTATTATCACGATAATCAGAATTACCTCCTCCAATTATAGCTTCTCCCAAAGCAGCATCAACAGGAATAAGGAATTTACCATAAACGATTTTACTCTTGCCATCCAAACTTTCTAAAAAATTTGGATGATCGTCGTATACTATCCTCCTGTTCGACAAGACTAGATGAGGTATTCGTTTATACGTTGGATAAAAATTATTGGCTTTATCTTGATTTATTATTGTTGCCTTATATTGAACTGTTTGTCCAGGTCGGTATATTGACCTGTCAGTGAAAATCAGACATCGATCGAACTGCTCCAATCTGGGAATCCAGATATCACCATTAACACTATCTATCTTAGCCATTAATAAATGTCTGTCATCAGGCCATTTGC
>JAAYAG010000118.1 GCA_012719495.1 Bacteroidales bacterium
ATAGTTAAATCGTGTCGGTCATATTAAATCAAAAGGCACAAATCCCACGAATTCCTTCGTGTCTTTGTGCCTTTGTGTTTTATGATTTTCACTGTGGCGCTGTGCCACCGTGTTTTAAATCAAATTATGCCTGGCTAACAGCTACTGCAACAGCAACTGAAGCTCCAACCATTGGGTTGTTGCCCATTCCAATCAAGCCCATCATTTCTACGTGAGCAGGAACCGATGAAGAACCAGCAAACTGAGCATCGGAGTGCATACGGCCCATAGTATCGGTCATACCGTAAGAAGCAGGACCAGCAGCCATGTTGTCGGGGTGCAAAGTACGGCCAGTACCACCACCTGATGCTACCGAGAAGTATTTCTTGCCTTGTTCGATACACTCTTTTTTGTAGGTACCTGCAACAGGATGCTGGAAACGGGTTGGGTTGGTTGAGTTACCTGTGATTGATACGTCAACGCCTTCGCTGTGGAAAATAGCAACACCTTCGCGAACGTCGTTAGCTCCGTAGCAGTTTACTTTTGCACGGTCGCCGGTTGAGTAAGCAATGCGTTGTACTTCTTTTAATTCGCCTGTGAAGTAATCGAAATCAGTTTCCACATAAGTGAACCCATTGATACGGGCGATGATTTTAGCCGCATCTTTACCCAAACCATTCAGGATAACACGAAGAGGTTCTTTACGTACACGGTTTGCCGATTTAGCAATACCGATAGCGCCTTCAGCAGCTGCGAACGATTCGTGGCCAGCCAAGAAAGCGAAACATTTGGTTTCTTCTTTCAACAACATCGCTGCAAGGTTTCCGTGGCCAATACCTACTTTGCGGTCGTCGGCAACTGAACCTGGAATACAGAACGACTGCAAGCCTTCGCCTAAGGTAACTGCGATGTCGGCAGCTTTAGTCTGACCTTTTTTGATGGCCACAGCAGCACCAACAATGTAGCTCCACATTGCGTTTTCGAAAGCAATAGGTTGAATATCTTTTACAATTTTGTAAACATCCACACCTTTTTCATCGCATATCTTTTTGGCTTCTTCAACCGAAGAAATACCGTTTGCATTTAAGAATGCATTGATCTGATTGATCCTTCTATCGTAACTTTCAAATAATGGCATGTCTGTTTCCTCCTATTCTTTACGTGGGTCAATTACTTTTACTGCATCTTCCATACGGCCATATTTGCCCGATGCTTTTACCAATGCTTCGTTAGCATCCATACCAGTTTTGATCATGTCCATCATACGACCAAGGCTCACGAATTCGTAACCGATGATCTCAGCTGACTCGCTTAAACCGATTTTGGTGATGTAACCTTCAGCCATTTCGAGGTAACGAGGACCTTTAGCTACCGTTCCGTACAACGTACCGGTAACACCGCGAAGACCTTTACCTAAGTCTTCTAAGCCAGCACCGATAGGAAGACCACCTTCAGAGAAAGCAGTTTGTGTACGTCCGTAAACAATTTGTAAGAAAAGTTCGCGCATGGCAGTGTTGATGGCATCGCAAACCAAGTCGGTATTCAACGCTTCAAGAATGGTTTTTCCTGGAAGAATTTCAGAAGCCATAGCTGCTGAGTGGGTCATACCAGTACAACCAATAGTTTCAACCAACGCTTCCTGAATAATACCTTCTTTTACGTTCAAGGTCAATTTACATGCACCTTGTTGTGGGGCGCACCAGCCCACACCGTGGGTTAAACCCGAAATGTCTTTTACTTCTTTGGCTTTTACCCAACGTCCTTCTTCAGGAATTGGAGCCGGGCCATGATTCGCGCCTTGAGCCACGCAGATCATGCCTTCAACTTCGTGTGTAAAACTCATATAGTTAATTTTTGATTTTTGGTATTAAAGTTGGAAATCAACACGTTATTCCTTCCCATATTCCTTCCGAGAAGGCGCGCTAAATGTAATTAAAAATGTACCTAAACCCCCAAAAGCAGATTTTGCCGAAGATATTTAAACGTCTTTGTTAACGTTTTTTTAACGGCTCTCAGCCTATAGATTTTGTTTTATAATTAAGTTTTTTCATCATATTCTTTGAGCAGGCTGATTATTTATGGAATTGTTCGATACTAAATTACAGTTTATTCTTGAAAAAGTCTGTAGGGAGAATTGTATATCAATGTTTAGTTCGTGATTATCATTACAGAATTTTTTTTAGCGTATTTTTGTGTACTGAAAACAATTTTCGAACAAACACGTTCATTTTACATTAATAGTTAAAGTTTAATACTCTAAAAAGATAATCATGTATATTGAAGAAATTGTAGGCCGGGAGATTCTTGATTCCCGCGGTAACCCAACTGTAGAAGTAGAAGTAATCCTCGAAAGCGGTGTTAAAGGTATTGCAGCTGTTCCGTCAGGTGCTTCAACCGGTGAAAACGAAGCCATTGAATTGCGCGATGGTGACAAAAGCCGCTACCTTGGGAAAGGTGTACTCAAAGCTGTTGATAACGTGAACAAGGTAATCGCTCCTGAGCTTGAAGGCTGGAACGTACTGGATCAGGTAGCTATCGACAAAAAAATGATCGAGCTCGACGGAACAAAAACCAAGAGCAAACTGGGTGCAAATGCCATATTAGGCGTTTCGCTGGCTGTAGCCAAAGCTGCTGCAAATTACCTCGAAATTCCTCTTTACCGTTATATTGGTGGTGTTAATGCTAAGTCGTTACCTGTACCAATGATGAACATCATTAACGGGGGGTCTCACTCCGATGCTCCTATCGCATTCCAGGAATTCATGATACGTCCAGTTGGCGCCCCTTCGTTCCACGAAGCATTGCGCTATGGTGCAGAAGTTTTCCATAACCTGAAGAAAATCTTCCACGATCGTGGATTGAGTACTGCAGTTGGCGACGAAGGTGGTTTTGCGCCAACTCTTAATGGAACTGAAGATGCCCTCGAAAGCATTATTAAAGCCATTGAAAACGCAGGCTACAAACCCGGTGTAGACATTACAATTGGTCTCGACTGTGCTTCTTCTGAATTTTACAAAAACGGTGTTTACGACTATTCAAAATTTGAAGGTGCTAACGGTGCAAAACGCACTTCAGCTCAACAAGTTGATTTCCTCGCTGAATTGGTGGCCAAATATCCTATCGATTCAATCGAAGATGGTATGGCCGAAGGCGATTGGGAAGGCTGGGTTGCTTTGACTAATAAATTGGGTGATAAATGTCAGCTCGTTGGCGACGACCTCTTTGTAACCAATGTTGAATATCTCAAGAAAGGTATTGAAATGGGTGCTGCTAACTCAATTCTTATCAAGGTAAACCAAATTGGTACTCTTACCGAAACATTGGATGCTATTGAAATGGCTCACCGTGCCGGTTACACTTCGGTAACTTCGCATCGCTCTGGTGAAACTGAAGATGCAACTATAGCTGACATTGCCGTAGCTACTAACAGCGGACAGATCAAAACCGGATCGTTGAGCCGTTCGGACCGTATGGCTAAATACAATCAACTTCTCCGCATTGAAGAAGAACTTGGCGAAGAAGCAATTTACGGATACAAAAAAGTATACAGAAAGTAATCTTGTTGCTGATATAATATTTAAAAAGCTGTTGCATCCCTGCAATGGCTTTTTTTTTACCCGAAGCACTGCATGAAAAGGTAATCAGATTGTGGCGGTTTTAATGCAAATAGTCATTCTTCGTTGGTCTCCCGAGTCTGGTAAAGGATAGATTGTGCCGCTTGACAAGAATAATTTATTCAGCTGATTTTCATAGAAAAAACAACACGATCCGAAATCAGAACCGTGTTGTTTATTTGTTGATTTATTTTTTTGTTTTACTTGAAAAGCTTCAGATCAATGGCTTCTCCCATACGTTGGTAGCCTGCTTCGTTAGGGTGAAGAAAATCTCCGGTATGTAAGTCGGGCATGAGAGTGATAGTGTCACTGGGGTTTCGCATAATCTTGTCAAAATCAATTACAGCATCAAACTTGCCACTGGTGCGGATCCAGGTGTTTACTATGTTCCGGGCATTTTCGCGGAATGGAGTGTAATAAAAAGATTTTCCGAAAGGTAAAATGGTTGCCCCATAGGCTTTTATTCCATTTACATGGGCTTTTTCTATCATAACCGAGTAAGCATCAATAAGATCGTTGGCTACTTTCACTGCTATGGTACTATCGGGTGTTTGCCCAATGTCGTTTACCCCTTCCAGAATTATTACCCATTTCACCCCGTGTTGTTTAATTACATCGTTGTCGAAGCGGTCTTTAGCGGCAGGGCCCAGGCAATTTCTGAGTACACAATTCCCTCCAATTCCCTGGTTAAGAACGGCTATTTGCGCTGTTTCAGGGTTTTTCTGCAACTGTTCCGAAAGAATATCGGGCCAGCGGTTTTGTTTGTTGGTTCCCGAGCCACGGCCGTCGGTTATCGAGTTGCCAACAATGGAAATGGCTGCGGCTTTCGAAGGAGCTTTTACATCTATTCCACGTATGGTGTACCAATGGTCGGTAGGTATGGCATTCGCGAAATCGGCATTTGTAGCTTGGTTGCCGGTCATTAGGAACGATGTGGTGCGCGATCCAGGGTGCCCGGTCACATCAGGGGGCGTTTGTCCGTAATTAATAGTGATGCTTATGCTGGAGCGGGCTTGCATAGTAAATTGTACCGGATCTGAAACAATAGCCTGGCCTCGCGAAAGGGTGACTTCTTTTTTCCCGTTGAAAGTAAGGGCTCTCAAGGTTGAAGGGTCTATGGAGTTTCCTTCTTTTGCTAGGGCAATGTACACTTCTTTCATGGTTAATGGACTATTGCTGAATTCGTTAGAGAAGTGAAGCCTGATGCTGTCACCACCGATTGAAACTCTTACAATTTGGCGCAGGGCATTATTGCTGAGGCCAGGCTCAGGGGGCATATTGTGCGGTTCTACCAGTTGGGGAGAGGTGCTCCAGGTGCCAACCCATTTCTGAGGTGCAGCTTTGGGAGAGCAGGCAGAAAATAGCAGAGCTAAACCGGCAATAAGTATCAATGTGTTATTTTTCAATGACTTGTGATGTGTTCGACTGAGGATAGTCCGCACACGATAGGCAAATGGTGTTTTTCTTGTACTCATTCTTTTTACATTTTGTTATTTCTTATTTTTCTAATGTCGATTGCACAATACTCTCATTTATAGTGTATAATGTGCCTTGTGTCAGTCTTCTCCCACAAAAATACCCTAAATGATCAAGTAATCCAACATCTTTTTTGTTAAATGCAATCGATTGCAAATTTTGATTTGCAAAATACAGTAAACCATATGTTTACAATGTTTGTTAAGATGGGGTAAAAGTATAATAGACGAAATTTTCTTTATAGTCTTGTGGCTTTTCTGCAAAAAAAAGGTTGATCGGAAGCATTATTCCGATCAACCAGGTATTTGATGATTGTTTTTTTGATTAGAGCAGGTCGCGTCGCAATTCTTCTGCATTTTTTGCCGAAAGGTAGGCAGGGGCAATATCGAAAACAGTACGGGCTCCGGTTTGTCCTTCTTTGCTCATGCGGGCAATAGCACGTGCATAGGCTACAAGAATGCTGGCCGTAAACTCAGGGTTGCTGCCCAGGTTCAGACTAAATTCAATGCGCTGACTGGTACCATTGCCTGTGTTTCCTGTACGGAAAACCACTCCACCGTGAGGCATCCCACTATGATTGGCTTTTAGTTCTTCTTCGCTGATAAAATTTACCGTAGTATTATACTCATCGAAATAGTAAGGCATGTTTTTGATGGTTTTCTCAATCTCGGCTTTGTCAGCGTTTTCTTCAGCAACAACATAGCATAGCCTTTCGTGCTTTTCGGCGGCAGTGAAGTTGGCGGTACTGCCTTTCCTGATTTTTTCGAGTGCACTTTCGATTGGAATTGTATATTGAATGCCGTTTTTTACCCCTTTTACACGGCGTATGGCATCTGAGTGGCCTTGGCTAACTCCTTTGCCCCAGAATGTGTAGTCTTTACCATCGGGTAATATACTTTGCCCCAGAAGCCTGGCAAGCGAGAAAAGCCCTGGGTCCCAGCCTGTCGAGATGAGACTCAGTGTGTTGTTCTTTCGCGACGATTCATCAACTTTGCTGAAGTATTCTGGTATTTTTGCATGAGTATCGAAACTGTCGACAGTGTTGAACATGGCCGATATTACTGCTCCTTGTTCCGGTAAATCGGTCGAAGAGCCCCCGCAAAGGATCATTACGTCTATTTTTCCTTTGTATTCTTCTATTTGTAAGATAGATACCATTTTTGATGCACTGTTTATTGTTTCCGGTGTACGCCGGGTAAAAACAGCGATCAATTCCATATCGCTATTTTGCTTTATGGCCATTTCTACGCCTTTTCCTAAGTTTCCGTAGCCAACAATGCCAATTTTTACCTTGTTTCCCATATAAGTTGTGTGTTATATATTATTCCTACCCGAAAAATGACGTGAAAGAGTTTTCTCAGGGGCAAATATCAGCAAAAAACAGGTCTGCATTTTTTTTGTCTCTTTTTCTGCAATCATATTTCATAAAAGAATAATACCACGCTGTATTACATCTTGCTTAAACGGTTATATCAATCAATTTGAACTGTTATTTCTCCAAGGCTGATTCCATTTTCATTGAAAGAATCGATGGTGAAGAAATATTTGCTGTTTGTATTTAAACTGTTGATAGTTATGCTTGTGTCGCCGTATACCATGTAATCGAGATAGCGTTTATCGCTGGCTGTTCCGTATCTGATGTTATAGCCCGTAGCTGTGGCCGATTTTTCCCAGTTCAAGGTAACGCTTCGTCGGTCGTTGCTGTTTCGTTGTGCTGTAAATGACTTAACAATGGCTGGCTTTTGTCCGTTGCCGAGACCAAATATCCGGAAGTCGCTAAGGGCAAAATTACCGTCAGCAACTTCGAGTGCGGTTATTCGTACGTAGCGGCAAGTTACTGCATTGGCAAGTTGGATATAATCGTGTGAATTGTCGGTTTCGTTCTTCGATCGATCGGTGATTACTTTCCAGGTTGTCTTATCATCTGAACAATCAATAATATAGCGATATTTAATTCCTTTCTTTCGACCGAAAATGTTGGTGTTATGTTCGGCGAAATTAACTTGAAGCGCTTTTACTTCAGAAGGATTTTGAAGATCGATTATGACATATTCGCCGCTGTTTGTGCCCGAAGCGGCCCAGTAGGTGCGGATATTTTCATCGGTGATATTTACAGCAGGGAGCGAATCAATTGCGGAGGAAACTTTAACTGGTTTTCGGAATGAGAGAAGCATCCATCCGGTTGAAATATCTTCGTAACTGCTAATCTTTTTCTGTGGAATAAAATATGGATAATCTCCGTAACGTGTTGTTGTGTAGAGTATTCCATCGTTGCTGACAAAGACGGGGAATATTCCCAGTCTCCGTTCGAACATGTGTTTTTGCGATATGGTTAGAGTGCCAATGTGCCAAAGGTTACCGTATTGGTCGCTAAATGTACTGCCATGACCTGCACCGGCGATGAACCCTTCGGGGCGGTAGGCGAAGGGGTTATGTTGTTGCAAACTGAATGGTCCCAATGGATTGTCGGATGTGTAGACCCCATCGCTATAGCTTTTGAATTCGGTCCCTGGACCAGCATATTGCAGGTAATATTTACCATTGATTTTGTTTACCCAAGCGCCTTCAATCCATGGACTCTGATGAGTCATGGTGTTGTAATCGCCGGGTACTTCCCAACCGTTTTGCGCAGTATTCGATTTCAAAAGTTCAACGGGTTTTCCCAGAAACTTGAAGTTGTTGCGATAGTCAACTTCCACTCCGTAGAGCGGGTTGGTATTGGAGCAGCCCCAGTACAGGTAGAGTTTGTCGTTTTCGAAGAAAAACATCGGATCCCAGACTGGTGTTTCAAGCTCTTCTACGGCTACAACCCATTGTCCGCTAAGTGGATCTGATGTTTTATAAATGGTACTTTTCTCGTTCGATGAGGCAAGAAAGTATAATTCTTCACCAATTGCAACTACCGTAGGGGCATACTCTTCGGCCGGAATCTGTTCTGTTTCAATGAACTCCCAACTGCCTAGGTCTTTAGAGTGCCAGTATCCACCCGATTTTGAGGCAAAAAGGAAGTAGCGTCCATTGAACCATACAACAGACGGATCGGCAGCTTCACGCCTTGAAGGTTCATCGATACAGAACCGGTAGCTGATATTTACCGGATTACAAACAGTAGCGAGAGGTGTAGGTCCTGTCTTCGTGCGGTTTTGGCATCCTGATAGCATCAATGCGGCCAACATAATGGTGTAGAATCTCATTTCTTCTGATTTTATAGATTGATAAATCGTGTTTTTCTGTTTTTTACTGTTGAATTTTAATATTTCGTTGAAGTATTAATCTGATATAATGTAAGATATTTCGTTTCGTGTTTATAATTCTAGTATAGCTTCAAGTTCTTCACGTATACTTTTTATTTTATTAGGACTAAACATCAAACTGTCTAAAACTTTCAGGTCGTTGTATAATTGCAGGCATGTTACAATTCCTTGATCTATAATAAAGTTCTTTTGTTTTGAGGTAAAGTTCGATAGAATCGTGACCGGGAAAATCCGCTCGCGTTCTAAAATTTCTTTTAGTCCGTTTCCTGTGGGGTAATCCCAGCCTAGTAACGAAAGTCCGTAGCATTTACTGTATTCAATGGAGTCGGCCGAAAAGCGGGTGTTGGTAACGACTCCGCCGTTGAATGTCAGGTCTTTGTATTGTGGAATTTGCTTTCGTTCAGCAACAATGTCTTCGATACGTGATCGAACATAAAGGGGTACTTGGATACTGATGGTTTTGCCCTGGTCGATTCCATATTTGCATTCCAACAAAATTTGTTCACTGGTATTGGTAGCAATTACGTCCATTTCGTGGGTTATGCAGTGACCTTGAACCACCACACCAACTTCAACAGAAAAACCTCTGCGACGGTATATTTCGCCAATTAAATGTTCGAAAGGGTAGCCCGATGGACCAAGTTCGAAAAGAGATCGTTTTAGTTTGTAAAGGGTCGCATTTCGCTGACTTTGACGACGGAGCAGTGTGAATGCCCGTTCATATATTTTTTTAGTAGATACACCTTCATAAAGCCATGCTTGGATGTTTTCAGTAATATCTTTTACTACAAAATCGTCGGCTCCGGCACGTGAAAGTGAATTCCTGAGTTTGGCAACATCGAAAAACTCTTGCTCTCCAGATGCCTTATTAATGAGAATGTTACTTGATTTATGCTTTGTCATTTTGAGTTGAATTATCACGGTTGAAAATACAACTAAATGCTGAAGCTTGCAACGACAGTTTTACAATAAAGACAGATAGTGTACAATGAAAATGGATTTGTGCTTTCACGTTCCTTTTATATTTTTGTTAGCTGTTGCTGTTTGGTTCAGGGTTCTTCGGGGATGAATTTTCTGCTTATCTTTTTCTACCTTTGCTAAACTTCATGATTGTTATCCAACGGGTTAAATTTTAAAAACGGTGTTTTAAAATGTTTAAAATCAGAGATAAAATATTGTCAAAAGCTATAAATAAGCGTTGGGAAAACGTTTATTATCCCGACTTGAATGCAATCCGTACGGTGGCTTACATTTGTGGTGAAGTCCCATCGGATCTGGAAAGGCTATGGCAAAAAGCTGGTTTTGAGGTGAAAGTTACCTGTTATTCATTTGCAGAAGGAAAAAGGACCGACGACTTAAGTTGGAATAAACTCTATTCATCGGACTTAAACATTTGGAAATTACCAAAAGCCAAGCCTATAAACCAATTTGTTGAAAAAGAATTTGATGTATTGATTTTAGCTGAAAAACAACCATCCCGTGAGGCTTTAACCTATGTTTGTGCTGTTTCGAAAGCAAAGTTTAAAGTAGGTTCTCAACAGGCGGGGAGGCTTTTTGATCTGGTGATAGGGCAGGAGCAGCCCGATGCCGTGAAAATTACCTCTCAACTCATAAAAATTCTCTCGAATCTTAAGCCTGCCATAAAGATGAACTAAAAATACATGGCTCAGTTTTGACATACGAGAGAGAAAGTTATTTTTACCGTAATTTTGAACTAAACACTCGATACCGATGGAAAATATTTTTACAGGAACCGGGCCTGCGCTGATCACGCCTTTCAACAACGACCTATCGGTCGACTATACTTCGCTGGGAAATTTGTTGGAGTTTCAGATGAGTAAGGGGATCAATTTTATTGTAGCCCTGGGGACTACAGCCGAGACAGTTACGCTTACGCACGAAGAGCGGCATCAGGTGTACCGTTTCATTAAAGACATTAATAACGGGCGCTTGCCCCTTATGGTAGGTTTCGGTGGGAACAATACCGCAGAAGTAATAGCTCATATCAAATCAGCCGATTTTTCCGGAATCGACGCCATCCTATCGGTAGTTCCATATTATAATAAACCTTCGCAGGAAGGGCTTTACCGTCATTTTATGGCACTTGCTGAGATTTGTCCTGTTCCAATCGTTTTGTACAATGTGCCTTCGCGTTGCGGGGTAAACATGAGTGCCGAAACGACCTTGAGACTTGCAAATTCTTCTTCAAAATTCATTGCGATAAAAGAAGCTTCAGGAAACATTGACCAAATCAAAAAGATTATAGATGAATCTCCTGTCGGATTTGGGGTAATATCGGGCGACGATTCAATGATTTATCCTATTAATGCGCTCGGTGGTGATGGGGTTATTTCGGTAATGGCCAATGCATTACCTGCCGAAACTGTGATGCTTACCAACAACAGCATGAATAACGAACCTATTGCCGAAGCCGAACAAGATGGCTACAATGAACTCATTAAATTGCTTTTTGTTGAAGGAAATCCTGCCGGGGTTAAAGCTATTCTTCACCAGAAAGGAATGATAGATAATGTATTACGTTTACCGTTGTGCCCTGTTAGCGATAAAGTGTATCAAGCAATTTCTGAAGAATTGATGAGTATAGGAAATGTCAATCATTTTTAACCAAATTCCTTCGCCCTGCTTTGTTCTCGATGAACATCTGCTCGAGAAGAACCTCGCGCTTATTGCTTCGGTAAAACAACGGGCTGGTATTGACATTATATTGGCATTCAAAGGTTTTGCCATGTGGGGCGTGTTCCCTTTGGTGAAAAAATACATACAATCAACTACTGCCAGTTCGCTCAACGAAGCCCTTTTGGCCGTTCGTGAGTTTGGTACGCCGGCTCATACGTATGCCCCGGTGTATTCCGATGAAGATTTCCCTGGCATTTTAGACTGCTCCAGCCATATTACTTTCAACTCGCTTAACCAGTTCGAAAAATTCTTGCCGGTAATTCAGCAGTCGGGCAGGGAAGTGTCGGTTGGCTTACGTGTTAACCCTGAATATTCCGAAGTAGAAACAGAACTCTATAACCCTTGTGCACCGGGATCCCGCCTTGGTGTGCTTGCTTCTCAGTTGCCCGAGAAGTTACCTGAGGGGATTGATGGGCTTCACTTCCATGCATTGTGCGAGTCGAAGTCGTTCGATCTGGAAAAGACACTACAAGCTTTTGAAAATAAATTTAGTCGATATTTTTCTCAAATTAAGTGGGTTAACATGGGTGGAGGACATTTAATGACCCATAAAGATTACGATGTTGAACATCTTATTTCCGTGTTGAAAAACTTTCGTGAACGTACCGGCCTTGAGGTTATTCTAGAACCCGGAAGTGCTTTTGCCTGGGAAACCGGGTATTTGGTGTCTACAGTTCTCGATGTTGTTGAAAATTATGGAATTAAAACAGCAATTCTCGATGTTTCGTTTGCTGCCCATATGCCCGATTGTCTCGAAATGCCTTACAAACCCCGAATTATGGGAAGCTATTTTGAACCGCAGCCAGGAAAACCTACCTATCGGATGGGCGGAAACTCTTGCCTGTCGGGCGACTATGTCGGTTTTTGGTCATTCGACAAAGAACTTAAGCCGGGCGACCGCATAATATTTGAGGATATGATCCATTATACCATGGTGAAAACCACCTTTTTCAACGGGGTAAACCACCCATCTATTGGTACATGGAACGAAAATAAAGGCTTTTCCTTGCTTCGTCGTTTTGGCTACGACGACTATAAAAATAAACTCTCCTGAAAGGATAAACATTTTCAGAATTGCTTCACACTTCGCTTTTGTTTTTATAGTTTTATCGTCATTATAAAAAAGATAATCATGGAAAATAACATAAAGTGCCCCAATTGTGGCTTTCAGTTTCCGGTTGAAGGAGCGCTCTTTAACCAGGCCGAAGAGCAGATCAGGAAAGAATATGAGAAGAAAATGGCCCAAAATGCCTCAATCATAAAACAGCAGAAAGAAGCCCTTGAAAAAGAAAAAGTAGACTTTGAAAAAAAGAAAGAGAAAGAGAATGAACTGTTTACTGAACGGCTCACAAAGAAAATCGAAGAAGAAAGGCTGCGGTTAAAAAAAATATCAGACGAAGAATTGGAACAACGCAACCGTTTTTTCAATGAAGAACGTGAGCGCATGAGAAAACTGGCCACCGAAGAAATTGAACAAAAAACCCGGCAGCTTGACGAAGAAAAGGAAAAACTGAAAAAACAAGCTCAGGAAGAATTCGAACTGAAAATACGTCAGTTGGAAGAAGAAAACGAAAAACGCAAGAATGAAAATAAAGAACTGAAAAACAAAGAGCTGGAGATTCTGAAGCGTGAAGTCGAGCTAAAAGAAAAGCAAGAAGAATTTCAGCTTGAGCTACAGAAAAAATTCCTCGAAAAGCAAGAAGAATTGGCCGCCGAAATCAGAAAGAAAGAGCAGGAAAAAGTTGATTTGCGCATCAAAGAGTACGAAAAGAAACTCGAAGACCAGAAAAAACTGGTTGAGGAGATGCAACGAAAAGCAGAGCAGGGATCGATGCAGATGCAGGGTGAGGTACAGGAAATAGCCCTCGAAGATTTGTTGCGGGCCGATTTCCCGTTCGACATAATCGATGAAGTGCCGAAAGGTGTGCGTGGGGCCGATGTGATACAAACCGTGATTAACCCGTTGCAACAAGTGTGCGGAAAAATAATTTACGAAAGCAAACGCACCAAAGCATTTTCAGACCAGTGGATTGAAAAACTTAAAGAAGATCAGCGTGAACAAAGCGCGGTTATTGCCGTGATTGTTACCGAAGTACTGCCCAAAGAAATTGAGCGTTTCGGCCGCCGCGACGGAGTCTGGATTTGTACTTATCACGATGTAAAAAGCCTGATTTTTATTTTGCGTGAAACGATTTTGCGTGAGTACTCTATACGTATGTCGCACGAAAACAAAGGCGATAAGGTAGAATTGCTTTACCGTTATCTGGTAAGCGACGATTTCCATCAGCGTGTTGAAGCTATTGTTGAAGGCTTCTCCTCGTTAAAAGGCGAAATGGATCGCGAAAAACGGGCCATGATGAAAATTTGGAAAGAGCGCGAAAAACAGATAGAGAAGGTAATAAGCAATACGATAGATATGTACGGTTCTATTCGTGGAATTGCCGGCAACGCAATTGCCCCGGTGAAAGCCCTTGAACTGGGTGAGGGGTACGATGTTGACGTCGACGAGTAATGCTCTGCAAATAAATGGATTAATCGATTGATTGATCTTTTCTACATCCATCCGTTTAGCCAATAATAGGCTATGGCTAAATATTCTCGCATAACGATTATCTCATATTTTAGGTAGTCCCAAAATTTATATCGTATTGATATTGAGTTGCCAACATCTGGTATCGCTGTTTTGCCTCCTAACTTTTCTGATTTGATTCGCAAATCGGTTTCGAGCATCACATCGTTGGCCGGGTATCCATAAACCTTTTCAAAACCAGCTTTTTCAAAGCACCGTACCGAGCGGAAAACGTGTTCGGGAGATGAAACAATGGCCATAGGCTCTGTAATGCGGTGTTGATCAGAAATTTCTTTTACAAGCAATGCCTGATGCCTTGTATTGAGCCCTGCTGCTTCTAAAACAATCCGTGCAGAATCGATACCCCAGGCAGTGAGTGTTTTAACCATTTGACTGATTGTGCTTTTAGAGTCAAGTGTATCGCCGGGAGTGGTTACAACCACTTGGGCTTCTGGATATTTTTGTGCTAATTCGTTGGTGTACCAGAGGCGTATTAACACCGTTTCGCTGGGAAAACCACCGGCCCCCATCACTACAATGGTGTTGATATCTTCTACTATTTCAGTGTGATAACTGCTGAGCTGGTATCGTGCCCAAAACGGGAGTGAAGTGGTAGCAAAAATTGCCATCAGCAGCAAAGAGCATCCTGCGGTTATCAGCAAAATAGAGATAATCCTTACCAGCGCTTTTTTTATTTTTTGTATCTTCGGCATGCCAAATAAATCGACCTGTAAAATAGTCGATTTCCAAAACAAAACAAAGCGTATGATTCTTTTTGGAACGATTGTCAACGTGGTTGCCGTGCTAGCCGGCAGTTTGCTGGGATTTTTTTTCAATTCAAGGTTGCCCGAACGGATAGTGAAAATTATTTTTCAGGCTATTGGTCTGTTTACCATTTATATAGGCATGGTTATGGCTATGAAAACCCACCAGATTTTAATCCTTATCTTCAGTATGGTTCTAGGTGCCGCAGTTGGTGAATTGATTGATATTGAGAAATATGTAAATAGATTTAGCGAATGGCTCAAAAGAAAAATCAGGTCTAAAAACGAAACTTTTTCTGAAGGCATGATTACTGCTTTTTTGCTTTTTTGCATGGGCTCGATGACCATTTTGGGAGCTTTCGAAGAAGGTACACAGGCAAAGTCTGACTTGCTGATTGCCAAATCAGTAATGGATGGATTTAGTTCGTTGGCGCTGGCTTCAGCCTTAGGGCTTGGTGTGGCTTTTTCAGTAATCCCTTTGATTGTTTTTCAGGGAGGATTAACGGTTTTGGCTGCATGGCTGGGAAACCTTATGCCTTCGGTAGTGGTCGACGAAATGTCTGCTGCTGGTGGCTTAATGTTGGTGGGGCTTGGCTTTTCAATTATGGAAATAAAAAAAATAAAAGTAGTCAATATGTTACCGGCTTTGGTATTTGCCGTTGTATTGGCCTATTTGTTTTTGCCGAGATAAGAGTTATTTCGATATTAAGATAAAGCTACTTATTGTTTATAGGATTCTGAAATATAGTATATTATTAATGTTTAATTGACGAATATGTTTACGAGTGAAAATGTTGAAGTGCCAGTTTTCAGTTGGAGCGAGAAAATTCTTCCATGGATTATGGCTCATGGGATTAAGATTGTATTTATTATCATTGTTACACTTATTCTCAACAGGTTTGTCAATCGGTTCATAACCCGTATTGTGCGCATTGCAGTGGTTGCCGACAAGTATTCGTCGAAAGAGGCTGAAGAAAAGCGGGAAAATACGCTGATCCATATATTTACGTTTGCCTTGCGGATTCTTTTGTGGTCGTTGGCTATACTCACCATACTTCAGGAGTTTGGCGTAAAGGTAGGAGCTCTGTTGGGGGCCGCAGGTATTGTAGGTGTGGCGTTGGGGTTTGGCGCTCAGTCGTTGGTTCGCGATGTGATTTCTGGTTTGTTCATCATCATTGAAAATCAGTATCGTATCGGCGATGTTATCGATGTTGGAACCGTTAACGGAACCGTTGAGGATATTACCTTGCGGAAAACTACCCTGCGCGATATCGACGGTACAACCCATCACATACCCCATGGGGAAATTAAAATTGTTTCGAACAAATCCAAAGATTTTGCCCGCATCAATTTAGATGTTGGAGTGGCTTATGATTCTAACCTTGAGCATGTTATTGAAGTGATAAATCGTGTGGGAAATGAGTTGGCCGAAGACCCCGCATGGAAAGATATGATAACAGCGCCTCCACAATTTCTGAGGGTCAATAAATTGGGCGATTCAGCCATTGAAATTAAAATATTAGGCGAAACAATTCCGTTAAAACAGTGGGAGATCACCGGAGAATTGCGTAAAAAAATTGTGATTGCTTTTAATAAAGAAAATATAGAGATTCCATTCCCACAGCGGGTTATCCATTCGCCAAACAAGTAAAAACGACCATAAAACCTTAGTAAAACTATTATGGACATAAAGCATACATCTGACATTCTCTCATCCCTATTCAGTATGGTCTTTTTTAATGAAAAGCCAACAAGCATAGAGAAACTCCCGGGGTCGGGTTCCGATAGGGTTTATTATCGGCTGAAAAATGAAAACTGGTCGGCTATTGGAGCGTTTAATGAAAATGTGAAAGAAAACGAAGCGTTCTTTAGTTTCACCAATACTTTTCTCGAAATTAGGATTCCGGTCCCGACTCTGTATGCTATAGCTCCCGATCGGCAGCATTACCTTATCTCAGACCTTGGCAACGAAACCTTGTATGATCTCATTGTGAGCAAAAGAAAATCAGGGAATTGTGGCGATGCTCTTTGTGCCATGAAAGAAGTGTTGGCTGGCTTGATTACAATACAGCTCGATGGGGGCGACACTATCGATTTTTCGAAATGTTATCCCAGTGAAGCATTCGACAGGCGTGCTATTATGTGGGACCTTAACTATTTTAAATACCAATTCTTGAAGATATCAACTGTTCCTTTCGATGAACAGTGCTTGGAGGATGATTTTGAACGACTTGCGGATTATTTGCTGCAAGCTCCTTCCCATTTTTTTATGTTTCGCGATTTTCAGTCGAGGAATATCATGATGGTGGGCAATAAACCATTTTTCATTGATTATCAAGGGGGTAGAAAGGGGCCGTTACAATATGATCTGGCCTCGCTGCTTTTTAGCCCGAAAACGGGGTTGAATCCAGTTCAGCGCGAGGTTATGCTCGAGTATTACATAAAGGTGCTCGAAAGTTATTTTACGTTCGACCGAAAGGAATTTATCAATTTTTATTATGCATTTGCCCTTGCTCGAATAATGCAAGCTATTGGTGCATATGGGTTTAGAGGAATTTATGAACACAAGGCAAATTTTCGTAGCAGTATTCCATTAGCGATCGAAAACTTGAAATGGATCAAAGATAATAACCATATAACCATAGAACTGCCTGAAATATATAGAATTATAGATTCATTGGCGCAATCGGAATGGGCTCAAAAGTTCGATTTGCCGGCGAATAAACTTACCGTTAGGGTAACCAGCTTTTCGTATAAAAAGGGTATACCTGCCGACCCCTCGGAGAATGGTGGCGGTTTTGTATTCGATTGCCGGGGGCTGCCAAATCCCGGGCGATTTCCCGAATATAAAAATAAAACTGGTTTAGATGAACCTGTTATCCAGTATCTTGAACAGTTCGATGAGGTGAAACGTTTTCAGCAGCATGTTCGAGATTTGGTGAAAATTTCATTGGATGAATATCTTTCCCGCGGCTTTAACCACTTGATGGTTAGTTTTGGTTGCACCGGAGGTCAGCACCGGTCGATTTATAACGCCGAAAGCTTTGCCCGTTGGCTCGAAAACAATTTCGCGGTGAACGTGGTTTTATTCCATAACGAAATGAAAACCATCAAAGCAAATGGCTAAGAAAAGATGTAAAAAAGAAGATTATTCACCTCCCGAAGAACCAAAATACCAATGCAAAAAATGCGGAAGGCTTGCCAAAAAAGAAAATCAGGTGTGCGACCCTAAAAAGTATAAACTTTAGTGATCCACATTCATATGTTCTTTAAAATTTGATAGATATATTCTTGGGCAAAGCACCATTGTTTCAAAAAGGTTTTTCTTTGTGTTCGTTTTATTTTTTAGTGATTCACTAGTTTATTCTCTGGGTTTTACTCTTCCTTGCCAAACAAATCGCATAGGCGGGATAATATTTTTTTGATGTTTTGGTTATTTTTGAGAACAATGGAGGAATGTTTTAAAACATGTTTATTCCTTCGAAATATTGAAATTGGAATAGGTTGAATTAGTATCTATGTTTTTGTAAATAGTTAAATACCACTGTGTATATGAGAATTCAGATAACTCTTTTCCTGCTGATTTTGTCGGGTATTGTTGCTGCTCAAGATCTTGTTATTTTGCATACTAACGACTTGCATTCGCACATTAATGGATTTGCTCCAGAAACCGATTATAGTCCGTTAACCCTTAACGACGATGATACAAAAGGTGGTTTTGCAAGAATTGCAGGATTGATTGACGAGCAGAAGCAAGTTTATGGCTCGAAACTATTGGTAGTAGATGCCGGTGACTTTTTGATGGGCACCTTGTTTCAAACCCTTGAAACGAAAACAGGTTTTCAGCTTCACCTGATGAAAAAAATGGGATATGACATTGTCGCACTGGGAAATCACGAGTTTGACTTTGGACCAAATACCTTAGCCCAAATTATTGAAAATAACATCAATTTAGGAGAAATTCCACAGGTTGTTAATTCAAACTATATTCCGGAAAAAGATGGCTCCGATTCTAAGTTTTCTAGATTATTTGATAATGGAAGGATATTGAGGTATTCAGTCATCGAGAAAAATGGGTTTCGCATTGGGGTTTTTGCGTTGTTGGGAAAGGCTGCAAACGAGGCAATTCCCGGGTATCTTAATGTTCGTTTCGATGAAAATAAGCGGGTTGCCAAGAGAATTGCGGCTCATTTAAAAAATGTAGAAAAAGTTGATCTGGTTATAGCATTGTCGCATAGCGGCGTAACCGATAAAGGCAAAAAAGGGTGGAGAGGAGAAGATTATGATCTGGCTAAAGCTGTTGATGACATCGATATTGTGATCAGCGGCCATACCCACACTGAGTTGCCTTCTATAGTGTATGCCGGGAAAGGTATTGTAGTGCAAACCGGGTCAATGGGTATAAATGTCGGGAAACTTGAAATATCCTTCGATTCGAATAAAAGGCCAAACGTAAAATATCAACTGATTGCTGTTGATGATAAGATTTTGGGTGATTCAGATTTACAGCGTGTTATCGATAAAAAAAGTGAAGAGATTCAGCAACTGCTTTCTTCTGAGGTTAATATAGACCTTACAAAGCCAATCCTCGAAACTACATTCC
Source organism: Bacteroidales bacterium (assembly GCA_012719495.1). Classification (GTDB taxonomy): domain Bacteria; phylum Bacteroidota; class Bacteroidia; order Bacteroidales; family Prolixibacteraceae; genus CAYMTR01. Next base: position 18,957 of record JAAYAG010000118.1, read on the forward strand.
CGCTTACACTCGACGATCGTATTCCTGGGCAGAGTAACCTTGGGCCTTTCGTCTCCGATGCGGTGTATTATACCCTTCGAGATATTTTTAAAAATCCGGTCGATATGACCGTCGTTGCGACGGGCGTTATCAGACAAAATATTGAGGTCGGAAAAACCGGAATGCAGAATGTTAATGATTTATTCCATATAATGCCTCTGGGAATAGGTGAAAATACTTTGCCTGGGTCTCCTCTTGGGAAGATTTATGTTACCGGCAATGAACTAAAAAAGATAATGGAGCTTATATTGACCGTATATCACTCGAAAAGGGATTATTACTTGTTTTCAACGGGAATGAACATCAAATATGATCCAAACAAAGGATTATTTCGTAAAATTTCTGAAATGACAATCGGGACCGAGGAAACCGGGTACCGTAACATTTCTTTTTCTGCAAAAGATAAAACCTTGTACAGCATTGCCGCAAACAAATATATCTTAAGTTTTATCGGGGCTATTAAGAAGATGAGTTTTGGCTTGGTAAATGTTACATCGAAAGATTCAACCGGGAATGTTATCGACGGGGATCGCTTGCTGATCGATGCTGATTCGCAAAAACCAGGTATCCAGGAGGTCAAAGAGTGGCTTTCTTTAATTGAGTATGTGCGGTCGTTTCCCGATCGTAATGGCAATGGCATTCCCGATATGCCTGAAAAATACAAGGGAAAAGTTAATCCGTTTGTTGTTGTAGATTAACACATATAATGCGAATAATCAATATCAACAGTTAATATGCAAAAAAGGTTGACCGATAAAACGATCAACCTTTTTTCTATTGGAAAATTTAATGGGTTAGAAGATGTGGTAGGCTACAGTTAAACCGGCCATAACTACTGAAACCATCGACATAAGCTTAATAAGAATATTTAAACTTGGTCCTGAAGTATCTTTAAACGGGTCACCAACAGTGTCGCCTACAACGGCAGCTTTATGTGTTTCACTGCCTTTGCCTCCAAAGTTTCCTTTTTCGACGAATTTTTTGGCATTATCCCATGCACCACCCGCATTGTTAAGGAATACAGCAAGGGTGAAACCAGTTGTCATACCGCCCATGAGCAGCCCTACAACTCCTGCTACACCGAAAATAAGCCCAACAACAACAGGCACGGCAATAGCTAGTAATGACGGAAGCAACATTTCGCGTTGTGCCCCTTTGGTTGATATTGCTACACATTTTGCATATTCAGGTTTTCCTTTTCCTTCAAGAATTCCTGGTATTTCACGGAACTGACGGCGTACTTCGTCAACCATCGCACCAGCAGCACGGCCTACGGCTTTCATGGTCATTGCACAGAATACAAAGGCCATCATGGCTCCAATGAATAAGCCACCGAGCAATATTGGGTTGAAAAGGCTTAGGTCGTAATAAGTAGCAAAATCTTGCAAACTAGCGTTCGAAATTAGCACCTGTTTTACGCCTTCTGTAGCGGTCTCTGTTTGATTGTTAACGAACTGGATTCCATTTTTCATGAGAATTTCTCCATTGTTGAGAGCTCCTCGCAGCCAAATCTTAATTTCTTCGATGTAAGCTGCAACAAGCGCAAGGGCAGTTAGAGCTGCTGATCCAATGGCGAAACCTTTACCTGTAGCTGCAGTTGTGTTTCCTAACATATCCAAGGCATCGGTACGTTCCCTCACTTCTTTGGGCAATTCGCTCATTTCAGCATTTCCGCCTGCATTATCGGCAATGGGTCCAAATGCATCTGTAGCAAGGGTTATCCCTAATGTAGAAAGCATACCAACAGCCGCAAACCCGATTCCATATATCCCTTCTGCAAAATTGGTGAAGCCGCCCGAGAAGCCGAATGCTGCAATAATGCCAGCTACAATGGTAATTACGGGGATCCAAGTAGAATACATACCAGTGGCAATACCATCAATAATAGTGGTAGCTGGTCCCTGTTGTGCTTGTCTGGCAATTCCTTTTGTTGGGCCATATTCATCAGAAGTAAAATATTCAGTTCCTTGTCCAATAATTACTCCGGCAACTAGGCCAGCAACTACCGCGCCAAATACGCCCCATGTTATTATATCCAAGGCGGCCATAACGGCAACTGCAATGAGGATTAAGACTGAGCTTCCTCCGGTTCCGAGGAGTAAGGCATTCAGTAAGTTCTTCTGGGTTGCCGATTCTTTGGTGCGAACCATGAAAATACCGATAATCGACAAGATAATACCAATTGCTGCCACTAGCATTGGGGCAATAACTTTGGTGGTTTGTTCTTCTGCATTAATTGAAAGTGCGGCACCAAGGGCTGCAGTGGCTAAAATTGAACCACAATACGATTCGTAAAGGTCTGCACCCATACCGGCAACATCGCCCACGTTATCGCCCACGTTATCGGCAATGGTAGCGGGGTTGCGCGGGTCATCTTCTGGTATTCCGGCTTCAACCTTTCCTACAAGGTCGGCTCCTACGTCGGCAGCTTTAGTGTAGATACCACCGCCTACACGGGCAAAAAGGGCTTGTGTTGAAGCACCCATGCCGAAGGTTAGCATTGTTGCTGTAATTTCAATTAATTTGTGAGATTCGTCCATGCCGGGTCTTACAAAAGTGAGCCCTAGGAATGAAAGCCCTTCACGCATATTTTCAACAGTATAAACCAATTTGGTTAGAATTAGGTACCATGCAGAGATGTCGAGCAGGCCAAAACCAACGACAACAAGCCCCATAACGGCACCACTGCGGAAAGCTACTTTTAGCCCTTTGTTCAGCGATTCTGATGCTCCCTGGGCTGTACGTGCCGACGCATTGGTGGCAGTTTTCATGCCCAGATATCCACATAGGCCAGAGAAAAACCCCCCGGTAAGGAAGGCGATGGGTACAAATGGGTTTTGTACACCCATATAAGCCAGTAAGGTAAGAATAACTACCAAAACAGCAAATACAATCGTTACAACTTTGTATTGTCTTCTAAGGTAAGCCATTGCTCCTTCGCGAACATATTGCGCAATTTCTTTCATTTTGTCGGTACCTTCCGAGTTTTTCATCATGTTTCGGTAGAAATACCAGGCAAATGCCAATGCTGCAAGCGCGGCAGCTGGAATAAATATAAAGTAATTCATAAGCTAATATGTATTGATGTGGTTAATCTTCATTCAATATTTTTCTATTGTTAGGCTTTATTTGTCAAAAAATATTCTCTTATTGTGTGAAAATGATTCTATATAACCTTTTTTACTTGCAAATTTTCACTTTCAGGGCTCCAATTTAATGCATTATTCAAAGAATACAAGGCCTAAGATAATTTATCTGTCTAAATTAGTTTTTTTGTCGGCGTTATGTTCAAATTTTTTAATATTTCTAAAGATTTGTTCAATCATTTTATTCACTAAGAACTTATTTTTATTTTTGTACATCATTGAAAAACCAGTATTATCATATCTCATTTACAGCGTATGAGCAGAAAAACGGAAGTGTTGTTTGTTTGCCTTGGAAATATTTGCCGGTCACCGGGTGCCGAGGCTGTGTTTCAGTCGATGGTTGAAAAAGAAGGGCTTAGTAGTGTAATTTCGTGTGATTCTGCTGGAATTATAGGGGTTCATGAAGGAGGGCCTGCCGATAGCCGTATGCAGAAACATGCTAATTTGCGGGGCTACAATCTTCTAAGTATTGCCCGTAAGTTTAACCCTCTGACTGATTTTGACCGTTTCGATTTCATTATTGGGATGGACGAAGACAACGTAAGCGATTTGCAACGAACGACTCGCAGCTCAGCCGATTCTGCTAAAATTTTCTTAATGACTGACTTTTGTTCTTCTGATAAATACATAGGTGTTCCCGATCCATATTACGGAGGAAGCTCGGGGTTTGAGTTGGTACTTGATTTGTTGGAAGATGGTTGCGAAAACTTGCTGGAACATATAAAGAGGGAGATTTAGCTATTGGCCAATCTCTCTCTGATCTTTTCATTCACAATTGCGGCAATTTCTTCCGGGGAATCGGTTCCAAGGTAGATTAGCTGATAGCTGCTCCTTCGCTTTATTTCAATAGCTTTATTTCCCGATACATTAAAAATAGTAATGCCTGGCTTAAATCGTATTCCCCAGCCAAGAGAAAAATAATTTACTGAACGACAATAAACTATGTCTTTTAAGTCGTATTTTCCACGAATCAAGCCAATTCCAAAAAAGAAGGTAAGATGAGTGTCGTTTACTATAATGGTTAATGAACCAAAAAGAACCAGCATTACTACCATTCCTAACGAAACAATAAGTTGTGTTGTTTTGTCGAGTGGCTGTATGAAAATCATCAGTTCAATTACTGCTACAATAATGATTACGGCCCATCCTATTTGTGTTTTTTTCATTGAAGTTTGCATAAAACAACGTTTTATTTATGAGAATGTTACATTAAAGGCTTTTAGAATATTGTTTGAAATAAATCCTGTTATTATTGTTGATACGATGAAAATAACTATAAAAGAGATGATTAGTTTAGCTTCTTTCAAATTGGTCGATACTTTAAATGCGTTAAACGCCAACGTAATTAACCATATGGTTGAAAGTAAGGTAAATATAATAAGGATAATAGCCGTTGTTAGTTCAACTGAAGACAGATCAGTTGGTTCTCCTATTGAAAGAGCGCTCCACATTATATGTTTACCAAATTTTTCCAGTGCTGGTGAAAACCCGGTAGAGGCAACCAGCAAATATGGGAAACGTGCCATCGCCTGAGTACCAAAAACGTCGATAAACCGAATAGATGATGGGGATAAAACAATACCAGCAAAATATAACAAAGCAGATAAGACCAACCAGTTTGATATAGATTGGGCGAGTATTACAATGAACGGCAATCCAGAACTTGTTTTAACCGAAATCAAATCGGGGAAATGAACACCGCTCAGATATCCAACGAATGCTGTTGCAAAAAGGATGCCCAGGCCAATGAAAAACGATTCCCAGCCAGCAATATACTTGAAAGGATTAATGAGCTTATTCATTTATGTTGTTTTGAAAGTTGGATATTTTTTCAATTAGTTCATCAAGCATATTACGAACAGTAGGGTAACTCAGGTTTAATTTCTGAGCCATCACCTTAAGACTCCCGCTACTTAGAACGAACTCAATTATAAACTCTTGATCTTTGTCATCGAGCGAAAGAAATAATGGAAGTGAGAAACTTCCAATGATCGATGTTTGGCATGCATCACATTGCAGGCTGTGAACACTGAGCCCTGCGTGACAACTCGGGCATTGTATCGGAAGTTTCTTGTTCATTGGTACATTTATTTTGAAACAAATATAATCAGGAATGAATAAAATCAAACATTAATTAAATAAAATTAAAGTAATTTTTAATATAATGAAATAATAAAAGAGTAAATGTGAATTTTGAATTTGTTTTATACCAAAGTCTAGAGCTTAAATTAGTTCTTGATGTTTTGAAAGATGGTTGCGAAAACTTGCTGGAACATATAAAAAAACAGCGTTAAAAGGGAACTCTTTTTTCCAGGTTAAAGCATGGGGTCTGATATTTCTATCGACACTATTGATTGGTCTTTTTCGGCAAGCAATTGGGTTAGCTCAACTAGGCCAACTTTGTTCGACGAACCAATTTTATACATAAACCCGAAATTATCGGTTCGTGAATACGCTGGGTTTACTTCAATAACCCTGAAATGATATTTATTAAGCATTTGTCTGATCTTTTTGTCTGTTTCGGCTGAGGTAGATTTTACGGTGAGTATTTTCAGGCTGAGCGGGGTGAAGAAATATCTTTCAAGTTGTTCTACAACAATTAACACAATTAGCAACAACGCAACGGTAATAAATGCAGGGATATACATTCCGGCTCCTATGGCAAGGCCAACTCCGGCAATAGCCCATATAGAAGCTGCTGTAGTTAAACCTCTAACGTTTATTCCTAGTCGCATTATGGTTCCTGCACCAATGAATCCAATACCGGAGATTACCTGTGCTGCAATACGGCCAGGGTCACCATTTTGAAACGAGCTGAATGTTTGTGGAATATAGATGGAAAGTAACATCATTAATGTGGAACCGATACAAATCAGCATGTGTGTTTTAATTCCTGCCGGTTGTCGGTGCGATTCCCTTTCTACACCAATTAAAGCACCTGCCACAACACTAAGGCCAAGCCGGAATAGGGTAGTGGCGGTATTTATCTCAGTCGATTGGATTATTTCATTCAGGTAACTCATTTTTGACTCGTTTTTACGAATGTAATACAAAAACCCGAAAATTGCCAAGAAAAGTGAGGCTACCCGCTATTTACTCCGGTTATTAGTTTGCTGATGTAAGTAATGAGCGGGCATTCGCAATTGCTTCAGGGGTAGGGTTATTATTGCTGAGCATTTTGGCAATTTCAACTACTCGTTCTTCGTTGCTGAGGAGCCTCATGCCGGTTTCAACGTTTTTGTCTTTTTCTGTTTTGAAAACAAGGTAATGGGCATTGCCTTTTGCAGCTATTTGTGGGAGGTGGGTTATATTTATTACCTGCATATATTCCGACATAGAATGGAGTATAACTCCCATTCTTGAGGCAATTTCCCCTGAAATGCCTGTGTCTATTTCGTCGAAGACAATGGCCGGAAGCGCTTTCGAACGGGCTATTACTGTTTTAATAGCCAGCATAAGTCTCGACAACTCGCCCCCTGAGGCTACTTTGTTAATCTCTTCGGGCTGAGTTCCTTTGTTCGCTGTGAAAAGGAATACGGCTTCGTCGTTTCCGATAGGCGTGTAATCTTCTTTTTGATTGAGCTCAATGCTGAATTGTGCATTGGGCATGCCAAGTTGCTGTAAGTATGCAACTATTTCTTTTTCAATAGCTGGTAAAACGGCTAGTCGCTTATTATGCAGTTTCGTGGCATTTAATCCTACTTCGGCTTTCTGTTTTTCGAGTTGCTTTGACAATTGTTCAAGCTCCATATCGAACGAGGCAGATGCCTGAATTTTCGCGTCGAAATCATTCCGAAGCGAAATCAGTTCACCAACACTGTTCACCCGGTGTTTTTGTTCAAGCGAATACAAACTGTCAAGCCGTGCTGAAACTTCTTCTAGGCGCGAAGGGTTATGGTCTATCTTCTCAGCCAACATTTCACATTCCAAAGCAATATCGCGCATCTCCAGATATTGACTATCCAGTCGGGATATAAGTTGCTGTGCCTGATTGAAATATGCACTAAATCGCTGCAGCGTTGAAATAGACTCTTTCAGTTGTGTAAGGGTTGATATTTCTTCTCCGTCGAGCAGGGTGTGTACATGGTCGAGGCCCGATTTGATTTCTTCAGCGTGACTGAGCATTTCCAATTCCTGTTCCAATATTTCTTGCTCTCCGTCAACAAGTTTCATCTCGTTTAACTGTGCAAACTGGAATTCGTAATAGTCGAGATCTGCCTTTGATTGTTTTGCTTTTTCGAGGGTAGTATTTAGTTGGCTTTCGGTTTTTTTCATTGCCGAAAAAACGTTTTGATACAGGGCTATTAACTCCGTATGGTTTCCATACCAGTCGATTACATTGAGCTGAAATTGCCGTTTTGCCAGTTCAAGGTTCGAATGCTGCGAATGTATGTCGATGAGCATAAGCCCCAATTCCCGCATTAGGGGTAACTGTACAGGGGTGTCGTTGATGAAAGCCCTCGACTTGCCGGTGGGCGTAATTTCACGCCGCATTACTATGGGGATCTCGAAATCGAGGTCATTATTTTCGAAAAAAGAACGAAGGGTTGGGGTGGAAAGAATGGTGAACCGGCCTTCTATGATGCATTTTTCATCGGTATTGTTCAGCGTGGCGCTGTCGGCCCTTTGACCAAGGATGAGAGACAAAGCTCCCATAATGATCGATTTTCCAGCTCCGGTTTCTCCTGTAATCACGCAAAAGCCAGACGAAAAATCGATGGTTAATTGCTTTATTATTGCGTAGTTGATGATTGAGAGGCTACTTAGCATATCAATTGGTAATGCTTTGTGTTGATTCGCTGTTTTTTATTGTCTCATACCTCGATGAATTCGATGGATCACATTCTGAAAGCAATTGGATTACACGGTTCTTCTCGTCGGGGTACGATTGGCTAAATAAGCTAACCAACTCGCTCGATTTTGCGTCGAAGAATACTTGTGTAATGTAAAGTTTTGATCGGGTGCGGAAAACCTTTTGAATGAGTTTCAGGCAATCTGCAATTTCTGCCCGACCGGCTTCTACTCCGTCGGCCATGGCATCAAGCCCTTTCCTGTGATAACGGTAAAGGCATTCGCGGTACGAAGAGTATGATTTGTTCAACATGTTCTCTACCAGCCAATAGCGGTTGAAGTCTGACTCAAATGCTTTCCATCCGTTTTTTGCCCCCACGGCATTTTGGCTCTCATTCACAATTTGTCGGGCTTTTTCAAAATACTCTGTGCCACCGTTGAGCGAGAAAGTATCGTAATCGAAGCCCAGAATTACATAGGCATAATAGGCCAAAACACTGGTCAGGTTATCTTTATTGTCGGTTTCAGCATATTCAATGGTTTGATATTCTTCATACTTAAACCTGAAATATTCATCCTGAACATTAAGAATGGTTGTTTTGTACGATGAGTTGTAAACCGGCCTTTTGCTTTGAATATTTAGGGTTCCTTCATATTCGTTCGAAGAAAGTTGGCGGGTAATCTGGATGGTTATGCTACATTCAATCCTTTCGGCATTTGTATAATTGTGCTTGGTCCATTTTTTATTGTTCATAAATTCGTACAGGTCGGCCTGCATAGTGCGGAACACGTTTTTGTTGGCACTGGTGAGCTTGTTCGAATTGACGCTGATGTTGCACCGTAATTCCTGAGCCTGTACAATTGTGGTTGTGAATAATAAAAAAAACAGGATTGAAAATAGCTGATTTATCTTTGTCATTTCATTCTAAGTTGTTAATAATCAAATAACCGTAATTTGATGTTGAAAAAATGTTATTGTGTTTTGCATGACCGCTTCCCTTTTTCAAGGCATCGTTTTTCGGCGTAAAAATAGTAATCGTTGAGGAAATTACAATCCCATTTCTTCAACCATCCGGTCTACAATATCTACAGCAACTTTATCTTTTCTTTTTAACTCAAAATTGTACGTTTTATTATTTCTATCGATGATAGTAATTTTATTGGTGTCGGCCTGAAAACCTGCTCCTTTATCGTTAAGCGAGTTAAGTATAATGAAATCGAGGTTTTTTCTGAGCAGTTTTGAGGTTGCATTGTTTACTTCGTCGTTGGTTTCGAGGGCGAATCCTACTAGCAATTGATTCTTCTTTTTTATTTTTCCCAGTGATGCCGCAATGTCAGGATTGGGTTTCAGGGTTATGGTTAACTCTTCTGATGTGCGTTTTATTTTTGTTGCCGAACTAACCACCGGCGCAAAATCGGCCACTGCTGCACACATTACTGCTCCGTCGGCCTTCGGGAAGATTTGTACACATTGCTCGTACATCTCTTGTGCAGAGGTGATATTTATGCGCTGAATGTTTTTATTTTTTGTTTGAACCGAGACGGGGCCGGCAATCAGGTAAACATATGCTCCGCGTGAAGCCAGCTCTTCGGCTATAGCAAAACCCATTTTCCCGGAAGAGTAATTTCCGATGAAGCGGACTGGGTCTATTTTCTCGTGTGTAGGGCCGGCGGTGACTAAAAACCTTTTGTTATTCAGTTTTTTTTTTCGCTGAAGAAGGAAATTATTTCTTCAGCAATAGCTTCGGGTTCCTGCATTCGCCCTTTTCCGGTGAGCCCGCTGGCAAGTTCTCCGGTGCCGGGTTCAATGATTATATTGCCGTATGTGCGAAGCGTTTCTAAGTTTTTTTGAGTAGAAGGGTGGGCAAACATGTCGAGGTCCATGGCTGGGGCAACCATTATAGGGCACTTGGCTGACAAGTAGGTGGTAATTAACATGTTGTCGGCAATCCCGTTAGCCATTTTCCCAATGGTTGAGGCGGTTGCCGGAGCAATGACCATAAGGTCGGCCCATAATCCCAAATCGACATGGCTGTTCCAAGTGCCATCGTTAGCCCCAAAAAACTCAGAGATTACCGGTTTCCCCGATAGGGCAGAGAGGGTGACAGGAGTAATAAATTCTTTGCCCGATGGAGTTATTACCACTTGTACCTCGGCCCCTTCTTTAATGAGGCCTCTTAAAAGTGTAGCTGCCTTGTAAGCAGCTATACTTCCTGTAATTCCTAAAATAATATGTTTTTCTTTCAATCGCACGGAGTGCAAGTTGCTTAGAATCTTACTTTACGGCTATCTTTCATCGGGTTACGATGATAAATGCCTTTTTCGATGAATTCCTGAGTCGCAATTAATGTCGACTTAGGCAACCTTTCGTAAAATTTCGAAATTTCGATTTGCTCACGGTTTTCAAATACTTCTTCGAGATTGTCGGTATACGAAGCAAATTCTGATAATTTCTGGTTCAATTCTTCTTTTAATTCCGAAGCAATCTGGTTCGAACGCTTTGCAAGAATCATTACTGATTCGTAGATATTACCAGTTTCTTCAGCCAGTTGATCGATGTTGCGAGAAATTGTAGAATTCGCAGCTTTTGTTTTCTTATAATCCATATTCCTTGTTGATTGAACGTATTCTATTTATTTATATTTTTTAGTATTCAGACTGTTGGTGCTTACTGGTTTTTGCCTACCATGCTTGTTTCATCTTCTTTTAAACCCAAAAGTTGCTGAATATGTTTATAATCACGGTTAACTTCTTTTAAATACTTACTTTGCGGGAATTCATCGGCAAAGGTAAAATATTCATCGCGGGCGTCAATAGTTCGCTCTCTTTTTTTCTCTTCTACGCTGTTCACTGCCAATAAATACTTCGATTTGAATAGTAGAAACTTCAACTCCTCGCGGTATTTGGTCGATGGATAATCGTTGAGACTATTATTTAAAGCGATAACAGCCGACTTGTAATATTCCATATCGTAGTACAGCTTGGCGCTGAGGTACGATTTGTAAACAACTTTTTCGTTTAGTTCATCAATTCGCATATTGGCTTCTTCAACCTTGTTGCTGTATGGATAAAGGTTTATGAAGAGCTGAAAAGCATCGATTGCTTTTTGTGAGATTTCCTGATCGAGGCGAGGATTAGGCGAATCTTTATAGAAACACATACCAACCATGAATTGAGCTTCTTCTGCAAATTCGCTTCTGGGATATTGCTCATAAATACTTTTGTAATAATATCCTGCAAGGGTGTAATCGCCTGCTTTGAAGCAACTGCTGGCATAATAATAATATAAGTCGTCACCTTTCGATGTACCCCTGAAGGCATAAACAAGGTCTTCGAACAGCGTAATAGCGTGGTTATAATCGCCCGCTTCGTAGTATTCAATCCCTTTTTTATACTTATATTCGTAGTCGGTACTCTTCAAAACAGTGTTAAATTCACCGCAAGAGAAAAGTAACGAGCTAAAAGCCAATAAGAAAAACCACTTTATTTTCATAGTAAAAAATGTTGTGCAAAAGTATACTTTTACTTTTAAAATTGAAACCTGAAAATTAAAGTTTTATGATACATCAAAAATTTATTTAGCGTTATTTAACACAATTTGCAAACAGCATAAAAAATTTTACTTTTGCACGATTGATTCAAACAAAAAATGATGGACATATTTGAGAAACTTAAATCGGATAAAGGAGCCTTGGGCCAATACCAGAAGCAAGCACATGGTTATTTTATGTTCCCTAAATTGGAAGGTGAAATAGGACCTCGAATGAAATTTAGGGGAAAAGAAGTTCTAAACTGGAGTTTGAATAATTACATTGGCCTGGCCAATCATCCCGAAGTTCGGGAGGCGGATGCCAAGGCCGCGGCAGAGTTTGGTATGGCCTATCCGATGGGTGCCCGGATGATGTCGGGGCAAACCAGCAAGCACGAAGAACTAGAACAACAACTTGCTGCTTTTGTTGGAAAACCCGATGCGTTTCTTTTGAACTTTGGTTATCAGGGCATGATTTCCATCATTGATTCTTTAGTTGACCGTAACGATGTAATTGTATACGATGCTGAATCGCATGCTTGCATTATGGATGGGTTGCGCCTCCATACCGGAAAACGTTTTGTTTTCCAGCACAATAACATGGAAAGCCTCGACAAGCAGTTGATGCATGCTACCCGTCTGGTTGAAAAAACTGGCGGAGGGATCCTTGTTATTACCGAGGGTGTTTTCGGTATGGCTGGCGACCTTGGAAAGTTGGATGAGATTGTTGAACGAAAGAAAAATTTCAATTTCAGACTTTTGGTCGACGATGCTCACGGCTTTGGTACCATGGGGAAAACCGGTGCCGGAACTCCTGAGTATTTTGGGGTGCAAGATCAAATCGACCTTCATTTTTCAACATTTGCCAAAGCGATGGCTGGTTTTGGTGCTTTTATCGCTTGTGATGAAGAAATTTGCAATCACTTCCGGTATAACATGCGTTCGCAAACTTATGCCAAGTCTTTGCCAATGCCAATGGTTATCGGTGGCTTGAAAAGGCTTGAGTTGCTTCGTAATTGCAATGATCTTCGCGCAAACTTATGGAAAGTGGTGAACCATCTTCAAAATGGATTGAAAGAACATGGTTTCGATATTGGGAACACCAATTCACCCGTTACTCCGGTTTATATGAAAGGGGGAGTGGCTGAAGCTACGAATGTGGTTATGGATTTACGCGAAAATTATAACCTTTTCTGTTCAATGGTGGTTTATCCTGTGATCCCTAAAGGTCAGATACTTCTGCGGCTTATCCCTACAGCCGTTCACACCATTGAAGATGTTGAGTACACAATAAAAGCATTCATCGAAATAAAAAAGAAACTTGATGATGGAAAGTATTCAACAACACAAATTGCCAACGTTTTCTAAACGATTATAAAAAGATAAAAAAGCACCTTGGTTTTGCCTTGGTGCTTTTTTTTTGAGAAATCTCTTTTCTAAAGGATAAGATTCTGGTTCGTTGCTTGTTAGTCCCAAATATAAGCCAATTGTTTTTCCGATCGTTCAATGAACTCTTCGTAAGTACCAGGGTAGTGCCGGTTCAGGTAAAATAGCAATAATCCGATGAGCGTATAACGAAGTTGATCTTTAAGCTTGTCAATCAATTCGTCGCTAATTTTCGTCTTTACAGAATAAACCGTCCAGTCGTTTTCGCACAGCTTGTCGAGGTAGGAGTAGATCAGTTCTGCTGTTTCTTTGCTGTTCCCGTAAGCCGACATTTTTTCGAGGTAGAAAAGCTCGAATATCCCCGGATACTCAACAAAGTAATCAAGGTATGCTTTCGATATGGCCCGAAGGCGTTCAATTCCCGGAGCAGCCCCTTCAACCCGTTCAGCAATGAATGTGTCGCATTCTTCCTGAAAATCGCGGACACACTCGAATACCAAAAACCTGATGTCGCTGAAATAATTGTAAAGCGTTGCATACGAGTACCCTGCATTTTGAGCTACATTTCGAACGCTGATTCCTTTTAAGCCTTCGGAACGGAGAATGTCTTTGGCGGCCTGCACAAAGTAGCCCCTGATTCGTTGCTCCTGAATTTGTTTTCTTTCCATTTTTCTTACTAATAAAGTTTGTGTTGTATGGTGTTTAATAAATTAACACTGCAAATATAATTAACACTGTTAATATTTCCAATAAATCAGTAAGGAAAAACATCGGTATTATTCATTTAGTTTTGTATGTGTTTAAAATTCAATTTTATAGCTAATCATTGGCATGCGGTACACACTTTTGGGACGTTCGAATGAATCTTTTTTGATGTTGTATTCATACTTATCGTATTGTTTTTCGTCCATTAAGGCTAATAACCTTTGATTTAGCTGGCTGGCTTCGACGGCTTTCAACCCCGATTTTTTGTATTCTCCGGCAGGCTTATTCCCGGTGTTGGGTTGTGAAGGTGTCGTTTCGCTTTCCGGGTTCTCGCTGAAGATGCCTTCGTGTCTGATACCAAAATAGCCCACAAAAAAGATGAACAGAATAACTTCGCTGTAATAGACCATATCGGGATTGAACGGGAGCTGTATCTTAAAAAGGTATTGTAGGGCTGAAAGAATCCCTACAGTAAGAAATACACCAAACATGCCTAATATGCAGTACCGAAGCCAATTGAGGTTTATTTTTTCGTCGTATGAGAAATTATCGTGAATCACTTCGTCAAGCTTTTTAGTAAGCCTGAAAGCCAGTATGGCATAGGTTATCCCCGATACGATGAAACCAAACAGCGAAAAGAGCATAAAAACCCTAAAGTCGCTCAGTTCTCCCGAATCGACCATGCGTTTCTTCTCCTCGCTGTAGAAAAAGAAATAGGGGATCATGTACAGATAAGAAAGCAGGGCCGGGGTAAAATGCCAAAAGTCTTTCGGCCTGAAGTGCTGATCTTTTCGAACGGAGAAAACAACATATAAATATAAAAAAGGACCGTGGAGCAATGGAAAAGGGTGGGTAATGCCTGTTAGGTGCGGGTATTTATCCCAATATCCGAGGTGATAAATGTAGTAGCTGAACAGGTGTACCCCGATTACAAACATCCAAATGCCTAAAATTCTGTCGGGAAGGCTTTTGTTTTTTCGCGAGAGTAAAAGAAACTGCAGAAAAAAAGTAAGAAAAATGCCAATGATAAAAATTGTGTCCACGTTAAGTCGCTTTTTGTAAGTGTATTATCTTGTTTGTTGTTGTATTTTGTAACTCAGAACTTGTCTTTTCCCGATTCTTTTTTATAGTTTTTCAACATCTTACCAAAAATTTTATCCGTGCGGTGTTTTTCTTCCACACTCAGCTCATACCGTTTTTGCTCTTTTTGCATTTTCATCAGATTTTCATACGCTGCCTGGTCTAATGTTCCGTTTTCAAGAGCCTCGATTATGGCACATCCTTTTTCGCTGGTATGGGTGCAATTGCTAAACCGGCAGTTTTTTGCAAGGGTGCTAATCTGGTCGAACATGGTTTCAATTCCTTCACTGGCATCGGCCAATCCGGCTTCGCGCATTCCAGGGTTATCGATAATAATTGCCCCGCTGTCGAGTACCGTAAGCTCCCTGTGGCTTGTGGTGTGCCTGCCTTTTCCGGTACTTTTGCTTATAGCCCCGGTCGACATAAGCTGCCGTCCCGTGAGGTTGTTCAGCAAGGTTGATTTGCCTGCGCCCGATGATCCTATCATACAATACGTTTTTCCTTTTTCAAGTGCCATCTTCAAGGTCTCGAGGCCTTCAAGGGTGGCGTTGCTAATGGTAAAGACTGGAATGTTAGGTAAGCGTTGCTTTGTGTGCGAAATTATTTTTGAAAGGTGTTCTTTATCGTATAAATCGACTTTTGTGAAAACTATAATTGGTTCAATGGTTGAAGAATAGCAAATGGCAAGATATCTTTCGAGCCTGTTAATATTAAAATCCCTGTCGACCGATTGGACAAGCAAGGCTACATCGATATTACTGGCTATGATTTGCGACTCGCTCCGGTTTTTTACCGATTGCCGTTTCATGGCTGAAAAGCGGGGCATAATTTTATGAATTACTGCAAATTGTTGGTCACATTGAATTAAGGCAACCCAATCGCCAACAGCAGGAAAGTCTTCGCGGCATTGGGCTGTAAAACGCAGATTCCCTGTAATTTCGGCATCAACATCGCCGTTTTCGGTGGCTACCACGTAACGTTCCTTGTGCTCTGAAATGACCCGACCGAGCGAAAAGCTGTCGAATGCTAAATCGTGAGCAAGTTTTTCAACTTTAGGACTGAATCCCATTTCTTGTAGCTGCATGCTTTATGTGCTGGTTATATTGTTACTTTGTTTAATTTGAAAGACTTTCCCGGTGTCTTTTGCCGGGTTTTCACTATGATAATTGTTTTACGATGCAATATAAAAATAATAAATATTGCTGACGGGATTTTAGCAATATTTGAAAAGTGGAGAAGTTAAATGGGTTATCTGTGAAGAATTAAAAATTTACAATGTATTGTAATATAATACATTGGATTGGTATATCTGGTTTATTTTCAAATTTCGAATAATTCAGGAGAAATGCTTTCTCATTTTCTTTGGCTTATAAAGCGGTCGATCGAGAAGCGTCCACTTCCGGCAAAGATCAAGGCGGTAAATGCAACAAGATACAGAATAGCTAGTTCTTTGGTAGCCAGCGGATCGTTGGCATGAACCACAAAAGCGGCTATCAGCATGGTGGCAGCCATCGGAATGGCTGCCAGTCGTGTGCCAAGGCCTGCAATAAGCAATATCGCGCCCCCTGCTTCGGCCGCTGCAGCCAATGCTAACGAAAAACCAGCACTAAACCCGAAAAGTGGAATAAACTGAACCGTAGCACTTGAAAAAAGCATTTCTAACTTTGGAATCCCATGGGTAAGCATCATTCCTCCAAAAAAAAGCCGGATAAGCAACAAGGCAATATCGGTCGAAAGAGGAGCTTGGTTCACTCTGAATAATTGTTTTATCCGATTCATATTCTACGTTTTTAAATGTTATTTAGAATAATACAAAATAAAGAATGCTTTTGTTCTCTTTGCCATGCACAAAGCGCAACATTCCTGTCTTTTCTGCAATTATTCCGACCGGTTGTGATTTGTTTTTCCGCTATAATGTATATTTCTCTGTTGGGTATAAAACGTAATACAATGGTTTTCGTTGCTTTATTTCAGATCGATTAAGTGAAATGTATGTTTCTTAAATTTAATGTGTTAATTCTTTTTTGTCGTGAATTCAATTAATTTGTGTTTGCTGATGAATCCTAATTTTTCGAGCATGTTTTGTGAGGCAACGTTCTGTATATCGCAGCCACAAATGGCAATACCTTTCTTTTCGGTGCATAACTCTATCATATACTGCATGGTACTGCTGGCAATGCCTTTTCGCCGATAAGCTTCATCGACCCAAATCCCTAAATCGTAATAGTTGAATTGAGGGTGGACTTGTGTAAGAAAACCACAGGCTACAACCGGAGATTCGTGATTTCCAGCTATAACAATCGACTCATCATCAATGTTTTTGGCTAAAAGCTCTTTGGGCTCAAAAACTTCATCATTTTGGGCTAAAAGAAAAGGTAAGTCGATTTTGTTTGCAAATCGGTAGGTAAGGTTAGAGTTTTTTCTGTCCGTTCGCCCAGTATGTTCACGAAACAGGCAACCAATGAGTGAATATGAGAAGTTGTATAATAAACAGCAGTCTAATAGAATAGAGTCGAACGATTTGCACAGAATGCTTTCAATTTTCAATTGTTCAACAATTGTGGCGAATAGACGGGTGCGATGGTTTTGATAGGGCAGAAATAGGTAAAATTCAAGTAAAACAGCGTCGTTTGTTGCAATGGCATAACCCAACGGAATATCATTCTCCTTAATAGTATAACACATTGATTCGTTGATCATAAATTCTAAATAAATGTCTTGGAAACGTGGTAGCGATTCCAGATATTCATAACGCATGGCAGCAATTTTGTGAAGGCTTGTTTTCGTTAAGTTTGTCATAATTATTCTATGTGTTGTTTTTTCTGAAATACTTGATTTTTCGATCGATAAAACGGCAATAAATATACGTGATATGATCGTTTTGGGAAAATAGTTCTGTTCTCTTTTCTATTGATTATTTCACCCCTTGCCGTGAATGTCTTTTTTCGGCATTCAATTTTCTTATTTTACCGATAAAACCAGGCCGTTGGCATTTTTTTACTTCGTGCTGTAACTTCCCGCTCATACTTTCGTCATACTTTTTAAAAGCAACAACCTGCCCGCTGGGAGCTTTTTAAGAAAGTTTCGTTGTTGTAAAATCTATAGTCTATACACTGATAAATATTGTATTTGTTTAATAATAAGAATAATACCATGAAAAAATCATTGTTTATCGTTACACTTATTTTTGCTTCGGTTGTTGTGGCCGAGGCATCTTCTTTGTTCTGGGGCCAAATTGTAAAGGGGAATGGCAAGGTGACTAAAGAAAACCGTTCAGTTAATTCGTTCCAAGGGGTTTCAGCTTCTGCCGGAATTAATGTGTTTTTGTTTGCCGGTGATGAAGAAAAGGTAATTGTTGAAACCGACGAAAACCTGCAAGATTGCCTGATAACCAAGGTGAAAGGTAATACACTCGAATGTTATTTTGATTGCAATATTCGTAAATCAACGAAAACTAATGTGTATGTTACGTATCGTAAAATCAATCATATACATGCTTCGTCAGGATCGAATGTCACAGGCGAAACACCTATAAAAGCCCAGGAACTTGAAATAAAGGCCAATAGCGCTGCCGATATAAAAGCTGAAGTTTATGCCAATACGATTGAATGTTATGTGGCTAGTGGTGCTGATGTGGAGCTTGACGGGAAAGCCAGTCATTTTAAAGGGAGAGCTGATTCGGGAGCCGATCTGAAAGCACAAGACCTTACTGCTGAGACTGCGGATGTGAACTCGTCGAGTGGAGCAAATATTCAGATTGCTGTAACAAAAAGTATTGATGCCGACGCTAGTAGCGGTGGTAATGTTGAGTATTTTGGGAAGCCACAAAACGAAAACGTGCACGAATCGAGTGGAGGAGATGTTCGCCGCCGGTAATAACATAGTAAGGGCGATTATTTTCGCCCTTTTTTGTTTTTATGCTTAAAAAATATCCAATCAAGAACTCAGGTTGTCGGTCTTCTTATTGTCTGTGGGTACCTCTCGACATGGAGCCATGGCCAATCGTGATATAGTGGAAGTTGCCATGCATGCCGGCATACTTCTTTTCAAATTGAGGCATACCATAACTATATCTGACATTCAGGTAGGAATAGTTAGTTTTGGGCATAAATTCTGGCATCTTCTTTGGACCGAATTTCACTTCAATATTGAGGCCAGCAACATACATTGTAGAGTATCCTGTAGATAATTCTTTCAATTCGGGAACTTTATCGGTCTGGTCTGTAGTTGCCCTAATGTCACTTAGTCCGATGCCCCCAAAGGGTGATATTTTCAGGTAGTTATTGTTCAGTATGCTGTATCCTAAGGTAATTTCTGGTATGAAAATCCTAACTTTTGAGCCTTTCGTGTAAATTCCCGTAGAGTAGGTGAGGTCTTTATTTGTTTTATGGTTCCCGTTTAATGCCCTAATCGATAGATCTGCGTTTTTGTAGCCAATGCCAATACCTACGCCAATAGGGAGAAAGTTGCGGTAGGTGTTGCTCAATTTCCCGGTTAACATTCCGTATCCTGAGAAGAACTCTACCGATGCGCTCCAGTTCTTGGCAATCAACTTGTAACGGATGTGTTTTTTGATATAATCGTTATAACGTTTTGATTCAGAATTGTTGAGGAAATTATCGGCTTTTTCGTTGATCGAATCTTGAGCATAAGGGTTATTCTTGCTTTCTATCAGTAACTTATCGAGCGTGAGTGCTGCAATCTCCCGGCATTCTTTGTCTGCATCCGATTCATTGATCAGTTGTTTCAAAAATAATTCATTTTCCATCGATGCCCGGTAAAGTCTGGTGTACAGTGAGTCTTGCTTTGGCCAGCTTCTTTGTTTGTAGCGTTCAATTTTTGCTGAATCGAGGTTCTGAAGCGACAAGCATAATTCATTGTATTCCTGCGTCCAACAAAGGATGAACCAATACTCGGCCAGGAAAAACGAATTGAATTTTTCATCTTCGGCGCTTAGCAGAAAGTCTTTTATCTCTTTTACTTTCGCTAAATCACCTTTAGAAAACATGTCGAGCAACATCGTTCTAGCTTTGTCAATCATGACCGGTTTTGATTCCTTGTATTGATGAATTTCCTTCTCGATATTAGCCGATTGGCAAAATGAAACGAACGGGGTAAAAAGGAAAATAATGATGGTTGAAGCTTTTTTGAACATGAAATAAATTCTTGTTTGTTAATAGTTTGCGTGTTTAATGGTTTGGGTTTAGTTTCTCGCCATAGCTTGTTTTTTCAATTCTGCAGGCATTTTCTCGATGGCATAACGCAGGGATGTGCGTGGCATGAGGGCTTTGTTTTTCATCACATATACGAAAACATTTGCTTGGTTTGCCTCGCTTGCAGCTTTAAGCATCCATCCGTATCCTTTTTGAACCAGATCATCGTGGTCGGTTAGCAAAATGTCGGCAATTTCGAAGATATCGGTAAGGAACATTCCCTTTCGGGCAGGGATAATCAGGCTTACGGCTGCGGCTCTGCGTACCCAGCGATTGTCAGATTTGGCAAAGGTTTTCAGCCGGGAAATATATTCGGGGAAACGTTCTAAAAATCCGCCTACTGTGTGATTGCAAAGGGAATCGCACGAAGCCCAGTTGTTTACATATTGGCTAATCCAGCGCTCATACACTTCAAAATCAGTGGTTTCATATCTCTTCCGAAGAAAATAAGACCAGTCGCAGGCAATAAAAGATTCCTCAATGTAGCCCGATTGCCACAAGGTTTCACAATAATCGAATATTTCTTTTTTTGTCTTATTTTCAATAAGTTGATATGTTTTTTTAGCGATTTTGCGTACCGTAGGAACCTTCACACCGTAAAATTCTATTTTTTCTTTAAAAAAATTCTGGCTTGTTGATCGGGTTTTTTCATCGGTGCTGTTCCGTAGTTCAGTTCTAAGTGCTTCAATTATTTCTTTCATATATAGTTTTCAACGGTTGTTATTGATTTAATTTCAGATGTTTGCGTTGGAAAATAAAACCGCCAATCAGAAAATAGATTATGGTCAGGACAAGTATAGCAATTATTTCCGGTAAAATACTTGACAAATCCATGTCCATCACCAGAGTTTTGTGAGGGCTGAAATTGCATGGGCTGGTGTCATAAATTATTGTATATTAGTTGTATATCTTGAAATGGTGAAGTATCCAACAGAGATCAATTAGTAGACTTTTTCCCTGACTTGTACAAAAGTACCTCGATTTTTTCGGTTGTGACCATGCAGCCGTAACGCATATTGTCGAGGATAGGAGTTATCGATTCGTAAAACGACAGCACCTTTTCTTCTTCGTCAACCACTTCGACAATAACGGGGAGTTTTTCGCTTACTTCCCAAAATTTGCCGGAATAGATAACCGAGCTGGCTCCATAGCCTAATATCCCTTTAACCACGGTTGCCCCCGCAATGCCGAATTCTTTTGCTTTGAGGACCAGATACTCGTAAAGCAGTATCTCTTTGTGGCGATCAGTAGTACTGATGTAAATGCGTAATCGTAACGCAGAATGTTTGTTTTTCATGGCGATTTTTCCGAAATTAGATAAACTAAAAATACGCTTAATAAAACAAAAACGAACATAATGAATTGAAAAAATAGTATATTCAGGCATTCAACTGAAACAAAAGTTTTATGGAGATTCGATATCAGATTTTTGAAGACGAGAATTTATTGATCCATCGATTTATTGGGGAATTTTCTTTGGAAAAATATATCTCATATATGAAAAATATGACCGAAAGTTTTGTTGCCAACTCCATATCGAAAGTGATTGTAGATTTGAGGAATATGTCGGTAAAAGGCAATCCAACTAAAGAGTCTGATACATTTCTTAAGAATATTGAAAAATTAGCCAACGCAAGGAAGCATCTTGATGAAAATGATTTTAAAGGAAAAGAAGTAACCCTTGCTTTTTGGGTGGATAAGCCCGTGCCGACAGTTGTGGCTCAACTTTTCATAAAGAGGCTCTCAAAATCGAACTATTTCTATTGTTCTACCGAAGAAAAAATTGTTACTGTTCTTGATTTGCCAGCTGCCTATAAGAATTTAAATCAGTTATCAGATAATCTGGAACATGTATTTGAAGGGTAAGGATCTTTTTATTGAGCTATATTTTAGCCACGAGTTTTAATTTCTTGGTTGTCAGTATCCATCAGGCAGTGGTAACAAGTATTGATTTCACCGATAAATAGAATCTGGTAAAGAAGTTGTTGTATTCAATAACGGCTAATTATATATTATGGTGTTACGTTGATTGCCAGAAAGCAATTAGTTGAGAAAAAATGAAAAGGTTGCAACTTATTATCAAGAATATTGACTTTATTGTATACTCAACATGAATTCAATAATGTGAAAATCAACAAATGAGAACCTTATTTTCTAATGTAGTCTTGATTATTTTACTGCTTGGCAATGTTAATTCATTGCGTGCCTCCGAACCCGATACCTCGAAATATCCCAAACAGTTACAGGTAAATGCTGGCTATTATAATCTTGGCTCAATTGATGAAATATACTCGTACAATCTTTATTCAGGATCGGATTTTTGTTATGGGGTGAAATATACCTACGGGAAAAGACCGGTTCGGCAAATTATTTCAATCCATTTTTCGACGATTAATCGCCGGCCGCATTCGTTAATACTGGCAGAAAACCTTGTGGCCAGCGATGCCCGTGAACGGATCTTGAATAGTTTCGTTGCTGATGCCTTTTATACCTGTCAATTTCCAATCGAGTTGAAAGGCGCTGATTATCTTAGGTTTTGGTTTACAGGCACATGGTTGACCACGTTTAATATTACTTTAAACAGTTATGGAACTCCTGAATTGGTGCAAAGCGGTTTAGCCCCGGGCGCTTTTCTCGAAACCAACTTCAAAAGGCACAACTTTCATTGCCAGTTGTCGGTTCCAATAATTTCGTGGACTCTTCGGAACAGTTATTCTCAGTCGATGACACAGAATTTTGAAAAAATCAACACATTCAATTTTATACGCTCGAACGATCAGTTGCAGTTTCCCAACACTCTTTTAGCGGTGTACAGCAATATTGGATATGTTTTTTCGCTGTCAAGTCGATTTAATATTGAGTGCGAATACGATTTCAGGTATATCTATAATTCTTCGCCACGGAAATTGGAATCGGTTTCGGGAATTTACTCGTTTGGTTTAACCTATAAATTTTGAATGCGATGAAGAAGAATACATTTTTGTGGATTGCAATTCTTTTATCTCTCGCTGTTTCAAGTTGCGAAGAGTCGCTAATTAAAGAGGAGTTTGAAAATACCCCTGTGGATAATTATAACGCTTTCTGGTTGGAATTCGACCGGTTTTACGGTGCTTTTGAAGCAAAAAATATCAACTGGGATTCCCTCAAAACGGTATATTCAGGAAATTTAACCGACAGTTCAACCGATATGGAATTGTTTACGGCCATGTCGGGTCTTTTAAATGAACTCAACGACGGGCATGCCGATTTGCTAGCTCCCGGTGTCGGATTTTTCAGGTCGTGGAACCGTAGGAACAAATCCTTTTTTGCTGATAATAAAAGTACCGATAATTCGGGTATCGTGATGATGCAAAATATAATCAGAAGTAACTACCTGAAAAATAAATACAAAGCAGGCGATTATTCCGGGTGGAAATTCTTCTATGGAACGATTACCTATGAAACCCATCGCGTTGGATATATCTGTATCCCAACATTTGGTAACGACGATTACCCGAACGATTTCATTCAGCAGGCAGTTGATTCATTTAACACGTTGGATGCTGTAATTATCGATTTGCGGTTTAACGGAGGTGGTAAAACCGAAGCCTTTGTTACATCGTTAAACAGTTTTTCGTCGGAAAGGAAACTCTATATGAAATCGAAATTCAGAAATGGTTCGGGACAATCAGATTTCACTCAGTTAGACGACCATTATACCAATCCACACCCTGATTGCCTTAAGAATAAGCCTGTTGTCATACTGATGAACAGTTTTTCGGCAAGTTCATCCGATCATTTTATTCTTGGAATGAAATCGCAGTCCAATGTTATTACGGTTGGAGATACCACTTGTGGCGCTTTTTCATCGGTACTTGAGCGCATTTTGCCCAATGGCTGGAAATTCAGGCTGGGTGCGCAGGTTATATATGGTCCCGACGGGAAATTACTTACCGATGCAAACGGCAACTATTTGGAAGGTGTTGGCATCGCTCCTGATATTTATATTCAAGATCAGTTTTCTGCAATAAGAAAAGGGAAAGATCTTCCGCTAGAAGTTGCATTGAGAAATTTGGAAGAAAGAATTCATTAAGATGATGAAAGTGGTAAAACACAATGCAGGCAGTAAAATAAAAAATCAATAAAGACTATATGCTGTACTAATTTTGTTTAGTAAATTACTTTGCAATTATAAAATTCGATTATGGACAAGCTAACCACCATTAAACAGGCAAATAAACAACTCTTTGAAGTTGGCGATTTGGCGTCTGTTCCTTCATTTTTTGATGAAAATTATGTGGCTCATGCCGGAGACAAAACCTACAATGGGCATAAATTCATCCTTCAGTTTGTAAAGCAGATCAGAACTGCCATTCCCGACATAAAGATTCAGAAGTGTGAACTTCTTTCGGATAATAACGACATGCTTACTATCCAAAAAACGTTTACGGGCACCCATCGTTCGCCCTTAAAAGGGATACCTGCATCGGGGAAAAAAGTGAAGTGGTACGAAATTTCAGTCGTTAAGTTCAATAATGAAAAAATTATTGAAGAATGGTTGGTATCTGATCTTTCAGCACAATTAATGCTGAAATTGAAGCCCGGGAAATAATACAAAGCCTACCAATATCAAAACAGCAACAATAAATTCAACGTAAAAAATATAAAAAGAAATAAACACATGAAAACTAAACTATTATCATCTTTTACCATTCTAATTTGTACAGTTTTGGTTACCGTTGCAAATGCACAAACCACTAGCAAATATGACTTTGTTCCAGGCGAAAAGGTTATTTTTTACGACGATTTCTCGCAAGAAAACGTGGGCGATTTTCCCGTAATGTGGAACACCAACGGAAGTGGCGAAATAGTAACATCGGACAAATTCCCAGGGAAATGGCTGCAACTCACCAAACAAGGTTATTTTATCCCCGAAGCATCCGACGATTTTACCGATAACTACACCATTGAATTCGATATCGTTTTCCTTAGTAATACTGGCGATAACAATGTTGGCGGTGTGAATTTTTTCCTACTTTCAGCCGAATTGAAAAACCCCATGGGAGGCAGCCAACCTGGGCAAGCAGGATTCAAAATGCGCCCTGAGTACGAAAACGTCTTTTGGAACAATTGGTCTGAAGCCCGAGAATGGCAAGGCGATGATGGTGGTGTGAAATTTACGTTCAATACAAACGAGAAATATCACTTTGCCATTTGGGTACAAAAACAACGGGTCAGGATTTATGCCAACGAAAGTAAAGTTCTCGACGCCCCAAAAGCCTTACAAGCAGGCTACAAGTACAATGTTTTCAGGACCGAACTTTTTAGTGAAGACTATTCTCCATTGATCTCTAACTTCAGAATTGCCGCCGGGATACCCGATTTGCGCAACAAACTAATTACCGAAGGCAAACTGGTTAGCTACGGAATTTATTTCGATGTAAATAAGGATATGGTTAAGCCCGAATCGTTTGCAACCCTTAAAGACATAGCCCAGGTGCTGAGCGAAAACCCAACACTACGCATAAAAGTGATTGGCCATACCGATGCCGATGGCGACAATGCCGCCAACCTCGACCTTTCGAAACGCAGGGCAGCCTCGGTAAAAGACTATTTGGTGAAAAACTTTAATGCCGATGCGGCAAGGATTGAAACCGATGGAAAAGGAGAAACCGAACCCGTAGCCGACAACAATACAAGCGTTAACAAAGCCAAAAACCGTAGGGTCGAATTCGTTAAACTGTAATAATACCTTGTTTATAGGTAGATATAAAATCATTTTTAGGGCAGAGTCTGTATTTCTTCCCCGTAAACCTATTCGTTAAACAGTACTTAAAAATAACCATGCACAAACCACTATTCCTTTTAATTGTCTTTCTTTCAATTATAAAGATCTCTTCCGGACAATCGCTTTTCGCTCCAGGCAAAGGGCTTGAACTCACATTCTCTGCCGGTCACGCCCAATACAAGGAACAACTTTTCAACGGGTTACGAAACGATGGAGTCGATCTATCGTTTGGGCTTAATTACGGGATCCTAAAAAATGCGATGCACCATGAGTTTGGGTGGAATATCGACGCTGCTGCTTTATGGAACCGCTACGGCTGGTCGAGCGAATATATTCAACTCAGCAACCTGCACTACCGTTTATTGGCCGATGCCGGAAAAGGGCTTCAACTGGGAGGCAACGTCAGTTACTCCAGTTCGTTTTACCGGAATGAAAATTTCGATTCGCAACATAACTACTGGGTAACAACACTCAATGTGGGTTTTTCGGCATGTTACAATATCCCAATCAATTCAAAGTGGACGATGATGATTCCTGTAAATATCCCGTTAGTGGGTTTCCTCAGCCGTCCGGCTACAGACCGTAACCTGATTTTGAACGAACCTGACCTGAAAATTGGCGACATACTGAAACGGATCAACAGCAACTTCAAATTTGTTACCATCGGGAATCAATATTTCGACATCGAAACCGGGCTTTTCCTCCGCTCGAAGTTGCGCAATAATAAACAAATAACCCTGGGCTATCGGGTTAGATACGAACAAACGGCCACCTCGCTGAAAACCCAATTGGTTACCAATCAACTCTGTATTCAATATCCACTTACAAAACATCAAAAATGAAACCGATTATAACGATACTGATTTTGCTGCTTCTGCTCAGCAGTTGCCTGAAAGACGAAGAGTTGAAACTCAAAACGGTTGAATACCAACCGGCAGAATTGAACGATGGTTGGGTTCTCAACCCGGTCTCTTCTACAAACTTCAACATGGACATTTTCAATGAAGTGATGAAAGCGGTTTATTCAAACGAAGATTTTCTGTTGGTAAGAAGCCTGGTCATTGTGAAAGATGGAAAACTGATGGCCGAGGCTTATCCCCGAACCCTTGACGATCGGGATGAACCCCATCACCTTTGGTCGACCACCAAAAGTTTTATCTCGATGCTTACAGGGATAGCCATCGACAAGGGTTATATCAACAGTGTGAACGACTCGGTTTTCACTTATATTCCTGAATACATGCAATATGCCTACCCTGAATTAATGCCTCTCACGATTGAAGAGTGCCTTACAATGCGCTCGGGTATCGATTACGACAACGATGATTGGGAAGAGGAAGAGTTGCTGGCCTGTGTTCCCGACGAACTGACCCGTTACATTGTTGAACGTCCGATGAAAGCGAAGCCCGGAGCTGAAACTTTCTATAAAAACTCCGATCCGCAGCTTCTTGTAAAAGTAGTTTCAACTGCTGCAAAAACCGACCTGGTTGAATTTGCCGACCAGAACCTTTTTGCACCACTGGGCATTACAAACTATCACTGGAGCCGGAACAAAGACAATACCCCATACGGAGGTTTTGGATTATGGCTTACCCCGCGCGACCTGGCCAAAGTCGGACTCATGTTGCTGAACAACGGACAATACAACAATCACCAGATACTTTCAACAAATTACATTAAAGAAGCAACAACTGCCAAAACCGTTATCAATGAGAAAGATTACGGTTATCTGTTCTGGGTCGATGATTCAAGAAGATATTACTGGACCTGGGGTGCCGGTGGCCAGTTTATTTTTGTTGTACCCGAAAAGTCGTTGGTGGTTGTCATCACTTCGGAACAATTTGCCGACGAGCAAAATACTACCTTTGGGCAAGCTCGTTATCTGGTAGAAAAGATTATGGAAGGAGTAAAAGACTGAAACAGTACTATTGAGAATTCATATTGAACTAAAGTACAATCGAAAAATCTTTTTTATTTCAAGACCTCATTAACAAGAAGCAAATGTCTTCTTGTTATAATTCATTAAAAATTTAGTATTTTGACTTATGCTTTGTGCTGCAATATTTTAATCTGTTACTTTATTCAGATTTCATAAAATATGAATAAATTTGGTTGTCAAAAACTCAACTAAATCTTGTTCAAATCTCTTCTTATGAAATCAATATTTATTAGAGCTATCTATAGTTTTAGAACTATTCTCCTTGGATCAATCCTATTATTGTTGACCTCCTCTACGTTTGCCATTTCCGTATTTTCGAAAGAAAATATTTCAAATCAGGCAACATATGATGAAAGTTCAAGATTCTTAAAAAATATTGAGCCCAATCCTGTTGGTGGTCCTTACTTAGCCGATGAGCACACGGTGGCCTTGTTGCATTTCGATGGAGATTACAAGAATACAGCTCCTATTGGCGTTGATGGATTAGCCAACAATGCGGTATCGTTTACGACTTCTTTTATGGAGAAACTGGGCAGTAGTGTTTATATTGACAATTCAAGCGATAAGGCTTTCAGCAATGTGGTCATTCCATTTTATAGTGAATTGAATTTGACAGGGGACTGGACAATAGAGTATTGGTTCAAAATTAACACATGGGGAACTGGCACAACGGAATTTCCTTTTATGTTTATAAAAACAGGGGCTAACTATTTTGTATTTCCATTACCTGGAAACAAATCAATACGTGTAGGATATGACTACGAAGGAGGTGCTGAAATCGTTGAATTACCTGAAAATTCGGTTGAAATTAACAAGTGGTATCATCTTTCGTTTGTTCGCAATACTTCGAATACCACACTAAAGTGCTTGTTGCACAATTCTGAGATGAAATTACTCCAGTCGGTTTCTTCGGTCTATAATGTTTCCCATTTTCCCAAAATCAATCAAGAACCCTTACTGATTGGCGGTTTTTCAGGAGGTTCGAATTGTCAGTTCGACGGTTATATCGATGAACTCAGGATCAGCAATGTTGTCCGCGAGTTCAAGGCTCTGTCACTTGTATCGCCCAATGGGAAAGAAAACTTGACAACAGGATCACAAGAAACCATTCGATGGGCAAGCAACGACATTGAGAAAGTTACGCTGGAATACAGCACCAATAATGGTTCAACATGGAGTACAATTGCTTCTAATATAACAGCCTCGCTGGGATCATACACCTGGACTGTTCCTGACAACATTTCTTCAACCTGTAAAATTAGGGTAAGTGACCAAAGCGACTTTTCGTGCAACGATGAAAGCGATCAGAAATTTTCAATTATAAAGCCTGTTACCCTTGCTTTGACCTATCCTAATGGAGGGGAAAGTTGGAAGATAGGAACTGTAAAAAATATAACATGGAATTCGGAAGGCGTTGGTGATGTCAGGTTAGAATATTCCACCGATTTAGGTTCAAACTGGACAACCATTGTTAATTCAACCCCTGCATCGGAACATACCTACTCTTTTACGGTTCCTTATGAGGTTGCTTACGAATGGAAAGTAAGAATCACCGATGTTTCAGAACCCTCAAGATCGGATATTTCGGACGGTTTGCTTATTACTTACGATGCGTTGCCAGAGTCGGTTTCTCCTCTATTGAGCATTGAATATCCGGTTTTTGTATGGCCACTGAATGCTTACTATCCTACAACCACTCCTGATGACGATCAGGTAGTTAACGGTCGAGTGGGCAATGCCTGTGGCCCAACAGTTGTTGCAAACCTTCTTCGGTATTGGGAATTTCCACTAAAAGGAACTGGTTCAAGAACGTTCACCGATCATCTGAATTGTACATGGTCGGCCAATTTTGGTGAGACTTATTATAAATATGATCAAATGCCCAAGTATGTTGCACCGAATGCTACTCAGGAGGTGTATGATCCGGTTGCTACCATGATGTATCATGCGGGTGTTGCAATGCATAACCCCTATCGAACAGGTGCTCGAGAAGGGGTTATCGAGGCGTTCCATGAATTCTTTAATTACAGTCGGAAATCAAAATTTCTTTATAGAAATGACTATACCCCCGAACAATGGGATAAGATATTCAAATCTGAGTTTGCCCAAAAACGCCCCATTGTCATTGGGGGCGATGGAGGTGTATTGCCCGATGGGAGTGTAGGCGGTCACTGGTTTATTTGCGATGGCTACAATAGTGCGAATAAATTTCATATCCGTTGGGACTATGGAGAGAACAGTAACGAATATTTACCCCTTTACGAGTTCAAACCATTCCATGTAAACAATTGGGCACTGGTTTACCTTGAACCCGATCGGCATGGTGAAGAGCTTACCCTAACATCGCCAGCAGGTTTTGAAAGCTGGCAGCAAGGTGTGACGCAAACCATCAGGTGGGCTTCTTCGGGCATTACTTCTCTAAAAATTGAGTATTCAATTAATAATGGGGCCGATTATGTGACGTTAGCAACCAATGTGCCTGCCTCTAACGGATCGTACGCG
Organism: Bacteroidales bacterium; assembly: GCA_012719495.1. Taxonomy (GTDB): domain Bacteria; phylum Bacteroidota; class Bacteroidia; order Bacteroidales; family Prolixibacteraceae; genus CAYMTR01. The sequence continues at coordinate 49,054 of JAAYAG010000118.1, forward strand.
GTTACGCTGCCAGCTGGAACTTCAAAAGAATGTAAAATCAGGATTTCCGATGCGAATGATATTAACGTTTATAGCCGGAATGAAGTACCGTTTAGTGTATATGACCAAAAGGAACTGATTATTACTCCTTATTTTCCCGGAAATATTCAACCAGGAAGTGTATTCCCGATCCGGTGGAGTTCAAAAGGGATAACTACTGTTTCTATTGACTATTCAATTGATAATGGTAGCACATGGATAGTCATTGCAGACACCATAGCTTCGCTTGAAGTTTATGATTGGTTGGTTCCTGATGTATCGTCAAAAACCTGTAAAGTACGTTTGACCGACAAATCAGATATTGCCTGCAAATCTATAAGTCAGTTGTTTACCATCAGTTCAGCACAATGCGTTGGTGGCCCATATGCAGTTGATGCGAACACGGTTGCCTTGCTTCATTTTAATGGGAACTATCGGAATGAAGCGGTCAACAGCAGAGATGGTATAGTTAACCAGATTGTATCCTTCACCGAAAATTATCCCCTGGGAACAGATCAGGGGATTTATGTAGAAAACCCGAACGATGCCGTGTACAGCAATGTCGAAATTCCATATTATGGTGCATTGACGCTAACGAAAGACTGGACAATTGAATTATGGTTCAAAATAAATAACTGGGGAACCGGGACTGTATCGTATCCTACCTTGGTCACAAAAACAGGAAGGAACTATTATATTGACCCAGATCCCGTATCTAAAACAATTCGTGCGGGCTATGATATTTCGGCCGGAGGAGAGATGGTTGTTTTACCTAACAACTCAGTTCAGACTAACAAATGGTACCATGTAACATTTATAAGGAATACCACAACCAAGACTTTACAACTTTTATTGAATGATGAGAATCGCAAATTGGTTTCATCGGCAACGGTGAATTATACATCGAGCAATATGCCTCGAACTTCTTCTGAGGCACTAATGGTTGGTGGTTATCATGTGATTGGGAATTCCCAATTTGATGGCTTTATTGATGAATTGAGGATAAGCAAAGTAGTTAGGGAATATAGCGAACCCAGTAACTTAGAAGAGCTAGCCGTGAAATTCTCGGTTGACCTGAATTATCAGATCAAAAATAGGATATTCAATCCGGCAACTGATGAGGTATTCTTAAAGGGAAGTTTCAATGGCTGGAGCGACCGGAATCCCATGACCCTTGAATCGGACGGGATTTACACGAGTACTCTTGTTCTTGAGCCATCGACCAGTTATCAGTACAAGTATTTTATCAATTCTGCCGGTGCTGAAAACAGTGGCTGGGAAATGAATATTGCTGATGGCGAAAACGGCAACCGGGTGTTAAAAACCGGAACCACTTCGATGGTTTTGCCGAAGGATTATTTTAACAACAGGGGAGTTTCTGCTGAAGAACTTCGCGAGGGGGTTATGGTTAAAAATTACCCCAATCCTTTCAGCAGAAGTACCGACTTTTTGTTTACGGTTTCTTCGGCTACACATGTCTCGATAACAGTTTTTGATATGTTGGGGAAAGAGGTTGCCAATGTGGTAAATGAGAACCTTCAACCAGGCAGCTATGTTCGGGAATGGGATGCCCCGGGGTTAAAGGGAGGTATCTATTTTTACCGGATGAAGGCTGGAGAGTTTTCCACTACCCGGCGGCTTGTTGTGATCAGGTGATTTGTGTTGCCATATTACTTAGTTATTGATAATGTTACATTTATCGATGGCTCAGGAATGAGTTCGCTTTTTTCGATGCAGAACATTTTTGGTTCACTGTTTGGTTCTCATTTTTGTTGAAATTTATTATATAGAACTGACATGCAAAAAAACGAAAAAGCCTGCAAATCATACGATTTGCAGGCTTTTAGTTTCGAATGAAACCCATTTTGTCGGGGCGACAGGATTTGAACCTGCGACCTCGTCGTCCCGAACGACGCGCGCTACCAAGCTGCGCTACGCCCCGATTGGTTTGCCGGATAACTAAATTGTTTCCGATTACGACGCGACAAAAATAATAAATTCAATATAACCGAAGAATTTTTCACCAAATAAGTTCGCCTTTTCCTTCGCGTAAAATTTCAACTTCTTCGCACGAGCAGTCTACTATTGTCGATACTTCGTTGCCGCCAAAGCCTCCGTCGATGATCAGGTCAACTTTTCCGCCCCATTCTTCATGAATCAGTTCCGGGTCGGTTGTGTAGGCCAAAATCTCGTCGGTGTCGTGTATCGAGCTCGCAAATATAGGGTTGCCCAGTTCTCTCACTATTTCGCGGATAATGGCATTGTCGGGTACACGAATGCCAATTGTCTTTTTCTTTCCTTTAAAATATCGCGGAACATTCGAATTCGCTTCAAGGATAAACGTGAATGGCCCGGGAAGGTTTCGCTTCATTAGTTTGAAAACCGGGTTGGGAATTGGGCGGGCATAGTCTGAAAGGTGGCTTAAATCGTGACAAATAAATGAGAATCGTGTTTTTTCTATTTGCAAGCCTTTCAATTTGGCTATTTTTTCAACTGCTTTTTGATGCATTATGTCGCAGCCCATGCTATAAACGGTGTCGGTAGGATAAATAATTATTCCTCCGTTTTTTAGCGTATCGACGATGTAATTCAACTTTCGCTGGTCGATGTTTTCTTCGTAAAGTTTAATCAGCATTCTGAGATTTTTAACTCCCAAAAATAGCAAATAAACTGCGAAATGTTATCGTCTCCAGAAACTGGGAGAAAAGATTACCAGAACGGTAAATAGCTCAAGCCTTCCCAAAAGCATTATAAACGAAAGAAACCATTTTCCGGCATCGGGTATTTGGCTATAGCTAAAAGCAGGTCCAACTTGCCCTAATCCGGGGCCAATGTTTCCCAGACATGAAGCTACCGCTCCAATAGATGTCTCGTAGTCATCCACAAAAAGCATAAATATGAGGCTGCAAATGAAGAATACAGCAATGTAGAAAAAGAAAAAGGCGAGAACATTGTTTATTATCTGGTTGTTGACTGCTCTGTTGTTAAATCGTACAGGAATAACTGCGTTGGGGTGAATAAGCCTGCGTAATTCGTAATAACTGTTTTTAAGGAGAAGGCCAATTCGCATCACCTTTATCGAACCACTGGTTGATCCGGTCGATCCGCCTACAAAGAATAGCAAAAAGAGAACATAGGTAAGGAATGGGTGCCATAACATAAAGTCGTCGGTGACATATCCTGTTGTTGATATTATTGTAACAACCTGAAATATAGAATTTCTAAAGGCTTTCTCCAGACTATAATCAGTTGTCAATAACAAGCCTGTGGTAATAATCAACGTAAAGACAAGTATAATACTTATGAATAATTTAAACTCTTCATTCTTAAACAACTTTCCTGGCGAGCCTGTAAACGAAAAGTAGGTGAGAGAGAAATTAGTCGCGGCAATAATGGTAAATGCTGTTATAACATAGTGAATGTATGGCGAATTCCAATAAGCAACACTGGCTTGTTTGGTCGAGAATCCCCCTGTGGCCATGGTCGTGAATGAGTGGCAAACAGAATCGAACAAACTCATACCCCCAAACATGAGCATTATTGTCTCTACCACGGTGAAAACCAGATAGGTGTTCCAAAGTATTTTGGCTGTATCTTTAATTTTGGGGTTAATCTTTTCAGTTGTAATTCCTGGTGCTTCTGCCGCATAGAGCGATATTCCACCTATGCCAAAGGCCGGTAAAATGGCCAAAGAAAGCACAACTATGCCCATACCGCCAATCCATTGGATCAAACTTCGCCAGAAAAGGATTCCATGAGGCAGTTCTTCTATATTGTCGAGAATTGATGCCCCGGTAGTTGTAAAACCCGACATGGTTTCGAAAAAGGCGTCGTGGAGGGCGGGTATCGAACCACTTAAAATGAAAGGTAAACTTCCGAAAAAAGAAAACAACACCCATACGATACTCACAATAATATATCCTTCACGTTTGCCAATAGTTGGCGAGGCTTTTCGCGTGAAAAGGAACAAAATAACACCGGTTGCGATGGTTATTAATGCTGAATGAATGAAATGAATTGTATCTCCTTCTTGGTATAACAGCGAGACTAAAAGGGCTGCAACCATAAGAAGGCCTTCTCCGATCAATAAGAAGCCCAGAGTGCGGGTTATTATTTTGAAATTAAACATGAAGGCTATTTAAAAAATTTATCAATCTTTTTAATGGCCGAAGGTAATGCAAAAATCACCACTTTGTCGCCAGCAACTATTTGAGTATCACCGGTGGCAATAATCCCTTGATCTTCGCGGATAATACCCCCGATTTTTGCCTCTTTGGGAAAATCGATGTTACGTATCAGGTCGGTAGTTACTTTTGAACCAGGGTGTGCAATTACCTCAACAGCTTCAGCATCGGTTGAGCTGAGGCATTTTACACTCGATATTTCGGAACTCATTGAAAACCTATAAATAAAACTTGCTGCAATAAACTTTTTGTTGATTACACTGCCTATGCCTACTTGTTCGGCCAAACTAATGAAATCGATATTTTCTACTTCGGCAACAGTTCGTTTTACCCCCATTTTTTTCGCCAACTGGCAAGTGAGGATGTTGGTTTCTGAGTTTCCGGTTACAGCCACAAAGGCATCCATCTTTTCAATGCCTTCTTCCTTTAAAAGTTCAAGGTTTCTGCCATCTCCATTGATTACAAGTACATTGCTGAATTTGTCGGCAATTTGTTGGCAGCGCTCTTTGTCAACATCAATAATTTTAATATTGAATTGATCACTTAATTTTTCGGCTGTTTTCTGGGCAATACGGCTGCCTCCAAGAATCATTATGTTTTTAACCCCAAAATAATCTTTCCCGGTTTTTTCGTACAATTCGCTAAGTGCTGCAGGGGTAGATACAAAGTAGGCGATATCGTCAGGCATTAACTGATCTTTGCCATAAGGGATAATTGTGGAATCGCCCCGTGTGATAGCTACAGCTCTGAATGAGGAACTGAATTTCCCGATTTCTTCGAGGGTTTTATTCACTATTGTGGCATTATCCCTGATTTTTATGCCCGATAAAACCAATTTTCCGCCCGAAAACTCGTGAGTTACGCGTGAAGCCGGTTGTTTTACAGAGGCTACAATCTCGTTGGCCGCCAGTGTTTCGGGATAGATAATTTCGTCTACTCCCAGTTCGATAAATTTCGGTTTATAAGCTTTTTTGAAGTATTCGTCGTTGTTGATTCTTGCGAGGGTTTTTTTTGCTCCCAGATCTTTTGCTAAAATGCAGGCCAGCACGTTTCTCGACTCGAATGGGGTTACTGCAATAAACAGATCGGCTTTAGAGATACCTGCTTCTTTTAGGTCGATTATTGAGTTGGCAAAACCATTGATAGTCAATAGATCTACTTGATTAGAGATTTTTTCGAGTTTCTCGCTGTCCTCGTCAATAAGCACAATTTCGTGATTTTCTTTACTGAGCATTTTGGCTAAGTGTGTGCCTACTTCGCCTGCTCCGGCAATAACAACTTTCATATTTTACTGCTATTAAAAGTGGCACAAATTAAATTATTATAAAACCAATAATCAAAGTTTTTTGTCACCTTTTTCAACGGGTTATTTTAATGTTAATGCCTTATTTTTTAAAAAGTTATTTGATGTTGATTATCAATGCTCCATATTTTTTTAAATCGTATTCGTTCGTCATCGGATCAATATATTTTTTGTATAAACTATGACTTTTCTGAATTTTTGTCCAATCAGTCGAAACTTTTTGTTCATCAGTATCGTATTTTATACTCTGGTTTTCATTTTTCACGTCTTCTATATGTTGGTGTTGACAAATTTCAATTTTCAAATTTGCGTAGCTGATCGTAGCCTGTAACTTTTTTCCTGGAACAATGTGGTTATTTTCTAATGCGACAGGTTTTTGAGTTCGATAGTACATTGAAGCGGTTTCAAGTAGTTGCTGTGAAATTTTCTCTAAATCTTTCTCAGGTGAGTAGTAATAATGGTCTTTCCCATTGATTATACTTACCAGTGGTTCTGAATAGTTATTGTAGACAATAATTCGTCGTTGGGTAATACTTTCGAGGTCTTTGATCAACCCAACTGCTTGCAACAAAACTAAAGTGCATAGTACAAAAGCTAAGTTCCTGCCTTTTTTTGTGATAAAGAATGCTGAAATAGAAATGATCAACAAATATAAAAATACTGATGTAATGAAAGTGAAGTATATTCCATCGATGACAGAGCCTGGCAGGTTCTCGATAAACTGAATACTGTGGTTTAGCAGGTAGGTTGTGTATTTTAGCAGAAATGCGAGAGCATGGCTTATTCCCGGAATAAACGATACAAAGAAAAAGGCCATACCTAAATATAGGATTATTGCGGCAGCAGGCACTACTATAATATTACTCAAAAGAAAATAACTCGGGAACTGATGAAAATAAAGAATACTAATTGGGGTAGTTCCCAGTTGTGCAGCAAGCGATACTGTTATCAAATCCCACAAGTATTTGCTTGCTTTGTTTTTTGTAGTGATGAGAGCCGAGAATTTGGGCTGGAAAAAAACAATACTGGCTACGGCAAGATAGGAGAGTTGGAACCCTATATTGAATAGTGTTAATGGATTAATTAATAACAACAGGCAGGCCGATACTGCCAATGTGTTGTAGGTGTTGGTTCGTCGATTTAGATTATCGCCAATGACAAGAAACGAAAACATGCTTGCCGAGCGTAAGACCGAGGGCGATAACCCTGTAATGAAAGCATAAAACCAAAGTGAAAGCAGTAAAAACAGCACTTTGAATGGTTTAAGCGCTGGTTTTTTGTTCATTGGGCTAAATAGAAAGTTAAGTACTATGAATATTATACCAACATGCAGTCCTGATACCGATAACACGTGCATGGCTCCTGAAGCTGCAAAAGAATTGCGCACTTCGTTCGAGATATAATTTGTATCGCCCAACGTAAGTGCCCCTAGTACTGCATATTCATCGCCATCGATACCGGCTTCCCTGTACAGTTTCATTAGCTTTGTGCGTAGGTTTAGGGCAATGGTTTTTACACGGTACTGAACGATGCCTGTTTTTGTAACCGGTTCATAAACATAGGTTTGATAGCGTATTCCATTACGTTGACTATATTTTTTGAAATCGAATTCTCCTGGATTTTTTGAATTCGATATTTCGCGAAGTTGCGCCATGAAAATAATTTCGTCGCCTGGTTCAATTTTTGTATTCGAGATGGAGTCTGATACATAAAGTAATATCTTCTCTTTTTCCATTTCGAAAGTTGTGTTTGTCTTTGAGCATTCCAGGTTTACGGTATATTTCCAACGGTTGTTTGTCGACGGTGCTTTGTCTTGAACAATGCCTGCGTAAATGCCTTTTAGCACGGGATCTTTCTTAAATTGATTTTTCTTATATGAATATGTATATGAAATGCCAAGCCCAACAAAAGCAAGTACCAGCATAATGCTGATATAATAATCTCGGGATGGAGATTTTTTTAATAAAACAGATAAGATTACCAATAGGACACTTATTCCAAGGAGTATAAAGAGACTTGCCGATCCAATTACTTCAAATTGTTCCTCAAGAATAATTCCTACGATGAAAGCTAAGCTAAATCTCAGGAATGGGAAATAGTTAAATGCCGAAAGTTTGGGTTTCATATCGGGTGTTATAACCAATTGAAACACAAGATACAAAAAAAATAAAAATGCTTGCTGTCGAAAGTTTATTTTTACGGAAGGTCAACGTAATTTTATAGAAAGTGAGGCGTATAACTGTCATAAAGCAAAGTAGTTACACTCAACATGCAGGTTGATCCGGAATTGAAAAACTTACTATTGTCCCTTTCCCAAGTGTGCTTTCGATCCATATTTTTCCGCTGTGTTTATCAACAAAATCCTTGCAGAGCATTAGCCCAAGGCCTGTTCCTGCTTCATTAGCAGTTCCTTTTGAAGAATTCGACGGATAAAAGCTAAACAGCTTATCAATTACTTCCTGCTCTATTCCAACCCCATTATCCTCAACCTGAACAATTGTATTGCTGTCGATATGGGAGGCTGATATTTTGATTCTTCCTAGTTGGTTTGTAAATTTTATCGCATTCGAAATAAGGTTCCTTAAAATTGCTTTGAACATGTAGATGTCGATACTGGCTTGGTGCTCATCGGTTGAGTCGTACTCTAATGTAATATTCTTGAATTGTGCAACAGGCTCAAGTATTTCTGTAACTTCTTTGATTATATCATCAATATTGGTAAAAACTGGCGAATAGGTAATCTTTTGCGATTGAACACTTGCCCATAACAACGTGTCTTCAAGTAAAGTGAATGTTTTCTGGGCAGTATTGTTAATCGAAGTTACAATCGTTTTAATTTCTTCAGGTGGAAGTTCCTGCAATTTTACCGACAACAATTCAGTAAGTCCAAGCAGACTGTTAAACGGACTTCGCAGATCATGTGCCAGAATAGAGATAAAGCGGTCTTTATCGGAATTTAGTTGGATTAGTTGTTTTTCGAAGTTCTTACGATCGGTGATGTCATGAAAGGTATAAATACGGCCATAATGAGTTCCATCAGCACCAAAAACCGGCGATGAATAACGCTCCATCACAGTGCCATCAATCAGTTCAACCTCATCAAGCCGTTTCTCTTCGATGTGTTCCATCTGGTATTGAATTTCTGCAATAAACTTTTGCGGATCAACTGTCATATACATAATGTGCGCGACTTGTTTATGTCCACTAAGATCGGCCACAACTTCCTGTGGAATTTTCCATAATTCAATAGTTCGTTGTGTTTGAAGTATCTTTTTCCCGCTTGGGTCAACAACAAGGAATCCGTCAAAAGTAGAATTGGCAATGCCTTCAAAAAACATCAATCGTAAACGGAGTTCTTCTTCTGTGGCTTTATGGCTGTTTACTTCTTCTGTGTATTTCTTTTCTAAATCGAAATATTTCTGCTGCAAGTCTTTTAATTCAGCACTGAGTTCTTCACTCGTCTTTTTCATAGCAACCCATATAAATCAACAAAACTCAACCTTCATTTTTCTCAGGAATCAAATCCCTAACGACATATCTAAGGCTTGGATTTCTGATAAATCACAATTTACAAAAATGTTTTGTAATTAGTCAATATCCCTTTCTGTAGATTTTTAAGAAGATTGTACTTGCTGAATTTTACTTTGGAAGCCGAACTCTGTATGCAATCTTGGCTGTTCCCTTGGAAATGGCAGCTAATTTGCTTTTCAACAATTTACGGCGCAAGGCTGAAATATAATCGATAAATAAATGGCCATCTAGGTGGTCGTATTCATGTAAGATAATCCGCGCCGGATAGCCGTTGTATTTTTCGGTTTTTTGTTCCCAGTTTTCGTCTAAATAGCTGATTATCACTTCTTCTTCGCGAAGTACTTCTTCATGGATATTGGGCAGGCTTAGGCAACCTTCTTCGAACGACCATGGCTCTCCTGATTTTTCAATAATAACAGGGTTAATGAAAACCTTTTTGAAATCGGCCAATTCTGGTTCTTCTTCGCTTGCTGCAGGGCTTGCATCAACAATGAACAGCCTGATTGACAAACCGATCTGTGGGGCGGCTAGTCCTACACCATCTGCATGATACATGGTTTCATACATGTTGGCAATAAGTTCGTCAAGTTTTTCGTAGTTTTTGTCGATGGGCTGTGCTACTTTACGAAGCAGCGGGTCTCCGTATACGGTTATAGGTAAAATCATATTAAAGGTTTAAATTTCTGCGTTGTTCCAAATAAAATTGTAAAATAATGGTGGCGCTCACCGCATCGACCAAGGCTTTGTCTTGTCGCTGACTTTTTTTCAAGCCTGCATCGATCATGGTTTGGAACGCTATTTTCGATGTAAAACGTTCATCGGCCAGTTCAAGTTTAATGTCAGGGAACTTTTTTTCGAATTGTTTTAAAAAAGGGTTAATGTAACGAATCGACTCAGAAGGTTGGTCATTCAAGGTTTTTGGATAGCCAACAACCACACAGTCAACCTTTTCCTTTGAAAAATAGTTGCTTAGAAAATCGAAGATTTCGTGGCTGCTCACAGTTGTCAACTTATTGGCAATAATTTGCAAAGGGTCGGTAACTGCCAGCCCCACACGTTTCCTTCCATAATCGATTGCTAAGATTCTTCCCATTTTCTGATAAACGGCACAAAGATAGTTGAAATATCTTTTTCTGAAAGCTGCAAATCACTGATTTTGCGATTGGTGGTATCGGTAGATTTTTTCTGACATTTTAGATGCCACATGTAGGTTCACAAGGGCTTCAATGAGCAACATCTCTACCTGAAAGAAAATCAGGTACTCCTCTTTATTACTTGAACAGATCAGGTTGATTATTAATTTATTTTGCTTTAATTTTAGGACAATGATAAAATATAATGAACTACATGAGTGAATAAAGTGCATTTTATGGATGAGATAGACCATGCAAAAAACACTGTATCATTTAAATTGCATCAAAAAAAACTTAAATTGGAGACTATTGAATATTTCAGATTGAAGAAATAAATAGACAAAAAAAATGACCGGCAATAAACCAAGCTATCACAATTTAGAACAACGGATTACATTATTAGAGCAAGAATTACGCGATAAGAATGAAAGACTTTTACTGTTGCAGGAAAAAAATAATGAAAGAGAACACAAAATAGAAGATATCACCTCAAACTTTGAGACCTTTTTCAATACAATCGATGATTTTCTGTTTGTTATTGATGAGCAGGGCAATATTTTACATTGCAACAAAACCGTTGAAAAACGACTGGGTTATACGGCCGACGAACTGAAAGGCAAATCTATCCTGAGCGTTCACCCCGAAGATCGAAGAAGCGAAACAGTCGCCGTTTCGGCTGATGTGATTGCCGGGAAATTAGCTTCTTTTCAGATACCGCTGGTTACAAAACAAGGTAATCAAATATGTGTTGAAACGCGCGCAAGTAGTGGTTGCTGGAACGGGAAACCTGCATTTTTTGGAGTTTCAAAAGACATCAGCAAACTGAAACTTTCCGAAGAGAAATTTGCCACCTTGTTTAGGTCAAGCCCCGATACTATTATGCTTTCACGTTTATCCGATGGTGAAATCATCGAAGTAAACGACAGCGCATCCATAAATTTAGGTTATTCCAAAGAGGAGCTCATTGGCAAATCAACATTGCAACTCAATATTTGGGTAAACCCCGAAGATCGGAAACAATATGTCGAACTTCTGACTAAAAACCATCGGGTAAAAAATTTTGAAGTTAAATTCAAAATGAAATCTGGCGAAATAAAAGTTGGATTGATATCCAGTGAAATTATACAATTGTTCAATGATTTTTATCATTTAAGTATCACACGCGATATTACCGACCGGAAAAAAGCAGAAGAGGAAATTATCAAAAAAAACGCAGAATATTATACACTCAACGCAGAGTTGACCGAAAGCCTTGAACGTATTCAGCGTATAAACACCCAACATGAAAAGGCTAAAGAAATAGCTGAAGAAAATGAGCGAAAATTTTCAATAGCATTTCATAATAGTCTGAGCATAAGTCTGATCTCCAATATTGATACAGGTGAAATTCTGGAAGCGAACGACGCGAGTGAACAGATTGGTGGTTTTTCGAGGACTGAACTAATCGGGAATTCTGTTATTAATTTGAATCTCTGGATGATTGATGGTGATAGGGATAAGTTTATTGAAATATTGGTCCGGGATAAAAAAGTGCTGAATTTCGAATCAAAATTCAGAAAAAAGAACGGAGAAGCCTTTATAGGTCTTATTTCTGGTCAAATGATCCAAATTCAAAACCAGAATTGTCTTCTTAGCATAATTCATGATATTACAGACAGAAAGAATGTTGAAAAAGAGCTATTAAAGGCAAAAGAAAATGCGGAAGAGAGCGAAGAAAAATTCAAAAACCTTTATGATTCACTCTCTATTTCCTATCTAACACTTAAAGACGGCGTTTGCATCGAATGCAATGAAGCTACTTTAGCCATCTATGGAGTTAACAGCAAAGATGATGTTATTGGAAAATCACCAATCGATTTTTCTCCCGAATTTCAACTAAATCATCTAAGATCTTCGGAAGAGGCGAAGCGGCACAATCAAACAGCGATTGAAGAAGGTTTTCACTCCTTTGAATGGCTGGCTCAGCGAAAAGACAAAGAAGAGTTCTTAGCCGAAGTTTCGCTGAAAAGATACTATTACAAAAACGAATTATATATCCAGTGCCTTACAACAGATATTACCGAACGGAAGAGGATTGAAAATGAACTAATTGCAGCCAAAGAAAAAGCAGAAGAAAGCGAACAAAAATATAAAGGCCTTTTTGTAAATATGATGAATGCATTTGGCTTGCACGAAATGGTATTTAATGAAAAAGGCGAACCCATTGATTATGTTTTTTTAGAAGTGAACCCTATTTGGGAAAAGGTTGTTGGAATAAAAGCCGGTAATGTCATTGGTAAAAGAATACTGGAAATAATGCCCAATATTGAACAGAATTGGATAGACAGGTATGGGAGAATTGTTTTAACAGGAATTTCAGAAGAATTTGTTGATTACAATGCTGGAACTCAAAAATATTATAATGTATTTGCATATAAACATGAAGGCAACAAATTTGCAGTTGTTTTTAATGATATTACGGATAAAAAACAGTTTGAACAGGAACTTATTGTAGCCAAAGAAAAAGCCGAAGAAAGCGACCGGTTAAAAACCGCCTTCTTACATAACATGTCGCACGAAATTAGAACCCCACTGAACGCTATTTCGGGTTTTACCGGTTTGCTCAACGATCCCGACATTACCGAAGAAGAGATGAACAGTTATATTCAAATCATTCAGAACAGCAGCTCTCAGTTAATCTCTATTGTTTCCGATATCCTGACCATTTCATCACTCGAAACCAAACAAGAACCAATTTCTATTTCGAATGTCTGTATAAATGAACTATTTGCAGAGCTTCAAGCAATCTTTATTCAGCAGGCAAAAAACAAAAATATTTCTCTGATTGTAGAGCAACAATTAGACAACGAACAATCAACAATCTATACCGATAGAACAAAGCTTACCCAAATTTTATCGAATTTACTATCGAATGCATTAAAATTTACAACCGGAGGTTTAATTGAATTTGGCTATAACTTGAAAACCAGCGTTGAACCCTTTGAAATTGAGTTCTATGTAAAGGACAGTGGAATAGGAATAAATCCTGAATTTCATACAAAGATATTTGAACGATTCCGTCAAGCCAATAAATCAATAAACAAAATCTATGGAGGAACAGGTTTAGGTTTGGCCATTTCAAAAGCCTTTGTTGAATTGTTGGGCGGGAAAATCTGGGTTAAATCGGAATTAGAAAAAGGCGCAACCTTTTATTTTACACTCCCATACAACCCCAGCCTTAGGAATTAACCCAATAATTGACAGTTATTGATAAAAAAACCGCCACACTTTTGGTGTAGCGGTTCAGTTTTATCTTAAGATGAATCTATCCAAGATACGATTTTAACAATTTACTACGCGACGTGTGTCTCAACCTTCGTATTGCCTTCTCTTTGATTTGGCGCACGCGTTCACGGGTCAACCCGAAACGTTCGCCAATTTCTTCAAGAGTCATTTCCTGACATCCAATGCCAAAGAAAAGCCTGATGATATCACTTTCGCGTTCAGTAAGGGTTGCTAAAGCCCTGTCGATTTCGCGAGACAGCGATTCCATTATCAGTTTTTTGTCGGCATTTGGAGAATCGGTGTTGGGAAGAACATCAAGCAAGCTGTTGTCCTCACCATCGACAAAGGGGGCGTCAACAGAAATGTGACGGCCCGACACTTTAAGAGTATCGGCCACTTTGTCGGCAGGGAGTTCGAGGGTGTCGGCCAGTTCTTCGGGCGATGGTTTGCGTTCGTGTTCTTGTTCAAACTTTGAGAATGCCTTGTTGATTTTGTTCAACGAACCTACTTGGTTCAGCGGCAAACGTACGATACGCGACTGTTCAGCCAACGCCTGGAGAATGGACTGGCGAATCCACCATACAGCATACGAGATGAATTTAAAACCACGGGTTTCGTCGAATTTTTCTGCAGCTTTTATCAAACCTAAATTGCCTTCATTAATGAGGTCGGGTAGGCTTAAGCCTTGGTTTTGATATTGTTTTGCTACAGAAACCACGAAACGAAGGTTGGCTCGGGTCAACTTCTCTAAAGCGGCGTGATCGCCCTTCTTGATTCGTTGAGCCAATTCAACTTCTTCTTCTACGGTTATCAATTCTTCCTTACCAATTTCCTGCAAATACTTGTCGAGTGAAGCACTTTCACGGTTGGTAATAGATTTTGTAATCTTTAATTGTCTCATGTGCTCTCCTTGAAAAAACGCGCAAATATATAACTTTCAACTTACTTATTCAAATCTATTACTAATAGACAAGGAGAACCCCCATTTTGTTTATTCCAATCCAAAAACATAATAGGCTGTTTCTCCGTTTGGATAAATTCCTTCAATGAGCACTCCACCACTCGACTGCTTAAGTATTTGCCTGAAATCGTCGATAGTATTGACTTTGTTCTTGTTAACCCTTACAATAATAAAATCTTCACTTATCCCGGCATCTTTAAGTTTTCCTTTTCCAATTTTACTCACTTTTAGCCCATTGCTGATATTCAGCTTACTTTTTATGTTTTCATCGGCTTTTTCAAGGTCGGCACCTAGCACTGTGAAATTATCTTTAACAATTCCTGTTCCTCCGTTAGGGTTGCGTAAAGTTACCTTGATTATTTTATCCGATCGGTCACGTTTTACTTTTATATCAACTACATCACCGGGGCGGTGTTTGCCAATTTGCTCCTGTAGTTCAGTCGATGTGTTTACTGTTGTGTTGTTGATTGCGATGATTACATCGCCGGGTTTAATGCCACCAGCTTTTGCTGCGCCATCGTCTGTAACCCCGTCGACATATACTCCGGCTATATTGTCGAGATTGAATTCTTTCGCAAGTTCAGCATTAACTGTTTTAATATTCACACCAAGCAATGCGCGCTGCACCTCTCCGTATTGCTTTAGGTCTTCAACAACCTTACGCACAATGCTTACCGGGATCGCAAAAGAATACCCACTATAAGAGCCTGTGCGCGAGGCAATAGCTGTGTTTATTCCTACCAGTTCGCCTTTCGTATTCACAAGTGCACCCCCACTATTGCCCGGGTTTACTGCAGCATCGGTTTGGATAAATGATTCGATGGGCATTTGTGTCCCAATTATGCCAATTCCTCTTGCCTTGGCACTAACAATTCCCGCTGTTACTGTAGAATTTAGGTTGAAAGGGTTGCCAACGGCCAATACCCATTCGCCCAATTTAAGATTATCGGAATCTCCCCAGGAAAGGGTAGGTAGGCTATTTGCTTCAATCTTCAACAAAGCAATATCGGTTGATGGGTCGGTGCCAATAAGTTTTGCTTCAAACTCACGATTGTCGTGCAAGGTTACCTTTATTTCGTTCGAAGATTCAATAACGTGATTGTTGGTAACTACATATCCGTCTTCTGAAATAATTACCCCTGAGCCTGTTGCTTGCTGTACCTGAGGTTGATCAAAGTAGTAGCGGTCACCAAAAAAGAAATCAAAGAAAGGATTTCCGCTCGAATAACTCTGGTTCTTTTTATAAGATGTTTGGATGTTTACTACCGCTTTTACTGAAAACTCAGCAGCAAAGGTGAGGTCAGGCGCACCTTGCGGGTTGAAACTTGCATACTGAACGGCTGTTGGTTGAGTAACCGTTACTACATTGGGCTTCTCAAAATACTGTGTGTATACGAACATTCCCACAATTCCACCAGTGATGGCTATCAACACAGTAAAAATTACTTTCTGAAATTTCTTCATGGCGTATATACTTTTAAGATTAATTATATTTGTTCTTATTTTTGTTCCGATGTAACGCAAAAATAGTTCCGTTAGTTTTGAAAATGTCATTGTGTCATATATCGTTTAACAAAAATTAACCACTTTAGTTCTAAATAGTTAACAAGCGTTATTTACTAAGACAATAAAAATATGAAACTCGAATTCTACAAATATCAGGGGGCTGGAAATGATTTTATTATGATTGATAACAGGTCCGGTTTTTTTGAACACGATAATCAAGCCCTTATCGAGTCGTTGTGTCACAGAAGGTTTGGTGTAGGTGCCGATGGCCTCATCTTGTTGGAAAATGCCATTGGTTACGACTTCAGAATGGTGTATTACAACAGCGATGGGCGCGAAGCCAGCATGTGTGGCAACGGAGGCCGTTGTATTGTGGCATTTGCCCGTCAATTGGGGATTATTTCAACAAGCACTGTTTTTATTGCATCCGACGGACCTCATGAGGCTAATGTTGATGATTTAGGGCTTGTTGATCTTAAAATGATTGATGTTGAGAGAATTGAATCTCTTGTCGATGGATATTTTTTGAATACTGGAGTTCCTCATCTCGTGCATTTTGTCGACGATTTGCATACCATCGACGTGGAACTTGAAGGTCGTCAGCTTCGATGGGATGCACGGTTCCAGCCAGCCGGAACAAATGTCAACTTTGTAAAAATTGAAGGTGACCATTTGACAGTTTTTACTTACGAACGTGGGGTTGAGGCTGAAACGCTTGCTTGTGGAACGGGGATTACAGCTTCGGCATTGAGTGCTGCCTTCAAAGCAGGAAAGATATCGGGCGAGTACAAGATCACTGCAAAAGGAGGGGACCTGACAGTTTGTTTTCAACAAGATAGTGGCCGTTATACTAACATTTGGCTAAAAGGGCCGGCGTTGCTCGTGTATGATGGTTTTGTAACTATTTAGAAATATTTATATTCTTTGATATTCAATTAAATACACAAAAATTCATGTCGGGAAATTGGTTTCGTAAGGTGCCATTGCGCGGCTCGATCATTGCTTTTTTGATTGTGGCTACGTTTTTGATTTATTTTCAAACCCTTTCTTTTGGCTTCCTGAATTTCGACGATGGTCAGTTTGTTACAGAAAACGAAGTAGTTAGTAGCGATGCATCTTCGTTTGCCGATTGTTTCCGGTATAAATTCGGCGAACATGATTATTTTCCGCTTACTTATGCATTCTTCCGTTTGTTACGCCTGTTGTTTGGTTTCAATCCTGTAGTTTTTCATGCCACAAATTTGCTGTTTCATATTGCCAATGTTGTGTTGATTTTCTTTTTGTGTATGAGAATCTTAGCAAAGTTTTGGCCCTCAAGAAAGAACAACGAGCTGTCTGCAGCTATTATTGCTTTTATTTTTTCCTTTCACCCTATTCATGTTGAATCGGTTTCGTGGGTGATCGACTTGAAGGACCTTATGTTTACTTTCTTCTATTTGTCGGCCTTATTGCTTTATTGGAAGTGGATCGAAGACCGAAAAATAGTATTTTATTATCTGGCATTTTTCCTTGCGTTGTTATCGATGCTTTCCAAATCGACAGCTATTACTCTCGTTGCAGCACTGTTTTGGGTCGATCTTGTTATTGGCCGTAAAGGGTTGAAAGATATGATTCTTGAAAAGATTCCTTTTCTTCTGCTAACCCTTACCGGTTTTTATATTTTCGGGCTGTTTACTAATCCAGGGGGGGCATTGCTCGGTTTGACCGGCGGAATGGCTGAAGGCGCTGCGCCTTATTTCCCGGCCTCGGTGGCTTCGTTGCCTGTTTTTTTACAGCGCATTGTTATTGCTTCTTTTCGGCTTGGGTTTTGGATAATGCATTCGGTTTTTCCTTTCGAGCTGAACTTGTTTCTTATGCGAAGCGTGTTGCTCGAAAAGTATGCTTTACTGCTTCCGTTTATCCCGTTTTTACTCGTTGCGGGCTTCAGCGGAATATGGTTGTTGCGCAAGAAAACGCCATTGATGCTTTATGGTCTTGCATTTCTGTTGATTACACTCTCGCCGGCATTCGCTAAGTCGGATGTTGGAATTTCAATATTTGTTCCCGACCGCTACATGTACCTTCCGCTTCTTGGGTTGTTACTGGTTTTATCGGGGCTTCTCGTTTTGTTTCAGCAAAGGGTGAGGTGGGGATTACTTATTGTTTTTTCAATCTTTTGGGGATGGAGAACTATTGATTACCTCCCTGTCTGGAAGAATAATTACACCTTATATGATTATTGTTTGTCGCTTAATCCTGAGTCTTCTGTACCAAGGCTCAACCGGGCTATGAGTTATTTTAAGGAAGGGAAAAACAAGGAAGCCTTGATCGATTTCGATTTTTACATCAAGCATTTTCCTTACGAAGATACCGATGCTGCTTATCTAAACAGGGGAGCAATACTTGCCTCTCAGGGAGATACGGCAAGTGCGATGAACGATTTTCAAGCTGTATTGCGTTCTGATCCGAAAAATACTGGTGCTTTGCTCAATTGTGGCAATATATACTTGGCAAAGAATGAACTTGACAATGCCCGGGAATATTTTTCAACGGCTTATGATATTGATTCGACGAATTATTTGTTGAATAAAAAAATTGCTTCGTTATACAACAAGGCTGGAAATCACCCTGTGGCTTTACGTTTTGCTGAAAAATGCCACGCTCAAGATGCTGGCGATATAGATGTATTACGCTTGCTTGGTGTTTCGAATTTATTTGTTGGCAACCTTAGACAAGCGATTGATTTTTTTTCTGAAGTTATTGATAAAGAGGATAAATACCCTGATTTGTGGTATTACCGGGCAATGGCATACTTTGGTATTAAGGATTATTCTCGTGCAAAATCGGATGTTGAAGAAGCAAAACGCAGAAACGTTAAATGTGACCCGGAATTTGAAAAAAAGTTGTACGCTCAATGATTTCTTATTTATCAACATCTTATAGTTGAAAAAAACAACAAAATAGTTTTTGTTAAATCGAAATTGGATATCTTTTTTTATTATTTTTGTCCAAAATTAAACAATACAACACAATGAAAAAATCTTCTTTATTTATTGCCGCCGTGCTAAGCCTTGGTGTGGCAGGAACACTTAAGGCAGAATTACCTGCATTAGAGGTTTCAGCTCCTATTGTAACCTTGCCTCATACATTTAGTTTTTCTTCTCCTGCGAGTGGTCTAATTGATATTAACAATGATGGCACTGGAGATTTTGAAATTGAATTTGATGTCTTTAGTTCTTCTGGTTCATATTCATATTCATGTTATTTTGAGAGCTTAAATTCGAATCAAGTTATTGTTGAATACGAAGGATATATTTCTTCGGCTCCTGGCGAAACCAAAGCACCACTATCTGCTGGTGGTCCTCGTTATGTTTCTTTGTTGGAACGGGGTGAATTGATTGGGGCTACACTTCCTGAAGAAATGTCTTGGAGATTGGGTGGTTTGATTATGGGGCAGCCCAACTTTAAATCTCCATCTCTTGGAGCCACTACGCAAGACGGGGTGTATTCGGGGTATATTGGAACATATTTTTCAGCAGGTACCGATCATTATTATGGTTGGTTGAATGTTGAAGTTGACCCGAACGAAACTTGGGTAACTATTCATTCTGCTGGTTATGGCACAGCGCCCGAGGCTCCTGTTCCTGCAGGTCTTGGCGACCCATTTGCCGTACCAGTGCCACTTATTGCTTCGGTATTGGGTTTGGGCCTTATTGGTGGTGGCATTTTTCTGAAAAGAAGAAAGAAATAATACAGTATTGAATACATTGAAAAGCCTTCGGAATAATTCAGGAGGCTTTTTTTTTCTTATAAACTCACTGATGGATTGGTATTCGCTTTATATTTTTTTGTAGTTTCACGTTTCAAAGTATGACATGAAGCCTAACGTATTAATTATAATACCTGCTTATAATGAGGAAGCTACAATCGTTCAGGTACTTGAGAGCTTGCAACAAGAGTGTCCTGATTACCAAATTCTTGTAGTGAATGATGCGTCAACCGATTCTACTTCTCAGCTCGCCAAAACTACGGGGGTAGCTGTTGTGGTCGATTTGCCGGTTAATTTAGGGATTGGTGGTGCGGTACAGACTGGTTTGCGTTATGCTACACGGAATAATTTCGATTGTGCCCTGCAATTTGATGCTGATGGGCAACACAAAGCTTCAGATGTTAATGTGCTGGTAAACATGGTACTATCGGGTGAGTGTGATGTCGCCATCGGGTCGCGGTTTGTTGGTGATGCTAAGATGCAAGGCACCGATTTTCTTCGACGGATTGGAATAAGGGTATTTGAATTTCTCAGTATTCTTTTAATTAGAAAACGGATTCGTGATCACACCTCGGGGTTCAGGGCTTTTAACCGGCAGGCTTTACAATTTATTAAACGTGAATACCCTGTCGATTACCCAGAACCAGAAATTGTTGTTCTTTTGGCGCGTAACAAATTTGTTATAAAAGAAGTATTTACACAAATGTATTCCCGGCAGGGTGGGGTATCTTCGATTTCGATTTTTCAAGGCCCGTATTACATGTTTAAAGTTGTAATTTCGATGATTATGGCCAGCTTGAGGCCGAGAGAAATGTAATTTTGGAATGGACAGAATACAAATTATATCGATTTTTGCCAGTCTCCTTATTTTTATAGGGGTACTAAACCTTGTCAGGCGAAAGAAGCTTAAGACTGAATATTCGCTTATATGGTTAGCAGTATCGCTTGTCTTTGTTATCTTTTCGTTTTGGCGCGAAGGGATCGATAAAATTTCAGCCATTGTAGGAATTGCCTATGCCCCGTCGGTCCTTTTTATCATTCTTTTAATTGGCATAATTTTACTCTTAATAGAGTTTTCGATAATTATATCAAAGCAAGCTGAACGGATTAAAATTTTGGTTCAGGAAGTGGCTTTGTTGAAACTAGATATTGAAAAAAATAAAGTAGCAGATGAGCAAAAAAAATCAGAAAATATATCAAAATCAGAAGAATCTGAAACCGTCTTTATCGAAAAAGAAAAATAACGGGTTGGAAAATTTGGCCTCGAAGCCTTTGTTTTTTCCTCTTTTCTTTTTGTGTGTAACCTTTCTGGCTTATTTCAATAGCTTTACTGTTCCGTTTTTGTTTGATGATTATAACCAGATTCTTAACCGGGCAAACATTCACTCGTTTACTGTTTTTAACGATCTTTCGTTTTGGCTAAATGTCAATCAACGTCCATTTTCATTGTTTACCCTTGCTGTTAATTATCATTTTGGCGGGGAAAACGTTTTTGGGTATCATTTGCTGAATGTTTTCATTCATTTTCTCTCCGGGTTGTTTTTATTTTATTGGTTACGCATGCTTCCTGAGGTAAATTCTTCGACACGAAGAAGCTGGCTTCCGCTACTTGCAACACTCTTTTTCCTACTTCATCCGGCACAAATACAGTCGGTTACCTATATTATTCAACGTATGACTTCTTTGGCCGGAATGTTTCTCATTCTTTCAGTATTGTTATATACTTACGGAAGGCTGGAACATGTGCGGCAAGCTGATTTCAGAAAGGGTTTTTTTTATTATTGCGCTGCAATACTGGCTGGAGTATTAGGACTTCTTTCAAAGCAAAATGCAGTTGTTTTTCCTGTTGTTTTCCTGTTGGTCGAGTTTTTCTTCATTAGAAATAAGGGTGGAAAGATTTATCGTACGTACTTGATTTCTATGCTTGCTGTGGGAATTGTTGCTTTGGCAGCCGCGTTGGTTCTCGTTGGTCTTCCTACCGAGAATGCCTCTATTTCACGAGTCGATTATCTGGCTACTCAAATGCAGGTAATTCCCCGCTATTTTCAACTCATGTTGCTTCCAATTGGGCTAAGTATCGACCAAGGGGTGAAAATTGTTGATGGCTTCTTTAATGTTTGGAGTTTATTGGGAGCATTGTTTAATCTTGCGATGCTTGGTTTTTCCATATACATGGTTAAAAAAGAGCCACTCATATCGTTTGGAATTTTGTGGATATATATTACGCTTTTCATCGAATCATCGATTTTTCCTATTACCGATCCAATGTTCGACCAACGAATGTACTTGCCATTAGCTGGTTTTAGTTTGGTTTTACTGGCATTGGCCGATCGATATTTTTTTAGCCGAAATCAACCTCTGCTAAAGCCGGTAGTCGTTGTGGTTTTATGTTTGCTTTGTGGAGCCACTATTGCCCGAAACAACCTCTTCAATGAGCCAGTTCGCGTGTGGAAAGATGTGACCCAAAAACATCCTAAGCATCTTCGCGGATGGATGGCACTAGGAAAAACGTATTTCGAGCAAGGCGATTACTCTATTCCAGAAGCAATTAACTGTTTTGAAACCGCTCGCGAAATAGCTCCTAGCCATGAAGAAAATTTGTTGGATTTGGGGGCTGCATATCTTGCCACGCAACAAAATGAAAAGGCGATTTCGTGCTTTTCAATTCTAGCCAATTCTGATAATCCTGAGTTTAAGAGTCAGGCATTACGGGTTATGGCAGCGTACAATGCTGGACGTAAAAACATAGAAGAGTCGGCGAAATATTTTAACGATTTGTTGGTTATGAATCCGGCAGACCATAAGACCCGCGAGGCTTTGTTTATGTTGTATTTTAATGAAAGTAACTTTTTGCAGGCTGCCAATGTGGCAAAAAAATGGCTTGCTGCCTATCCAAGGAATGCTCAGGCTCATCATTTTATGGGGAAGGCTCAATTCTCTCTTAATAACAAGAACGAGGCTGAAAAGTACCTGAATTCGGCATTGAATATCGACTCAAACCATGCAGAATCAATGATGCTTTTGTCGAATATCTATGTAAACCGGTTTGAATATGACAAGGCGATCAGTATACTTGAACAGGCCTATACGATTAGCAAAAACAACTCTATCCCTAAAAATATTGATTTGATTAAACAGTTGAAGCAGAAAGTTCCGGCTCCTACGAACTGAATGATCTCATAATGTGGGTTTTTCGTGTTCAATTACATTTATTGATGGGCAAAAGCAAAGATTTCCATCAGAAATGCGATTCCTCCATGAATAAAAACCCCGCCCCAGATGTTGCGACTGTATAGCGCTATAATTCCGAGCAAATAGCCTCCAAAAATTGAACTTATGGTTTCTACAATTGGTTTTCCAAAGTGTAATGCGGCATAGGTTGCAGCCATTGGTAAAATGGCATCTTTTCCAAGAAACTTGGCTAGGCCAATGATCAGAAATCCACGGAACAACACTTCGGTGTTGATGAAGTCGAAAACGTAAATGGTTTCGTAGAATATTTTGCTGAAAATTTCTGGTATGTTATAATAAGCTGCAAATGAAGCGCCTCCTGTTCTTTTGTAAAGAGGGTAGTAGGAAATAAAATCGGGCAGGAGCGAGGCTATATAAATAATTGGAACCATTCCAAGCAGCATGATCAGGTAGGGCTTAAAATCGACCTTGTTAAAACGTAACCCATAGATGCCAAAATCTTCCTTTCTGTCGAAAATTAATTTTAGAATAATGAGCATAAATAAGATTGTGATAAAGCCATAAGTATTGAAAAGTATTTTATACCAAAACTTATAAGCTTGTTGTGGGGTTTCGTTCAGAACAAAATCTGAAATCATTGGAAATATTGAACGATCGATGGCCAGAATTAGTAGGCCTAACGAACTTTTCAACCAGAAAGAACCGGAAAGTAAAGGTTTCTTCTGGCTAAATAGAAAAATAATAGCAATAACCCCATAATAAGCAACAGCGTGTAGGGCAAAATAAAGTAAGGAGCGTATGGGCTTACCGTAGAAACTGTCGATATACGAATTTTCTAAGTCAATTTTGTAGTTTATTGCAATTAGGATGGCGACAAAGACCGAAAAGCACACATATATTTTAGATGAGAAATATCCTTTGTGAAAATCTTTCAAATAGATGAAAAATTTCTTCATAATTAATTGTCTGATTATTTTATGACTACGTTTTCATCGTATGTAGCAATTTTCTTTTTCCACTCTTCGGGGATGGGAATGCTTAGCCGCTCTTTCAAGTCGAAACAAACCATAACAGCATGGCAGGTTGAAAGCAGTTCTCCGCTATGTTCGTCGATAATGCAATGTTCCATGGTAATACTTTTTGTCCCGATTTGAGCCACTCTGGTTTCTACTAAAATGCGAGTTTTCATAAAGATAGGTTTCAGATAATCAATTTTTATTGATGCCCCTACAATTCCAATTGTAACAAAGTCCATTTCGGGAAGTACTTCTTCAAAATAATTAAGCTTGCCTGCATCGAAGTAGTTTTGATACACAGTATTGGAAACATGTCCCATAACATCAACATCGCTGAAGCGTACCTGTACCGGGAATTTGTTTTTAAATGTTGCCATGATTCTTTAACGCTTATTTTTTATTTATTGTTTTGCAGAATGTTGTAATATAATTGTTTGTGGTTCTCAACAAAAGTCTCCACGGTAAATTTTTTATCTTCGATATGTTCAAAATTCCCGTCAATTGCTTTTTGCATGGCATCGATGAGGCCTTGAGGTGAGTACTCATCCATGGTAATGATGTTGCCCGAAACGACCTCGGGAAGTGATCCCTGTCCCGATGATATGAGTGGAATTTTCATGGAACAAGCTTCTACAGCTGTAAATCCAAATCCTTCGCACAATGACGGAATTATTACACAGTGGCTCGTTAATAATTCGTTAATGAGTTGTTCGTGTGGTAGTTGTGATAAGAATATAGAGCTTGTGGAAAGTTTACCATTACAAATCTCGTGCTTTATCTTTTTGAAAATGCGTGGTATTTGAGGCGACACAATAAACTTGAATCTGATTTGAGTATTTTTTTGCTGCATTTCTTTAGTTGCATCAATCAGAATATCAAGGCCTTTTGATGCACCAGCCCTTCCAAAAAAACAAAAAGTGAACGGTTGCCCCGGTTTTTTCCATAGCGGTAAATCATAAAGAATTCCATTGTAAATCCGGGTTATCTTTTGTTTTGCTATTCCGTTGTTTTCTAATGTTTTTCGGGTGAAATCAGATACTGCAACGTAGTGGTCAAAGCTCAACTTCAATAACCATTTTTCGAAGCCTTTGAAAACCCATCGGGATGGTTTCGAAAGGAAGGGCATTTTTAGCCATAAGCTAGCCCAAACCTCATGAACAGTGATAATTACTTTTTTACCAAGCAGTTTTCCTGCAAGCCAGGCCCCAATTGCTGCGCTATAGGTTGAGGTATGGATAATTTGTGCGTGACGACCCTGTCTTATGATTTGTGGTAATGCAATGAGAGAAAAGAGTAATCGTGCCGGTGCTGCGATGCGATAAATGGTTACTCCTTTAATTGTTTCTTTAGCAGGAAGTTGTTTGTTGTATTTCCAGGTAATGAATGTTGCTTCATTTCCATCGGTCACCAAAGTTTCGGCCAGCGAAGAGAAAAGTTTCTCGACCCCGCCTACATGAGGCTTATAAAAATCGGTGACAAACAGAATGTGCATCGCAACCTGTTAATCGATGATTATACACTTGTTGAGCACTACCTCGAAAAGCATTCCGGTACATATCCCTTTAACGGTAACTTTGTCGCCCATCGTGTAGGCCGATGCTTTTTTAGCCGATGCCTGATCAATGGTGCAAAGCACGCCTGCATCCGCATTTCCATCGTTTAGAATAAATACTGGGGCTTGGTTCTGGTCGGTACTAATGTTTGAAATGGTGCCACTTACGGTAATAATCCGATCAATGTATTTTTTGTCCGATTTCTCAAGAGCCATATTGTACTCGTTTGCTAAAGCTGTGGCAGTTAGGGTATAGTCAGCTGGTTGTTTGTCGATGCTTTTTGCTGGCATGTATCTAAGGTAGAGGTAACTGCCAATAAACACAACAATGACTGCTATGACAATGAAGAGTATTGTTTTTATAAATTTTTTCATCGCAATGTCCTGTTTTTGTTTTGATTATTGCCGTGTAAGTATAGCCGTAGCCGAAATCTGAACATTCTTTGAAATACCCAGACTGTTGGCCGGAAGATTAATCGATTTGGGAAGTTTCTGACGCATCAATGCATCTATTTTTTTAGTGTCGAGGCGTTCTATTCCGATGATGAAGTTCGATTTTAACTCGGCACTCCCGTCGGCTTTAACAGTCAGTATTCCGTCAATTTCGGCCGGACTAGTTTCGTCCCAAATGAAAAATTTCCCTGATAAATGAATGTTGTACTTTCCTTGTTTTAAGATGTTTATTTTGTCGATATTGATGATTTTGCCATCGAAGGTAATACGAGGAAAGTCTGAAACGTCAATGTCACGGGTGTTCATTAGCCGATTCATTGCACCAACTTGATAGTCAAATGATTTAATGAGGGCAATAATCTTGGTTTGACCGTTTTGTGCATTTATTTGGCATGCTACCTGGTAATTATCTGCTACAATATTCTGTACATTATTGGCCGATTTAATGTTGATGTGTCCGGTACGAGTCACATAACTTTGGGCGTGGGCTATAAATACGGTAAGTATCATGCCCATAATAAGCAAATTCTTCTTCATTTTTTTCTGTTTCTGAATATAAAGGTAATATTATTACAATTTGTGTCAAACCGAAAGGCACGATATCTATTAATATCGAAAATGTGTATTATGAAAATGATTATTTAATGCACAGATAGAAATATCCTTCCCAATTTCTACCGGTCGAATAGTCTTTATAAGTAGTTACTTGTAGGTTTCTTTTTTTCAGGTGGTCTTCAATTTTTTTCCGGTTTACCCAATTCACTTCCATAACATAATTGGTGTTAAAAATTATACGTCGTAAAGAATTCTTTATGAAACTGGGAATTAGCATTGCTGCTGTTCGGTACCAAAAGGGAGGTTTAGAAGGTAGTGAGAAAAGAATGCAGCCATGGGGTTTTGTTATGCGGATAAATTCATCGATATAGCTAAATATATGATCTTTAGGTATGTGTTGCAAGGTGATGTGCGAGCAAACCAAATCATAAGATTTGTTGGGGAATATTGATAAGTTGGGTTGATCGTTTACGAAATATTTGCACCTTTCTAGGTAATTATTATGTTTTCTGGCCAATTCGATCATTGTTTCTGATATATCCACACCATCAACCCTGGCAAAACGAAGACACAGCGCTTGGGTTAATCGGCCAACCCCGCAACCAAAGTCGAGGGCTTTCTCGGTATTACATTTTTTAAGTTCAGTAAATTCAGAAAACCAGCTATTTACATCATTTTCTCCAGTCGCGAAAAATGCCTTGGGTTCCCATTTGTTTCCTGAGTATTTTTTCACTGTTAGTATTGCCCAAAAGGGGTCGGTTTTTGCAAATCCTTCCCAATTCTTTTTTATTGATGTTAAATCCATGGAACAAAGTAAGTTGATTATTGTAAAGATTGGATGGCTTTTCCTAGTTCTTTTGAGAAACTTTCTATTGTGAAAGCATTATGGCATTTATTCTTGGCAGGCAGACTTTCTGAGGCTGCAGCAACAAAAAGTGTAAAAAGCTCTTCCGCTGAATCGGGATTGAAGTAGAAAACTGAATCTCCGCCCACTTCGGGCAAGCTAGACGTGTTTGACACAAAGCATGTTGCATTACAATTAAGTGCTTCTGCTACCGGAAATCCGAATCCTTCGTATAGCGATGGGTACACAAAAGCTGCTGTGGTTTTATATAGTTCTTTCAGTTCTTCTTTCGGTACATATCCTTTTAATTCAATGTCGTTTCTGAAAGGATGGTTATTGAGTTTCTTGAAGAAGTTCTGGCTTTTCCAACCTGTTGCCCCGCAAATGATTAGGTTGTGTGTATACTCGCTTTTATGCCTGAATAATAAGTAGGCATCGAGCAACATATTGAGGTTTTTTCTTGGCTCCAGAGTTCCTACCGAAAGAAAGAAGGGAGCTTTTGCTGATATTTGTTCATTGGGTTTAATGGAATAATATGGATCAGAAGCGGGATATATGCGGGAAATTTTACCTTTTGTAAATGGATAGCAATCAGTTAAATCGAAACTGGTATTGTTTGAATTGGTAATTACCATTGTCGCTTTTCGCAGAATATGGGGTAAAAATAAACGTTGCATTGTAGCGCTGAACCAAGTATGCCACTTGGGATATTTTATTGGTGTAAGATCGTGAATTACTGTAACTCTTTTAATGGGAGCGGGTAAATTGAATGGCCCCATGTGGGCCGGTTCAATAACAATATCGGGCTTTAATTTTCGAATAACGGATGGAAGTTTGAAGAACAAACGAAAGGGATCCTTGGTCAGAAATGGCAATACTGGTTTAACAACTATTTGGTTTTTAAGTATATCGTTATTTGGTGATTTTATCCGCACGCAAAATAGTTCGATATCGGGCAGCATGCTTAATGCGTTGATCATATTTCGTGTATATGATTGAATACCTGCATTTTGGGTGTCAATACAATCGGCTATTATTACTACTCGTTTCATTTTCGTCAATGTTCAATTCATTAGACTTCACTGGTTGAATATTTTTCGAACTGATTCGGTCTGTTTTTCAGGATATAATTGCTAAACCGCTTAATATCCAGACTTAGTACAAAAGTTTGTCTTTCTAATACTTGCCATGAGCTAATTTTCCTGAGTTGGGCAATTTTCTTACGTTGTCTGACGATATCGTTCCATTGAGTCAAAGTTGTTGTCATGGCTTGGCATTGTGTACCTACATACTTGAAGCGCAAGGTTAGAATGTGCAAAAGAATTATGAAAAACCAGCGAATTAAATTGATTAATGAGTTAATAATCACAAATAAAAGAGGCATGGTTTTTAAGTAGGTATAATTAATGTCTTCTTGGATTTTCCGGGCTTTTTGTTGGTTATACACTTTAGATACCGAGCGACTAATTTTGTGATAAACCAATGCATTGCTGGCAACAGTAACTTTTTTTCCGGCAATAGTAGCTCGTAATCCAAACTCTGCATCTTCGTAACCGGTTGAAAAATAAGTATCAAAAATGCCTATTTCACGAAGTAATTGAGTTCGGTACAGGCAGGCTCCACCGCATGCTGCAACAATTTTTTCAGTTTTTAGTGACAACTTTTCTTGTCGAAGTCCATGTCCGAAGGGGAGGATCTCGCCAGAACTAAGCAGGAATAAACCTGCGCTGTCGACCAGTGAATGGTCAAAATAATTCAGCATGAGAGAGGCCGTAATGTCTGCATTTGATTCATTGGCTGATAAATACATGTTTTCGAGCCAATGGTCGTCGGCAACGGCATCGTTGTTAAGAAGGGCAATGAATTCAAAATCTCTGTTGATAAGTTCTTCGAAAACCTGATTATGGGCGAGGGTAAAGCCCAGGTTTGTCGTATTTTTTTTTAGTATAATGCGTGGGTCTAGGGCATATTTTTGATTGAGTTTTTCAAATTCTTCGTTATCTGAATTGTTGTCGATCAGGTAAATGGTGAATTCTTGGAAACTTTGCCTGAGTAATGATTCAACGCATTCAACCGTATCGTCGAACCCATTCCAGTTTAGTATTATGACAGGTATTTTTTTCAAGTGTTTTTTAAAACTAAGTACATCAAAGGTAATACTTATCCCGATTTGGTTTCCAAGTTTTTCGGTTGGTTGTTCCTATCAGTTCAGCGTGAGTTTCTCAGGTGATAGACATCGATGATTGAATCAATTGAAAATCCGCATTTTACGTAAATATTTGTTGCAGCAGTATTTTTCCCCTGTGTAGCCACTGAAATTCTCGAACATTTCATCAAACAGGCTTCAGTATCAGCTTTTTTTATCAATTCGGTGCCTAAATTCATTCTCTGGTACATTTTGTCGACAGCTAGCAAACCTATAGTGGCTATTTCATTTTTTTGGGTCATAGTGATCATTCCTGCAATCTCGGCTTTATGTTTTGCTACAAAAATCCTCGTAAATTTATTGTCGGCTAATAAGTTTTCTATCCATTTGTTATACAATAAGTTGTATTCATTATTGATGAATTCAGTATCTGTTTTGAAGCGCGAAAGATGGCCAGATAGTAGGGCAAGTTCTATGAGTTGTTTATTGGGATTGTTCTCTGAATAGTCGATAATTTGGTTTTGAAAAGAAGAGTATTCTTCTGTGTTTTTTGAGAGAATAATCCTTTCATCAACCTTTTTCCCTCCTAATGAGACTATTTCTTTTTCAGTTTCTTGTTGATTGTGAGCAGTAAAAATATAAATCAAAGAGTATTTTGAATTACGCAGCAAAGTGTTAAGTTCTTGTTTGTTAGTGTATATGTTGTCTGATAAATTTATTTTGCCAACTGGGTATCCAAATAATTCTGAATCCCAAGTTAATGGTTCTATTGTAACTCTATTCATCGGTATTGCTTTATTTAGGTCGAACTAAATCGCTGAGCGATGGTTTTTGTTGTTCTTTGATTATTCGTATTAAGTATTCGCCAATAATTCCGATGGCTAAAAGGTTTAAGCCCCCAAAAAAGCTGATGAGAGTGACAATTGATGCGTATCCGGGAAAAGCAATACCAAAGAAAAGTTTTCTTATCAGGGTAATTAGTATAAAGATGATTGAAAACAAAAAACCAGCAAAGCCGACAACGCCAAGAACTTTTAGCGGCAAAGATGAATAATGTATCAAATCATTTAGTGCCAAGCTGATCATTTTACGAAGGGTATAATTGCTTTTGCCAAACTGACGGGGAGAATGATCAACTTCAATATTCATCAACCGATGGGTGTGATATATGATTAGGCTCGAGACCGAAGGCATTGCATTATAGTTATTTGTAAGCTTTATTGCCAATTCTTTTCGCATAATCCTAAAGGCTGATTTATTCAATCCTTTAGGCTTTTTCAGGAAAAAAGTATCTATTTTGTTCATCGTTGCACTGGCAAGGTTTCTCCAGTGGCTGTGTTTTTTTTGGTGGTATGGAGGGCAAGCAAAAATGGCATCTATCTGAGGATGCTCGTCCATTGAACGGATCAGTTTGGATATTTCGGATACAGGGTGCTGAAGATCGTCATCCATAGTGATGCAATATTTTCCGGTGGCGAATAAAAGTCCGGTCAGAAGGGCAATCTGTTGACCTTGATTTTTCCACAGCGTGACAACTTTCACAAACGGATACATTTTTTCAATTTCAGATAATGCATTGCACGTTTCGGTGTACCAAGGACTATCGTTAACCAATATTAATTCGAAAGTGCATGCTAATTGTACTTGCATGTCGCTAATTTGTTCTGACAGAACAAAAAGGCTTTCATTGCTTTTGAAAACAGGAACAATAATAGAGTATGTGTTCATAAATTGTTCTTTTCTATTAAAAGATAGCTAAATGTAATATATTTGGTTCAAATAGTCATAAACGAAAAGAAAATGCCCGATAGAATACCATTCAACCAACCTTTCCATAGCGACGACGAGTATGTTTATATTAAAGATGCATTTCAACGAAACCATGTTTCTGGGAACGGATTTTATACTCAGTTGTGTCATAGTTTTTTTGAAGAAAAGTATGGTTTAGGTCGTTGTTTTCTTACTACTTCGTGCACCGATGCCTTGGAAATGTGTGCATTACTATTGGATATTCAAAAGGGCGATGAAATTATTCTTCCTTCTTATACTTTTGTTTCAACAGCGCTTGCTTTTGCCCGACAAGGTGCAACATTAAGGTTTGTTGATAGTTGCTCTCAACATCCCGGGATGGATGAAACCCAAATTGAAGAAAAAATAACCCGACAAACAAAAGCAATTGTGGTGGTGCATTATGCTGGGATTGCCTGCAACATGGATTATATTATGGAAATTGCTTCCCGTTACAATCTTGTGATTATTGAAGATGCGGCTCAATGCATTGAAAGTTTTTACAATGGCAAACCACTTGGGAGTATTGGGCATTTGGGGTGTTTCTCTTTCCACGAAACAAAGAACATTCATTGTGGCGAAGGGGGAATGTTGGTGGTAAACGATAAAAAATATATTGCCCGTGCCGAGAAAATTTGGGAAAAAGGAACAAACCGAGCAGAATACTTTCGGAACCAAGTGAATAAGTATGAATGGGTCGATACCGGAAGTTCGTTCCTTCCCTCAGATATTTTGGCCGCCATGCTTTTTGCTCAGGTTCAGAAGATTGATGAAATACAACAAAAAAGAGTTGATAGTTGGAACCGTTATCATTCTTTTTTCTCAGAGTTGGCAAAGAACGTTTCAATCGGAATTCCACACATTCCTACTTATGCTACTTGTAACGGGCACTTGTATTGGTTGGTTTGTGCTTCGCCCGAAGAGCGTAAGCATTTAATAGATTTTCTTGAAACACGTTCAATACATGCTGTTTTTCATTATCAGGCATTGCATTCATCGGCCTATTATTTGTCGTTATCGAAAAAGAAAGAAACATTGCTCTATGCCGAATTATTTTCTGAAAGGCTGGTAAGGTTGCCTCTTTATTACAGATTAACAGATAAGGATGTTGATTACATTTGTGATAGTGTGAGGCTTTTTTTTAACGGCTAATAATATAGAAATCTGCAATATAGTTTGTTGTATTAATTGCTTTGTATATTTTGTTTTGTTTTGAGTGTGTCAAAAAGTACGATTGCACCCCCAACGCCAACCGCCAGAAGCGTTTCAATTGTATAATTGACTAACGATACTCCTATGGCGATTTCGGGAGGAACACCTACCATTGAGTAAAAATATACAAAAAAGCCTTCACGAAGTCCTAATCCACTAATTGATAGTGGTATGACTGATAAAATTACAATTATTGGATAGAACGAAATATGTTGATAGAAAGGTAATTGGATACCAAATGACAAAAATACAAGATACGCGATTGTAATTGTGCATAGCTGCAATAAAAGAATGAGGAATACCGATGGAAAGAGAATTTTTTGGTAGGGAAAGGTTACCAATGAAAGGTGGGATTTCTCGACAAAGGCGAAAGCCTTCTTTAAAATCGTTATTTTTAACAAGAATCTTGAAACCAGCTTGTAAATTTTTTTGTTCGTGAGAAAAATCACTACAGCCAAGATAAATAGATTGATTGCAGCAATGATGAAAACTACTTTTTCTTTTTGTGCGAAATTCGGAATTAGAATGCTGCAACATAACCCGGTTAGTGCCAGTAAAATAAACCCAATCATCCGTTCTATAAGTACCGAGCTGCTTGGGGTTAATGTATTAGACTCGCTCTTATGCCTTTTTTCGATAAGATACATTCGCATAACATCGCTTCCTTGAGACGAAGGCAGGATAACCCCAAGGAACGATGATGTAAAACTGATTTTAAGTAGTGAAAAAAACTTTTCTTCAATACCTGAAACTTTAAGGAACATCTTCCATCGGTTAATGGTAATTACGGGTATAACCACCAATCGGATTAAAGCTCCAAGTATGATATATGGGAACCATTCTACATGCTCAAATATCACTGAAATTTTAATGTTGAATTTCCTGAACAGGAAATAGAATATTGCTAGCGTGAGGGTTAGCTTCAATATAGTTTTTATGGTTTTTGGCATCTTTTTTATACTTCTTTTATAATTTTAGCAGGTACGCCCGCTACCATAACATTGTCGGGAATGTCTTTTGTTACTACAGAACATGCCCCAATCCTGACATTTTTACCGATTCGGTTGCAAGAAGCAAGAATTACCGTTCGAGTACCAATATATGCACCTTCTTCAATAAGCAATGAGGTTTGGATGTTAACATCCTTGCCTTTCTCCCGTTCTTCCAAATCTCTGTAGTGCGACAGTATTTCTACGCCATTGCCTATCGAAACATTATTTTTTATAACAACAAATCCGGTATAATCGATGTGTACATTTCTGGATATTAATACATTATTTCCAATTTTTAAAGAGCCAGTTTGTTTTCTGTGTTCGCGGTCGAAAAATACATGCTCGCCAATAAAGCCACCTTTTCCAATGGAAAATAGTGTTTTATACGTTACCATTCGAATTGAAAATAGTATTGGCAGATTAAATACACGTTTATCAACGATCATCTGGGCAATTAATCGAATGGCTTGTTGAAGGTTATATTTTAAGTACTTCATGTGTGATGTCTTTACTATTAAAAACTTTTTTTCATGTCGATAAGTGCTTGCTCCAACGAAAATTTTGGTCGCCAACAAAATGCATTCTTCAGCTTTTCGATGTTCATTACCCTTACCGATGTGTCTTCAATTTTTGTTGAGTCCATAATAATAGATGATTGCTCGTTGCCAACAATTGCTACACAGCGTTCAGCTAGTTCTTTAAAACTTATTGCAGTTCCGCTACCAACATTGAAGGTTCCGATAATTCTCTTATTTTCTGCTAATTTTATTATCTCTACGGCATCTTTTATATATAAATAATCGCGTCCGCCTCCTCCATTGCCCCAAAGGATGATGGGTTTACCAGCCCTCGCGTTACTGATCATTTGTGTAAAAAAAAACTTTTTCTCATCTCCATATCCAAATAATTGTCCAAAACGAAGGTTAACTAAATTCGTTGAGTGTTTTTCCAATATTTTCTCACACGCCAATTTGCTTTCTCCATAGGCATTTACAGGGTGGGGGATTTCATTTTCACAGAATGGAACGTTGTTTTTTTTGTGATTGTAAACACTTTGTGATGATGCATTTATGAAAAAATTCACGTTCATCTTATCGCAAACCTCTGACAGGTTTTTTGTGATAGTGCTGTTACAGCTGAAGTCTTCTTCGCTATTTTCTGAAAATGGACGTTTAGCCGCTAAATGAATTACCGTGTCGAAGTTTGTGAAGGACCTATTAAGGGATTCTATTGAATAATCAGTTTCAATAAAAAAGGCATTTATTACATTCGGAAATGTGTCCTTGATTTTTTTTTCAGAAGTGGAAAAGAGGTACATTTCTATGCTTTTATCCATTGAAAACTCGTTTACCAACGCTCTTCCAAGAAAACCTGTGGCTCCGGTTATCGCAATTTTTCTTTTATTCATGCGTTGCTGCTTATAATTTGATAGCCAACTTTTTCCAATATACCATTTACCGGGCGAACCGTTTCTTTGTTGTTGTAATACAATTCGTAATAACTGTTTTCTGCGCGGTTATAGTCATACTTTTCTTTGTTGAAAACAGTTCCGGGTTCTTCAAGGAAAAAGATGATGGAGTCAATTTGTTTTCCGGTTTCAGCTATTTCTTTATTGGGTGGAGTGTTGTTTAACAAATGTTCGATACTAATATCGAGTAAATTAACCCGATATCGATGTTCGATAAGTCTCCAGATGTGACAGCCGTCGAGTCGGGGAGCTCCTTCAATTAGTTGAACATCACTTTCATTATAAATCATTTGGAAATAGATTGGTCCATTCAGGTAGTTTAGTTTTGATGCAACTTGTTGGGCCATGGTTGCTGCTTTTGTTTGAAATTCTTGAGGCATTTGTGAAGGGAAGTGGTGCCCAATGACAATTCCTACCGAATTGTTATTGACTGTTTGCCTGTCGCTTATGAATGAATATTTTAGAATGCCGTTAACCATGTAGCCATTAAGTGAAATTTCCTTGCCTTGAATAAATTCTTCGATAATTACTGTTTGGGTTCTCGAAAACAATTTGGCTTGTTCGAATGCTCTTTCTAAGTCCTGCGGGGCATCTACTTTAAAAATTCCGCGTTGCCCCTGACTGTCGGCAGGTTTTATTATTGCTGGGAAAATTTTCCATTGTGAGAGTTCGTTTCTCGTTTGGGCTTTCATGAAAGGAACTGCACATATTTTGTTCTCTGCCAGAAATTTTCTGAATAACGTTTTGTTCTGCATTATTTCGGCGCAACAACCAGAAAGGAAACAGGGAAGCCCCAGTTGTTGACTGGCATAAGCAACAGATGGCATTGCTAGGTCGGAACCAATTGAGTAGATTAGATCAACATTTTCCTCTTGCGCAATGGTGCAAACTTTCTCTTTGTCTACTATATCAATAGGATAAAATTTATCAATAATTTGGTTTACACTATGCTGTGACGTGTTCGAGAGCCCAACTACTATGTGTCCTTTTTGTTTTAAGTATTTTATCAGATCGAGTTGAGCGTTGCCTGTACCAAGCACTAAAATCTTTTTAGTATTACACATTGGCGATTTATGATGTTGATTTTAAGAATTCTTTCATTGTAAATGCTGCATCTTAGATGTTTAAAAACAACTTCTAATTACCTTACCCTGAGGGTTTACAATATAATTGATTTTTTCAAGCTATAAAAGTATAAGATTTTATTATTTTTACCGGCAAAACATAGAAAAGGAATAATGCCAATTACAATTAATAAAGCGTTAAGAAACAGACTGGAACGCATATATCTATTTGCCAATACCGATTATTTTGTACGCTATTACGGGTCGAAGTTGGGAATACTTTGGGCTTTTTTGAACCCTTTTCTTCAAATTGTAATATACTATTTTGCTTTTTCGTATCTTATTTTCAAACAGCGCGATACCTCTTTTGTCTTATATCTTTTTACGGGAATTATCACTTGGCAATTTTTTGCAGAGGCTTCAAAATCTGCTATCACGCTCTTTCAGAGGCAACGGTATATCCTTCAGAATATCGACTTACCTAAAATCGATTTCTTTTGGTCGTTGATACTAAGTAAATTCTGGGGTTATTTTATTAATTTTTTGATTTTTCTGGCTTTTTCATTGGCGTTTTTTCACAATAGTCTTTCGTTAACGTTGTTATGGATTATTCCAATTTGGATTGGGTTGGCCATGTTCACTATTGGCGTTTGTTTTTATTTGGCCACATTATATATTTTCCTTCGCGATCTTGACCATCTTTGGTCAATTGTAATTATGGCCGGCTTTTGGACAGTACCCATCATTTGGGATTATAAAATAATATTTGAAGGGTATGAGTTTATGATGTATAACCCTTTGACCGCCTTTGTGGTACAAGTTCGACAGGTGACGTTGCAAAACCAAATGCCCGATTTAAAATATTTATCAATAGCCCTTCTTATTTCGGCATTTATTGCCATTAGCGGCTATTTTTTCATGAAGTACAAATCGAAGAAAGCACTTGAATTTCTTTAAGCAATAAGCACGAACATGAGCAACGATATCGCTATAAAACTCGAAAATATTAATAAAACCTATGTGATTCACGATCGTGGAAATACAATTCGTGAACGTTTTTTTTCCCTTTTTTCGGGTAAAGGAGCGCGAAAATTAAAGGCGCTGCAAAATGTGAACCTTGAAATTAAAAAAGGAGAATTCTTTGGAATAATTGGACGCAATGGAAGTGGAAAATCGACACTTGTTCAAATTATGAATGAAGCAATTCCTCCCGACAAAGGCGGAAAAGTTACTATTGATGGGAAAGCAATGAGGCTGGCTTTGGGCATGGGCTTCAACAACGAACTTACAGCCCGGCAAAATATAATGATAAATTCTTCTGTTTTAGGTCTTTCTATTAAAGAAATTAAATCGAAAATGGACGAAATGATTGCTTTTGCCGAGTTGGAGGAATTTGCCGATACACCGGTCAAATATTATTCTTCGGGCATGAAAAGCAAGTTGATGTTTTCTATTGCTGTTAATGCCGAAGCCGATATTTTTCTTATGGATGAATTTTTTGGTGGTGTGGGCGATCAAAATTTCAAAAAAAAGGCAGATGAATTGTTCCATAACCGTTTTGTTAAGGGAAAAACAATTATCCATGTGAGTCATCAAATGGATTCAATTAAAAAATATTGCGATCGGGTTATGTTGCTCGATAAGGGGAAAGTAGTGAAAATTGGCACGCCCGATGAAGTGTTGGCCGAATATTAGTAAAACGTACTCATATAAAAATGATAAATTCAGACACTGACTTGCGTTATAATAAATTGTTTTTTCTACATATTCCGAAAACAGCAGGAACGTCGGTTAACGAGATGCTTGCCAATGGCTTTCGTTCTTCAAACGTAAGATTTCATATCGAAAATGATCGAAATGAGCACTACCGGAATATTGACTCTGGGAAATATGATATGCTGTCGGGACATGTGAGGGTAGACGAGATGCTGCACTTCTTTCCCGGCGATAAATACTTACGAGTTACATTGTTACGTGATCCATTTGAGCAACTTCTTTCACATATTAATTGGGTAAAATATATAAGCGAGAATCCTCAAAGCAGTTTTTTTAATGGGCATCCTGAATTTATTAAACAATTCTCTTTGCTGTTACGAGGTCTCGATTTCGACGATGAATCAGCAGTAGAGAAATTCTTTGGAAATCTCCCAGATATTGGAATAAGCTTATTCAATAATTGCCAAACTCGCTATTTATTTAGAGGAAACCCAGCTCCAATGTTGCTCGAAACAGATGCTCTGAAGGCTATCGAATCGTTGAATTTATTTCATGTGGTAGGTGTTGTTGAGCAACTCGACCAGTTTGTTCGTGAGGTATTCGATAAAATGGAATGGAAGTTGAAACCA
Organism: Bacteroidales bacterium; assembly: GCA_012719495.1. Lineage (GTDB taxonomy): Bacteria > Bacteroidota > Bacteroidia > Bacteroidales > Prolixibacteraceae > CAYMTR01. Next base: position 87,329 of record JAAYAG010000118.1, read on the forward strand.
AAAATTTTGCAGAAGAATGTCCAAAAACATAACTATTCAATTCACGACAAGAATGATCGATTGAAGGAGCTACTTTTCCCACTTTATTGTGCTGATATGGTTGTTTATGAATATGCTAAGGCAAATATTCATTGAAGAATTTCTTCCCGCATTTTACTTTTCAGAATATTTTATTTTCTTATTTTAAAATCTTCCGACTTGAGTGTTAGATTTACATTGTAGAACGGATCGGGAATTCTGTTCGTTTTCCATTTTTCAATCATAAACTTGCTTTCGCCATAAAAGCGTTTTTGTTTCTCGGGCGTATCTTCTACTCCGCGCGATTTCGATTCGTAATGGTATAGTTTGGCATAGGGTGTATATACTACATCATAGCCTAATAATCTTATTTTGAGGCAGTAATCAATATCATTAAAGGCAATTTTCAGATTTGTTTCGTCAAGTCCACATACTTTTTTCCACAATTCTTTTTTGGTAAGCAAGCAGGCACCTGTTACTGCCGATAGTTCCTGAATAACCACCGGACGATAAAAATACCCTACACTGTGATCGGGACAAAATTTATGCGAATGACCTGCAACGCCTTGTATACCAATGATAACTCCTGCGTGTTGAATGGTGTCGTCGCTATACAGGAGTTTAGCCCCAACTATGCCAACGTTTTCAAGCTGAATATGTTCGACCATTGCGTTGAGCCATCCATCGGAGATGGCTTTTATGTCGTTATTAAGCAGAAGTATGTATTCGCCTTCGCATTGTTCTATAGCCCAATTGTTGATTGCTGAGAAATTGAAGGGCACATTATATTCGAAGACTTTGATGCGATGATCGTTTTTTTTTATTTTTTCGAGATAAGTGAAAGTTTCCTTATTTTCTGAATTGTTCGATATAAGCAAAAGTTCCCAATTGGGGTATCCTCCTTTTTCTATAATACTTGATATGCAGTCTTTTAAATATGATATCTGATCTTTAAACGGAACAATAATGCTTACTTTTCCGTTGGTTATTATTTTGCGTTTAAAGCGGTAAACTCCCAAGCCAGGCCCGTCAAGCAATTCCATTTCGATATTGTTCCTTGTTGCATAGTCTGTTAGTGTTTTTCGTGCGGCTTTGTCAGCATACGATTTCTCGTTATAATTGAGCGAAGTGCTTGTGTTGCTTTGCCTCCAGTGATATAATATCTTTGGAATATGGTATATTTTTCGGGTACGTTCTATGATACGCAGAAAAAGATCGTGATCTTGAGCTCCTTCATACCCTTTTCTAAACCAGCTAATTTCGTGGCCAAGTTTTCGTCTGATCACGGCAAAATGGGTGATATAGTTGTGCGATAAAAGTAACGAGAGATTAAAATCAGTTTTAAAATGGGGTTGAAAATACCGGCCTTCGGGGGTTATGAAATCTTCATCGGAATAGATAAAATCAATTTCTGGATTATCGTTTAACGCCCTGACTACCTCAAGCAGGGCATTTTCACTAAGTTCGTCATCGTTGTCGAGCAATGCAATGAACTCACCATCGGCCATCTTAATTGCCTCGTTTGATGCCAGCGAGATATGTTGATTCTCTTTTCCAAAACCTATTTTAATACGCGGGTCAGTATCTATCCATTTTTGTAAGCAATCTATTGTTTCTGGTTTTGACGAAAAATCATCGTAAAGACATAACTCCCAGTTTATATACCACTGATTTAAAACAGACTCGATGCATTTGTCGAGGTATTCAGGGGCAACGTTGTAAACGGGGGTAATGATCGAAATTTTTGGTCTTAAAGTAAAAGAACTTAAGATACTTTCAATGTTTTCTTTTGAATAATCTTGAGTTTGAAAAATGTATTCATTTTCAAACTCATAGCTTGGTGCTTCCAAGGGGCCATGAAGGATGTATCTTATAATTTCCTTTGTTAATACCCTGAATCCAAATATCTTATAGGTTTGTTTGCTTAGCCTGATGAGCCTGCTTATTTTTTCAAAAATATTTTTTTCAACCATCTTTAATTCGCTTGAGTCACAAATTTATCTATTTTCGCTTAGAAATGAATATGGTATGTGTTTCTGTCCTTTTCTTTTTGATTCTTAATTGATTAAAATGTCAGATAATTCAATCGGTAATCGCCATAAATATCGCTTAATTTTTGCTGTATTGGCAGGTTTTGTTTTTTTTGTTATTTCGCTGATTTATATGTATTTGCAGGAGAGTAAATTAGTTTTTCTAATATATTCTGACAAACCGGTGAGTTCTTCTGTCAATTTTTTTACACAGCATTCCGACGCTCAAGCGACAAAGAATTCTGTTCAGTTTGATACATTGGAAAAAAATTACAAAACAGTTCGAGCCAATTTTCCAGTTAACCCTCAATTGACTGATTCTGTGTTGGTTGTTTTCGATTCTACTGATGCTAATTTTTCTCTTTGTTATGTTTTAGTGAAGAAGCCCGGGTTTCATCCTGTCCAAGTGCCGTTGACATCAATTCGTGCGGGTGAGAATATCAGCATTAATAAAATAACAAATATTCTTTATTTCAATTCGTTGGGTCATAAGTCTGTTCTTTCTTTTGCAATGCCTGTTATCAATTATAGGGTTGATTTTGTGATTCTTTTTCTTCTGGCTGTATTTTCTTTTTTGCTTTCGCTAGTGGTTTATTATTATCGATATATTTTTTCTATAAGGCGATATCGTTTGCATAATGTCTTAATATATTGTGGTTTTGTTGTAGTTGTCGTTATTGTTTCAAATTTGGCACTAAAGGCTGGTTTTAATGCCTCGCCCGATGAGCGCGACCATTTCATGGCAGCTGAATTTTACAAATCACATTCAATATCTCCTCAGAAGCACACAGAAACTGGAGCTTATACATATAATTCACTTTGGAATTATTCACGCGTATATAATAGAGGCATAAATTATCTATTAGCCGGAAAATTTTCAAATTTGTTCGATGGATATGTTGATTCATTCCGATCGGTTAGATTTTTTGGTATTTTCCTCATAATCTTTTGTTTGCTGATTTGTTTGTATTTCCCCAGGATGTCGCTACTTTTTTTGCCTTTTTTCTTTACCCCTCAAGTTTGGTACTTATTTAGTTATGTCAACGATGATTACTTTCCGCTCTTTATTGCTTTTGTTTTACTTTTCGTTAGTGAAGTTTTTAAGCCTGATTTGTTAACTGGCAGGATGAATAAGGTGTTAATAATCAAAATAATATTATTAGGCATTGGATATGGCATAATGTTGCTTTCCAAAAAAAATTACCTGCTTTTTTCGGCTTTTTACCTTTTCTACTTATTTTCTTTGCCGCTTAAGTTTTCAGATAAAAGCAGGTTTACTGATGCAATTCAGGCAATTAAGAAGTTTCTAAGAATCCCTGTTGCAGTAATTGTTATTGCCTTAATAGTGGTTGGACTGAGGCAAACCACGTTTGAAGATGCAGGAAAAAATGATCTTTCGGAAGGGACAAAAGTGTTTTATAATCAATCACAAACAAATTTGAATAATCACTTGGCAAAAGGTATCTCAGGAAAAGAGAGGTTTGCGTCGTATTTTACCATGATGAAAAACGGATGGATAATTACCTCTTTTAAAAGCTTTTGCGGAGTATATGGTTTTATGAAATATCGTGCAACACATTGGTATTACATGTTGTTTGCAATAGCTTTTGCATTATTTGTAATTTTACTTTTTGTTCTGATAATTATATCAAAGGATAAAGATTTGATTTATTGGTCGTTTATTTTATTTGCTTTTTTGGTGAGTATTATTTTCTCGTCGTCCTATCTATATTCATATAGATTTGATTATCAAGCTCAGGGGCGTTATTTCTTTCCTTTTTTGCCAGTTCTTGGCTTGTTCCTGCACAAAGTATATACAACATTTACAAATAGAAAAATTGTCACGTGGAGTATGATACTCCTTATGTCAATTTTTATGTTAAGCCTATATTCTTTTATTTTTATTGGAACACAGGCACTCACGTAATTTTTTAGTAGATCAGCCTACATTGTTTTTTCACTCCTTTTTCTTGCCAAAATGCTTATCAATTTTGATGAAAGGAAGAATTAGAAAGCTAGGAATTGTGCACAATAGTACCCAAACAAAAAATTTCTCATAGTTTAGTATTTCTTGTATCCAGCCGCTAAGCATACCAGGAACCATCATGCCGAGTGCCATAAGCCCGGTGGCAAATGCATAGTGCGATGTTTTGTTTTCGCCTTTAACAAAATAGATCAGGTAAAGGGTAAAAGCGGTAAACCCAAAACCATAACCTAGTTGTTCAATGGCAATAAACGATTGAATAAGAATGAAATTGTCTGGCTGAAAATGAGCTAAATATACATAGAGTATGTCAGGAAGGTTAATTGCTAATGCCATTGGCCAGAACCAGAATTTAAGCCCGTGTTTGGCAACAGCTATTCCGCCCAAGATTCCGCCCAATACAAGTCCAAGCATGCCCACTGTTCCATAAGCCCACCCAACTTGCTCGTTCGTGAGTGCCAATCCTCCTTTGTCCTGTGAATCGAGTAGGAAAGGGGCTGCCAGTTTTGTTAGCTGGGCTTCACCCAGTCGGTAGGTCAAAATGAATAATAGAAAGATAATTATGCCTTTACGTCTAAAAAAATTGAGAATCGTAAAGAAGTATCTTCTAAGTGCTTCTTTGCCACTGTGTAAATTTCGTGGCTCATCGCTCGAAGTATGGGGCATCAAAAATTTGTGATATATTCCAATTGAAAAATAAATAATCCCGGTAGCAACAAGCAACATCATCCAGGCTTTTTTTGCCCCGATATCCGAATTGATTAGCATTCCCGAAAGATATACCAGCCCGCCTTGCCCTGTAATAGCCGCTATTCGCCAAAAGGTATTGCGTATGCCTACAAAGAACGATTGCTGATGGTCGTCGAGGCCCAGCATGTAGAAACCGTCGGCAGCAATATCGTGAGTAGCCGAGCTAAAGGCAATGAGCCAAAAGAAGATAAGGCTCCATTTGACAAAGCCTGGAGCCGGCAACGTGAGTCCGGTTGCTGCAAGCAGTACCCCCATTACCACTTGGGTGCTTACCACCCAAAAACGTTTGGTACGAATATTGTCAATAATAGGGCTCCAGAAAGGTTTTATTACCCATGGAAGATATAGCCAGCCGGTATATAGCGTGATTTCGGCATTCGATAACCCAAGGTTCTTATAAATAATGGTCGATACGGTGATAACAATAACATACGGGAGTCCTTGAGCAAAATAAAGGCTGGGAACCCAGCCCCACGGACTTATAGTTGGTTTGTTGTTCATGCGTATAAAAGAACTAAAAATTTTTGTCCCCGGCAACCGTAGTATTGTTCAAGTTTGTCCAATGAATAAAAAATCAGTTCTTTGTTAATGGTATGGTTTGATTTTTTACGTTAGGTGAGTTATCTTTAACTGATAGTTAATGTTTGTTTTGATGAATGTAGTTTGATAATCAATAAATTAAAATATTGAAAAAATGAAACAGGTGTGGTTTAAGCAATTTTGTAAGTTGTTATTTCTGGTTTTGGTTATTGCTTTCTTTCCGTTGGGGATTGTAGCCCAAAATGTTGAAAAAATTGGAATAAGCTATCAGAAAACTGGCGATGGCTTGTACGATATGTACGTTGAAAATCCAAGTTTTTATCCGGTTCAGTTTCTTTTAAATTTCACTGAATTAGATAATTACGAGACATCTGACCCATTGCCTTATATTTGTACCCTTTTCCCGGGGAAGGTGAAACTGATGACTTTGCGCCGTACAATTCTTGATATCCCTGGTAGTTTCAAGCATAAGTACGAAACCCGTGTTGGTGCTTACCCTGTCAATTACGATCAGAACACTGTATATCAATTGCCTGTGCCTCCGGGGAAAAGCACAAAAGCTATTTGGTTCGACTTGAGCAAAAGCGATGATCCTGCTAAAATAATGTGGGCATTTTCCCTTACTGCCGGCGACACAGTATATGCTTGCCGTGAAGGGGTTGTGTGCATGCTCACCGAAAGTAAAGTCAATAACGGATATCGGGCCGGAGAAAATTCGATAACAGTTTGCCATCCAGATAATTCATTTGGGAAATACGAGGTTTTTGCCGACAGTTCCATGTTCGTGAAAGTTGGAGACAAAGTTAATACCGGAACCCCAATCGGGCTCGCAGGGGGCAGCAACTATGCAGTGGGTTCGCATGTGCGTTTTTCTGCTTATTACTGTAATGTCCGCATCGATTCTATTACAGGCCAGCGATTACGTAATTATTACAAATATGTCGATCCATTATTTCAAACATCTGACGGTAAAACAACCCAAGTTAAAGCCGATCAATTATACACCAAATGATTCTGGTGGAAAGGAAGGTAAATAGTTCATACCTATAATAGAAACTCCGTTAAATTATAGTGTAGACCCCAAAAAAGCGCAACGAATTGTTTCATTCGTTGCGCTTTTTTCGTCAAAGTTTATTGTATATCAGCGCGGCTTAGGTTATTCTTTAACGATTTTCATGCGTTCAACGTTATTTTTCCTGACTTTTCCCTTTTAGTGCGGTGATTTCAGTTTTGCTATTAGTGCTTTCATTTTTCAGATGGTTGTGCTTTAATGGCAACTATTATTTGAGTGATGTGATTTTAAAGCAGAAGATTGCTGTTTACAAGTGGCGGACAATGAGCTTTGCATAAAACACTGTTTTCCTGCATTAAATTTCCTCGATTTAGCCCGCTAATACTCAAAAATTTGCTTTGTAAAACAGCGTTTTATGC
>JAAYAG010000119.1 GCA_012719495.1 Bacteroidales bacterium
ATCGAGGAAATTTAATGCAGGCAAACAGTGTTTTATGCAAAGCTCATTGTCCGCCACTTGTAAACAGCAATCTTCTGCTTTAAAATCACTTAAAATAACCCGTTATTCCTGCGTGATTTTGCATTGAATCTTACTGTTTACAAGCGGCCTGTACTCAAAAATAAAGTCGAACTCAGGTTAATACTTATTCCACAACCCCCGCAGCGCAAATTCATCAATGATAACTGGGAAAATAAAGGAGATATAAAATTCTTTGCGATGTTGCAACCCTTACTTTTTTTTTCTGTCACTATTGCTGTATGATGATTTGAAGAAATCATTAAAACAGTTTTAGCCATGAAGACACAAGCATTATTAACTTTTTTCATTCTCTTATTTGCCATAAACAGCAAGGCCGAAGAGGTTGGCGAGTCCCGGGATTTGCACCCTTTTCGCGAGGTTTCGCTTCGCTTATCGGCCAACCTGTTTATCGAGCAGGGCGACGAGTACCGCATCGAGATGAGTGGCCGTCAGGAAACCCTCGACCGCATGATTGTTGAAGTGGTCGATCATAAGCTCATCATCCGTTTTAGTTACGAAGATATGTTGCTCGGTAATTTCGATGCAGGAAAAATAACACTTAAGGTTACTACGCCTACAATTGAAATGCTCAGCATTGCCGGGTCTGGTAATATTATCGCAGAGAAGCCCGTTCAGTCGCGGGTTCTTGAGCTTTTTATTGCCGGTAGTGGCGATATTAAAATTGCAAACCTCTCCTGCGAACGTGTCGAAACTGAGATTACCGGCTCGGGCGATGTGGTATTGTCGGGCCAACCGGTTAAGGAAGTTCGGGTACTTATTGCGGGTTCTGGAAATTTTATTGGCAGTCAGTTGAAAACCGAATTTGCGAAGGTGAGGATTGCCGGCTCAGGTAATTGTGATATTTATGCCGATAACTTCATCGATGCCCGCATTGTGGGGTCGGGCGATATCAGGTACAAAGGCGAAGCACTTGTCGAATCGGGCATCTCGGGCTCAGGAAAAATACAAAAGATTAATTAACTACTTATATTACAAGCCATGAAAACATTAATTAAAATTTCAACTATTATTTTGCTTATTTTAAGCATGAACGCATGCCTGTACTTTCCAGCATGCATATCGGGCAGCGGCCCGGTCATTACTCGTGAATTCGACCTTCGTAATTTTGATGAAATAAGCAGCGAAACGGTTATCGACATCGAGGTTGTACAGGGCGACCAGTACAAAGTTGTTGCTGAGGGGCACGAGAACATTATGAGTTTCCTCGACTTAAAAGTGGTAAACAACCGCCTCTATATCGATTTGACTCACGGAAGTTTTAGCCATTTCGAGATGAAGATATTTATTACCGTTCCTACTCTTAAGGAAATTGAAGTAGAGAGTACCGGGAATATCCGCATCGATGGATTTTCTAACCTAGAATCGCTTAAGGTGAAGAGCAACAGCACTGGCAACATTGTTGGTGACGGGGAATTCGTTATCGATGGCGACCTCGAAATTATCAGCCATTCAACAGGCAACATCAGGCTCGAAGCTATTTGCCACGATATTGATGTACGCTCTTCGTCGACCGGAAATGTTTCAATTGAAGGAAGTTGCTCGTATCAAAACGTTTCGCTCAGCGGGACTGGTAATTACAATGCATTCGACTTATACAGCGAAGAGTGCGAAGTTGATATAAACGGTACAGGCGATGCAAGGGTCTTTGCCGATAAGCAACTTGATGTTACTATTCGCAGCGTAGGTAATGTATATTACAAAGGACGCCCCGATGTTAATATTAAAGATTATAGTGTTGGTGATTTAATATCTGTAAATTAACCCTATATTTCCCCACAAAAGAAAGAGACAGCTGTAAGGTTGTCTCTTTCTTTTATATTGATATAATGACTTGATAATAAAATTATTGAATTCTTTTTTTTATGTTTACCTTGGGTGAAGTTGAATGACCGGAATGATCATTTCTTCCATCGAAATTCCCCCGTGTTGAAACGAATTCTTGTAAAAGTTGGCAAAGTAATTCAGGTTGTTGGGGTAAACAAAGAAATCCTGGTTCATGGCAAAAATATACGACGAAGAGAGGTTGGGCGAAGGCAAGCGTGCATCTTCAGGTTTTCTGATTTCGAATACCTCTTTTGGATTGTAGTTTAAATTACGGCCAAGTTTATAACGCAAATTCGAGTTGGTCGATTTTTCCCCGATTACTTTCACCGCATTATTTACTTTTATGGTGCCGTGGTCGGTGGTGACAATCACTTCAATATTATTGTTGCTAAGTTCTTTGAGTAGTTCTTTCAGCCCCGAGTGCTGAAACCAGTTTGCCGAGAGAGCCCTGTACGCTGCTTCGTTACCGGCCAGCTCTTTAATCATGTTCATCTCTGTGCGGGCATGCGAAATCATATCAATTGAGTTGATTACCATTACCGACAAGTCTGAATGTATGATTTGGCTGATGCTTTCATTGCTTTTAAGGCCTTGCTTCGCGGTGGTCATTTTTTCGAAATAGAGTTTCTCTTTCCGCCCGTTTCTGATGAGTTGCTTTGTCAGCAACTCCTCTTCGAAGTTGTTTTTGCCTCCTTCTTCGTTATCGTCGTCGTCCCAGCAATTAGGATGTATTTTTTTGATGTCGGCGGGCATTAACCCTGCAAAGATACTGTTGCGGGCATACATGGTGGCCGTAGGTAAAATGCTGAAATACATGTCGTCGCTGGCAATGCTGTAATTTTCACACATGAGAGGGCTAATGGCACGCCATTGGTCATAGCGCAAATTGTCGATCAGCAAAACAAACACCTTCATCTTTTTGTCGAGGAGGGGAAATATCTTTTTTCTGAAGAGGTCGGGCGATAAAATTGGCCGTTCTTCTTTTTCTGTTTTTAACCAATCGAGATAATTTTTCTTAACAAAGCGGTTGAATGCCTGATTGGCTTCATTTTTTTGGAACAGAATGACATCGTCCATGGCTTTGTCGTCAGAGTTGCTTAGTTCCATCTCCCAAAACACCAGTTTTCGGTACACTTCTTTCCAATCTGAAATCGAAAACGAGTCGTTAATTTGCATGCCCAGTTTCGAAAATTCCATTTGGTAGGCCGAGGTTGTTTTTTTGGTTACCAACTCTTTATTTTCAACATTTTTCTTTATCGACAGAAGTATCTGGTTGGGTTTCACTGGCTTTATAAGATAATCGGCCATGCGCGAGCCAATGGCTTCGTCCATAATCGATTCTTCTTCGCTCTTGGTGATCATCACCACTGGAATAATATTGTTGATTTCTTTTATGCGGGTTAGTGTTTCAAGTCCGCTGAACCCCGGCATATTTTCATCGAGGAAAATTATATCGTATGCGTTGTTTTTTACCAGATCGATTGCGTCCGATCCGTTGGTTGCAGTAGCTACATCGTACCCTTTTTTTTCAAGAAAGATGATGTATGGTTTGAGCAGGTCCATCTCATCGTCGACCCATAAAATCTTAATGCTTTTCGTTTGCATGTCTATTGCAGTTTATATTTCCGGTTCTTATCTTAAATAGTAACAACCGGCAGGCCCTTTTATTGTTCGACCGAGCTTGGCTTTACATCTTTTAACTAATAATACTTTTCGTAGAATTGCTGATAGGCTCCCAATTCTTTGCTTGCTTTAAGTTTCGCGAGGTTACTGTTGCTAATGATATAGGCCTTGTAGTTTGCATTTTTTAACGACATCTGAACCCGTTGATCGGTTTTTGTATCTTCTATATAGGTTTGGGCTTTTTCTTTGCTTGTGAAGCCCGAAATGATGGTTGCGGCCATTATATCGTCGAATGGTTCTGTTTTCACCGATAGCCCATCGTTGCGGTATTTCATAGTGTTAAACCGAACAAGGTACGAAACAAGAAGGTTTTGGTTCGGACTTTTCGCAGGCAGCAGGTATATCAGACTGTGGCTTTCCTGGGCATTAAAAGTAAACGGGCTCGTTTCTTCCGGTTCAGGTTGTGGAGTAGATGGCTGTATCTGCCCACTTTCGTTGTTCAGGCTGTCTGAAGATGTTTCCTGCAACGGAACATCGGGCGAAACCGGGCTAGCCACAACTGCTGGTTGAGTTGTGGTGTCGGCTGAAATTATTTCTTGTTGTTCAGTAATTTTTTCCGGTTCAGCAGCTGCCGGGGATGCGCTTTCCGGCTCTGCTACAGTGGGTTGAACGTTGCTAACGGGTTTTTCTTCTGCTTTTGCTGGTTCGGCATTATTTTTCACAACCGGGGCCTGGGGAGCCTTACGGATATAGTTTATCTGGTAGAACTTCTTCCACTCTTCGATATCGCCTGTACTTACAAGTTTTTTAAGGTTTTCTTCGCTGCCAGCATACAGCTCGTAGCTTGTTTTTAGGGTACTGAAGAGGTCTTTCTTATCCCTGATTTGCTTTAGATATTGATTTGCTTCGTAGGCATTGGCAAACGAAGAGACAGTTAGCAAGGAATGGTCAGGCATTTTTGATGGGATTACCCGGAGCCTTTTCTCGCGGTGGTTGGCCGAGTTGTATTTGATCAGGTCGCGCATTAAAAATCCTGTACCGGCATTTTTGTCATCAATCATGATAATAACGCTATGGGACAAACTGTGGTCGGCACTAAAAAGTTGTTCTTTTTTTACCGGGGTGTAATTCGCATCGGCAGTTTCAATTACAACATATTCGCCTTGTTCTTTCAGTTGGCTATTTGGATCTTCTTTCAGACGGGCCATAAGGGCTTCGGGCGACTCAAGCTCTTTGTCGGAGAATTTTCCGGTGGCAAGAGTGCTGTAATTTTTGGCAAAATAGGCCACATATTCGTCATAGGTGCGGTCGTTGAGCATTTGCCGATAGTTGCTGTTCGATACAATAAAGTTCAGGTATGGTTTTCCCGCAAGGGTTTTAAACACATCGGGCTTTCTGATGATCGACATAAAATAGACCATGGCACTTTCTTTATTGTCGAAATTGCGCACAATAACAAGGGATGTTTCCTGGTTTAGGTTTTCTGTCTCAATCTCGAAATCGAGCGAGGTATAATGGTCGAGGTTGTAATTGGCAAGGTCAAATTTTAACCGGTTTATATCAACTTGGTTTTGACTTGGATATGCAATAATAAAGTAATGGAGCAATTCATTGTCGGTATCCCATTTTTCAACGTTCAATTCTCCTTCAGCTACGGTTTTGGCCAGCAGTTCGTTGTTTTTAATTACGTCGTTCAGGTAGCCCGAAGAAACAAGTTGATCGTAGTTGGTAAATTTCTCTTCTTTGATGTATGAAAGAATTTTTTCGGCCAGTTTAACTGGTTGGGCACTGGGGTAGCGGTTTATGTATGCTCGTAACGAGTCGCCCAATCCATTTTTATTCATGATATTGGTTTCGGCAATAGCACGAATAAACTGTGCTTTGCTCAGCAAATCGGCATCGGGTTTCATACTGATTGCTTTGCGGCTGTATTGAGCTGCGTTGGCATAGTCGTTATTCTTAAAAGCAGAGAATGCTAGCATATAAAGGCGGTTAATGCTGTCTTTCCGGGCTGCTTCTTCTATCAGAAAATTGGGGTTCTGCAGATATTTTGCATAGTTCGACTCTGGAAAACTACTGATGATTAAATCTTTGTAGTATTGTGCGCTGTCAGGGCGTTCCATGGTTTTATACAGGTCCCAAAGGTTGAACCACGATGTCAATTGGTAAATATTGTCGGGGTAGCGTTTGTTCAAATCGGTGAAATTGTAGATCGAGTTGCTGAAATCGCTGAATTCATTTTTCAGGATCGAACCGGCATCGAAGCGGGCATCCCTGATTTTTGTGTGCGACGCACTCATCATTGAATCGGTGAGCGGAATATCTTGCAAATAGTATTCAGTGGTAAGCGGATCGTCAGCCCTTGCAGCTTCTTCTCCGGCAATTTCTTCGGCCAATTCGCCATCTGCAGCTTCATCTCCGTCTTCAGAGAAGCTTGCATTTTTGTTTTTCCGGCGCCAGTTGTCTTCGTTTTGGCGTTTCCCCCAAAGCCGCTCAAATTCTTTTTTCCCGTACGAAACGGTTGATGTGTTGTAAAAATAGAAGCTCGAGCCTGCGGTGTTTAGCCTCATACGGTTTGAGTTGGCCCTGTAATAGGCTGTTGGGTCGTTGTCTACCATCAGCTCTTGCTGCTGTTTTTCTTTTTCGTTACTTATCCAAAGGGCAATCTTTTTATCGAGTTCAGCTTTTGGCAAACCGGCCAATTTTTGCAAGCTGTCCTGAGTTTCTACTGTTTTTAGGTTTTCGACCAGTTTATCGAGTGTGTTGTATTTTTCCGAAATCAGTTCATAATTTGGGTAACTCTCGTCAATTATAGTCATTGCGCTGTCGTAGTATGCTCCGGAGGGAATGTATTGTTTCCGGTCGAAATAAATATCACCAAGTGTCAGGCTGCTAAGTGCTTTTTGGTGAATATTGTTACGCGACACAGCTGCCGACTTCTTGTAAAGTTCTATAGCGTCGTCAATCTTTCCCTCGTTGAAACTGATGTTTCCCAGCGCGTAATAGATTTGGTCGAGATATGGCTGGTTCCATTTCTTTTTGCGCATTTTGTTCAGGTCTTTACGCAGTTGCGCAATATTGCCTTCGCCCGAGAGTACTTGGGCACTTCTGATGCGCGCATTGAAAAGCATCTGATATTCGGGGCTGCGGCGTATAACCTGCCGGTATGCAGCCAGTGCCTGGTCGCGTTTGCCGGTTTCCTGGTAGAGCTGCCCCAAAATGAAGGTATATCTCGATTTACGTTTGTTGCCTTTTATCTTTTTTATCCCAATGTCAAGGCTATGGATGGCTTCATCGTAATGCTGTTGCTTCATGTGCATGTCGGCACTCACAATAGCCAGTTCCCCTTCGAGTTTCTTTGGAAATTCTTTGTCGCTTTCGAGCATTTGCACCAGTTGAGCTGCTTCTGAAAACCGCCCGTCTTCGCTAAGGCTCCTGATAAGCCATAAATAAGCTTCGAAACGCACGGGGTCGTTTTTATATTTTCTGATGATCAGCTGGAAGGTGCTGGTCGCCATAATGTATTCTTTTTTATATAAATAGGCACGCCCCATCATAAGGTAGGCATCGTCGACCCAGCGGTTGTATTCCGATTTTATTTCGGACTTTTTATACCGGCCCGATTTGCTTTTTTTCTTAGGTGGTTTGGTTATTGAGTGCAGCTTAATGAGTTTTGTGCCTTTCTCAATGGCTGTGGTCATATCCGACGAAACAAGGGCTTCTGTTTTCGGGAGGCTCTCTTTATAAACGGGAAGGATTTTTGTATAATCTTCTTCTACCTGGGTTTCAATCTTTAACAGACCCGCTTTCATTGCTTCGTTTCCGTTGAAATAAACATTGTAGTGCGCAGTCAGGTTGTGGTAGTTGCGGTTAACAAATGTGTTTTTTTCTACCGAACACGAAAACAGTACGGTAAACGTAAACAAAGCAACAAGGTATTTATATAATGAAATCTTTTTCAAAAGTTATAAGTCAAATTTTTGTACCGAAAACTAAAACTCTAAAAACATAAATATATTGTACATGTTAGCCCAGGGCTTTTCTAAAAATTATGCAATTATACGAAACTTTCAGAAGATTATCTCTGATTGGCTTCAGTTAACCCTGCAACATAATTGAATAGCTTGATCAGATCGGCTTCATTTTTCTTTTTTAATTTTTCTTGCTGAATGAATTTTTTGATGGGTTCTTTTTCCCCGGGGAGCAAGGAAATAAAATCGGTGGTTTTTTCCACGTTGAAAAGCTCTTTCTGGTCGGGAGTGAAATAAATTACGGGGTCTATTTTCCTGTATGCAGGATATTTTTTAATACTGCCATTTTTGTTCCACTTTACGGGCATAAACTCAACCTGATGTTTTTTTACCAGCATGGCATTCTTTTGGCTGGCCAATAGTTCGTACACCATTGTTTTTTCAGGGTAATTCAGGTATACAAAGGTTTTCTCGCCCAGGGTTACTTTGGGCTTTAACGCCGGGTTGAGGTAAACGATGGTATTGTCTTGCTGTACTTCAATCATTTCGATGTAGATATTATACCGCATGTCGGCGATATAGCTGGTATTCCCAACGGTGAATGATCCTTTGGTAAATTCAGGATTGAAATAAGGTGTGCCTTCGGTGTCGATGCTGTCGAGCTCCGACAAGGTTGCCGGAATTTTTTTTTCAATGAAAATGCGTTCACTTAACAGGTTTTGCGAAAATAGCAGGTTGAAAGCCATTAGGGCTAGCAGCGTGGTAAATGCTTTTCTCATGTTTCGTGTAATCTATTGATTTTATTGTAATTTATTCTTTTTCTCGAGTATTGTGTCCATCATCTTCTTCATTCCTTTTATCAGGGACTTTTGGATGAATGGGTATTCGGCAATTTCTTTGTTGGTGTAAATGACCATTAGCGAGACGTTTTTATTATTGCTGCGGAGCATTTCATATAAAGGATGTTTTCCAGTCCTGAAAGCTTCCCGCATACGCCGGCGGATTAGGTTCCGGTCTACAGCTTTCTTGAAATTCTTCCTTGGAACCGAAAAAACCACTTTTGCAGGGTACCGTTGCTCGTTGCTTTCTGTAACCAGGAAAACAAAACGGAATGGAAAGCAAAAAACCATTTGTCCATCGGTAAAAAGTTTATCGATTACAATTCGGTTACACAACCGTTCTTCTTTTCTAAACGTATTTTGTTCGTTTTCCATGTATATTTTTCAGTCAGCTAAAATACAAAAAAACCGCCGTAACGAATTGCGGCGGTTTCAATATTGAATTGAGTTTTGTATTACTCGCTTAATGCGTAACGTAAGAAACTGGTTACCGTCAGATCCTTGTCGTTCGAGGCAAGGTATTGTCTGATGGTAACTTTAGCGTCTTTTACAAACGACTGGTTGAGCAGTGTGCTTTCGTTGAAGAATTTGGTAAGAGCACCCTGTGCAATCTTGTCGAGCATTGCTTCAGGTTTTCCTTCCTGACGGAATTTTTCTTTAGCAATTTCGAGTTCTTTTTCAACCACTTCAGCAGGCACATCGTCTTTGTCGACAGCAATTGGGCTCATAGCAGCAGCTTGCATGGCAACATCTTTGGCAATTTGTGCATCAACGTTTGCTTTGTTGAACCCAATAGCAGTAGCTAATTTGTTTCCCGGGTGGATATATGCCACAACCGATTCGGCTTCGATTTTTGAATAATAGGATAATTGGATCTTTTCACCAATAACACCTGTTTGTTCAATTACGTGGTCAGCAAGAGTACGGCCATCCATAGTCAATGCAAGGGCTTCTTCAAGATTAGAAGCATTGCTGGCAATAGCCACATCAAGCATTTTTTCAGTTAGGTCGATAAAACCTTGATTTTTGGCAACAAAGTCGGTTTCGCAGTTTAATACGATGATACCGGCTTTTTTACCTGCAACTTTAGCAAGCACGCATCCTTCGGAAGCTTCGCGGTCGGCACGTTTGTTGGCAATTGCTTTTCCTTTTTCACGGATAATTTCAATTGCACGATCGAAATCGCCATTGGCATCGGCCAAGGCTGATTTACAGTCCATCATACCGGCACCAGTTAATTTACGCAGTTTCATTACATCTGCAGCAGATATCTCAGCCATAACTTTTTCTTTTTTTGAAATGAAAATTCAATTAATTACTCTTCGTCTTCTTCGATTGCATCGGCAACATCTGAATCGTCGTCATCTTCGTCTTCGTCGATATCTTCATCTTCGTCGATATCTTCGTCGATTTTTGCCGGGCTTTTCTTTGATTTCGATTTTTGGTCTTTTTTGTCGGTTGTTTCTTTTTCGCGTTCCGATTTGCGTTCGCTTAATCCTTCAGCAATCGAATCGCACATTTCACCAACAATCAGTTTAATCGATTCTGAAGCATCGTCGTTTGCTGGTATTACAAAGTCGATTCCTTTGGGATCTGAATTTGTATCAACCATCGCAAATACTGGGATGCCAAGACGTTGTGCTTCGCGTACAGCGATTTTTTCTTTCATTACGTCTACTACGAAAAGAGCAGCTGGAAGGCGGGTAAGGTCAACAATTGAACCGAGCACTTTTTCAAGTTTAGCTCGTTGGCGAGAAATTTGTAATTTTTCGCGTTTCGAAAGGTTGTCCCAACTGCCGTCTTTTGTCATCTTGTCGATCGACGTCATTTTTTTCACGGCCTTACGGATGGTGGGGAAGTTGGTTAACATACCTCCCGGCCAACGTTCGGTTACGTAGGGCATATTTACGTTACCAACCAGGTCGCCAACAATTTGTTTGGCTTGTTTCTTGGTGGCTACGAACAGGATTTTACGTCCTGATTTAGCAATTTGTTTCAATGCGGCTGCCGATTCGTCCATTTTAACGGCAGTTTTGTGAAGGTCAAGAATGTGAATCCCATTTTTTTCCATGAAAATGTAAGGAGCCATATGTGGGTTCCACTTTCTTTTGAGGTGTCCGAAATGACAACCGGCCTTCAATAAATCTTCAAATTGAGCTTTTGGCATACTGTTGATTGTTTACATTCTGTAATATCAATCCACGGGTAGTCCCGAAATGCTTTTAAGCATTGGGTCAGGAGTCTCGTGAATTTAGATACTAAACAAAATTTGGTTATACAAATAGTAAAAAATATTAACGTTTCGAGAACTGGAAGCGCTTGCGTGCTTTTGGTTGTCCCGGCTTTTTACGTTCAACTTCACGTGGGTCGCGGGTCATGAATCCAGCTTTTTTCAATTCTGATTTGCTTTCAGCATCGATTTTAACCAAAGCTCTCGAGATGGCTAAGCGAAGTGCTTCGGCTTGACCATTGAATCCACCTCCGTCGAGGTTTACTTTGATGTCGTATTGCTGGGCAACATTTAATAGATTTAACGGTTGAAGCACAACGTATTGAAGTGTTTCTTGCGGAAAGTATTCCTTGAATTCACGATCGTTGATTGTGATGGTTCCTTTGCCTTCTTTTACGTAAACACGGGCAACGGCGGCTTTCCTTCTTCCTAGTGCGTTTATTACTTCCATTATCTAATGCTGTTTAAATCAATAACTCTGGGTTTCTGTGCTTCGTGGTCGTGGTTTTCGCCTATTACTACCCTAAGGTTTCTGAATAGTTCGCGGCCCAGCCTGTTCTTTGGTAACATGCCTCTAACGGCTTTTTCAACCAAGCGTTCAGGATATTTCTTCAAAATATCTTCAGCCGACTGAAATGTTTGACCTCCAGGATACCCTGAATGGCGAACGTATTCTTTATCGGTGAGTTTTTTACCAGTAAGGATTACTTTCTCGGCATTGATGACGATTACGTTGTCGCCACAATCTACATGAGGGGTATAACTAGGTTTGTTTTTACCTCTGAGTATTTTTGCCACCTTGCTTGCCAAACGGCCTAAAACCTGACCTTCGGCATCAACTACAACCCACTCTTTTGTAACAGTGGCGCTGTTGGCTGAAACTGTTTTATAACTTATTGTTTCCACTTGAATTACAAGTATTAAAATTATTACCAATTAATTATTCTGACTTGCCTTTCGTGATGTGTCGCCTGTAATTTGTTGCGCTAGGACTGTATTTACGTCTTAATTACTGACAGTAAAATCAACAAATTACCACATAGCAATGTCGCCTGATAATCGGGACTGCAAAAATATTTTCTTTTTTTTGAATTCCAACAGGTTTGCTGAAATTTATTTGTCGTTTTGCTGAATTTGATTTTGACTTAAACTCTGTACCTTGTTTTTCTATCTTTACTATTGCAGGTGTTTGTTAATCAATTTTTTCGCCATAGGCTAAATCGCCTGCATCGCCAAGTCCGGGAACTATGTAAGCATGGTCGTTCAACTCAGGGTCGATTGCCCCAACCCAAAGGGTACAGTTATCAGCCGGAAGGTGATTCTGTACGTAGGTAACTCCGGTTTGGCTTGCAATAATTGCGCATAGGTGAACATGCCTGGGTTTTCCTTTCTGTAGCAAGGCCTGATAGCTTATCTCGAGCGATGAACCTGTTGCAAGCATTGGATCAGAGAGAATTACCACTTTGTCGTCGAGTGATGGCGAGGCTATGTATTCAAATTCAATCACGAAATCTTTTTGGTCGATATATTTACGGTAGGCCGAAATGAATGCATTCCCGCTCTTGTCAAAATAATTGAGAAGTCCTTGATGAAGCGGTAAGCCAGCCCGCAAAATGGTGGCAAGTATCGGAAACCCAGTTGGAATGTTTACCCGGGCAACCCCTAATGGCGTTGTAACTTCGCGCTCTGTATAGTCGATTCGCTTGCTTATTTCATACGCAAAAATTTCGCCCACCCGTTCAATGTTTTTTCTGAAACGAAGGGGGTCGCATTGAATATTTACATCGCGAATTTCTGCAATGAATTGATTGAAAATTGAATTTTGTGCCCCGAGATTAATTAGTTCCATACTGTTTATCAATTTTTTTGCATTTGTATATTATTTCTTCCGAGTCTTCACCCAACTGATAATAGGTACGTGCGGCGTTTCCCAACTGGTCAGCATAGTCGATGGCTTCTACTTCAAATCCTGCCTTTGCCAGATGCTTTGCCACATTGTTGCCATATACTCTCTTGACTCCGCGTACGTAATATCTTCCAAGTCGCTCTTTGTCTTCGCTTGTTGCGGGCTTTTCGTAGGTGCGGTCCATGTGTCGGTTCACTATGGTCATAATCAACAGATACCCTCCATTGCGGAGCAAATTGCGCAACTTCGCCAGGGCGTATTGCTCATCCTCGGTTTTCTCCAGCAAATGTGCAAAAATTATTACATCGTATTTTCTTTCTTTTATTTTTTCGTTGAAGATTTTGTCTGCTTGAAAAGTGCTTTCGAATGAAATGATGTCGACTTGCAGATCCGTATTAAATATTTTATCTGCGATAAACGTGTTATGTTCGAAAAAGAGGTAGTGTTTTTTAGTTTTCGAAGCGGTTACTTCATTTTGAAGGTATAGCCATAAAATCCTGTCTGCTGCTTTTGAACCACAAATCGGGCACTTACCATTTAGCTGACTCATGTTTGCGGCTTTAATAAAACGGCGAAAGGTATGCTGGCAAATGTTGCAGCGCACTTTGTTCCCGTGCAACGCAGCCGCATTTATCGCACTAAAGGTGTTCTTTATGAGCCTCTTTGCCAGTGGTTTTCTTCTGTCGAAAACAATATCCGTTTCTTTGACGGTTTTCAAATCGTAATATTGTTTGTTGTTCTGATCCTGAAATATTTATGGTATAAAAATACAGGATAATTCTACTCGTCGCAGAATTTTTCGGAAGAAGTTTTTAAGTGAAAATAGCATCGCCGTCGCCCATTTGCATTGTGAAGTGCTCAATGCTTGCGGTTTCTGATAATGCTTTAGCTATTGCCGTGTATTTTGGCAGACGAGTCCTGAAAATGAATTTTTTCTTTGTTAAAAAATAGTTTGCCAAATCCGGGTCGAATGTAGTTGCCGAACACAAGCTTTTATCTTTTAAAAGCTTGTTGTAGAAGTAGTCGCCTATTTGAGGGATATACTCTTTCTCGGTATAAATGCAGGGTAATTTTAGTTCTTTGTCGCGAAGGGTATAAGCAGCCAGTGCAACGGTTCTGTTCTCATAACTGAAACGCAACCATTGCATTTCAAAGCGTTTGGTCCGGTAGGAAAAAGGATAATTGGCGGGCGTGTTGCCTGTTCCTTTTTGAACGGTTTCTATCCAGTTAAACTTTTTTATCCACTTATAATCTTCTGAATATCTTTTTGCGGGTTGCAATGTGTTGTGCTTTTCAATAAACGCGTTGTCGTTTTCTTCAGGAAAATCAATTGCTTCAATGTGTATTGCTTTGGTAACAGGATTTGAAGCGAAAATCAATGGCACGAAAATATTGGCAATTGTATCAGTAATGCGTAGCAGCCATATAATCTTCTTTGTCCAGGACTTTTTTCGGGGAAGAATATCGGCAAGACAAAAACGGATGTAGCCACGTAATCCTGTTATTGTTTGATGGTTGCAGAATTTCAATTTTTCAATCAGGCTACTGGTGTGCGGGGTGAGTTCCGAAAACAGTACTTTCTTGTTCCAATCGGTTAAAAACGAGAGGAATAGTTTTAGCGAAGTTTCAGCTGAACAGCCGGGTTTCACCCACCAGCAAGAATTCCAGGCACAATGTTCGTTTCTGATATTATCGGGTAGGGCACCAATAAACCCTTCGAGCTGGCCATCATCGCCAAACGATAGGGTGAGTACTACGTCATCGGGGTTCGCTTTCGGGTTATTCGCCTGACTAATTGCACGCAAAGGGGTAATCGGGAGTATACCGTATTTTAGGTATTCACCGCTTTCAACGAATGTTGTTAGCTCTGATATGGTGACCTTCCTAAGTGTCAATTAGTCGTTTTTTAGCTGTTTCGAAACTGAAGTGCAAATGTCTCCAATCGTTTTTATTTCCAGAACTTCCATAAAGTCGATACTTATAGCAAATTCTTTTTCAACTTCTGAAATAATCATTACATGTCGTAGCGAATCCCAACCTTCAACGTCCTTCGAACTTGATGACGCATTAAGTGTAAGATTCTTATTTTGAAGCACATCTTTGACTATTGATATTGTTTTTTCTAGTAGAATTTTTTCATCCATGCCATTAAAATTTTCCGAGTTTCCATAAGGTGCTGATTCCTCCCGCTTGGGTAAAACCGAACTTTGAATAGAGGGCTTTCCCGGCAGTTGTCGAATGCAAAATTATCTCTTTTGAGTTATTTCGGAAACTGTTCCCGATTAGTGTTTGGACTAATTTTGTTGCAAAACCTTTACCTCTATATTCTGGGTTGGTTGCTATAAAATACAGTCCGGTAATGCTATTGTTGCTATAAGCCATACCTGCAGCAACTACATTGCCATTGTAGTATCCTGTAAGGAGGCAGAACTTTGGATTGTTGCAGAACCCTTCGAGAAGGGCTTCCGACATCGTTTTTGTTGGTAGTAATATTGGTTTAATTGTACTATACCAGTCTTTTACCTCTTCGTTTGAGCTGACTTTCTTTAGCGTATAGTTTTTGATTGGCTTTGCTATCTTACAATAGTTTTCAGGAGTTAAATACATTCCTTCCCAACGCATTATTTCGCGTAACTCATAGTTTTTCAGTGTGTTGATATCTGGAATATTATCTGTGGCCAATAATATTGTTGGAGGGTAAATATTTGCATCGATATTTGAAACCATTTTCTCAATATCGGTTAATTCTCTTTTTAATACTATCGCATTTGGCCAATGTTGCGGGGCATTGCTTACCCAACTAATGCCATTTTCGCCAGAAATAGTTGCACTGTCGTATTTTCCTGCATCGGAATGCAATTGAGCCAGATTATCGATGATTGTATCGTGCATACTATCCCAGTGATAAAAGTTTCTGCCGATCGGTTTTGCCACTGCTAAGTAGCGGAATGTTCGCGACAAAGATAATTTTATGCGGAATCATATATGGAGGAAGTTTTTTGCGGAGGTGGGCCGACAAATCCTCCGGGTTGCCTTCTTTTTTTTCGGCATAAAGAGTAATAGAATGAACAATCCCTTCTTTTTCGGTAGCTAATGCGATGCATTTTACTCCAGTAAAAATTCGTGCATGGTGTTCTATCTCGCTTAGTTCAACGCGGTGTCCATCAATTTGCACCTGAGAGTCGAGCCGTCCAATATACATCAGGTCGCTATCGTTGTCGCAAATAACCAGGTCACCGGTTCGATAAAAACGATGTTTCGAGCCATTTAGTTCTTTCTCGAAAAATGCGCGTTCATTATTTTCCTTGTTCTTCCAGTATCCTTTTGTAATCTGTGGACCAGCCACACATAATTCGCCTTTTGTTCCCGGTGCTATCATATTACCTTTCTCGTCGCACACAATTGCCAACATATTCTGGTAAGCTCTCCCTATAGAGGCGATGCCATTCCGGGTTTTGTTTTCACTTTCACGGTTCCAGCGGTAAAACGTACAATTAATGGTTGCTTCTGTTGGCCCATACACGTTATGGATTTCAGCATTTGGAACACATTTTTCCCACTGTTTGACCAATTCGGCAGGAAATGCTTCGGCACCAAAAAGGCAATATCTGAGCTTTGGGAGGCGTATTTTGTCAAAATATTTTTGCAAATAGAAGATTACTGAAGGTGTCAACTTTGCGAACGTAATATCTTGTTTTTGAAGGATCTTCATTATTGAAAGGAACCTAATCCCATCGTCAGGCAGGGTGTGTACCGATGCTCCTTTCATTAGTGGGAAGGTATAGCATTGTACCGAGGCGTCGAAGGTGAGTTCGAAAACCTCAATGCAACGATCGCTTGAATCAATGGTGTACCCGCAGTTGAAGAATGCGTTCAGGTAGGCATCGAGGTTTGCTCTCGAAATACGCACCCCTTTAGGCTTTCCTGTGCTTCCACTGGTGAAGAGCATATAAAGGTCAGTGTCGGCAGAAACATCTGTCAAATAAGCATCCCCAGTTGCCACTGCTAGCTTCTTGGGGTCGACGGTTCTTGTGTTGTTGAAGCTAAGAGGGTTTTCTCCAGAATCAAATACTGTCTTTATTCCTGTTTGGTCTATAATGTATTCATTCCTCTCTGTTGGGGTTTTCGGACTGATTGGCACCGAAGTTTTCCCCGAAAGCCATAATGCAAAAATTACCGCGAAGGTTTCTATCGAATTTCTCGCAACAATCGCAACATATTGTTCTTCGCCTAAGGTCTCCAAATAGTGTTGTATTGTGGCAACCCTTGCTTCCAACTCGGTGTAGGTGTAGCTTTTTTCGTCGATACAAAAAGCAATATTATTGCTGAAAACCTTGAAGTTGGTGCACAATTGTTTTAGAAAATATTCCATAACTTTTGATCTTGATAATTAGCGGGCGACGGTATTCTTCGCTACCAGCGATCGTACAAAATAATAGAAATATTCAAAATGCACTATTTTTTGCGCATCCCATTTTTGTTTTCTTTCCATCGGGATCCGTTGAAGGTTGAACGGAATCGTGTCGTATTTTAACCCGGCAGTTCCAAAGCACACGTCGACTAGTTTTTTGGATTTTACTTCTTCAAAAAGAGCCTTACTAATTCCGTCATCTGTGAAGGGAAATGAAAATGCCTTTATGTCAGGGTTTATGTTGGAAACCAGCCAGTTCATGCTCTCTTCTATCTGCCTAAATTGCTCACTGTACGGGAGAAGCCAGAATTCGGCATGGTCGATGCTGTGAGCCCCAATGGTAAATCCATCTGCTTGTAGTTCTTTTATTTGCGACAAACTCATATATGGTTGATGATCGCTTAGGTATTGGGCGAAAGAGATGTTGTTGCTTTTTGCCAGTTGATCTAATTCGGGCGTTTCATGGGCAAAAAACTTGCGGCCGCTCTTAATTAGTACCCCGCGCTCTTCAAGAATGGCTCTCTTGAAACGGTGGAATAGAGTCTTATTGTCAACAAACCCGGGACTGACAAAAAAAGTAGCAGGAATCCCTTTTTCTTTCAGAATGGGGGCAATAGTCGTGTAGCACTCTTCCAGCCCATCGTCGAACGAAAGGTGCATCATGTTTTTTTTTGGTTTATTCACGATGGTTTCTAAATCAACAGGCAAAAAATACTTCAACAGGTAGTCGAGTTCTTTCCTGAAATTTGTTGTTGAGCGGACTTCGTAGCTGTTAATGTGCTCGGGAACAGTATCGTTAACAACATGATAAAATGGCAGGAAGGGTGGGTGTTTTTGTCCCGATCGGAGCAGAGCCAAAGGGATAAACTGGCTCAAAGCGGCTATCAGTATCTTATTTTTTTCTGATGTCATCGTTTAAACAATTTTACAAACCAGGGCAACCTGTTGCTCTTAAGGTGAAGATAGGTTTCGGGTTTTGCTCCAAAGCATCCGAAAAAATAGGCAATCCCGGGGATGTTCGATCCTTCGAAGTCGAGAATTGCTGGTTCGTTGGCATGGTTGGCAATAAAAGTGTCTATTATAGAAAACATGGAGTTGTTCTTCTTTCCCTCTTCGGTCGAACAAGAACTGAGATAGATGTACCTGTTGCCACATTTTATGAAAAAAGCAGCGCCGGTCAGTTGATTGTTGGCAGAATATGCTCCGTAAATCGATCCAAATCCTTGGCTTAGCGAAACGCTGGTTAACTGTTTTAGCAACCTAAGCGATGGGTGTTTCTTATGATACCCTTTGGTTTCTGCTGTTATTTTCAGAAAGTCGGCTACTGAAATTGTGTTGAGGACCGTGTTTAGCTTTATCGCTTTTTTTAAATTGTTTTTACCTCCATTGCTGTAATTTTCAGCTAAGTCGGTGTAGTGTTTATTTAAGTTAAGCAGGTAATTTTTCCGCTCCTCAACTTCGAAAAATTCATTATGGTTCAGGTTGAACGAGTTGAGCGAAATATCGACTAAACGGAATTTTTTCCTGACTAATTCCAACATTGCAAAAGAGAGTTCAGATGGGGCTGGAGGGAAGATGCCGTGTTGCTGTGCAAATACTGGTTGGTAGGCGTACGTAATCCCCCACTTCGATGCAATGGCAAGCGGCATTACATACTCGTAATTTCCAACGACAATTCCTTGCCAATCAGGGGCAACAATATCGAGAAACCACGAAAGTGCATACACTCGCGAATTGACAGCTTTCATAACCGTCGAATCCCAGCGTTTATAATCGATGGAACTATTGTGCAGGAGTGAAATGTTCTCGTTCATTTACTTAATTCAGAGGCTAGTTTGGTCATGTCGTCATAAACTTGTTTCCAGCCTTTCCATTCTCCCTGGTCACACAGCGATTCGTTATGCCACAGGCTTACAAAAGTGCCACCAACTGTGGCAACTTCATTCATAAGCGTTGCAATTTTCTTAGTAGCTTCGTTTGGAGACAGGTTGCGGTAACGGAGCAATGTGCCATCCATTACCTGAAATGGAATTATGGTGAGCGATGTTGTTTCGTTTTCAGTCAAATCGAAGAAATGAAAGGGGGTACAAATACTTGCCCTGAATCCTGGCCTGCTGGCATATCCCAGACTATAGTCTGTGTCTATTCCGTTGTCGAGGAGCCGTCGGTATGTTTTGGGAAAGATGATTTTGAGGTAGTGCTGGCGGCTCGATGTTGTTTCTTTGTTGAGGATTTCATCCAGCTGTTTAATTTCTTTCGACAGTAATTTTTCATTTTTTTCTGAACTATACGATGGGTGGATGCCAACTTCGCTCCATTTCGAAAGTGAACGTATTAATCGTCTGAACGATTTGTTTTTATGCGATAAGCTGCGGTCGTGCTGACCTTTGTTGTTGATTAGGACGAAAATGACCGGTTGAAAATGATTTGCCTTAACCAAACTACTTATGTAATCGTATGTATCATAAGGGTCTTTGCCCGAGGCAAGGAGAACAGAGAATCTTTTTCCTATTGATTTAAATCTTCCCGAAAGTAAATCTTTAATCGATGAGGCCGTGTTGCGCAACAATCCTTTGTGCTTGAAAGCCCAAGCATTGTCAATGTCGAAAGTTGGGATGTAGCGGAATTTGCTTTTTGTAAAATTACATTCGTTGTACTGTTGTTCAATGATGTTGGCCATCGTCCAGGCCCAGCAATTGATCAATGGTTTTTCAAGGAAGTGGTGCTGGCTGGCCAGGCTGTTCCTCGAGAGAAACCTGTTATGCCTGTCTCGTTTTCCAGGCAGGTATTCTTCGTATCGGCTTACCAGATAAAAACTGGCGGCAAAAATGTCGAAAGGCAAAAATGATCCGTCTGTTTCAAAAAAAACGGGCATCGATCCCCATTCAAATACATTGCACGATTGTGGTTTAATATCTTTTTCGAAAAGTAAGGAATTGGGCTGTAGAATTAATCCTTCTATTTCGCTGTTTGAAGAATAATTGATTTTCACCCCGGTTTTAGTGGAAAATGCTTTCACATTTTGATAAAAATCAACTTGTTCGCCAAGAACCGACTCGAATATCAATCGGAAAATATAATCCATCCGATTGGTAAGTTCTGCAGAATAGATGTGGATCATAGCTTTCGATTAATGCGATAAAATTACAAAAAATTATGGTAACATCCCTTCATCGGCCATGCTCAAGTATTTTTTGCCGGCAACAATAATGTGGTCGAGCACTTTTATATCGAAGAGTTTTGCTGCATCGCATGCTTTTTTTGTGATATCCATGTCGTTTGAACTGGCCGTGAGGTTTCCGCTTGGGTGGTTATGAAAAAGGATGAGCGAACTGGCTAGTTTGTCAATGGCTTGTTTTAGTATTATCCGCACATCGAATACCGTTCCGCTTACTCCGCCCTGACTAACTCTAATTTTATCGATTATTTTATTGGAGCGGTCGAGAAAAAGCACCCAAAATTCCTCATGGACTAAATCCGAAAGTTCAAGTGAAACAGACTGAAAGGCATCCTGACTTGAATTTATTCTGCGCACCTCACCGGGTTCCGATAGTTGCCTTCTGCGTCCCAACTCTAACGCTGCCAGTATATTGATGGCTTTTGCTTCGCCAATCCCATTGAAGTTTTTCAGTTTTTCGACCGAGGTTTTTCCAAGCTGATCGAGATCGTTCTTGTATTCGGTAAGAATTCGGCGTGAGAGCTCTACTGCAGTTTCGTTCGTATTGCCCGAGCCTATTAAAATTGCTATTAGTTCGGCATTACTTAGTGCTCCAAAGCCATGTTTGAGCATTTTTTCACGGGGCCTGTCATCTACGGCCCACATTTTTATTGATAATCTTTCATATTCAGCCATACAGCCAAAATACCCGATGTTTTTCAAAAACGCAAGAATTTTTTTTAAGCATGGGGCAAACAAAAAAGCCTCAACCGAAAGGTGAGGCTTCGTATGATTGGTAAAATTTCTTCTACAACTTGTTTACGTGCAACGCAAGTTTCGATTTAAGGTTCGAAGCCTTATTGTCGTGTATAACATCTTTCTTTGCCAAACGGTCGATAAGTGATGCTACTTTTGGATACATTGCTTCTGCATCGGCTTTTGCTGTTGTGCCACGCAACTTTTTCACTGCATTACGCATTGTTTTGGCATAATACTTATTGAGTACTTTCTTGGCAGCAGTTTGCCGTATTCTCTTTTCTGACGATTTGTGATTTGCCATTTTTAGCTATATTTTTAAAAGTAGTCCGTAGGGGATTCGAACCCCTATGGCAAGAATGAAAATCTTGAATCCTAACCCTTAGATGAACGGACCATGTTCTATTTTTAAATCGGTGCGCAAAGGTAAAAAGCTTTTTATAAACTCCAAAAAAAAGATGATATTTTTTTGGATAATTTTCACCAGTACGTCTCCGAATTCGCGCTGCAAATAAAAGCGTTCTCTTCTAATTCTGCAAGTATCTTTTTGAAAAATTTGTTATAATATTTTACTTTCTAATTATCAGAGAGATATGAGCCAGATTCTTTCTTCTTTAAAAACTGAATGATTCATTTTTATCTTAGCTAATCTTTCAAAAGTTGCAATTTCATTGATATTCATTTATTATTATTGTTCCTCTTTGATCAAACGCAATGCAGAATGCTCATAAATGTTCCGGCATCACAAGTGCCTTGTTTATTCGTATTTTTGTTTTTCAACAAACATGTTCGTTTCATTACAATTCTTAAATTTGTCGTGATTCATAAAATATTATCGCGCATGAGGACAAATTTTCCTGTTGTTTTTCTGGTACTGTTCCTGTTTGTTTTGTTGGCTTGCGGGCCTTCTCAACGAGAAAAAGCAGTAGGTGTGGTTGCAAATGCTGAGGCCATGGCTGCCAGCGGCGACACCCTTAATGCAATTGATCTGTTGAAGACTGTTCCTGTACAGTACCCTAAAGCGAAGGTTCAAATTGAAGTTTCAAAAAAAATTGCAGACGAGCTTTACAGACAACTGATCGATAACAGAAAAGCCCAGCTAGTGGCGCTTGATAAAACTATTTTGCAACTTGAAGAAGGGTTCATCAAGGAAAAGACTGAATTCGACACATACGTTCAGTATATTCCTAAACGATTGAATTTTAGTCAGTCGTGGAATAAATCGTTTATTCAGGTGAACCTCGACGAACGTGGCGAAATTTTTCTGACCAGTCATTATATGGGAAAAGGTTGGCTTCGCCATACGGCCATTAAAGTGTATGATGAGGGGCTAGAATCGCAAACAGAGAAGGTTGCTCTCGATGACCCCAACAATCGGAAAAGTGATTTTTTGGAATACAAATGGGAAAAAGTATCCTATACCCAGGGCCGCTCCGATTCGCTAATCCAATTTATAGCCAAAAATTATCAGCGTAATTTAAAATGTGCTTATATGGGAAGCAACTATTATTATATAGTTCTCGAGGGGTTTAATAAAGAAGCGATTCGCGATGCGTATTATCTTTCAACTGCCATAAAGCAAAGGAAACAACTCCAGCTCGCGATTTCGGAGCTGGAGAAGAAACGATCACGCATTTAATTCTTTAGGTAGGCGCTATTCGCCTCCAAATTCCATCAAATAGGCTTTGATAAAGCCGTCCAAATCGCCATCCATTACGGCTTGAACGTTACTGCTCTCGAACCCGGTTCGTACATCTTTTACCAGTTTGTATGGCTGCATGGTATACGATCGGATTTGTGAACCCCATTCGATTTTCTTTTTGCCGGCTTCAATTTTCGAAACTTCTTCCTGTCTTTTGCGGAGTTCCAGCTCGTACAATTGTGATTTCAACAGGCGCATGGCATTTTCTTTATTCTGAAGTTGTGAGCGGCTTTCCGAGTTTTCGATCATGATGCCTGTGGGGGCGTGCCTAAGTCGAACGGCTGTTTCAACCTTATTCACATTTTGGCCCCCAGCGCCACTCGAACGCATGGTTTCCCAAGATATGTCGGCTGGGTTGATTTCGATCTCAATGGTGTCGTCGACCAGTGGCGCCACGTAGACCGAAGTGAACGAAGTTTGCCGTTTCCCTTGTGCGTTGAAGGGCGAGATGCGAACCAAGCGGTGAACTCCGTTTTCGCTTTTTAGATAGCCGTATGCATAATCACCTTCAATTTGAACGGTGCAATTTTTTATCCCTACATCTTCGCCGGCCTGATAGTCCATCACATGGAAAGAGTATCCATGCTGTTCAGCCCAGCGGTTATACATTCTGAAAAGCATCTCGGCCCAGTCGTTACTTTCTGTACCTCCGGCCCCTGCATTTATTCGTAATACAGCGCCCAGTTTATCTTCTTCTTTTTGAAGCATGTTGCGGGCTTCCAGCTTCTCAACCAGGTCGAGGGTTTGTGCAAAATGCTGTTCAACTTCAGCTTCATCGGCATCGCCACTCTGCTGGAATTCGAACAGGACTATAAGATCTTCAACAGATTGGTCCACTTCTTTATACGCATCAGTCCATTGTTTAATCCCCCTGATTACCTTCATCTGGGCTTCGGCTGTTTTTGAGTTTTCCCAAAAGGCAGGGTCTTGAGTTTTTAACTCCTCTTCTTGTAATCGTATTAATTTGCCATCAATGTCAAAGATACCCCCTCAGCGCATCCCGGCGCTCAACAAGATTTTTGATCTGGTCGCGTAAAATCATGATTTTTCCTTTTTATTTTTTGATTTGCAAAAATAACTAAAGTGTGCGAGAATCGCATTTTTTTATTGCGATCTCAATTGCTTCATATTCGAAACCGCGGCTTTGAGCGAAGCGCATCAGTTTGGCTTTGCGGTCGTAGGCATCGGCGAATTTGGTTTTGCTGGCTTTTTCAGTTAGCATCCGCTCAAGTTGTTCTATATAGTCTTTTTCGTCGATGCTGTTTAGAGCTTCTGCAATCAGTTCGGGTGGAAGTTGTTTGCCTTTCAGCATAAAGCCAATTTTCACTTTTCCCCATTGGTTGAACTTGAATTTGTCGCGAACATAGTAGCTAACATATCTGTTTTCGTCAATAAACCGCTCTCGAACAAGATAATCGATGATTTTCTGTTTGTCGGCAGGTTCTACGTCCCAATCGTATAATTTTTGCCTGATTTCCGAAATGCACTTTTCCGATTTGCTGCAAAGTGCCATAGCTTTCGATAAGGCTTGTCCGTAAGTTGTCATTATTTTGCTCATTAAATAATGTTTGAATTTTTCATAATGATTCGACAGTCATTGCAAACAACCGACAGCCCAATCCATTTTGACATTCATCGAACTGACAAGAATAAAGCTTGCCGCGTCGACCAATGGAACGCCAAAAGAACAAAAAATCAGATTAAATGAGATTCATGCCCAAATGAAATTCGTTTTGCTGAAATAAAGAAGCAAAATACCTAAAAAACGCTGAATTTAATAGGCAATTTTAAATATTTACATCTAAGTCATTCAAATACTGAATATATCAGACATGAAAAATTTCAAAAGAGATTGAAAGACATTAAAAAACCTGAAGTGCTGGCTTCAGGTTTTTTTGTATTATCGAATGTTTTCGATGTCGTATGGCGTTTCTTGGTATACGTAGTAGTTTAACCAATTTTGAAAGAAAAGGTTGGCATGCCCGCGCCAACGTACAACCGGAGGTTTACTCGGATCGTTCTTTTTGTAATAATGCTTAGGCATTTCGATGGGAGCACCTTTAGCCAGATCGCGTTTGTATTCACCATCGAGGGTATTGGGCGCATATTCCGAATGCCCGGTTACAAAAAAGCGACGGTTCGCCTTGTCTTTCACCATATAAACCCCGGCTTCTTCCGATTCTGCAATAACGTCTAAGTCTGGCACTTTCGCTACATCTTCTTTTCTGATTTCAGTGTGGCGCGAGTGCGGCACATGGAATTCGTCGTCGAAGCCCCTAAAAATAGGGAGCAACGGATCGGACGCTGTATGATGGAACACTCCAAACATTTTTTGATTGAGCGGGTGCTTAGGCACACCGTAGTAGTGATATAATGCCGCCATCGACGCCCAGCAAATGAAAAGCGACGATTGCACATTGGTGCGAGACCAATCGAGAATTTCGACCAATTCGTCCCAATAGGTTACATCTTCGTATTCAAGTTGTTCGACAGGGGCGCCGGTTACAATCAAGCCGTCGTACTTTTTGTGCTTTATTTGACTGAAATCGAAATAGAACGAACGCATATGCTTTTCCGATGTATTCTTAGGCGTATGACCGCCAACCATAACCAAATCGATTTCGAGCTGTAGTGGTGTGTTTGACAGCAACCTGATCAAATCGGTTTCGGTGGTAACCTTCACCGGCATCAGGTTTAACACGGCCAGTCGCAACGGACGAATATCCTGATGACTGGCACGCGTAGTGTCGATCACAAAGATGTTTTCTTGTTTCAACGCTTCAATGGCCGGCAGCGTATCGGGTATGTTTACTGGCATGATATTCTTTTTTAAACTTTGGAAGAGTTCTATGTTGATTCTATATAGACTCTTCCAAAGTTAGTTTTAAAATCAAATCTTCGCGAAAGCTTGTTCCAAGTCTTCTTTGATATCTTCGATGTGTTCAATTCCAACAGACAAGCGCAACTGATTGGGATACACTCCCGCCGTGAGTTGTTCTGCTTCGCTCAATTGCGAGTGGGTGGTTGTTGCAGGTTGAATAATCAACGTTTTGGCATCGCCAACATTGGCCAAGTGACTGATTAATTCCAAATTGCCCACAAATTTCTCAGCTACTTCTTTTTCTCCTTTAATACGGAAAGTGAGTACGCCTCCAAATCCGTTTTTCAGGTATTTCTTGGCCAGCTGATGGTATTTGCTGCTTTCGAGCCCCGCATAATTTACCGATTCAACCTTAGGATGATTCTCAAGCCATTTCGCCAATTCAAGAGCATTGTCGGCTGTGCGTTGTACCCGAAGCGACAATGTTTCGAGACCCTGAATCAACTGCCAGGAGTTGAATGGGCTGATGGCCGGGCCCCAGTCGCGAAGTCCTTCAACGCGCAAGCGAATTGCAAACGCGATGTTTCCAAAGGGACCTTCAGTTCCGAATACATCCCAGAAAACCAAACCGTGGTATCCTTCCGATGGTTCGGTAAATTGTGGGAACTTGCCGTTGCCCCAGTTATAATTTCCACCGTCGATCACAATGCCGCCCAAGCTGGTTCCGTGGCCGCCAATCCACTTAGTTGCCGATTCAACAACCACGTTGGCTCCGTGTTCTAGCGGACGGAATAAGTACCCTGCGGCCCCAAAAGTGTTGTCAACAATTAAAGGAATGTCGTATTTTTTGGCAACAGCCGATACTTTTTCCCAGTCGGGGATATTGAAATTAGGGTTGCCCAAGTTTTCAACATAAATGGCTTTGGTGTTGCTATCAATCAGTTTCTCAATTTCTTCAGCAGTATCATCTTTAGCAAAACGGGCTTCGACACCCAGGCGCTTGAACGAAACCTTGAACTGATTAAAGGTTCCGCCGTATAGGAACGGTGAGGTTACAAAGTTATCGCCCACTTGCAAGATGTTATTCAACGCTAAAAACTGAGCCGAGTGCCCCGATGCTGTTGCAACAGCAGCCACACCGCCTTCGAGAGCGGCAAGGCGTTGCTCGAACACATCGGTCGTGGGGTTCATGAGGCGGGTGTAAATATTCCCGAATTCTTTTAGTGCAAACAGGTTTGCGCCGTGTTCCGAGTTCTTGAACACGTACGAAGTGGTTTGATATAATGGTACTGCGCGTGAAAGCGTGGTTTGATCAATTGATTGTCCCGCATGTAGCTGGAGTGTTTCGTAACGGTAATTTTTCGACATGATATTTTTTTTTTGATTTGACAATTGAAAATTGACAATTGAAAATGAATGGATGCTATTTGACTGCACCAAATAATAATTGCCAAAATAACACTATTTTATTTGAAAAGTTTTGGAAAGCGCATGTACACAAACAGAAACAAAAAGCTATTTGCTCATGCGCACAAGCATTCGCATCATCATGCCCATAGTAGCCATGATTGTAATTGAAGTGATATTTTCGATGCGAATTTTCATTGTGTTTGTTTATCCTACTTCTGTAGTACTGCAAACATAAGTTCTTTTTCGCAAATATCTAAAGCGTGAATTAAAAGATTTTTTTATCTTAATATAAAATTAACAAAGAGTTTTTCAGCAAGAAGCTAAAGTGTTAAATATGAATAAAATATGATTAGTGTACAGGTTTATTTATTGTAAATGTAGGTTGATTTTTCTTGAGCCCCCAAAAAGCCATATCCATTGGTAATATAATTTTTAACAGGAAAAATGGTTTCGTAATCATACGAGCCGAAGGTGACTGAATGATCGTCGTGACTGATAATAAAATCAATCAGTACATCGGAAATGGTTGTCACTGTTACAATCGCCGAATCGAACCTGCTTAAAAAAGAATCGCAATATATTCTTTTGTTTGTACTGTATCCTCTATCATCGATGCTTCCTCCTGTTGACATTTCAAAACTTGGGTCATTTTTCCGGTATCCTTTCACAGATATTGAATGCCAGTTGTAATCAGGATTGTAGTCGAAAAACTCTACGTACAACAACCCTGTCCACTGTATTGTATCATAGGTGAAGTACATCGTATCGATGGTTACTTTTTGTAACAGTTGTTGAGCATTCGAAACTGCTTTCCCTAATTCATTGTCTTCCACTACAATGTTGTAATCTGCATTATCACTGAGTATTATGCTGTCGTTTAGCTTGTACATGCACGAATCGGTTTCGTAAAATGGGGCATAGGGCATATTGTTTTTATATAGCCACACTTTTGGCGATTGCAGGTAATTGCTTGCTTTCATATTATCTAAGGGTAGCGATTTGAAAATATAAGCTCTTGTGTTGTCTTTGGAGAGATACCCTTGTATCGCAATTTTTTGTTTTAAGTTTAATTCGTCAAAGTCTACTTCAACAACTCGTTCACAAGCAGTTAGTAATATCGAAAGTGCTACGGTAAGAGCGTAGAATAACATTTTCATTGCTTAAAATTTTATTGAATAACTTATGGTTGGAACAATAGTAAATAGCGAAACCTGATAAAATTTTCCTTCGCGGAAGAATATGCTTATCGGGTTTTGACGGGCATAAATGTTGTATACATTAAATGAAAATTGTTGCATGTACCCGCGTTTGCTTATCTTTTGTTTTACCAATGCCACGTCTAACCGGTGATAATCGGGCATTCGGTAATTGTTTTTTTCAGAGAACGCATAATACGAGTAATAATCCCTATCTGAAGAGCCTGTATATAGGTAAACATATGATTCGGGAATTGAAAATGGCCGGCCAGTGGCGTAAGAGAAGTTTGCGTTTAGAAAATATTGTTTTCCTAAGATCAACGATCCTAGAATGGAAAGTTGGTGTCGCCGGTCGTAAACAAACGGGTATCGTAGCCCGTTGTTAATTTCTTCGAATTGGCGATAATTCCAAGAAAGCACATACCCGGCATCTAGAGTGAGCCGTTCTGTGGCGTATTTGGCCTGGAATTCAATGCCGTATGCTTCGCCTTTGCCGCCTTTAACGATGGTTTGATCGAGGTTGGGCAAAATGAAATCGGCACTTGTGGCTGGGTTGTATTCTGTTAAATTGTTCATTTTCTTGTAATAGGCTTCAATCGAAAATTCTGTTTTTATTGATGGTGCCGAAGTGAAGACACCCATCGAAACTTGTTGGGCTTCTTGTGGAGGAACATTTTTTGTCGAGGTAATCCAAGTCTCCTTTTCGTAGAAACTGTAGTTGATTATTATTACGTGATTAAATTGATTCATTGATGTATAGCTTGCTTTTAACGAAACATAATCGTTGAACTTGGCACGTAATGAAATTCTCGGTTCGGCTTTCAGGTAGCTTGTTCCTTCGTTTGTAAATACTACTCCCCGCAGGCCAATATTTGCATAGAAATTATTTCCGAAACAAATATCATCTTCGGCATAAAGTGCTGCTTCGTTGGCTGAAAATGGAGTGGAGAAACCAACGATAGTGTCTAACAAATACCCTGACTCTGTCTCCTTACTTTTGGTGCGCGAGTTTCCTGGCGTGAAATAGTACCTGCTTGCCTCAACTCCTGCTTTCAATGAGTGATTTTTTGAAGCATAATACTCAATTCTGCTTTGAAAGTTTATTTCCGAAATGGTGGTAAATGACTTGTATAAATCTTCTCTGCTTTTGCCTTCGTATAATGTTGACATGTTGTCTTCCAATGAATTTTTATATCTGGAAAAAATCAAGGAATTCATCCATAATGTTTTGGCATTTAAAGTAAGCCTGTCGGTAAGAGTTATACATGTGTTATGAATGTTATATGCCGAATTGCTTTTTTCGAAGCCGGTGGTATAAAACTGTTTATATTTACTTTTATTAAGGTCTTTTCCAGAAAAAATATTGATGAATGCTTTGTGCTTGTCTGAAATATGGTAGGTAAGCTTTGCATTAACATCGTAAAATGTGTACCCAAAATAATCGCCATTTTCATTGCGGGAATAATCGATTCTTGATTTTAGCGTGAAAAGGTCATAATAGGTTGTCCGTAACCCGGCTACGAACGAAAGTTTTTCGCCTATAGGCCCGTCGATTGTGGCGCTCGAACTTAACAAGCCAATGGAGACGCTCTTGGTCATTTTTTCACGGTTTCCGTCGCGGGTGGTTATGTCGATAACCGACGATGCCCGACCTCCGTAGCGCGATGGGAAGCCACTTTTATATACATCAACTTGTTTTATTATGTCGGTATTGAAAAGTGAAACAAACCCGCCCAGGTGATTGGTGTTATATAGCTTTGCCCCGTCGAGCAAGATCAAGTTCTGTCCCCGGTCGCCTCCGCGAACAAAAATGTCGGACCGGGCTTCACTGCCTAGCGATATGCCCGGGATTATAGTTATGGCTTTCATCAAATCAGGTATTCCCACAAATGTGGGCACTTTCATGATTTTTTCTATAGGTATCATTGTTTTTCCCATCAGTGTTTGTTCGTGAACTGGTACTTCGGCCGTAACTACCACCTCGCCAATTATGGTCTCTTTTTTAGGTAAAGAGAAATCGATGAGCGTGTCGCAGGTTAGGGTAAGTTGTTTTGTCACTTCTTCATAACCAATGTAGCTAATGCGTAGGTTTACAGTTCCTTCTGGAAGAGTTAGAGAATAAAAGCCCGATTGGTTTGTGGCATTTTTTTGCCACGACGAGGTTTCTGTCACATACGCCGAGAGTAGGGTTTCGCGAGTACTTTGATCATATATTGTGCCACTTATGGTATAGTTACGGGCTTCGCCTATCAAGGGCCATAGTAGTATGAAAATCAATATTATGCGGTACATCTATGTTGATGTTTTATTTTATAAAAGAACTTAAGAGTATTCCAACCTTGGCAGAGGCGTAATAGTATCTGAAATAGAAACCATATTCTTTATCCATGCCACTAGGTAAAATGTCATATCCTCCTTCTATGCCAAGTATATATCTGTTAGCCAGTAAAAAGTCGGCACCAAGCTCTCCTCTTAGTGCATATTTTTGATTTATGGGTATGTCTTGTTGCATAATAAAAACATTATTGATTCCAGCGAAAAGGCCTACCCATTTTTTTACTTCGTATTTTACTTTTAGTGGTATCGCAAGGTGCCATGTCCGGCCTTCATGCATGCGTTGTAAATCTGGAAAAAAAATGATGGCATCATCGTAATATTTTTTTGGGACATTCTGAATGAATCCAAAATTTTCAACAGAAATGCCTTGCTCGAATGAAATTGGTTTTGCTTTTAGTTTCTCAGAAACAAAAAGTTCAAATGAAAATTGCGGGGATTCTGTAAAGTAATTTGCATAGTTGTTGATCCTGAGTTTTTCAATTTTAGATAAATTGCTTACGCCTCCGCTAGCAGTAATACCATACATTATTTGGGCTGTGCTTGTTCTTGTTGTAAGTAAAGCGGCGATGATCACCGAAGTAAGAAAGATTTTCTTTTTCATACTTTTGTTTATTAAGTTTTGGAGTAGCTTTTTGCCGAAGCTCGCTCCTAAATATTTAACTGTAATTTGGCAGCATGTTCATTGGAGCATGTTGCCTTTTTAGTCAACATGCAATTTCTTTTTCCTAATACCTAAAGCTTATGAGATTATTTTCAATTGTTAAATTGAAAATTGATTCATTGAATAAATGTCTTAATGTAATTAGGGTTTAATTAGCTTTTTTTATGTCTCTACGTGGTTGTCATAGTTTTTTTTATTTCAAAAATAAAAATAAAAATAAAAATAAAAATAAAAAGTCTTCTAGTTATTGGGTAGTTGGTTAATATAAAGCAGTTATAATAGTTGTATTAAGTGTCGTTTTCTTATTTCATTTGAAGCATAAATAGTATTGAGTTTTATTGCTTGTCTGTAACTAAAAATGTCTGTTTGAATACCTTTTTTTCGCCTTTCGAATGCAGCAATTCGGCAACAAGAATATAAATACCCATAGGGAGTTGGCTGCCGTTTTCGTATTTCCCCTCGAAGATTATAACATCGTTTGTTGCAACAAGAGAGTTGTTCATCAGTCGGTTAACGCGCCTTCCATTTACATCGTATACAAATACATTGGCCATATAGCCGGATTTGTCAAGGTTGAACCGTATTTCCATCTGGTCGTTGAAACCATCGCCATTAGGAGAGATAGCATCGGGCGAAATGAACAGATTTGCCGAAACAGATTCAGGGTTTTCTTTTTGCGAATTTTTGTAGCCCGGAGTGGCATATCCCGAAACCGATGATGCCGAATACCAATTGTTTGGTTCATTGGTTTCAGCTTCGGTTGATAGCCGTTCGAGCGAAACCCCTTCTGCTGACGATATCCATTCGTTGTGCATCGATGCCGCATAGGCAAATTCATCGATTATCTCGAGCGAGTCATTCAGGAGAACTACATGTCCGGCATCGTCGGGATATGCCGGGAAGCTTTTCATAGTGATCAGTAATTCAGGATCTTGAACCCAGTAGTTTTCGCTGATATTGGCAGAATCTTTTGTTAAGACGAGATACGATTTTGCCGGAAATTCAACACTCTTTTCTGAAATTGCATAAATAGATTTCAGTCCCAGAGAATCGTTACGTGTGGCCAAGCGGAGCATTTTCAAATCGGTTGCCAAGTCGGAGCGGTTATACAGTTCAACAAAATCGGAACCTCCGCTTCGTGGGTTGAAAAGTATTTCGTTGATTACAATATCGTGCGGGGAGATTACCCTTCGGAGCAGGGTAATTTGTTCATCTTCAATAGTATTTCCACATTCGTCGTTAAGGTCGGTTATTGTTAATGTATACGGGGCATTGGCCTGCAACACTTGGTTGAACCAAAGGGTAATGCTGTTGTTGTCCTGATCAACTTGCATGCTGTCGACCGACAGGTTTCCGCTAACGGCAAAATGACTCTTGTCAAAACTTAGTGTGTCGAGGCTTTCAGAAAGCATAAGTGTGAGCGTTGATGCCGCAGTGAGTTCAAAATGGATGATTTCAGGGGCTGTGTCATCTTCGTTGGGCGAATTTACTGAGTTTGTTTTTCCCGGTGTTCCGCCAGAATGGTCGAGTGATGCCGTCCAGTTAAATTTGTCCCCGCAGAACCGGGTTGGATCAATTTTTTCAAGGCTCCAACCCCCGTTTTTCTTTTCTGCATTTCCATACCACTTGTCTGAGTAACTAAGTTGGTCAATAACGGTTCCTTCGGGCGAAACAAGAGCGATGGTTGTGCCTGTATTTAGGAGCGAAGGAAATTTTTCAAGGCCAAGAACGATGCCAAATTCCTTAAAGGATGAAGTATCGGTAGGGCTGCACAGGATGACCGATTCTCCTGGCCCGACGATCTTTGAGGGAAGGGAATAGTCTTGTTCTTTTATCCGTAATTTTAATCCTTTGGTGTCGATTTTTCTGTTGCTCAAATTCATAATTTCAAGGTATTCTGCTTCAGGGAGGCCTATAACAGGGCTTGGATCTGCCATTATTTCGGTGAAAGCCAGGTCGTGCTCTGCAAAAAGCATTGGCACATCGAACGTAATAGGTTCAACATCACCGCTTGCCCCTTCAAGGTCTTCAATGTTTTGTGCCGAAAGTGTTAATTGCAAGTCGTTTATGCCTCCTGTATGTAACAAGATGGTATCGGGACTAATGACTGTTATGTTATTTATTGCAAGTTGTTCTCCCTGATCATTATGAATCTGGAAATTTGCTGTTGATAATTGTTCGGTTTTGATGGCCTCGGTGAAACATACGCGGATTGTTTCGTTGTTTGTAGTTTCAGCAGAGACAATGGCTGGCGGGGTATTTTCCCTGAGGATCAGGATATCATCAACCCAAAGCTGTCCGGAGCGGGTTTGCGAGAAAGTAAAGTTGAACCCAATTTTCTTCACGTTTCGATAAAGAGATGAAACACCTGTTGCGGTGGCCGTTTCGCCTGTGTTTCTGTTGTTTGCTGTAATGGTCCATGATCCTGTATTGTTGCGGGTTATGTCAATGGTCCCGGTGGTGTTTTCGTTCCAGTCGAAGTCTGTTTCTGCCACAAGATTTGTAATTGCTCCGTTTTCAATAGTCCATAGCGATACGCGGTCGCTGCTTCCCGAGGCGTTAACGCCTGCTGCATACCCGTTTGCCTCTTCAGAATTGTTGTCTAATATCTGAAAAAAGAAATGATTCGACGAAGAGGGATCCCAGTTTCCGTTTTTAAAGGTTACCGACCATGAGTAGAATCCGTCGCCAAGGTTTACCGGGTTTATTTCCTGCCAAATGGTTGAAGGACTGCTTTCTGCTTGTACCGAGTGTTTTAATGATGAGTTGCCCGAAATTGGATTTTCTTTCGAGACTTCCCAATGCTGTGGGTTTTGCCATGGTTTTTCCTGAATGCCTTCAAAGTTGTCGATGAATACCACGTTGGCTGGCGAAAAAACCCGAAGAAAAGTGTCGTACGGTGCCACTTGTTCGTCGGAAAAACGGATGCTGAAAGGGATTTTTCCTTCGGCTAAAGGGGTGACTGTAAAGTGGTAAATTCCTTGGTCGAAAGTGGTTTTATTAAGACTTATATTTTCGCTTTCAATGTCAAGATTGAATTGTTTATTGGTGATAATTTGATTTTTGTGGTTAACAACTGATGCTGTGAAGCTGGTTTCTTCCCCGGAAAAAGAGGCAGATGGAAGGTTGTATACTACCAGGTGATGGGGAATGAGCAAGGTAGAATCAATACCATCAATAATGATATCGTCGATGATTACTTTATCATTTGCATACGACGAGTTCATAATAATTGCCAGTTGAATAGAGTCTCCTTTAATATTTTCTGCGACAAGGTTTTTTTCGCCCCAGTTTCCCGAAGCTTCACTTTCGGTGTTAAATGAAATGAGTTCATCATTTGTTCTGAACAAGGCCTTTATGTATTTTTTATCGGTGCCGGTATTGCTGCCTGTTTCTAAAGCCTTCAGCGAAATGTTTACCGTTGAATAGGTTGAAATTGCCAGCCATGGCGAATAAAAAACTACTTCGCCGTCGGAGTCAAGAACTTCGAATCGTCCGCCAGAAGTCGCTGTTGTTTTGGCAAAGTCGCCTTCAGCCGCAAATATGGCATCTGAAATGTCGAGTTGCCAATCAACTTGGGTCATATCTGAAACTAAATTGCCTTCTTCGTTGATCCAATACCCTTTTTCGGGAGTCAAAAATTTTTCTTCCCAAATAATCTGGCATTTTGCCGGTTTATTTGTTGTAAATATGAAGAAAATGACACTAAATAGAATAATTCGACACATAATGAGCATTTTTTGGGCGCAATTTTTATTTTTGCCGGGTAACGTTTTATGTTTAAATATTTAAAAGAACAAATTTAAAAAAAATTAATTATGAAAGTCGCTGTTGTTGGTGCAAGCGGCGCCGTAGGACAAGAGTTCCTGCGTGTGCTTGAAGAGCGGAATTTCCCGCTCACTGAGTTGGTTTTATTCGGGTCGTCCCGTAGTGCTGGCAATGAATACCTTTTCAAAGGTAAAAAACTAGTAGTGAAAGAGCTTAAACATGGAGATGATTTTAAAGACATCGATATCGCTCTTACTTCAGCAGGCGCAAGTATTTCCAAAGAATTTGCATCAACAATTACTAAACACGGCGCCATCATGATCGATAACTCAAGTGCATTCCGTTACGATGACGATGTGCCTTTGGTGGTTCCCGAAGTGAACCCTGAAGATGCATTGAACCGTCCGCGAAATATTATTGCCAATCCCAATTGCTCTACTATTCAGATGGTTGTGGCCATGAAGCCGATCAATGACCTCTCTAAAATTACCAAAGTACACGTAGCAACCTATCAGGCAGCCAGCGGTGCAGGTGCTCAAGGGATAGCAGAACTTGAAGAACAAATAAAACAAGTGGCTAATGGTGAAGAAGTTAAGCCAAATAAATTTCCTTATCAATTAGCAATGAACATCATTCCTCACATTGATGTTTTCCTCGATAACGATTACACTAAAGAGGAAATGAAAATGAATTGGGAAACGAAGAAAATTATGCATACCGATGCTGAAGTTTCAGCAACCTGCGTGCGTATTCCTGTTGCCCGTGCTCACTCAGAAGCTATTTGGGTAGAAACCGAAAAGGAACTTTCGGTGGAAGAAGTGCGCAACGCGATGGAAAACTTTGAAGGAATTACCGTGGTTGACAACCCTGCTGCGAAAGAATACCCAATGCCTTTATTTGTATCGGGCAAAGATGATGTGTATGTTGGCCGTTTGCGCAAAGACACCGCTTCGAAGAACGGATTGACGTTCTGGTGTGTTGGCGATCAAATTAAAAAGGGTGCAGCACTTAATGCCGTACAAATTGCAGAATGGTTGATTAAAACCGGCAACGTTAAATAGTATTTTTCAAACCACAGATAGAAGAGGCTTCTGAATAAGAGCCTCTTTTTTTATGTCGCAGATAATCAATTGATTCAATTATGTTATTGGATGAAATACAGGTTTCTTTTTGCCATGATTCACATTGAATCCTTTCGTCTGCATTTTTTGGCACAGTGTTTGTTTTTTCCTCATCAACGGGCCCGCTTTTGTTAAACCATTTAAATACAAAAGCTATGAAAACAATAACATATAAAACCAGAATCCTTGCAACAGCAATCGCAATATTACTCGTTGCTTTCACTTCAACAGAGGCAAACGCACAACGGCGTACTGTAGAAAATGCCAAGCCAAATAACGGCAGAATTGAGAAAAAAGACAATCCCAAGAGCCGTTTAGCCAACAATAGCGTAAAAGAACTGAAAAAAACAGAGAAACAGTCATTCGATAATAATCGGGGCAAAGGCCATGGCAACGACAAGGGGCGCGATGGCCGCTACGAAAACGGCAATGGCAATCGCGGAAAAGGTGATAATGGGCGAGATGAAGTTCGTGACGAACGGCATGGTCGTGACAAGCATAATGATGAATACGGTCGAAACGATGGGCACCGTGGGAATGGATACCATTCAAGCCATAATAATCGTCCCAAATACGTACATGTGAATCCACCGCGCGTTCACCCGAACGACTACATTTGGCATCATCACAAAAATGTGAGATACAGACATCTGCCTCGCAAAGCCGTTTGGATTGCCATTGATGGAATGAACTACGCATACTACAAAGGTCGTTTTTACTTACCCGGCCCATTCGGATTCTACAAAGTAACCCCTCCGACTTATTTGCATAATCTCCCGGGCGGTTGCATCAGGGTTCATGTAGATGGAACTCCAATGTGGGGGCTTCACGGAATTTTGTTCATCGAAACTCCTTTCGGATTTAAGGTTATAGTGTAACATATGTTCTGCTTGAAAATGCAGGATGCTTAACTTACAGCGGCTGGAATACAGTCGCTTTTTTTTGTGGTTTGGCAGACTTATTTTGTTTTTTCCTTACAAATTTGATGAAAATGGCCTTTTCGAATAAAAAAATTGAGAATATTTTAATGTTTTTTTTTCAAATTAATACCTTAATTCTATTTTTGTTAGCATTCAACCTTAAATCAAAAGTACTATGTCATCGAAAAAAAATGTAGGTGAAAAAATTAAACAAATCCGCGAGCTAAAAAATATCAGTATCGAAGATCTTGCCATGCGCAGTAACCTCGATGTGGTACAAATAACCCAAATTGAAGAAAACAAAGTGGTTCCTTCGTTGGCACCGCTCATTAAAATAGCTCGTTCGTTAGGCGTACGGCTAGGTACATTTCTCGACGACAGCGAGCAATTGGGGCCTGTAGTTACCTTGGCTGGCGAACAACAAAAAGGTGCCAGTTTCTCTAATAAAAACTTGAAAGCCCGTTCACACATGGACTTTTTTGCGTTGGCCAGCGATAAGGCAGGCCGGCATATGGAGCCCTTCATTGTTGAAATTAAACCAGGCGATGTAAACGATTATATGTTGTCGTCGCATGAGGGCGAAGAATTTATTTATGTTCTTGAAGGTTGCATCGAAATAAACTATGGGAAAGATGTTTATGTGCTCACTCAAGGCGACACTATCTACTACGATTCAATCGTTAATCATAACGTTCATGCCGGAAGCAATTGCACGGCTAAAATACTGGCAGTTGTTTATGCACCATTCTAATTATTTGTCACATGCAGTTAATTGAACAAACGCTGGGTAATTACCTCGAAAAGTGGGCCTTTGAAACGCCCGACAATGATTTTATGGTGTATGCCGACCGCGGGCTGAGGTTCTCGTACAGCGAGTTTAACCAACGAGTCGACAGATTGGCCAAAGGGATGTTATATATCGGCATAAAAAAAGGAGATCATGTGGGGGTTTGGGCTACCAATGTACCCGACTGGCTGACTTACTTTTTCGCTGCAGCAAAAATTGGTGCCGTATTGGTTACGGTGAATACCAGTTATAAAACGCACGAACTAGAATATCTCATGTCGAACTCCGATCTGCACACCTTGTGTTTAATTGATGGTTGGCGTGATAGCGATTATCTTGGGATGGTTTCGGAGCTTGTGCCTGAACTGAAAACATCGGAACGTGGCTTCCTCAAAAGCGAACGTTTTCCGTGCCTGAAGAATGTGATATACATTGGCCCAGAGAAACATCGCGGGATGTATAACACTCAGGAACTTATTTTGTTGGGCGAACATATCGACGATACAGAACTCGAAGATGCAAAGGCTGAAGTTGATCCGTATGATGTTGTGAATATGCAATATACATCGGGAACAACAGGTTTTCCGAAAGGCGTAATGCTCACCCATGTGAACATCCTGAACAATGGATA
Source organism: Bacteroidales bacterium (assembly GCA_012719495.1). Taxonomy (GTDB): domain Bacteria; phylum Bacteroidota; class Bacteroidia; order Bacteroidales; family Prolixibacteraceae; genus CAYMTR01. The sequence goes on from JAAYAG010000119.1 coordinate 38,153, forward strand.
CTCTATTGGCGATCGTCAAAAATTTACAAATAAAGAACGTGTTTGTTTGCCTCCTCCGTTGTTCCATTGTTTTGGTATCGTGCTTGGGGTAATGGCTGTACTTTCGCATGGGGCTGCCTTGGTGATGATTGAAACTTTCGATCCATTGCTTGTGCTTGCTTCGGTGCAAAAAGAAAAAGCAACAGCACTGTACGGTGTACCTACCATGTTTATTGCCGAGCTGAATCATCCTATGTTCAATATGTTCGACCTTAGCACATTGCGTACGGGGATCATGGCCGGATCTCTTTGTCCAATAGAAACCATGCGCGCGGTAATCGATAAAATGTATATGAAAGACATTACGATTGTTTACGGGCTAACTGAATCGTCGCCGGGAATGACCCAATCTTTTGCCGATGACCCGATGGAAAAGAAAGTGACCACAGTAGGCCGCGAATTTCCTATGGTTGAAGTAAAAGTTGCCCACCCCGAAACAGGTGAAGAGTTGCCAGTTGGAGAACAGGGTGAAATGTGTTGTCGCGGGTATAACATCATGAAAGGATATTATAAAAATCCTGAGGCAACAGCCAGTGTAATCGACAAGGACGGATGGCTTCATTCGGGCGACCTTGGGGTAAAAGATCCTGATGGAAATTTCAGGATTACCGGCAGAATCAAAGACATGATTATTCGTGGGGGTGAGAATATTTATCCTCGGGAAATTGAAGAATTCTTATACCAGATGCCAGAGATAAAAGATGTTCAGGTAGCTGGTGTGCCCAGCCCAAAATATGGTGAAGAAGTAGGGGCTTTCATCATTCTTCACGAAGGGAAAAACCTCTCGGAAGAGGATGTAAAAGATTTTTGCCGTGGGAAAATCGCCCGCTTCAAAATACCTAAGTATATTTTCTTCATGAAAGAATTCCCAATGACTGCCAGCGGGAAGATACAAAAATACAAACTACGTGAACTAAGTGTAGAAATGCTTAAGAAACAAGGCATTGAAGTAATTTGATGCTTGTGAACAGTAAAAAGGGAAACTCATTTTCGTATTGGGTTTCCTTTTTTATTTTGTTACATTCGAATTGAAAAAATGTTGCATTTATTGTTCATCTATGCAATATGTCCTCAATCTTTTGTTTTTTATTAATTGAAAAACTGCGAAATGAAAATATCAGTAATAGGAGCCGGCGGAGTAGGGGGGTATTTTGGTGGAAGACTAGCATTGGCCGGAAACAAGGTGAACTTTTTGGCTCGCGGAGCTCATCTCGAAGCTATTCAAAAGAATGGACTTGTTGTGAAAAGCGGAAATGGCGAATTTTTCATTAAACCCGCTAACGCCAGCAATTCATACGCTTCGATTGAGGGTGCCGACCTGGTTATGGTTTGCACTAAAGCATGGCAGGTAAAAGAAGTTGCACGGGAAATTGCCCCTTTCCTTAATGCTGAAACAATGGTAATGCCCCTTCAGAATGGAGTCACGGCAGCCGATGAATTAATGGAGTATATTGACAGGTCTCATATTATTGGTGGCTTGTGCCGTATTTTTAGTAAGATTGAAGCCCCAGGGGTCATTCACCATTTTGGCGCTGAGCCAACCATTATATTCTCTGAGCTTGACAATAGTCATACCGACCGCACCGCGTGGTTGAAATATACTTTTGAGATGGCCGGATTCAAAAATATTTGGGCCGATGATATCCAGTCAGAACTCTGGAAAAAATTCCTTATGATTTGCTCAAGCGGTCTTCTCGCCGTTACAGGAACAACCTATGGAAGTCTTCGGTCGGCGGCTGAAACCCGGGAAATGTTATTCGGTACCTTCACCGAGGTGTACAATGTTGCCCTAGCAGCCGGCGTAAAAATGCCTGTCGATATTGTTGAGAAAACAATGCAGGCGGTCGATTCGTTTCCTGCCGATTCAACCTCGTCGCTTACCCGTGATGTGTTGGAAGGACGTCCTTCAGAGATTGAATATCAGAATGGCACAGTTGTTCGACTAGGTGAGAAATTTGGCGTGGCAACCCCGGTGAACCGGTATATTTTTGAAAGCATTTTGCCTAGTGAAAAATCTGCACGATCGAAATAGCTTTTGTCAAACCGAATATTTTCTGTTATCGTTCAGGGACGTTACTTTTTTGCGGTCTTTTTTTCAAATTCATCGAGATAGGCACGTGCATGTAGACGGCCAACTTCCATAATTTCTTTGTATTTATGGAAATCGTAAGTGCCAAACAGTTCTCTATCTATGTTGATAACCAAATCTGTATCGTATTTTTCGATGGTCAGCTCTGCAAGTTGCCCCAGCATAATCCCGATGGTCTTGTTAATAATTTGAATATACCCCGGCATTCCGTGATATTTCAACGGTGAAGCTGTTTCCGTGATTTTCATCTTTTTAAGTTCGGTCGAAATTATTGGTAAAGGTTCAGTTGATTGAATGGTTTCAACATTCACTACAAAAAGGGAATCTCCTTCGAAGCGTTTAACCCTGTTGACCGGGGCAGGATTCAATAGTCCGCCATCGACAAGTAAATGCTCATCTTTTTTATAGGGTTTGAAAAAAGTGGGAATCGAAATGGATGCCCTTATGGCATTGAACAAACTCCCATGATCGTGAATAATCTCTTTATTATGAACAATGTCGGTTGAAATTGCCACATATGGAATGGGCATTTCTTCAATATTGACATCAGAAAAAATTTTCCCTAATTCCTGAAAAATACGTTCGCCCTTAACCAATCCGTTTGAGCTGAATGAAAAATCGAACAATTTAACAATGTCTACCGGTTTGAGCGTGTACATCCATTCTTTCAGCAGTTCGAGATTGCCCGAGGCATAAACGCCACCAACAAATGCCCCCATCGAGGTTCCTGCCACCGAAACAATCTCATATTCGCGTGCAATAAGCTCGTCGATAATTGCAATGTGGGCTATGCCCCTTGCGCCCCCGCTGGATAACACTAGCGATACTTTTTTTCCCCCCATTGGTAATTCTTGTTTTGATATTTTTTCTGAAAATGAAAGGTAGTCATTAAAATGTAATTGTCAGAAAAAATTAATTATCAAATCATTATATTTGCGAAAAATTTCAGTTAATACTCGACAGTTCGAAACCCTCCTGTCGTAAAATAAAACTAGGTGAAAATGAAACAGATAACACTACAAATTTTGAATGTGGCGACCATGTTCCCACTATTCAATCAACAATCGTACAATAACTTTTCGCAACAATGAAACGCGCGGTAGTTCTGCTATCGGGCGGATTAGATTCGTCGGTAGCCATTCATCTGGCAAAAAGTGAAGGGTTTGAAGTATATGCCCTTTCGTTCGATTACGGACAAAAACACAACAAAGAGCTGGAATGCGCCAAAGCTACTGCCCTGAAAGTTGGAGCAGCAGCACACAACATTGTTACCTTGCAGTTGAACCTTTGGGGAGGCAGTTCACTCACCGATTCAGCAATGGAGGTCGAAGATGGCGATATAACCCGCACCGATATTCCAATGACTTATGTTCCGGCACGCAATATGGTTTTCCTTTCGGTTGCGGCATCGTTTGCCGAGGCAATTGGCGCACAGGACATCTTTATTGGCGTTAGCGAAGTCGACTACTCCGGTTATGTCGATTGCCGCGAAGAGTTCATCCGTTCGATGGAAGAAACCATTAACAAAGGAACGGTAATGGCTGCCGAACACGGGAAAAAAATCAGGATACACACTCCGTTCATCAACAAGACCAAGTCCGAAGAGATTCAATTGGGCGAAAAATTGGGAGTCGACTGGAGCCTCACCTGGAGTTGTTACCGTGGCGGAGAAAAACCCTGCGGAACATGTGATAGTTGCCTTCTTCGCGCCAAAGCATTTTCAGAGGCTGGTGTGGTTGACACCTCATTATAATGCATGATCGTAGAGACGCGATTAATTGCGTCTCTAACAATTAATCGCGTCGCTAACAATTTATTGTATCACCACATCATATCAATTGAATTGAAAATTTCTATGACAGACAATTATATATTTCTCGCACCCGAATCGGTATTTCCCATCACAAAAGACGAAAACGGAACATTGCTTGCCAACCAACCCACTACAGGATTTTCAACTTCGGGTACTATTCAGGGCGAAGGCAAAATGGCCGGGGTTCCGGTACTTTTTGTTCGCACAGCAGGTTGTAACCTCCGGTGCATGTGGAACTTGCCCAATGGCGAGGTTAGCCTTTGCGATACCCCTTCTGCATCGTTCGATACTCGCGGAGAAAAACGCATGGCAATCGAAACGGTCAAAAAAATCATCCTGAACAACATGGGGAAAATGAACCACCTTGTCATCTCGGGTGGCGAACCTTTTATTCAGGCCAAAGGATTGGTATCTCTTATTTCAGAATTGAAGGATGAACGAAATTTTCACATTTCAATCGAAACCAATGGAACAATCTTTAACGAAGAACTGGTAAACAGCATCCAGTTTTTCAGTATTTCGCCCAAGTTAAAAAATGCGGTTCCAACCAAAGAAAAGCTCGACAAAACCCGAGCTACCATACCGTTCGACCCCAAACATGTTGAACAGGCCAGAATAAACATTCACGCAATCCAATCAATCATTGACCATTGCAGGCAAACCCCGGGTAAAGATTTTCAATTGAAGTTTGTGGTTCAGAACCACGATGAACTACAGGAAATTGAAGATACATTTTTGTCGCAGCTCACCAATTGGAACCCCGATGATGTGGTGCTGATGCCTCTTGGAAGCACGCCCGACGAGATGAAGCAAACCCGCATGTTAACCATCGAGGCAGCCATTGAACGTGGATGGCGTTACAGTCCACGATTGCAAATCAACTACTTTGGAGGCGTTGCCGGGGTGTAACCAGCAGAACGATTTTAATTGTTGTTTTCATCACAAAAACAATCATTGCCCCAATTTTGGGGATTATTGACAATGTATTTCTCTATGTTGTAAAATTCGGTTTCATCGCGAATAATGTGATCGTGATACCGTTCCTGCCATTTGAATGAAGGATCGGTACGGTGTGCCAATTTCGATACGGCCGATTTATACGATCCTAATATTCGTGCCAACGACCCCGGTTTTGGCGAAATTGATTTCATAAATTTATAATCAACGGTTGGTTCCTGTAGAGACGATGCATGCATCGTCTCTACAATAATTATCCCGTGTATATGATTGGGCATCACCTGAAATGCCCCTAATTTTGCGTGTGGAAAATGATTTGGTATTTCGTCCCAACATTGTTGTGCATATTCGCCAATAGGCGATAAATTCATTTGGTGATTAATTATTTCGCCAAACGAATGGATCCGGTTGTGTGTACAGATGGTAACAAAATAGGCTCCTGGTTGCGAATAATCCCACCATGCGGCACGGGCAGATGGAATACGGTATCTATTTTGAAATTTATCGGCCATATTAATTTGGTTATCTACTGTAGAGACGATGCATGTATCGTCTCTACATATCAGGTTTTCAATTCGTTATTCCTTTTCCCCTTGTCCGAATCGCAATCTCATTTTTGTCTGAACCTTGATTCGTTTGATTCAATGCAAACAACAAATTATGGAGGTCATAATGACCATGCAAAATATTGTTCAGATCTTTAACTTTCCTCCTGATAATAATCCTTATAAAACTTCCCCTTTTCGTCTTTGCCTTGCTCGATGAGCAGGCGGTTTCCATTTCTTTTTTGGAATATTTCTATAAGGCGGCTTTAATAGTTCCGATGACAGCTTTCTCCAGAATATCAATGGCAGCATTAGCTGCATTTTGAGCCATGGCTTTGCTAATAACAGCCAACGCATTTAATTCCGCTTCAATGATCATTTTTTGATCTTCTATTTTTGATTCAAAATCTTCTTGAGATAATTCTCCAGATATTCTGAATGTGGCAATCATCTCCATGCGGCTTTTATCTCTTTCAAGGAATTGTGCAGAAGCCGATTTGACCTCCTTCCAATCTTTATCAACCGATCCTTTAATGGCTGTCAGCATGTCCGCAATTACGGTATTAATATCAAAGCTCATATTGCTAATTATTTAGGTGGATTATTTGCCATGTCTTTTCCTTTCTCTGCAACTTGCATTGCATAAAACAGATCGCTAAAAGTTTGACGGTTTAATTTAATCAGTCCATCGCTTAAGGTGTTTTTCTCTTTATGTTCTTCCTTGTATTTTTGCCACAATTGCAACGTTATTTCACAAATCCGGGTTGAATTCTCATTCAACGGTTTTATTTTATTTTTCGTGAGCAATGAATTTAGCTCAACCTCAATGTTTACATAGTCATTTGCAAACAATTCATACTTACGCCCATCGTTTTCTTTAGTGGTAGTTTCCAACATCGATAAATAAAATTTATCGACTTGTTTTGAAGTGGCATCAATCTGAGAGAGGAGGTTTGCATCATAAGCGGGTACAAGAGCCACCCGGCATGAACCAAAAAGAAATACACTGATAAATGCTACCAGCAGAATTGGGTGTTGTTTTATGCTTTTCATCATCTATAGTTTTTTACTTTCTACTGTCTGAACCTTGATTCTTTTGATTCAATGCTGTAAGTTAATCATCGTCATCTTTATAATCAAGCAAATCACAGTTCTGACGCTATCCAGTGAATCCTGATTCAGACCGTGTTTATTTACTCCTCTCCCATTCATCGGACATCCGATTCTTCGAATTCTACAACCCAATGGGAAGGTGCATAATACATTTACGTCCATCTATTATGGCTTTTCCCAACGTATACCCCTTGGTTTGCGTCCACCCCCTTTTGAATACGATCTGGTCACATTTTTATCGATAAAGTAATGCTGTGCCATTTTTAGGATAACAATCTCATCGGTTGTGAAACAATTTAATTTGGGGTCAAGGTCAGAAGAATCAAATTTGATGTCTAAAAGATCGATATCAAATGCACTATAAAAAAGAGTTCCTATAAGATCATTTAACAAATCCTGATCTTCTGCGGGGTGGGTCATGATATCTTTTAATAATGATTTTAACGATTCAATACTCAACGCCCTATATTCTTGTTTAAATTTCTGTAAATCATCCATGTTATATTGTTATTAGCGATAATATAATTAATGAATCAATCAATGAAAGAATTAAAAACAGTTGTGACCATCTTAAATATTGTGATTTGTTTTTGTTTAATGATGCATTACAATCAATGCTCAATTTTAAATTTAGTATTAGCTCATCATACTGAGAATGAGGAGAATTAAATTTATTACTAAAAAAAATTTGCATATAATTATTGGGAATTAAGAATTTGTATCTTTTCCCTATGAAAATATTTATAGTAAAGACTAAGCATAATACCATCATAAACAAACACATTCCAATAAGACTAAAAAAAATCCAATTAGGAATGCTAATCAGATCAATGAGATCTAAAAGTTTTTTTTCATTAAAAAATATGCCTGTAACAAATAGCGAAAGCAGCGATAAATTTACTGTTGCTTTATTTTCAAGAGACTTTTTTAATTCAATCCCCTCTTTGTAAAACTGAACAAAAAGATCATATTTCTCTTTTCTCTTCATGGCCGTACTCAATTTTTAGCTTTCTTCCTCCTGATAATACACCTTATAAAACTTCCCTTTTTCATCGGTGTCTATCTTTATGAAGTATGACATACATTACAACAGAAATAACAGCCATTCGATTTTGGATAAGTCTTTTTAGCTTCTTTAACTGCGTCCGCACAGCTTAAGAATACTCCAAGATATTTACGATTACTCAAACTAGGCATAAAAATACATGAGCTGGCATGCACTTCATGATCACCATTTAATTGTGCTTGTGTGTTTACGTAATAGCTTTCCATTTTTTAATTTTTATATGTTATTTAGTTTTAAATCTTCATTTCATGATATTACTTCCACATTCTCCCCAAACCAACTTTTGATCTTTAGCATGGCTGGTTCTTCCATCTCAGATAATGCCAACACAACTAAATTCTCTTTAGCTCTTGAACAAGAGACATAAAATAAGTTTCTTGTTCTTATTTCTCTTTCTGGTAATTTTTCTTCGCCATTAAAGAAATTCTGAAAATTATATTTGGTCTTCCAACTTGTATCATCAATAACAACCAATACATTTCTATATTCTTCTCCTTTTGTTCCATGTTTGGTTGATAATGCTGTTTGGTCTTTGATGAATTTGAATGCATTAATTATCTCTTCATATTTCAAATTCATCAAATCCGAATAAAACGTTTTCTTTCGATAATATCTTTCCAAATCTTTGGGATCAGTAAAAGTAGAAGGATCTTCTGCTATTTCTTTTTCAAATCGAGTAATTGAATCTGATACTTGAATAAAATTATTATTAATACATAAAGAATAAATATCTTTTACAGAATCTATATTCCTTGCATTGATCAAAGTGTCTAGTGCATTGGATATTTTTTGTTTATCAGGGTGAATACTGAATAATGGCTTATTCCTCAAAGCTGAGCGTTTTAGGAAATGAATTATTTTATTGTAATCTCTAGCTTCATAAAAACTTGCCAAATGTTCAACGCCAGTCTCTCTTTCAATTCCTGTCTTTTTATCTAAGGACCCCATAAAAAGATTTGCAAAAATGTCTCCTCGTTTCATCAATTCTTCCTTCGGTTCGAAGAAACGTTTATTATAAACTTGATATAAATTGCCAAAACCTGCCTGTTCTGCAACTTTACTGTTCACCAATATCAATATTTTATCTTCCCCATTTTCATCAAAGTTCCACTGATCATTTTTCAATCTTTCAATAATAGTCTGGTAATTATTAGTTTTAATTGGAAGAATACGTTCTTCATAATCTTTAACTTTCTCTTTGGGTCCTTTCGCAGGGTAGTTGATGCAATTAATAAATTTCACACTGCCACTGACTCGTTTTTTGTTTTCCGGAATTACTTGTTGAATGTTTGTTCTAATTCGGTTCAGCAAATTAATTACTTCAACTGACGAACGATAATTTTCTTCTTTTTTTACCAACACCAGTTTATCTGTATCGATATATTTCTGAAGATCACCAACTCCATGGTCATATATTTTTTGATGTGAATCACCATAGAATCCCAATAATAGTTTTATTGAATTTTTTTCTAATAAGTACTCAATTAAAGCTTCAGCGGTTTCAGTTGCAGTATCCTGATATTCATCCACTAAAATAAATGGATATTTTTGTGCTAATATTGTAGATAAGGTTTCATAATTCTTGTACATCCAGTTTGAAAGAACAATAACATCATCGTGTTCTAATCGTCCCTTTTCAAAATCACGATATCCTGAATCATCATAAGTAACTTCTATTATTCGATCTTTTAGTCCAGTTTGATATTTATCTGGTTCCTTAATTGCCTTTTCTTCGTTTAATTTATCCAATTCAATAATCAGTTGTTTATTGAATGACTTTATACTACTCCATAAAAATTCATGGATGGTAGATACCTGTACCAAAGGGTTATGTTCTAGTCGTTCAATTATTTCGTTTTTGGCAACGTTAGTATATGTTATACAAGCAATTTTTCGATTTTCTTGAGCTAGTTTCTCTCGTTTAGAATCTAATAAATAATTTAGCGTTTGTATTAGGGTATAAGTTTTTCCTGAACCAGCACCTGCTTCAAGCACAAAACTTCTCTGGGCTTCAATATGCTGCTTTATTTCATCAATTGCTGCCATCTGAATCTGTTTTTGCTAACCAAGTTAATCCTTCGTTGATATATTGAGGAACTGACCATTCACCAAATGTTTCTTCATCAAAAGTCAGAATATCAAAAGCGAAGTTCGTCTTTACTTTTGAATCACAACTAAATAACTCCTTTTCAACTTCTCCTTTCACTTTGAAATAGGAGAACTCATTTTTTACTTTTTTAGAGATGCCCTCTATTTCCTTTACCTCAGACAGCAAGTTATAATTAGTATTTATAAAAGCATCTTCAAAACTGCGCGCATGATATCCGTCTTCTTCTTTTTGGTATGCAATTCGGCATAGACCATCAATCTTATCTTTTTCAGTGCACTTCTTCAATTCATCAATAGTTTCTTTCTTTGGCACCCATTGTTTTAATGTTTCATTGGTTGTTTTAACCCCTTCATTAACAGGTATAGCCTCACCATCATCATCAGAAGAATCAATATCTGTAATTATTAAAGTTTTAGTTTCAATAAATTCTAAAATCTCTTTAAACTTATGGGCGTAGGCTCCACCAACTTCTAATATTGAAACATATTCCGATTCAAGAATAGGAACCACTTTTTTAATCATTTGTGGAAGTAAAATCCTTTCGGTAAGTCCCTCGACAAGGATTACCTTATCTGCAAAAAAAAGATCCGATTTATGTAGCGTTAGATATTGTTTTAAAAAACGAACAGTCCTTTTTTCATCCTCTATCTTCAGTTTGTTAAAATCTTTTGCTTGAAGCTTTTCTTTACTCGGTGTAAAATATCTGATTCTTTTAAACCCTTTCTTCTCATCTATCCCTGCTTCAGATAATATATGGGAAGAATGCGAAGTAATAACCAGTTGCATTTTTACTCCCTTTCTTGCTGCATCCTCAATTATTCCTTTTGCTTGCTTTATAAAGACCTGCTGCATTTGAGGATGCATGTGGGCTTCGGGTTCTTCAATTAGTACAACTAAGAAATTTGAGATTTTTTCTTCCTTATTGTTCTTGAACTTCTCCACAAAACTTTCAAGCTCAAGAATCATGTAAATCAAATTACTATAACCTAGCCCATTATATCTTTCGGGCAGATCAATCTCATCCTGTTTGTAATAATACTTGATGTTATTCTTCATGATCTTTTCTGAATCGAACTCAGAATTGATTGAAATATTGGGAATGGTAATCGGTGACTTTGCTCCAAAGTTTTCAAGCTTAGTGATAATATCCTTTAAAACAGCATTGTATTTATCTTTTAATTCTCCAGATGTTGCCTTAAGAGTCTTTTCAAGTGCCTTAACATTAACATCTGATTTATCACGTTGGCTATAATAATTTGAAAAACCAATCGAAAGGGAATTATTACGATCATTCTTACTGTCATCTAAAACCCTCATTGCTTGTATATTTTCAAACAGGACAACCTTTTGTATTTTCCTTTTAAAACTATCATCAATTGGGAATGTCCTTCCAGTTTGTTTGTCAAAAGCAAAGCATTTGAGTGTATATAGACTTTTGATATTATCCTTTAGATATGGTATAAGTGTAGTTTCTTTTTCTTCTCTGTTATCAAAACTTTGAAAAACACGAAGGGAATCTTTAGCTGCATATTCAATCAAAACCGATGCATCATTTCTGCTTTCATCAAGATCGGTAATAAACTCACTTAGCTCTATCAATGAGTCAGTTGCTTTATCATACTCAAATTCAATAATTAGTTGAATTTTGGGTATCTCATTCTGTATTTTAACTTCTAATTGATCCTTAATATCTTCAGCAATGCCTGCAACAAGTGATTCTTTATAAACCTCATATGTGTCTTTAAAAACTTGATAAGTAAATTGTGAAAAATCTTCAAATAAAAGTTTTGATTCTCCCTCTTCAGTAAACAACCGAATTGCTTCAAAAAATGAAGTTTTTCCAGTATTGTTTTTACCAATAATCAGTGTTATGTCCTCTTCAAGATCAACTGAAACATCTTCAAGTAATCTGAAATTATTTATTTGAATATTTTTTATTTTCATAGCAAAGTTTTTAAAGTACACTTTTACTTACAACCTTTCCACATCCCCAATACAAAAGCTTGTTGACAGGAAAATGTTTCAGTAAACAGCAAAGCATTTTCTTTATTTGCACAATAACTCTTTTCAGGAAATCCTTTCGGGATCGAAGATTCAGGAAAAATGGGGTGTGGCATTTTCATCGGAATCGGTTTAGTTAATGGATATCTCAAAACTATAAATCAATTCTGTTAAATGCAAATAATAAATGGAAAATTATCAGGTAGTTATGCCAACATAATATGGTTTGGAAATTGGTCTGGCATGACAAAAAAAATCGTTTAATGCCCAATTTTTTTAGGGGCGAGAATGAATTTATTCGTTAAGAAAAGGTATTTATTAACCTTGAAAACAATAGTCTTAAATACAAAAAACCTTATGGTTGTTAAAAAGAAGTGATATTGGTTACAAAAAACCATTGGGTTGCCAATACAAGAGAGTGCTTGGGAGGCGGTATAAATGATAAAATAGTGGTACTTTTATTTTAATTTATCGGGGCCACACAATGCCGAAAAATTCCATCAGTATTTATAACAAAAACAGGTAAAAATGAATATCGAAGCAACCCATTTAGGAAAACAAAGCAGTTACCCGCAGCATTACGACCCAAGTGTTCTGGTTGCTGTTCCGCGCATTCTGAACCGCGAACAGTACGCGATTTCGGACAACGCGCTTCCCTTTTCGGGTGTTGATGTATGGCATGCCTACGAATTCAGTTTCCTTACAGCTAAAGGAGTTCCTGTTGTTGGATTGCTAAAGATGGTTTACTCGGCCGGCAACGAATTCCTTGTCGAGAGCAAATCGCTGAAACTTTACCTCAACTCGTTCAACATGGACCGGTTTGGAGAAACCCGCGCAGAAGGGATTTCGACCGTTACCAAAATCATTGGGAAAGACCTTTCCGAACTGCTGAAATGCAAGGTTCAGGTGGCTTACTTCGACCAAAATGCCCAACCTTCCAACTCTGATTTTAATGATTTTTCGATTCTTGAAGAAACAGCCGATTTCGACAATATATCATGCACCATTTACACCGAAACACCTGATTTGCTGCAAAAAAGTCAAACCAGTGGTGAAATAAAATGGGCAACACATCTGCTTCGGAGCAATTGCAAAATTACCCACCAGCCCGACTGGGGTTCGCTGTTTATTGAAATGAATGGCAAACAGTTGCCTACGCCCGAAAGCTTCCTCAAATACATTGTCTCGCTGCGAAACGAAAACCACTTTCACGAAGAGATTTGCGAAATGGTGTTTAAACGGCTGATTGATGTTTACGCCCCCGAAAAACTCATGGTGGCCTGCATGTACACCCGTCGTGGTGGCATCGACATTAACCCGGTAAGAGTTTTGCCCGGCACTGAACTGCCTGCCACATTGGTAAATCAAACCCTACGAACCAACCTTTCGTTCAGGCAATAGATTAATCATTCATCGCAATTTTATAAAGCAGAAACTTTATAATCCCAAAATTAACGACATGCTGAAACGCTGAATATAAAACTTTAAAATGCGATACAACAGTCGTTTTGCAATAGGACATAAATAGTGCGCGTATAAGCCTTGTATCAGCAATATTTTACCATAGTGACTGGTTCTTTATTGAAATATTGGCGGTTAATCTGTTTTTTATTAGTATTGTACAATAAATTTAAAGTAACCCCACTAATGCTGAAAGAAAACTATTCCAGAGATCTGAAAGTTGACAGGCTTACTCAGCCTTGTATGGAAAACATCTTCACTATTTTCAGTCTAACAGCAATGATTAACGCAAATATTTCTTCAAAATCAATAAAAACAAGCATAGTACTTATAGTAAGAAGTATGGTTGTCCCTATTCTCTTCCTTCTCTTCTCTTGTGAACGAGAAATTACTATTGATGCGGTTGATGTACAACAAGAGTTGGTTGTGAATGCACTAATCGATCCCGATGGGATAGACAGCTTACTGCTTAGTAGTACCTTCACTACAGAAAATGAGGGGGTTTCGGGTGCCAGCGTTGTGGTAACCCATAACGGCGACACCATTGGACGGTATGTTGAGGAAAGCAAGGGGCTTTATCGTTACGAAGGTGAAACCTTTCAGGAAAAGACCGAATATGGCTTAAGCATCCAGCACCCCGATTACCCAAATGTTTCGGCCAGTACAACAGTGCCAGTTACTCCGGAGTTTTGGTTTGGAACTTACGCTGAAAATGGTAAAAAGGTGAAACAATTTTCTCGGGAAGAAATGCTGATTTCCAATGCCAATATTCAGGTGTTGCTGGAGTTTGAGGATGACGAAAAAACAAATAACTATTATTTTATAACATCTTCTTCCACTTATGAATATACTCTTAGAGTTGGTTTCCCGGAGCAAAGAGATAGTATAGTTTCACACACCGAACCAGCTCAGCTTAACTCAAGAAGTCCTCTTATCGAAATGACCTACAGTGGTTCATATTATGATTTTGGACAACTCAGCTATGACTGGGAAACGTCTTATAGTGTTTATGAAAAAGGAATTATATTTAGCGATAAGCTTTTCAATGGTCAGATAATAACCATCCCTGTCGATCTGATATTACCTATGTATAATAATACAACACAGGTTCACCTAACACTTACAGCCATTAGTGAGGAGTATTATCAGTTGATTCGATCACTCGCAACGCGTGAAAGAAATGGAGAGGGTTTTTTCCCCGAAGCCCTTAAGGTTTATAGCAATGTACATAATGGACATGGGTTGTGGGCGGCACAATCGGGCAAAACAGTAACGTTGGATATTTCACCCCTACCTTTTTAACTACGAATAAAACAATAACAGATATGAAGAAATACATTTTTTTATTGCTTGCACTTGCCTTTGTGGCTTGCGAAAAAACAATATATATTGGCGGATATGCTATCGACGTTAAGTCAAAAGACAGCATATCTGGAATTGAAATGGGACTTTATGCTCCCAAGCCAGGATTCAGCTATACCAATCGTAGATGGAGTGATCTGGAGCTTATTGCAACTGCTACAAGCAATAGTAAAGGTTTCTTTTCAATGGAGATTGACAAGGAAACCGACGTTCAATCAATGTTTTATTTCCCGCTTCCACCATCAGACACCTTGTCCGCAAATGCCCAATACACAAATGAAGGGGGTCAAAATTTCGGGGTTGACTATGGGGCAATAAATAAGTTTGAATTGGGCAGATCCTCTAATGTTCAGCTTAAGCTGATAAATTTTACTCAGAATGAACTCGTAGTGAAATATTGCAATAGTTCTGTCGCCGTTTATAATCGGACTTATTCAACATATTTGCAATATGAAAGACCAATAACCGGACGGAATTACAAATTTGATTTATACGAAGTCGTTAATTACAATAGAGAAACCCTTGAGAACCAACTTGAATACCTTGGTAGCACAAGCCGTTATATTAAAACCCAACTGCCCGAAGATCGCGATAAGGTAGACTGGCTCATGCCTTTGCAAGTAATAGAAATTGATTACAACACCCTAGAAAGATAATGTACCGAATATTTTTCCTTCTTTTAGTATCCGTTTTATTACTTAAATCGAATGGATCTTTCGCCCAACAAGCCAGTCTTGCCGGGTATGTGGTTGATGCTGCTACCAATGAAAAACTGATTGGGGCTACCATTTATGACCTCAATACCAACCGTGGTGTTGTTAGCAACGAGTATGGTTTTTTCTCATTACGAACACAAAATGAGTACAAATGCCGAATTTCTTTTGTTGGATATTCCTCAAAAATTATAGAAGGCAAACTCACAAGCGACACTATTGTGAACGTTGAAATGGTTAAAGGGCTCGAAATTGAAGAGGTTGTGGTTGCTGCCAATCGTAAGCGAACTTTTAACGATGGGCTTTCTACCATGAAGCTTAACCCCGAAATGATAAAGAGCCTGCCCGCATTAATGGGTGAAAGCGATGTGCTAAAAGCCATTCAGCTTCAACCGGGCACGCAACCCGGCCGCGAAGGAACATCAGGGTTTTCGGTTCGCGGAGGCAGCAACGACCAGAACTTGTTTTTGCTCGATGGAATACCTGTGTACAATGTAAACCACCTGTTTGGCTTCTTTTCGGTTTTTAGCCCGTATGCCATCAACAGTGCAACGTATATTAAAGGAGCAATGCCAGCCCGTTATGGTGGTAGGTTGTCGTCGGTAATTGATTTGCGGTTGAAAGAAGGCAACAACGAAAAACTGCACGGGCAGGTTACTGCAGGGATAATTGCTTCGAGTATAGCGCTCGATGGGCCAATTATAAAGGACAAATGGACGTTTATTGTTACTGCCCGCCGTACCTATTTAGATATTTTCAGTCGGCCAATCAGCTATATTATGGCAGATCAACAGGTCGGATATTATTTTCAGGATTTTACCTTCAAAACCAACTATAAGCTTAACGAGAAAAACAAATTATTCCTCAGTTTTTACGGTGGTAATGATGAGGCTTTTATAAAATATAGGGATAAAGACAGCACTTCAACTTATAAATCGAAATACGGACTGGGCTGGGGAAACATGATTGGCGCTTTGCGATGGAACAGCATTCTTAGTAAATCGCTCTTCTCAAACACTACACTTTATTATTCAAAATACAGGTACAGCAACGGTATACAGGAAGAGGAATACGACAGGAAAGCCGATAGCCTTGTTCAACAGCGCAACCTTACTTTTTACAACAATGTGAAGGACATCGGCCTCAAATGGGACCTCGATTATTTTGCAACGAACAACCTGCATGTAAGGACTGGCTTCGATGTCATTGTACACAGCTACATGCCCGGTGCCAGCGATTTTATCGACTTCGATGCTTCATCTGACATCAAATCGACGCAAGGCACTAAATACCAAAACGTGGAACTTTCGGCTTATGCCGAAGCTGATTACAGCCCGCTGGCCCAACTAAATTTCAATCTGGGTTTGCGCAGTACCAGTACTTTTTTGAACGACTACAGTCGCCCCATTCTTCAACCGCGCTTGCTGGCAAGGTACAAAGTGAATGAAAGGCTTTCCTTTTCAACCTCGTTCGATGTAAACGCACAATACGTGCACCTTGTATCCAATTCAAGTTATGGCGCACCCACCGATTTGTGGTTGCCTGTGATGGAAGGGATTCCACCCCAGCATGCATGGCAGTTCACAATTGGCGGAAATTATCAGCTTACGCAGGGAATCAGCCTTGGGCTTGATGTTTACCGAAAGAAGTTTAGCAACCTACTTGAATTTAAGCCCACCGAGATTATAGACCACAATGTAAGTGATTGGGCCAATGTGATTTTAATTGGAGCTGGAGAAGCCCAAGGACTGGAATTGATGTTGGAAAAACGAACTGGAAAATTGACCGGTTGGGTTTCTTACACGCTTTCTAAATCAGATCGTCAGTTCGAAGAAATCAACAATGGAAAGGTTTTTCCTTCCAGTTACGATCGCCGGCACAACATCTCGGTAGTCTCAACTTACAAAATCAATAAAAACAAAGAAATTACGGCCTCGTGGGTTTATACTTCGGGCTTTTACCTCACTATGAATTATAATTGGTACGTCATCAACATCAACGGACACGAACAAGTTGTAAGTAATTATGCTGAACGGAACAATTATCGCACTCCCGCTTATCACAGGCTTGATCTTTCGTACAGCTCATCGAAACAAAAGAAACGAGGTATCCGCACCTGGACTTTTGGGCTGTATAACGCGTATAACCGAATTAATCCGTTTATGGTTTATTCTTCATTTGCCGAAGAAAAAAATTCATCCAGAAAGCTTACCGTAAGGGGCATGTTCCCAATTATTCCTTCGGTAAGCTACAGGTATGAATTCTAAGGTTTACCGAAGATGATTCGTTGATGCATTTTTGATGTTGTGGCTCTACGATATTGTTTTGTTTATTTGGAGCATCGTTCAGGCAATAAAACAAGGAGAAAGCGCACAAATCAACTCACACCAGTTTCATGCAATTTCAAAGTTGAGAGCATGTTATTTCAAAGTTGAAGCCGTGCAATTTCAAAGTTGGGGCCATGCAATTTCAAAGTTGGGGCCATGCAATTTCAAAGTTGAGGCCTTGCAATTTCAAAGTTGAAGCCTTGCAATTTCAAAATAAAAACATATATTTGTACTGTATTACAGCAATATATGGAAACAAAAAGAAACATAGCAAAAGCAATACGGTTTTTATTAGAAAAGTATCCTGTAATAGCCGTTACTGGGCCACGCCAATCGGGCAAAACCACGTTGTTAAGAACCATGTTTTCAGAATACCGCTATATTAGCCTCGAAAACCCTGACGCACGAAAATTTGCCGAAAACGACCCCAATGGTTTTTTTGCGTTGTACGACGATAAAGTTATTTTCGACGAAGTGCAGCGTGTGCCCACGTTGTTTTCGTACATCCAAACCATTGTTGACGAAAGCAAAATAATGGGGCAGTTCATTTTGTCGGGCTCTCAGAACTTTCACCTTATGGAAAACATAAGTCAGAGTTTGGCCGGAAGGGTGGCACTTTTCAAGCTATTCCCTTTCGACTTCAATGAGCTCGCCGCCGAAGGGTTGCTCAACGACGATTATTTGCAAAATATGCTCAGAGGCTTTTATCCGGCTATTTACGATCGCAACATTCCTTCGAAACTATTCTATTCGAACTACATTCAAACCTATGTACAGCGCGATGTTACCGAATTGGTAGCCGTAAAAGACATGCGTCTGTTTCAGAACTTCATTGGACTGTGTGCCACCCGAGCCGGACAATTGCTAAACCTTAACGCACTGGCCAACGAATGTGGAATTTCGCAACCTACTGCAAAATCGTGGCTGTCGGCACTCGAAAGCAGCTACATTGTTTTTCAGCTAAGTCCGTATTACAAAAATTTCAGCAAACGAATTGTTAAAACACCCAAGCTGTATTTCTACGACACTGGTTTGTTGTTGCATTTGCTAAAAATTAACAACGCCGAACAGCTGCTGACACACCCAATTAAGGGAAACCTATTCGAAAACCTGATGATTTCGGAACTGGTGAAACAAATGTACCATGCCAACAATACTCAGGACATTTACTTTTGGCGCAATTCGGCTGGGCACGAAGTTGACTTACTGATCGATATGGGTAGTACCATTAAAATTGTTGAAATGAAGGCCGGAATAACCATCATGCCCGAAATGTTCAAAACCCTCGAATGGTTTGAAACCAACTCTGCATTGCAAAACCTGGACAAAACACTTGTGTATGGCGGCAATCAGGCACAAAACCGCACGGCCGGAAAAGTAATGCCCTGGAATAAAATAGGAGAACTTTTAGAATCTTAAATTCAAACAAAATACTTTTCACACGATACCATACATCAACTCTTCTTCCGGTAACTCAGCACAGCCCAACCGTTAAAAAACACGGCAAAACCGCAAAGAGCAAAAAACTGGGGCAACATATCGGCAAATCCACAGCCCTTAAGGTACACCAACCTCACTGATTGAATAATGAATTTGAACGGACTGAAATTACTCAACACCTGTCCCCACTGAGGCATATTATTAATAGGGGTGTAAAATCCGCTTAAAAAGATGAAGGTAAGCAGGAAGAACAATATCATGAAAATGGCTTGCTGCATAGTTTTGGCGTAATTCGATATTACTAACCCAAAGCCCGAAAAGGCCAACATAAACATTGATGCAAAAAGGTAAACCGTTACAATACTTCCCTGAGGTTTAAAGCCGTACACCCATCGCGACACCAACACTGCTATGGACAAGGCTATAAAACCAACTAACCAATAAGGAATTAGCTTTGCCAATATAAACTGAAAACGGCCAACAGGTGTAACATTCATTTGCTCAATGGTTCCACTTTCCTTTTCGCCAACAATATTCATTGCAGGCAAAAAGCCACTTACAATGGCCAACACCATAATCATAAGTGCCGGAATCATAAACATTTTATAATTGAGCGTAGGGTTGAACCAAAAACGGGGAATTATACTAAAACCTGCACCTTGAGGCATAGCTTTCGGCAGTTGGATTTTTGTTGCAATATCAACACTAAAGTTTTGCAGTATGGCTGTTAGGTACGAACTGCCCAGCCCGCCCTTAACCCCGTTAACCGCATTGGCTGCAATAAGCACGTTGGTGCTTGTTCCTTGTTCAATATCTTTCCCGAATGCAACGGGTATTTCAAGCAGCATATCGGAGTTGTTAGACTCAACTTGCAGCATTGCCCTTTGATAGCTTTCTGCCACATCGGTTATCCGAAAATATCCCGACGACTGAATCTTTTGTATCAGCTTTTGCGACTGGATGCTCCGGTCGTGATCAACAACACAAAGGTTGATGTTCTTGATCTCAAAATTGGCAATGAGCGGAAAAATGAGCATGGCCATTAACGGCAGCATCACTACCATTTTAGGCAGAAAACTGTTCCTCACGAACTGCTTTATTTCTTTTTCGAGTAAGTATCGTAACATAACATTCATAAATTATTAACCCAAATAACACAAGAGAGTTACATGTTTTTCTATATCTAACATCTTCAACAAACAATCATTCCAACCTGATTTTGAACCGTTTGATGCTGGCAAAAACAATTAGGCTCCCCATACCAACCAGAATGATAATTTCGCGTAAAACCGAGGTAATGCCAAGTCCTTTAATCATTACGTTTCGCATGGCAATTATGAACCATTTGGCCGGGATAATGTTGGCAAACCACTGTAAAGCCACTGGCATACTTTCGAGCGGAAACATCATGCCCGATAGGTAAACCACTGGCAACATTAAACCTGCACCCGAAATAAGCAGCGCAACAATTTGTTTCTCGGCTACTGTTGATATAAACAGCCCCAAAGCCAGCGATACAAAAATGTAGATGAGCGAAATAAGTACCACCAACCCAAAACTTCCAACAATGGGAACACCTAGCATATAATGTGACAGCAATAAGATAGTGGACAGGTTCACCAGCGATATGCAGAAATACGGTATCATTTTCGAGAAAATTATCAGGAATGGCCTCATGGGCGACACAAGCAATACTTCCATGGTGCCGTGTTCTTTTTCGCGGGTAAGCGACACCGAGGTCATGAGCGCACAAATGAGGATAATAATAACCCCCATAATTCCCGGCACGGTATTGAACGAGTTTTTCATCGATGGGTTGAAAAGCAGCTTAACTTGGGGCGAAATCAACAACGCTTTTTCATCTTCTTTGGAAAGTTCTTTTGCGTATAGTGAAATCAAACTCGAAGCATACGTGGTTAATATAGATGCCGTATTTGGGTCTGAACCGTCGGCAATAAGTTGTATTTGAACGCCATCGGGATCCATAATTTGCTCGCCAAAGCGATTTCCAAACACAAGCACCAATCCATAATTGGAATGGGTAAAGCACTGCTCTATTTGCGATTCGCTTGTCAAATAATCGCCAAGAATAAAATATTCGCTGGTGGCCAACTTGTTAACAATGCCCTGGGTAACAACATCGCGCGAAGGGTCGAGCACGGCAAAACGGGTGTTTTTCACTTCGGTTGAAATGCCATATCCAAACAAAATAACCATCAAAATTGGCAAAACCAACAAGATGATCATAGTCCAGTGGTCGCGCAAAATATGGCGGAATTCCTTTTTTACAAAAGCAGCAAATTGCTTCATAATACGCAGTTTTATTTATTCTTAATCGGCGTTACGGGTTGATTTTCGTGCCAAATGGTGAAATACTTCGTCCATTGTACTGGCATTAAATTGATCTTTAAGGTTCTTCGGAGTATCGAGCGCATCAATTCGGCCATCGACCATAATTGAAACGCGGTTACAATATTCAGCCTCGTCCATGTAATGAGTGGTTACAAAAACGGTGATTCCACGGTCGGCGGCCTGATAAATCATCTCCCAAAAATTGCGCCTTGCAGCAGGATCAACGCCCCCGGTAGGTTCGTCGAGGAAAACAATTTTGGGTTCGTGAAAAATGGCTACCGAAAAGGCAAGTTTCTGTTTCCATCCCAATGGTAACGATTTCACCAGCGTATCTTTTTCCTTTTCGAAACCAAGCCGATGCAACAGATCATCGGTACGAGGTGCAATTTCTTTCTTCGGAACACCATAAATGCCAGCGTACAAACGGATGTTTTCCCACACTTTCAAGTCTTCGTAAAGGGCGAACTTCTGACTCATGTAGCCAATGTTCTTTTTAATTTGTTCCGATTGCGTATTGATGTCGAAACCGGCAACAACCCCTTTGCCCGAAGTAGGTTTGCTTAACCCGGTAAGCATACGCATGGCTGTTGTTTTGCCTGCACCGTTCGCACCAAGGAAACCAAATATTTCGCCTTTTTCTATTTCAAAAGAGATGTGGTCGACTGCCGTAAACGCGCCAAATTTTTTACATAGATTTTCAGCCCAAATCACTTTCCCGATTTGCTGAGTAGTTTTATCTGTTCCTATACTAGTCATAACTTTCTGATTTTTCGAAAGTAAGTTCCATAAAACAATCTTCGATTGATGCTTTGGTTGGTTTAATTTCCACCTGAAGATGCCCTTTCGTTTGCAAATAATCCTGAAGGTTTTCAACAGTTGACATATTGCTTTCCAGTGTAATATGGTGGGTGTCGCCAAAAGCAAAGCATGTTCTAATATGCTCGTATTGCCGTAAGTCGTTCAAAAGCTTCGACATCTGCACACCTTTAACAGTCCAAAGCTCTTGCGCAAATTGATTCACAATATTTTCTGGAGTTTCTATTTTCAAAAACTGTCCGTTCTGGATAAGGGCAATGCGGTCGCACAAAGCCGCTTCGTCCATGTAAGGTGTCGAAACCAAAATGGTGATCCCTTCGTTCTTCAACCTTTTCAGCATTTCCCAAAATTCTTTACGTGAAACGGGGTCGACACCTGTTGTTGGTTCATCGAGGAATAGCACTGATGGTTTATGAATTAGAGCGCAGCACAATGCCAGCTTCTGTTTCATTCCACCCGACAGTTTGCCTGCCCTGCGCTTTTTGAACGGTTCAATCTGAACATAGATATCTTTTATCAGGTGGTAATTTTCTTCGATTGAAGTGTTGAAAACCTTTGCAAAAACATCGAGGTTCTCCTCAACGGTCAAATCCTGGTAAAGAGAGAAGCGCCCGGGCATATAGCCCACGTGTTTCCGAATTTCGTTGTACTCTTTCACCACATCGCGGCCATCAACAGTGGCGGTGCCGCTATCGGCCAGAATCAAAGTGGTAAGAATTCGGAACAAGGTTGTCTTTCCTGCGCCATCGGGACCAATTATACCAAATATTTCGCCTTTCTCAACTTCAAAAGAGATGTTTTCCAGCGCCTTGACTACACCATACGACTTACTGATTAAATGACAATTGACAGTTGACAGTTGACAATTATTTTTGTTCATAGAAGACCCTTTTCCCATTTTTAAATCTCTCACGACTTACTAATTAAAATTGACAGTTGATAATTGAGAATTCACCGCATCTTCCTGTTTATTGTGTCCTTCTTTCATTGTCAATTGTCAATTATCCATTGTCAATTATTTATTATACACATGCTTTTCTTTTGATGTTTTTACAATGCTAATCAGCAATCGGATAAGCTCTTTGTTTTCTTCTGAAATAGATTGAAACGACTTCTCATCAATAAAATTACTGTCTTTCAGCAGCATAAGCCAATATTCAGTTTCGTTAGCCTCTTTAAGCGCTATATTCATCTTATTAATAAAATCGGCTTTCGATTGAGCATGTTCAGCCTCCTTAACCAGCGCACCAATTGCGGTTCCGCTTCTCAACAACTGTTTCGACAAAATAAACTCCCGTTGTTCCGAACTAAGAAATTTATATGCCTTAACTATCCTAAGTGCAAACGCATACGACTTTTCCGCTACAACATTCTCTTTCATTGTCAATTGTCAATTATCCATTGTCAATTTAACCTGTCCGTACATTCCAATTTTCAAATAGCCATCGTTCTTAACAGCAATTTTTACGGCATAAACAAGATTAGCTCGTTCGTCTTTTGTTTGTATTGTTTTTGGTGTGAATTCGGCCTTCCCCGAAATCCAGCTTATTGTACCAGAGTACTCGCGGGTACTCTCGCCAAAATCGGCAAATACCTTTACGGTTTGCCCAATCTTAAGCTGTGTTAGCTGATCGGATGTGATGTAGGCCCTCAGGATCATGCTTTCCATGTCGGCAACTTTAAAAAGTGCCTTGCCCGGCATAGCCAATTCGCCAACCTGCGCATATTTAACAAGCAAAGTACCATTTATAGGACTTGCAATACGGCATTTCAGCAACTGATCGTCGAGCTGTGCCACCTGAATTTCCATGGTAGCTACATCATCGCTTATACCGCGATTCGAAATATCTAATGTCGATTTTTGAGCTGCAAGTTGTTTCTCAAGGACCACAATTTGAGCATTGATATCGTCGAGCATTTTTTGGTTGGCAGCATTGGCCTTCACTAAATTTTCGGCTCGCTGCTTCTCTGTTTTGGCCGTTGCAATTTGTTGCTGAACAGCCGCTATTTGTTTGTTAACTTCGGGCCTGCGGCTTTGAAGTGCGTTTATGCTTGACAATAACTGTTGTTTCTTCAGAAAAAGCTGGAGCGTATCAATCAGAACAACTTCGTTGCCGGGTTGCAACAACTCACCCTCCTGAGCACCGAACTGCAAAATCTTGCCACTGGCCTCCGACGAGACCATTATTTCTGTTGCCTCAAATGTTCCTGATGCATCATACTGTTCGTTGCTTTTCCCGCATGAATAAAGGAAAACTAAGCTTGCTATAATTATGCCTATCCTGTTCATATCACTGAAAATTTAATTGTTTACTGTGTTTTTTAAGTTATAAATCACCATCAGCAACTGCACCTCGTGCAATGCTTTCAACCTTTTAGCCTGATCTTCGGCATTCATTTCGCGAACCAGATCGGTTGTTGTAAGTACTCCGTTTTCAACCTTTGCCGATGCTGTTTTTTTGATTCTTGTCCGCAATTCAATAATCTCATCGTCGTTGGCCATTACCGCTTTCAGTTTTTCAATTTCGGTTTTTTGCTGGCTAGACTGAAGTTGGTTGTTAAAGAGGAAAGTCTCTTTTTGGACATCAACGGCATGTTTACCAAGCGCCAATTTTCCAAGGTTATTTTTCTGAGAATAGAAGCCGCTCAAACTCCACGACAAGCGCACTCCGCCAATGTAGAAAGGCGAAAAACCATCGGAAAACATGTTCAGTCCGGGCTTGCCGTAACCCCCTTGGAAGAAAGCTCCAATACGCGGCATGTTTCCTGCATTGAGCAACGTTTCCTGACTGTCGTAGAGTTTATATTGGGCATCGAAGAGGCTGAGTTCGGGACGATTGTTGCCAGGTGCGTTCACTACAGCATAATCCAAATCGGGCTTCACCAATGTGGTTTGCCCATCGAGCTTTTGGGCGGTAAGCGCACCTAAGATGGTAAGATAAGCCTGACGGGTACTTTTCATTTCGGTTTCGCGCTGCAGGACATTAAGCTGCTCGACATTAAGCACATCGAGGTCGGTTTGGTTGGCTACACCGTTCTGAACGCCCGATTCAATTTTCTTATAGTTGGTTTGAAGTTCCGATTTCAGTATTTCGGTTTGTTTCAACTGTTCGTCAATGAGCAATATTCCAAAGAAAACCTGGTTCACCCGTTCGTTGAGGGCAAAGAGTTCAACGTCGAGTTTTTTCCGGTCGATTTCGGCTCCGGCTTCGGTAATTTTCTTTTGTGCCGATATTACGCCACCATCCCAAATTAACTGATTGGCTTCGAGAACCGCCTGATACTGGTCGTTGCTCAGCGTAGGGAACGACACTTCCTTTCCCGACATTTGGCTAAGCATTTGACTCAAAATTGGCGGTATTTCAGTCACATCCGATTGGTAAGTTGCCTTAACCGCAACCGAAACCTGTGGTAAATAGCCTTTGTTGGCATTACTGATATTGTATTGCCGGGTCTGCTCAATTAAATCGAACTGCTTCACCATCGGGTAGTTTTCGCGCGCCTTTTGCTGGCATTGCTCCAACGTAATCTGCCCATTAACTAGCATTGGAAAAGTCAGCAATAAGAAAATAAGTTGAATAATTGTCTTCATATCTTTTCTATTCGTAGTTTAATTTTTCAATTTAATAGATCTATTAAATTCACATCAAAAAAAATTATGGCATTAAGCTGCGCATTAAAATGAGTATGTTTTCTTGTTTGCGTTGTTGAATAATCACATTAAAAAGTTCGTCGCTTGTATTGGTCATTTTTTGAAATATTGGCCTGATTATAAACGGTGTTAAGTTGAGCGATAGCACCGTAAGTAGGATGCTTATTGGTGTAACATTCCGTATTCGTCCTTTATCAATTTCATTTTGCAGGTCGTTGGCAAAGCGTTCCATTAATGTCAGTGGTAGCATTTGAAACTTCTGGGTTAAGAGCTCCAATCGTTTAGGATTTGTCAAAAGTTCATTTAAAAACAAAAAAGGAAGCTGAGGATTTTCCACCATAATATCGAAATGGTTTTCGACCAATTTTCTGAGCCGCTCTTCAAACGGTTGAGTAGGATCGTCCATTTTAAGGATTGCTGAGAGCATTAATTGAGCTTTACGTTCAAATATCGATTCAAAGAGTTTCTCTTTTGTCCGGAAATAGTAATGCACCAACGCCTGATTACAACCTACTTTGCGAGCTATTTCGGTTGTTGAAGTTAATGCAAACCCTTTCTCCATAAACAGCTTTTCAGCTACTTCGATAATTTGCTGTTCGGTCGATTGATCACTCTTTACATCCATCTTAACATCAAAATTTAATACCCAAATTTAATAGCTCTATTAATTTCATGCAATGTAAAGCTATTCTATTCTTATTTCAAAATTTAATGAAGATTTTTTTTCCTGAATTCGTAAAACTTTACATACTCCTATCATCTTTATTCTATTTTTGTTAGCTGTAAAAATCTCTGAAAATAAATGAAGAGTACCAGTAATCAGCTATGAATTGGACATTTGGTCATATCGATTTTTCTACTTACCCAGCGTATAATGATCAACCATTGGGAATAAAGTATTCAAAAGAAAATACAACATTACGCCTATGGGCTCCTACTGCACAACGGGTAATTTTCCGCACCTATACAAAAGGCGACGGAGGAAAGTTGATTGATGTTCTCCAAATGTCGAGAGAAGATGCCGGCGTATGGTTTGTAAAAATTGACGGAGATAACCATGGTCTCTACTACACCATACAATGCCAGATTGAAGAGAAATGGATGGACGAAATTCCAGATCCGTACGCTTTTGCCGTTGGAGTAAATGGCCGCAGAGGAATGATTTGCGATTTTTCGCGCACAAACCCTACAGGTTGGGATGCTGATAAAAATATTCTGCCCGAACACTATACCGACATGATTTTGTATGAGTTGCATGTCCGTGATTTCAGTATTGATGAATTTTCGGGAATAAAAAATAAAGGGAAATACTTGGCTTTTACAGAACGGGGCACCCGGTCGCCTGAAGGCCTAAAAACCGGAATTGACCATTTGATAGAAATGGGTATTACTCATGTTCATTTGCTTCCTGTGTTCGATTTTCTTACTGTTGATGAAAACCATTTCAACAGCAACGAATACAATTGGGGCTATGATCCGCTCAATTATAATGTGCCCGAAGGCTCTTATTCTACTAATCCACACATGGGTGATGTGCGAATCAAAGAGTTCAAACAACTGGTAAAAGCCCTTCACGATGCCAACATCGGAGTTATTATGGATGTAGTTTATAATCACACAGGACTTATTCATCATTCATATTTTAACCAAACCTTTCCTGGGTATTATTACCGGCAACGCGACAATGGAACGTTCAGCGATGCAAGTGGATGCGGTACCGAAATTGCATCAGAACGCTCAATGGTGAGAAAGTTTATTGTCGATTCTATTCTTTTCTGGGCCAATGAATACCATATCGACGGGTTTCGTTTCGACTTAATGGGTGTTTTCGACATTGAGACCATGAATACTATTCGGCATGAACTTGACCAAATAGATCCGGGCATGGTAATGTATGGTGAAGGGTGGACCGGAGGAGAGAGTCCTCTTGATGAAAAGTTTAGGGCTGTAAAAAGTAACGCTCCCCGGCTCAACCGCATTGCGGTGTTCAACGATGATTTTCGCGACGCATTGAAAGGTAACTGGGGAACACCCACGAGCCTCGGTTTTGCCAGTGGGCAAACTCTTAACGAGGAAACAGTGAAGTATGGAATTGTTGCTGCTACAAACCATCCGCAGATCATTTATAGTTATGTGGCAACCACAAAATGGGCTTGGTCGTTGGCTCCTTCGCAAAGCATCAATTATGTATCGTGTCACGATAATTTTACTTTATACGACAAACTGAAATTATCACGACCTGATGCCTCGCTTTTCGATTTGGCACGAATGGCTTGTTTGGCTGGCGGATTACTGTTGACTTCGCAAGGGGTGCCATTCTTGCATGCAGGGGTCGAGATGCTCAGAACCAAGCAAGGGAGTGGGAATAGTTATAATCTGGGCGACAATATTAATCAGATTGACTGGAGCCGGAAAGCCTTGTTTTCTTATGTCTCTGACTATTTTAAGAGACTAATATCGATACGAAAGAAACATCCTGCTTTTCGGATGACATCAACCGCACAGATTCAACAACATCTGAAGTTTTCGAAGCATTATATGCCCGGTGTTGTCGCGTACGAATTGCTTGATAGTGCCAATGGAGACTCCTGGAATCATATATTACTGATATTCAACAATAACTCTTCGCCAATTGTTTTCCCGGTAAAGCGGGGACGATGGATTGAAATTGCCAGCGGGCTCGCAGTCGACGAAGAAGGCCTTGGCTCGCATGTTACAACATCAGCTTTTGTTCCCCCCTTATCGATGTTGTTATGGGTGAAAGACCCAAATTTCATACTCTGAGTTTCACTATTTCCGTGCGATAAAAAAAATAGGAAGAGCTAGCTGTTTTCTCCATTTTTT
Source organism: Bacteroidales bacterium (assembly GCA_012719495.1). GTDB lineage: Bacteria > Bacteroidota > Bacteroidia > Bacteroidales > Prolixibacteraceae > CAYMTR01. The sequence goes on from JAAYAG010000119.1 coordinate 66,853, forward strand.
TTTGAAAGTTTGTGATCATTAAGTTAACCGAAATTTTAAGCCATTAATTTATGGACAATATCCGAAAATCGCTCCGCGACTCAAAATCGGCACGCTGGTTTGTACTGGTACTCGTGTCGTTTACCATGATGTGTATGTACTATCTGACGGATGCAATGGCTCCGTTACAGCAGAATCTTCAAACCAATTTAAACTGGACAGCAACCGACTATGGTTTGTTTACAAGTGGTTATGGTTGGTTCAATGTATTTTTGTTGATGCTGGTTTTTGGTGGGATGATCCTCGACAAACTGGGAACCCGCATTACCGGGATTCTGGCTATTTTCATTATGCTGGTTGGCGCCGGAATAAAGTACTGGGCCATTTCAGGTCATTTTTCCGGAATGTACCACCTGAACATCGGTTCATGGCAAGCACTGGGCGATACACCAAAATCGGCGGTAATGGCTGGTTTGGGTTTCGGTATCTTCGGTGTAGGTTGCGAAATGTTTGGTATCACAGCCAACAAAGCAGTTGTTCGCTGGTTCAAGGGAAAAGAGATGGCCCTGGCTATCGGCCTAAACACCTCTACCGGAAGAATTGGTACTGCACTGGCCATGTTTACTCCGCTGCCATTATACAACCTTACAAAAAATGTCAGCACACCGGTGTTGGTTGCCATGCTGCTTCTGGGGCTTGGGTTGCTGGTTTTCTTATTTTTTACAGTTCTCGACCGTAAACTCGATAAAGAAGAAAGTGATGCAGGGGTTGAAAAGGAAGAAGAATTCAAGTTCTCAGATATTGGCGATATTGCTAAAAACCGCGCGTTCTGGTTCATCGCCATACTTTGTGTGCTGTTCTATTCAGCCGTATTCCCTTTCATCAAATTTGCTACAAACCTCATCGTTCAGAAATTCTCGGTTACCGATACGTTTGCAGGATATATCCCGGCATTGTTGCCTTTCAGCGCATTGTTGTTAACCCCACTTTTTGGCGGCATTTCCGATAAAAAAGGAAAAGCAGCATCCATTATGGTCATGGGTTCTATTCTACTTGTCATCGTACACCTGCTGTTTTCCATACCATCGCTCAATAGTTTCCCCATTGCCATTGGGTTGGTTTTGTTGCTTGGAATTGCTTTTTCGCTGGTTCCTTCAGCCATGTGGCCTTCGGTGGCCAAAATTATTCCTATCAGCAAGCTGGGCACAGCCTATGCCATGATTTTTTGGGTTCAGAATATCGGATTAATGCTGGTGCCACTACTGATTGGTTCCGTGCTTGACAAATACTGTATCATTGGAACTGTTTCAAAAATGGTGGATGGAAAAGAGCTGCAACTGACGCAGTATAACTACACCCTGCCAATGCTGATATTTGCTTTCTTTGGATTTCTGGCCATTGGATTTGCCTATTTATTGAAATTTGAAGATCGCAAAATGGGTTATGGACTTGAAAAACCGAATATTAAAGAGTAATTATCAGAATTAATCGCCAAGAAACCGGTTATTTTCAATATTAAACAATAGGGTTTCAAACTTTTTTTAGAACTGTTTGGAACCCTATTGGTATTTTAAAAAATGGCTCTACCTTTTGCATAGGTAATATATTACCTATTTCTATCATGAAAGAGAAGGAAAATATTTTTGGATTATTACTATTTGTTGCCCAACGATGGACTGTCAATGGCGATGCACTCTTAACTCAAAAAGCCGGCATTACTACCAAACAGTGGATGCTACTGGTTATTTTGATTAAGAATTTTAATGACAAGCAACCAACTATTTCCGAAACAGCAAAAGTTTTTGGTACCTCGAGGCAAAACCTGAAGCAGGTTGCTGAATCTCTTCAAAAGAAAGCATTTATTGACATTAAACCCGACGCAAACGATTTTCGCATTCAACGGATTTCACTTACCGGAAAACACGAACATTTTTTTCTAGGCGAAGAAAACGAACAGTGGCAAAAGGATTTCATCAACAGCTTGTTTGAAGGTTTTACAGAAGAAGAATTAAAAATGTTCAATGGCTTTATGGATAGGTTGAGCCTAAATTTCTAAAAATTTTAATCAGATAGGCAATATATTACTCATTTATAAAGCGATGAAAATAACATTTAAAATTACATTTATTATGGCTCTGGGATTTATAACATCGTGCGCTTCAACGAGGAGCATTTACAAGAAAGAATTGAGTGAGCGTTTTAAACAACCACTTAAAGAAACCCGTATCATTACAGAAACCGATCTCGCTAAATTACCGGTTCCGGTGGCCAACTATCTGCGGTATTGCGGTTGGTTGGGAAAAGAAATCCCTCGTAACTTTTACTGCAAGTTTGATGGCCCTTTCTTTGTCAAAAAAGGAAAACCAATGAAATTCGACATTGAGCAATACAGTTGGCTCGATTCTCCAACCCGTCTTTTCCGGATGAAGAACTGGATGGTAAGTGGTCGCCACCGCATGGATCACCGGGGTGCATTTATGCTGATTAAAGTGTTCGACCGTTTCAAGGTAGCCGACGCTTCGGGTGCCGAAATGAACAAGGCTGAATTAGTCACCTACCTCAACGACCTTTGCATTCTTGCTCCGGGTGGACTGATTGAGGCGCCTATCGTATGGGAAACAATTGATAATCTAACAGTGAAAGCAACCATTACTGAATTGGGAAATACTGTGTCTGCAACAATTTACTTCAACGAAAAAGGGGAATTACTCAATTTCATTAGCACCGACCGCTTTTTTACTTCCGATGGAAAAAATCCGAAAAATTACCCGTGGTCAACTCCAATGAAAGATTATATCGAGGCAGATGGGTATAAACGCCCGGGTTATGGCGAAGCAATCTGGGACATGCCCGACGGAAAGTTCAACTATGCGCAATTCAATTTGAAAGAGGTAAAATACAACCTAGTAAAACCACTGGAATAAAATAAAAAGAAGGTTGATTCAAATCTGAGTCAACCTTCTTTCAATTATCTTATTATAAACTACTAGTTATACACTGGCAACCACGAATGTTCTTTTGCGTAACGCATCATCTGTTCGGCATAACCTTCAGTATAGTCGAGGGTAATGTTGGAAATTTTACCGTTTGCATCGGTTTCAACGTTGTAAACAGGGTTCACAAAGCCAGAGTATGGGGCAAGGTTCAATTTGGAATACCTTTCAATAACTTCGGCATGTAATTCCTGATCAATTTTTACTGCATAATTTTCAACAAGGTTCTTTGCTGCTTCAAAGTCACCTTCTGACTTTACTCGTTGTATCTCAGACAAAAGTTCACCAAAGAGGGTCCTTACTCTATTATAATCGTTAATTACAAAGTAGGTTTTCCCTTCTTTCATCTTTTTCTCGATTACATTATTGGCAGTCCCTTTTTCAAAAACCCATTTCGAGATTAACTGACGGTTGCGCATGTGCGATTGTTCAATGTTGTCGCCAAGTTTAATGCGGGTTAACTGGGTCATTAAGCCGTTTCTGATGTAGTCATCGTAAGCTGCTTTATACGCTTCAGCATCGGGCAACAAACCCAACTCAACCATTTTTTTGTCGCCCATGTAATAAAGCGCAAATAAGTCGGCACGTGCTTCTTCAATTACAGAACCGTATGCTTTAAGTTCGTCGCCGGAAACACCTGGCAACAATTGTCCTGAACCATGTCCTAAGCATTCGTGCATGTCGGTATGCAAATTATCGGCCTGGAAACCATATATTTTCTCATTTTCAATTTCTTTTTCAGAATAGGCAAATTCTTCCATAAAACCATTTCCTTCGGCTGCTTTTGAATAAGCATAGGTAATGTTCTCTATGGTTACCGATTTGGAACCATGTTCTTTACGAATCCAATCGGCATTGGGGAGGTTGATACCAATAGGGGTAGCAGGATAGCAATCGCCACCCAACATTGCTGCGGTAATTACCTTAGCGGTAACACCTTTAACCGTTTCTTTTTTGAAGCGTTTATCCACTGGCGAATTATCTTCGAACCATTGGGCATTGGCACTAATTATTTCGGTACGTTTTGTCGCTTCAATATTTTTGAAATTGACCACACTTTCCCAGCTCGCTTTTAAGCCCAGCGGATCGCCATAGGTTTCGATAAAGCCGTTAACAAAATCGATACGTGATTGCTGATCGGCCAACCAAGCAACATTATATTTGTCGAAAGTTTTAAGGTCGCCTGTTTTATAGTAGTCAATCAGATAGGTAATTACTGTTTTCTGCTGATCATTTTCGGCAACAGTAAGTGCTTTTTCAAGCCAGTATACAATTTTGTCGATGGCTTCACCATATTTTCCGCCCGATTTCCAAACCTCTTCGGTTAGTTTGCCATCTTTTTTCTCCAAGGTACTATTTAATCCGTACGAGATAGGCTCTTGGTCGTTAGGGTTTTTCATGGCTGCATAAAACGCTTCGGTTTCAGCTTGTGTAATTCCATCACCATAATAATTGCAGGCCGATGTCGCAATTAAATCTTGTCCTTCGGCTTGGTTTACCCGTTTGAAGTCAACATTCATGTCGAAGATTATTGGCTCTATGCGGGCGTTAAAGGTCTCTTTGTTTTCTCCTTCTTTCAGCGGAAGTTTTTCAGCATCGATTCCGGCCAGCAATTCGGCAAAAAAAGACGCGTTAAACCCTGGATCAATTTTATCAGAAGAGTAATGATGGTGAATTCCGTTTGAGAACCAAACCCGTTTTAGGTAAATCTCGAATGCTTTGAAATTTTCGCTGTTTCTGTCGCCTTTATAGTTCTCATAAATAGCTTCCAATGTGCGCCTTACAGTAAGGTTGTACTTGTAGTTCTGGTCGAAAATAATATCCCGTCCTTCAATGGCAGCTTGTGAAAGATAGTAAATGAGTTCTTTCTGAGGCAATGTCAATTCTTCGAAGCCAAGAACCGGGTAGCGCAATATTTTCAGATCGGCAAATTGCTCGATAAAAAATTGAAAACTGGAATCTTTGGGTTCTTCTTTTGGGGAAGGTGTTTTGCAGCTTGTCATGGCTAATACAGTTACGATGATTAATAACAATGGTGTTCTCATGTTGATATTATTTTTGATTTGTCGTGTAATTGGCTTCAAAAATAGAGATACAAAAAGCAAAACACAAATGATTAATTTTAAAATACTAAGGTTATTTGTACCTATTTTCTTATTTTGCGTAGGATTACGGCAGAATTTGTATTATGAGTGAGAATGTTTTTATGTCGAGAGCAATTTCGCTTGCCAAAAAGAATGTGTTGGCTGGCGGAGGTCCTTTCGGTGCAATAATTGTAAAAGATGGTCACATAATTGCTGAAGGAGTCAATCAGGTAACTTTGCGGAACGACCCAACTGCACACGCCGAAGTTCAGGCTATTCGAGAGGCTTGCCGTGTTTTATGCACTTTCGATCTTTCGGGATGTGAAATATACACCTCGTGCGAACCTTGCCCCATGTGCTTTTCTGCAATTTATTGGGCTCACCTCAAATCGGTATATTATGCTGCCGACCATTCAGATGCTGAAAAGGCAGGTTTTGCTGATGCACATATCTATCGCGAAATTGAATTGGATGAAGAAAAACGGTCAGTAAGATTCATCAATATCGATCATTCCCATAAGTTGCTTCCTTTCGAATGCTGGACCGATAATAACGACAAAACCGAATATTAATGGGGAATAGTGCTATTGTCGATCTGTCTTTTTTTCGTCGCGATGTGCTAAGAGTCGCTCCTGAACTTGTGGGCAAAATAATTGCCCGTGATTTTGGTTCGGGATTAGTTAAGCGCTACCGAATTACAGAGGTTGAGGCTTATCGTGGAGAAGAAGATCTTGCCTGCCATGCCAGTAAAGGGCGTACTGCTCGAACCGAGGTGATGTATCACCATGGAGGTAAAGTATATGTTTATTTGATCTATGGTATGTACTGGATGCTCAATATAGTAACTGGAGAAGAAGGATGTCCTTCTGCTGTATTGATCCGGGGCATTGAGGAAGTTGTTGGGCCGGGAAAAGTTGGGAGGGAATTAGGGATTGACCGAAGCTTTTATGGTCGTTTGCTTGAACCTGAATCTTTGCTGTGGATTGAAGAAGATGGGTGCCGTTGCGAGGTGGTTTCAACGCCCCGTATCGGAGTCGCCTACGCCGGGCCTTTTTGGGCTAATAAACCATGGCGTTTTGTCGATAAAGATCATTTCACAAAGTTTAAGAGTTAAGGTGGTGTTTTCGAACATTTGAATTACTATTTTTGTCGGCTGTGTTTTTGTTGATTATACATTTGAAAAACAAAGAATAAAATGAAGAAATGGAATAGAAAATTAATTGTCGGAGGTTCGGCCCTGTTTGTTGCAGGTTTTTTGCTTATGGGACTGAACAATATCGACAATAAGAATTTCGAAATTGCTAAAAACCTTGATATTTATTTTTCTCTGTTCAGAGAGCTCAATACTTTTTATGTTGATGAAATAGATGCCGGAAAACTCGTGAAAGAAAGTATCGACGATATGCTTACTTCTCTCGATCCATATACCACTTACATTCCGGAAAGTGATATTGAAGACTTCCGTTTTATGACAACTGGTGAATATGGGGGTATTGGGGCGCTCATTAGCAAACATGGCGATGAGATCATGATTTCGGAACCATACGAAAATTTTCCAGCCCATAAATCGGGGCTCAGGGCCGGCGATGTACTCCTCGAAGTCTCGGGAAAATCTACTGCCGGTATGTCAACCGAAGATGTAAGTAACTTGCTTAAGGGTTCTGCAGGTCAGGAAATTAAAGTTAAAATTAAACGGTATGGTGAAAAGAAACCCCTCGAATTAAATATAGTCAGGGAAAAGATTGTTATTGATCCAATTAGCTATTACGGAATGCTCGATGATGAAACTGGATATATTTATTTATCGAACTTTACGAAGGATTGTGGCGAGAAAGTTAAAAAGACATTTCTTGAATTAAAAGAAGAAAAGGGAGCCAAAAAGCTTATTCTCGACTTGCGTGGCAATCCTGGTGGTTTGCTCATGGAAGCAGTCAATATCTGTAACATATTTATTCCTAAAGACCAGGAGGTTGTGAGCACAAAAGGTAAAGTTTCGGAATGGGATAAATCATACAAAACAACCGGTGCCCCTGTCGACACATTGATTCCTATCGCCGTAATTGTGAACCGTGGCTCTGCTTCGGCATCTGAAATTGTGGCTGGTACCATTCAAGACCTCGACCGTGGTGTGATAATTGGTTCGAGAACTTTCGGTAAAGGGCTTGTGCAAACAACCCGTGATCTTAGCTATAATACAAAACTTAAGGTGACTACCGCAAAATATTACATTCCCAGTGGACGCTGTATTCAGGCGCTTGACTATTCCCATCGCAACGAGGACGGTAGTGTTGGGCATATCCCCGATTCGCTCATTAGTGAATTCTCTACCCGTAATGGACGAAAAGTATATGATGGGGGAGGTGTTGTACCCGATATTCTTGTCGAAGAAAAAAGCCTTAGCAATTTATCAGTTGGCCTCATTACTCAGTTTAAAATGTTCGATTATGCCACAAAATTCAGAACCGAAAATGCAGCTATCAAGTCAGTTGGGGCTTTTGATATCAATGATTCAATTTATTCTGATTTCGTGAATTATGTAGAAAAATCGAATTTCACTTATACCTCAGAAACACAGGAAGTACTTAAAGAACTACGTGAATCGGCAAAAGAAGAAAAATATCTCGATTTGGCTGAAGAACAAATAAAAGCACTCGAAAAGACATTGACTCCTGATCTCGATCGCGATTTAAACCGTTTCAGGGAAGAGATTTCGTTGTTGCTTAAGAATGAAATTATTGCACGTTATTTCTATCAAAAAGGGTCGACACAAGCCACACTTGAAACTGACGATGCAGTGAAGAAGGCAAAAGAGATATTGGCAAACAGCGCCGATTATAAAAAAACACTTCTGCCGAAGTAAGCCTTTTCTGTAAAAAATATGTTTAACTCAGTGACAGTTCGCTGGATCTGAGAGATGGGGAAACAACCTGTTCGGTTTATTTTTGGACGAAGGTTGTTTTCCTTTTATCTAATTGTTAACTTGTGAGGTAAGTGCAGGTTGGCTGGAGTTGGATATCCATTTCGAGATTATTTTTGTTGCTGACAGAAATCAAAAATTATTAAATTTTTTAAATACAGAATCAATATGAAAGTAACAGTTGTTGGAGCAGGCGCCGTTGGTGCTAGTTGTGCAGAGTATATCGCTATTAAAGATTTCGCTGATGAGATTGTATTGATCGACATCAAAGAAGGTTTTGCTGAAGGAAAAGCAATGGATTTGATGCAGACTGCATCGCTGAACGGTTTCGATTCTACCATTACAGGAACAACAAACGATTATTCGAAGACAGCTAACAGTGATGTTGCTGTTATTACTAGTGGTATTCCCCGTAAACCAGGAATGACCCGTGAAGAATTGATCGATATCAATGCCGGGATCGTTAAAACGGTAGCCGAAAACCTGATTAAATATTCGCCTAACGTGATATTAATTGTGGTGAGCAACCCTATGGACACCATGGCTTATTTGGCTCACAAAGCAACTGGTCTTCCTAAAAACCGTATCATCGGGATGGGTGGAGCGTTAGACAGTGCACGTTTTAAATTCCGCCTTGCCGAAGCGCTGGGATGCCCGCAGTCTGATGTTGATGGAATCGTTATAGGCGGTCACTCTGATACAGGTATGGTGCCTCTGATTGAAAAGGCAGTACGCAATAGTGTGCCTGTTTCAGAATTCCTTTCTGAAGAAAAAATGGCTGAAGTGGTTGAAGCTACAAAAGTTGGTGGCGCTACATTAACCAAATTGCTCGGAACCAGCGCATGGTATGCACCAGGAGCTGCTGTATCGGAATTGGTAAAAGCTATTGCTCTCGATTCTAAGAAATTATTCCCTTGTTCTGCTCTTTTGGAAGGAGAATACGGGTTGACCGACATTTCGCTTGGTGTACCTTGTATTTTGGGTAAAAACGGAATTGAATCGATCGTTGAGATTGCTCTTTCTGATGCTGAGAAAGAAAAATTGGTTGCAAGTGCCGCAGGTGTTAGAGAAGTAAACAATTTGTTGACTGTATAATATTTCGGTTTATTTTATATAAAAAGCCATCGTTAGAGATAACGATGGCTTTTTTGTGTGGATATCTTTTGTTTTTGTGCTAAAATCTGCACAGATATTATTCCTGTTTGAAATCTTTTAGATGTATTTGTCGCCTTTCGACATTTTTATGTCGTTCACGATCTGGCGTATTTGCTGCTCATCTTCTTTTTTGCAGATCATCAGTGTGTTGTCGGCTTCAACAACAATAAATCCCTCAAGGCCATTAATCACAGTGAGTTTATCTCCCGAAACATTTACAATGCATTCTTTGGTATTGTAGAGTTGTATGTTTTTGCCGTTCAGCGCATTGCCATAAGTGTCTTTATTCGAGTTTTCCCAAAGTGAACCCCAGGTTCCCAAGTCGCTCCATCCAAAATCGGCACACAGGACAAAAACATTTTTCGCTTTTTCCATCAGTCCGTAATCGATTGAAATGTTGGGACATTCGGAGTACGTTTTGCTGAGGAATGCTTTTTCACTAGGTGTGAAGTAGTATTTATTTCCTTTGGAAAACAGGTCGTTAACTTCAGGAAGGTGCTTTTCAAGAGCAGAAATTATCGATCGGAGCGACCAGATAAAAATCCCTGAATTCCAATAAAATTCCCCACTATCGAGAAAAACTCGGGCCATTTTAAGATCGGGCTTCTCAGTAAATGTTTTCACCCTATAAAGATTTGTAATATCCATGAAATCAACCTTGTCGCTTACCTGTATATACCCATAGCCGGTCTCGGGGCGATGGGGGGTAATGCCTAAGGTGAGTAGGGCATCATTCTGGGTTACAAAGTTTATCCCATTTTTTATCTGGTCAATAAATTCATCTTCGCGGGAAATGAGGTGATCAGAAGGAGCAACAATAATCGTAGCATTTTCTTCGCGGCATTTTATTTTATGACAGGCATAAGCAATACATGGTGCAGTGTTCCGTCGCAGGGGTTCCGAGAGTATCTGCTCTGGTTTTAGCGCTGGAAGTTGCTCTAAAACAGTGTCTTTATATTCAGCATTGGTTACCACCAGAAAGTTTTCGGCAGGGCAAACAGGAAGAAAGCGCCTGAAAGTTTGCTGAATCAGGGTTTCTCCGGTTCCTAATATGTCAATAAACTGTTTCGGACGTGAGGTTTTGCTAAGTGGCCAAAAACGGCTTCCGATTCCGCCGGCCATAATTACGCAATATGTTTTGTTCATTTCAATAATAATAGAATAATGGCCGAATTTAAAACATATAAAGCCAAATCACAAATGGAAAGAGGGGCAGGAAAGGCTATTTTTGATCAAGGTTCGTTTCGCTATGTTGAAAAACCATGGTGAAAATTTCTTTTCCCGTTAAGCCGAAACTTCGAATGGAATACCAAGCTGGCTTTCTGCTTTTTGGGCAATATCATATAATTCTTCGGAACTTACCTTTATTAGATTCTCTTCGGGAGTGTCGCGGTCAATAGAATAGATCATTACTTTTTCAGGCTTGATTTTTTTTAAGGCTGCAATCCATGCTTCCAGTTCTTCTTCGCTGGTGTTATCGAACCTGTTTTTATTGTGTTCGCCACGCAAAAACAGGGTTTGAATGATGAGCTTGCCCTCGAAACTCATCAAATATCCTATCATTTTTTCAAGAGAAAAGTAACCAGTGGGCTTATTCATTACCCGTATTGTTTTTTCTATTCCAGAATCGAGTTTTAGGATATTATCGTCAACTTTTTTCAGGGCTTCCACTACCGATGGTTTATGGGTCATTGTTGAATTGGAGAGTACTGCAACGCGTGCCTTGGGGGTCAGCATGTCCCGTAGTTCTAATGTGTCGTCAATAATCAATGGAAAATCGGGGTGTAGGGTGGGTTCCCCATTCCCGGCAAAAGTTATCACGTCGGGCAATTCGCCATCTGCAACCATTTGCTTAAGTTTCTTTTCAAGCAGATCCTTGACTGTTTCTCGACTGGGAAGTTGTGGTCTGAATGTTTTGTCTTCACCATTCCATCCACATTCGCAATATACGCAGTTGTACGAGCAGAATTTGCTGTCGTTGGGGAGCAGGTTAATCCCTAACGAAATTCCGAGACGACGGCTTCTTACGGGCCCAAAGATGGTTTTATCGAAAAGGAATGTTGTCATAATTTTCAGTTTCTGCAAAGATAGAAATAATGCATAAGGAGCCAGAAATAGCTTGGCTGGTTCCGGTTTTTTGCTTAGCGTTTTTGGTAATTAATTAAGTTTAGGGTTTTATGACAATTTTTTTAACTTGGCGTTTTTACTGAGTTGAAGGGTTTTCAAATCAATACCTGTTATAAGGTTTAACCCGGGCTTTTTTCCTTTTTCTATTGTTCCTGCCCAGTCATCGATTGAAAGGGCACGTGCGCCGTTTTTGCAGCCCCAAGTCAGTAATTCTTCCAGACTGATATTTGCATAGTTTTCCGCAATGGTTTTCATCTCTTCCAGTATCGAAAGTTGATGGTTTGATGCTAAACTGTCGGTTCCGATGCAAACATTTAATTTGCTGTCTTTTAATTTCTTATATTCTGGAAGACAACCTTCGATGTAAAGGTTGGAGTTTGGGCAGGTTGCCCAGAATGTATTGTTTGTCTGGCGCATACTTTTAAGCATAGTTAAATGTTCCTCAGTAAGATAGGTGTTATGCACCAACAATAAAGGCACCGATGATGGTATTTTTTGAAGTATGGCTTCAGTTGAGGTTAATGCTGTTGGATGCCAGCTTGAAACATCTATTTTCAGGTTGTCGCGGTAGTGTGCAATAAGTTCCCCATCTTGGTGTGCAAACATTTTGTCTTCTTCTTTCGACTCTTGGTGATGTACAGAAAGGGTTGAATTTTTTTCAAGGGTTTTTGCCAAAATTAGTTCCCATAGTGCATCACTCACCGAATAAGGGGCATGGGCAGTAATCGACCATGAAAGCTTGCCCGCATCACAAAGATAGCTTACAAAGCCTGCATATTCCATTGCCCGTTGTGCCCTTTCTTTACTGAAACCAAAACATTCGATGAAGGTGTGGTAGTATATGTTACTCAGTTCTTTAGTTTCAAGCGAAGTAGTTCCGTTGCTAATGTCGCCTACCGCAACAATTCCATTAAGGTACATGTTTCGGTCTGCTTTTTTTATGGCTTCGTCCTGTAATGCTTCGTTCTGTTTTCGTTGAAAAAATATTTGTTTTATAAAGGCTGCAAGCCCTTGTTTAGGTGCAATTTTATCTTTCAGGTGCGAAAGTTCAAGATGGCAGTGGGCATTCACAAAGCCTGGGCAAAGAATCCCGGAATAATATTCAAGTCCTTCTATTTCTGATAATTCCCCATTTGTATCGATCACATCGAGAATGGTTCCTTGTTCGTCGAGTACAACGATGCCGTTTTTTAGAATCTTACCGGCTAGCGTGTAGATATAGGTGGCCGAAATCTTTCTTTCCTTCATTTGCCAAACTTCATAAAGTGTTGGAAATAGAAATAACTTACAAGATGCTGATTAGTTGAAAAATTACCTGTCTTTCCTGGGTTGTAATATTTTATAGAAACATAGTTTCATTTTCCTTTTTTGTCAACGTCGTTATCAGTTTCTTTTCCGGAAATTTCTTCGCTCATGCGTTCCATGCGACTGATAACTTCTGTATATATTTTATCAAATTCGCGTGGATGACGAGAATAGTAAAGGGTGGTATTAACCATCTCCTGTTCTTCAATTTTGTGTTTCTTCAATACCGAAAGGTAAGCATCTTTTGATTGCAGGCTGTCGAGCCCGAAGCGGTAGCGGTCTTGGGTTACGGCTTCTGCTATGTGTATGTCGGCAAGTACCTCGATGAACTTCTCACGCGAAAGAGTATTTCTGGGCTTGGGGTCTCTGAAACAACTGCTCATAGCAGCAAGTACTGCTAAGGTAATCAGTATTTTTTCATACTTGATGTTGTTGAATTTCAATGGCATGATTTATAGATTTTAGCTGCGAAACAAGCTTTTCAATGTTTCGCCTACATTTTTTACACGATTTATTTTGATTCTAAATTTCTTTGGATCAATGCCTTTATTGGCATATGGAATATAAATTTCAGAAAAACCAAGTTTTGCAGCTTCTCCAATTCGCTGTTCTACACGGCTTACTGGCCGAACTTCTCCGGTAAGGCCAACTTCGCCCGAAAAACACACATTAGGGTTTATGGCCACATCGAAATTCGACGAAAGTACAGCACAAATTATGGCAAGGTCAGAGGCAGGGTCGGCTATGCGTATTCCTCCGGCAATATTTAAAAAAACATCTTTTGTAACAAGTTTAAATCCAGCTCTTTTTTCTAATACTGCCAGGAGCATGTTCAGTCGGCGAAGGTCAAAACCGGTTGCCGAACGCTGCGGCATTCCGTAAGCAGCAGAGCTTACAAGTGCCTGCACTTCGATAAGAAACGGCCTTACCCCTTCAATCGCTGCGGCAACAGCTGTTCCGCTTAATCCCTGGTGTTCACTGTTGAGCAGCAGTTCCGATGGATTGGTTACTTCCCTCAGCCCGTCGCCTTTCATCTCGAAAATACCTATTTCACTGGTTGATCCAAACCTGTTTTTACTGGCTCTAAGTATCCTGTACATGTAGTTTCGGTCTCCTTCAAACTGAAGTACGGTATCTACAACATGTTCAAGAACTTTGGGGCCTGCTATGCTTCCTTCCTTGTTAATGTGGCCAATGAGAATTACCGGAATGCTTTGTGCTTTGGCTTTTTTCATTATTCCGGCGGTACATTCCCTAATTTGTGCAACACTGCCGGCTCCCGATTCAATTGCTTCGGTGCTAACTGTTTGTATCGAGTCGATTATGAGCAACGAAGGCTTGATATGGTCAATTTGAGCGAGGATGTTCTCTAGCGATGTTTCGCTTAGGAAAAGGCAACTTTCATTCTCTGCTGTTAGGCGAGTTGAGCGGAGCTTAATTTGCTCAAGGCTTTCTTCACCTGAAATATATAGGGTAAGCCTATTCTTTACGTTGAGAGCTACTTGTAATGCCAATGTCGATTTTCCAATGCCGGGCTCACCACCAAGAAGTGTTATTGATCCGGGTACCAACCCGCCGCCTAGAACCCGATCGAATTCGTGGTTCGATGACGAGAACCTATCGGTTTTCCCAATGGGGATCTCGCTCAACATCAGTGGCTTTTGTAGGAGCGATATATTTGCCGGCGATGATGTGCTCTTGCCGCCCGTAACTTCCAGTTCTTCGATATAAGTGTTCCATTCGCCGCACGACGGACAACGGCCAACCCATTTTGGAGAAGTTACCCCACAGGCCTGGCATACATATATGGTTTTTGTTTTTGCCATAAGCCAAAGATAATAAGAATTCGGATGATGCAGTTTTCCGTCGCTTAAAAAGCATTTGCTGCCCTGCAGTTTACTTTCTGGCTGATCATTTATGCTCCCGCATTAACTCAATACCAGTGTAGTACAAGTCGTATCCGCCATTACCACCTGGCCGGTTTGATGAAAAAATAAGCACGTCGTTTTCATATTCTTCAGCTTTAACTACCCTGGCTCTGTATTCATCGTAAGGTGAATTTATGGGTTCTCCAAAATTAACAGGTGTGCTCCATTTCCCATCTTTTAAAATAGAATAATAAAAGTCGTAACCCCCAAGACCTCCTGGCCGGTTTGAGCTGAAAACCATTAGGTTACTGGTTGTCGACGGACAACGGTCGTCTTGTGCGCTGTTTAATTCTGTAATTGGGGTTTTCCCATTTTCACTGGCTTGTAACAAAAACGAATCGAGGTTTTCATTTTGTGGAATATCAATCTTATAGAGGTCATAATTGCCCGTTTCGTCGGTACAAAATACTAGCTGAAAAATGCTTGTTTCAGCTTCAATGCCTGATGGCAGAAAAGAAGAAAAGTCTTCGGTAAGCAATGTAAAGTAACCTTCGTTAAATTGTTGATTGCTAGCAAAATTAAGGTCGACAATTTTATCTTTCAATTCTGATATTAAGTTTTCACTGTAAGTTCCTTTTTCATCAAAAGTTAGCATTCGTAAATCAAGGGTTCCCTTTTGGTCGTCGGAATAGAACAGATAATATCTTATGAATTGATTGTTGTTTTGTTCATTTTTAATCAGACGGCGATAAAATGTAGGACCATATTCATTTGCATCGGTGCGGGTAGCTTCAGCCATTTTGTTATACAATTCATCTTGTCCATAAAGGTTGTCTGCTGCATCGAATTTTCCGTTTTCCTGATTCCATATAAAGGTGAATATTTTTGAATTAAGGTCGTAAGAACCTCCCTGGGTGTTTCGGTTCGAAGCGAATGTTAGAAAGTTAGTGCAACGCAACAACCTCAAATCCATGTTGATTTCGTCATAAATACTATTGACAATTTCGAGATTGCAAACCGAATCGGGGAAGTATCCTTTTGTGTATTTCTTGCTCGGTTTTTCATAACAACTTTGTAAACTTAACGCGGATATGAGTGCGAAGTAGCATACTGCTGATAGGATTTTTGTTTTCATGTGGTTGTCTTTTTTGGGTTAAAGATGCATCTGGTTGGCAATAGGTTGCGAAGATGTGAAAAAAAAATTGTTTTTTCTTTATCAATTTCATGTTTTGGTTTAACCTTCGATTTATGTAACTTCACAAAAACCTTTCGTATGACACGGGAAAGAGAACAAAATCACCCATTCAGGATTTGGCAAAAAGATAAGGTTATTGTCCTGAATATCACACATGGTTCAATGCATGTTTTGTCATTCTTTGCCAGTGTGTTATTGTTTGTTGTGATGTTTTTTCATCCTGTTTTTTCAACAGCGCAAACAACATTAAAGGGCATTGCCGATGGTGTTGCACCAATTAAAATAGTGCAACAGAGCGAAATCGATTATTTGTTTATCGAAGATCCTGCTCCAGATTTGCCGTTAGAAGGAAGAATTCCCATTCTCTTTGTCCATGGCTGGAATTTTAACGGGGCACCTGCACCTCCGGGAGGTGATGCCTTTGTTGCTTATGCCGGTTTTTTTCTGGCCGATAATGAATTGAGTAGATTTTATAAGCCATATATTGTAAGATATTGGTCAAATGCTTTGCCTGTGACCGAGTTGGCTGGTTTGCTTCGCGACAAAATGGATATAATGGGGTTGAATGAAAAACCGTATGTCCTTTTGGCGCATAGTATGGGCGGACTCATTTCTCGCTCTCTCATGAATGAACACATTTTCACCCGGGGAAAATATGCAGGGATTACCTGTGGAGAACTTGCCCGGTTGCTCATTACATTGGGCACTCCGCATCATGGTTCTCCAATGGCTAATTACACTTCCCGTAACGATCGTCTTGACCCTATTCGCGATATTGCTATGGTTGCGTTGTTACTGTCTATTGAAGAATTCGTTTTTTCTAAGACTCCATATAATAAAGTGAATAGAAGCGACTTGCGGTGGGATAACTATGATAATCTTATGAATTATTCTAAATATCCTGATGAAAAAAACGTTTGGCTGACAAATCTCAATTCGTATACCCTTTTCGATTCAAAATTGGTTTGTTATGCAGGAAATATTGCAGGTGAGCTCGTGCCACCGCCTTATGATAACACCGACAAGCAGTATAAGATGGCAGCATACGTACAGCGCCGGATCTTTAATTTCAATAATGATGGGATTGTGCCCCGGCAAAGTGCTCTTTTTGATGGACATTTGCCAAAGAAAACCCGATATTTCGAAAATTACGATCATGCTCAAATTGTGCGGGGTAAAACAGGGGAAACAATACTTCAGGACTCTCTTCGGAAGGATCTGCTCGAGGTCGTTCCGCCTCTGCTTGTTTCGCCTTCGCAGGAAAACATTATCGTTAAACATGGCGAGCTGTTCGAAATTCAGTGGGCGAATCCTTCGCCAGTTGAGCTGGTCAATATCTATTTTTCAGCCAATAATGGACTCACGTTTACAAAAATTGCCTCTAATATCGATGCTCAAATTCAGTCGTATCAATGGCAAGTTCCCGATACCAATTCGGTAAACTGTATTATTAGGGTAGAAAAAGCGGGCGAAGAAGGGTTGTTTTCTCAATCAGAACAGCCGTTCACAATATATCACAACAAACTCGATGTTAAAAATCCTGTTGCAGGAAATTATCTTGTTCAGGAAAGAGAAAATGTTATTTCCTGGGAGCAAAGTGGGGTTGCCAGCGAGGTTAAAATTACGTATCACGACGAAAGAAATGGAATTTCGAAGGTGATCAACGCAAACTTCCCTGCAAATAATGGGTTGAATACTTTTTTCTGGACGCCAGAAATACCACTTCCGGCAAGCGATTCTGCCTATATTTCTTTCGAGATGCTGGATGCCCGGCATGGAAGCGATACCGAAAATTATATATTTAACTCAGCTCATTTTATGATGCTTGATTTTCCAAAGGTTACCTTTCTGTCTCCTGTTGAGAATCCTGTAGATTTTGATGGAAAGGAAGGGGAAAAGCTCGATATAAACAACAATTACACTATTGGATATGAAACAGAAGGAGAAATTAAGTTCGTGAAGATTAGCCTTTGCGATTCGTCAAAAAACATCATTGAAATAGTTCGTCGTAAAAACCATACCCCCGGTATAAAATCAACAAATTCTATTTCGTGGAGAGTACCTGAGTTGTATGGCGATAAGTATTTCCTATATATCGAAGCTGGCCTGCGCGAAAGCGAAATAACTTGCAGTGCTTACACCCCGTATTCTTTCAGGATCAATAAATCGCTTGAACTTTTATCGCCTCTACCTAATGATCGCGATATTTCTTGTTTGCCATGTTTTTCGGTAGTTCCGCTCAGTGGAGCGACATCGTATTACTTCGAAATTTGTGATTCAATATCGGGTGGAAAGGATTATTTAAAATCATTTTCTTCGGAAGACGGAGAGGTGTGTTTCTCCAATTCTGTTACCGACGAACTTGTTGCGGGGAGTTCCTATCGGCTTACTGCATGGGCCTGGATTGATTCATTAAAATCATACCCTTTGCAAACATTCTTTTCAACCTCGGCTCAAAAACCTCAATTGTTCAGTCTTTTAAGTCCTGCTGTAGACGATACTTTGTGGAGTGAACGGGTTGAGTTTTCGTGGGAGAGGGCTGTTGGCGCCAACGATTATTTGCTACAGTTGTTTCATGAGGACAACCTTTTGTTTTCGAAAGAACTTGCCCGTACCGATACTGTTTTTGTATTGTCGATGGCTCCGGAGGGTTACCGTGATACTATTTTTGTAAATGTATCAGCCAGGAATACTTGGGGCGAGCAAATCGTTGAAAGCTGGTTTTTTAACAAGGATCGGGTTACTACACCTCATTTGATGTTCGAAAATGCTTCATTTGGGTTATCGTGTTTTCCTAACCCTATGTTGAATAATGCTGAAATTACTTTTACCTTGCCTGAAGCAAATTGTCGGCTTAAGGTTGATCTGTCATTGTTTTCTATTGAAGGAAAAGTTGCATCCAGTTTATTTGATGGAATGCTCAATGGGGGAAAACATGCTTTTGAAATTAACACCAGCCAACTTCAACTTCCTGCCGGTGTGTATTTCTTACTATTGAATGTAGATGGAAAACGTGAAGTGAAAAAAATAGCGATAGATTGATTATATCAGCATATTTGTTTCTGTATCAGGAAAAACCAAGCTGGGTTTAAACGATTTGGCTTCTTCAAAATCCATCATGGCATAAGAAATAATAATAACGATATCGCCAACAGCAACTTTTCGGGCAGCGGGGCCGTTGAGGCAAATAACGCCGCTTCCACGTTTCCCTTTAATTACGTATGTTTCGAGGCGTTCACCGTTGTTGAGGTTTACTACCTGTACTTTCTCATTCTCGATAAGGTTTGCTGCGTCCATTAACGCTTCGTCAATGGTTATACTACCCACATACTGCAGGTTAGCTTCGGTTACCGAAACCTTATGAATTTTCGATTTGCAAACTTCAATAAACATTGTTTAAAACATTACGTTGTCAATTAACCTCACTTTACCACAATGAACAGCTATGCAGCCAATTTTGTTGACTTTTTCATCCCAGTTATTTATAGGTTGAAGAGTTGTGTCGTTAACAATTTCAAAATACTCGGTATCGAGGTAGGGATTATTGTTGATGGTTTCAGTTACCCATTTTTTAAGGCTTTCAACATCGTAGTTATCCTTCAGTTTAACAGCATCGAAAAGAGTTTTCGAGATTACTGTTGCATTTTCACGCTGTTCCTTGCTAAGTAACTTGTTTCTTGAGCTCATGGCCAACCCGTCGGCCTCGCGAACAATCGCACAAGGAACGATAGTGATCGGATAGTTCATCATATTTACCATTTTTTTAATAATGGCAAGTTGTTGAAAATCTTTCAATCCGAAATAGGCATTGTCGGGACGTACGGCATCAAAAAGCTTGCTTACTATTTGTGCAACCCCATTAAAATGGCCAGGGCGGTATACACCCTCCATAACATTTTCAATATCACCAAAATTGAATGCCCGGGTGTCAGGTTCAGGATACATTTCTTCAGCTGTTGGTGCAAAGATCAAATTGCACTTCGTTTTTTCCAAAAGGGCAACATCGGCACCTAAATCGCGTGGGTAACGCTCTAAATCTTCTTTATTATTGAATTGGGTGGGATTCACAAAAATACTGACCACAACAAAACTACATTCTTCTCCGGCACGCTTAACCAACGAAATATGTCCTTGATGCAACGCTCCCATGGTAGGGACAAAACCAATTTTTGAACCACTAACTCTTTGGTTGTCAATGATTTTGCTAAGATCTTTAATCGTTCTAACTACTTCCATTTTTCAAAAATGAATTGCAAAGTAAATAAATAAATAGCGAATTTAACAAGATAACACCCAATCTTTTGCCTAATGTTACTGTTGTATTTACGGATTGATTATTCATGTAATTTTACTACTTTTGCAAAATCAATTTGTTGGTTAATTAGAAATGGAAAAGAAAAAGGTATTGTTTGTCTTTGAGGAAATCACTCCTTACTTACCCGAATCTGAAAAGTCAATTATTGGCCGATACCTTCCACAGGGAATCCAGGAAAGAGGAAAAGAAATTCGTACATTCATGCCCCGATATGGCTGTGTTAACGAGCGGCGCAATCAATTGCACGAAGTGATTCGTTTGTCGGGAATGAACCTTGTGATCAATGATACCGACCATCCTTTAATTATTAAAGTGGCTTCGATTCAGGCTGCGCGAATGCAGGTGTATTTTATCGATAACGATGATTATTTCCATCGTAAATTTGTTATGACTGATGACGATGGCAATCCTTTCGACGATAACGATGAACGGGCAATCTTTTTTGGGCGCGGAGTGCTCGAAACAGCTATTAAACTGCGTTGGGCTCCAGATTTGGTTCATTGTCACGGATGGTTCAGTGCCATTGTTCCGATTTTGATTAAACGTACTTTTGCCGATGATCCTCTTTTTCAGGACGCAAAAGTGGTAATTTCTGTTTATAACGACACATTTGATAAACCTTTTGATGAGATACTTCCGGAGAAAGTGCAAAATGATGAAATTACACCTGACGATGTTACCATCCTCAAGGAAGCTTCTTACAAAAGTTTTTACAAGCTAGCCATTCAATATTGCGATGGAATTGTACTTGGAAGTGACCGAATAGATAAGGAAATCGAAGAATGTATTGCCAAAAGCGGGAAGCCTGTGCTGAGTTATCAAACAGAAGAGACTTACATTGAGGCGTATAACGATTTTTACGATAAAATTTTAAATCAATAAACATATCACAGAGAAAGTTTTACTTTCTCTTTTTTTTGTTTTTTATCCCTAATAAAATAAAGTATGTGCGGAATTGTTGGATATATTGGTGGCAAAAATGCCTACCCATTACTCATGAAAGGCCTGAAAAGATTAGAATATCGTGGTTACGACTCTTCTGGAATTGCCTTAATTCAAAATCAGAAAATTAATGTTTACAAAAAGAAAGGAAAAGTAAACGAACTGAAAGTTTACTGTTCCGATAAAGATGTGTCGGGGAACATTGGCATGGCTCATACGCGGTGGGCAACCCATGGTGAACCTAACGATATTAATGCCCACCCCCATACCTCCATGAAAGGATTATTCACTATCATTCACAATGGGATAATTGAAAACTATGACAAACTGCGTCGCGACTTAGCGTTGAAAGGATATACTTTTTATGGGCAAACCGACACTGAGGTGCTGGCAAACTTGATAGAATACATGTATGTAAAGGGCGAGTCTGTAAATGCAGAACTTGCAGTTCGAATGGCTTTATCCAGGGTAATTGGTGCTTATGGGCTTGTTGTAATGTGTAGTGAAGAACCCGATAGGCTAATTGCCGCCCGGAAAAGTAGTCCTTTAGCCATAGGAATTGGACAAGGCGAATTTTTCATCGGTTCTGATGCAACTCCGATGATTGAATATACGAGGAACGTTGTTTACCTGAACGATAACGATGTAGCCATATTGTCGAGGAATAGTTTTACCCTGAAAACTGTCGATAACGACGAAGAAATTACTCCCGAAATTCAGCAACTCGAACTCAGTGTGGGTGAGATTGAAAAGAATGGGTATGACCACTTTATGCTGAAAGAAATATTTGAACAGCCTAAAACTATTTCAGATTCGTTTAAAGGCCGTATCAACCCAGTAACCAAAGAAGTGTTCTTGGGCGGGCTTTCCGAGGTCATGCCGCGTATTCTTGATGCACGCCGCATTATTATTATTGCTTGCGGAACATCATGGCATGCTGCCCTCATCGGGGAGTATTTGATTGAAGAGTATGCGCAGATCCCTGTTGAAGTTGAATATGCCTCAGAATACAGATACCGCAAGCCTATTATTAACAAAGACGATGTGGTTTTGGCCATAAGCCAGAGTGGAGAAACCGCCGATACCTTGGCTGCAATACGTATGGTTAAAGAAAGAGGGGCCTTGGTGCTGGGAATTTGCAATGTGGTGGGTTCCAGCATTGCACGCGAAACCGATGCAGGTATTTATACTCATGCCGGAGTAGAAATAGGGGTTGCTTCAACTAAAGCATTTACTGCTCAGGTTACTGTAATTACCTTGTTGGCAATGCGGCTGGCACGTAAACATAAAACAATATCCGACGAACGATACTTCTCCATTATCAACGACTTACTTGCAGTACCCGATAAAATTGAAACGATATTGATGTCGCATTTGAAGATTCGTGACATAGCCTCGAAATATACCACCAGCATCAATTCTTTATATTTAGGAAGAGGTTACCTTTTCCCTGTTGCGCTCGAAGGTGCTTTGAAATTAAAAGAAATTTCCTATATCCACGCCGAAGGATATGCCGCTGGCGAGATGAAACACGGTCCAATTGCCTTGGTCGATACAAATCTGCCTGTAATTGTGGTTGCCGCAAAAGACAGGTATTACGAGAAGATCGTTAGCAATATCCAAGAAGTTAAGGCGCGTAAAGGGAACATTATTGCTGTAATAACCGAAGGCGACAATGAGCTCAGGAATATGGTAAACGATATTTTCGAAATTCCGAAGTCAGATCCCGTACTTTCACCCTTGCTCGCCATTGTCCCCTTGCAGCTTTTTGCCTATTATCTTGCGGTGCTAAAAGGGTGCGATGTTGATCAGCCTCGAAATCTGGCCAAATCAGTTACTGTAGAGTAACTTTTTTCAGCAACATAAGCTCTCTATATTACATTATGGAATACAAAAAAACCTGCCGTCGAGCAGGTTTTTGTATGTGTGTTTTGTTCTTAATCAACATATGGTTTTGTTTCTTCAACAAAATCGCGTTGAGCTTTCACAACGTTTATTAAGTTGAGCAGCAAGGTTTTTGTTTCGGAAATGATGTTGAAGTATAAAATTGAATTACGGGTAGATACGGCCTTATTCTTAATCCTTTTTATATGGCTCTTTTCAAGTTCCTTAAGTTTGTTGACCAATGCAACACGCTTTTCAATAAGTTCATCTATCTCGTCGAACCGTTTTTCGCGTAGAATATATATCGAATAATTGAAAAAGTCATTAAGGCTGCCTCTGAACTGGTTGAATTCTTCAATTTGTTCTTCATCGAAAGCTTTGTGTTTGTTTTCAAAATGGGTATACACCGGTTTAATCGTGTAATTCAGCGAGTGAGCCATTTCGCGAAGATAGTCGACTACCTGAACATAGAAATGGCCGGTATCTATCTGGTCTTGTTGTAACTTTTCGATAGTTTTGAAAACGTTGTCTTTCCACTTCTTAGCTTTCTTGTCAATTTCTTCTGCTTCGGCAACTGCGCTTTTTAATTGTAGCCTGTCGTCGTTGAAAAAGCCCTCGAAACAGAGGTAATAGGCTTTTGATGTGGATATTATTGACTTGAGTGCATTCTTATTACATTTTTCGAGTATTTTTTGTGCCGAGAAATTTTGTTCCAGAGCATCTTCTTCCTCAATCGCTTCTGCTTTGATTTTTTCACGGCGTTTGAAGATAATTGTCGACCGTAAAATTAAGAACAAGGCAAGGGCGATAAGTATGGCTATGGCTATGATTCCGCCCCAGTTAATGATGCGGGCGACAAAGAAAGCAACGGTAAAGGTGATAACTGCAGTAAGAAACCAGCCAGCAATTACGGCAACTACGCCCGATATTCGGTATACTGCTGATTCGCGGCCCCAGGCCCTGTCGGCCAGTGAGGTACTCATGGCAACCATAAATGTTACATAAGTGGTTGACAAGGGAAGCTTTAATGAAGTTCCAATTGAAATTAGCACCGCGGCTACCAATAAGTTTGATGCGGCACGAAGCTTGTCGAATGCCGGTCTTTCACTGGCCGCAATGGTTTTATCTTCAGGAACAGTTTGAAATTGGCGTTCAATAAAATTTGAAACTTTTACTGGAACAATTCTCGATACCATATCGCTTGTTCTCATGCTAACCCCCACAATAAGTCTCGAAAATGCTGATGAGCTAAATCGTTCTTCTCCTTCCGTTTGCCTCGAAAGATCAACAGAAGTTTTTATAACAGAACGAGCTTTTTTTGATGAAATTAGAGTTACTACCATTATGATGCCTGCAATAACAAGCATTATGGTTGGTGTTTTAACCTCCCCCTGAAGGGATATCATGTTGAACGAATCGGCCGGGACTCCTGATGCCACCCAGCTTTTATATGCGGCAAATCCGGCTAAAGGGACACCAATAAAATTTACTAAGTCGTTGCCGGCGAAAGCCCATGCAAGGGCAAATGTTCCTGCTAATACAACAACTTTAAGGATATCTATTTTGAAGAGCCAATACAACCCTTGTAACAAAATAGATAAGCCTATAAAGCAATATATAAGAATCGATTTCATGTTGGCTGAAATCCATTCGTAATTTTCGGGTGTCATAAATGAAGCATCTTTTGCTCCTTTAATGATCATGAAATAGATGATAAATGTGATGGCCAAACTACCATATATCCCACCTAAATATTTTAGACGACTTTCGTAACGAAATGAGAATAAGAATCTTGTGATCCAGTGTATTAATACCCCTACAATAAAAGAGATCACCACCGAAGTGAGTATGCCCACTATGATCATCAATGCTTTCTCTGAGTTGATGTATTTACTTAATTCTGTAAATGCTTCTCCAACTTGGGCCATTTTAACCAGCGATACAGAAACTGCAGCTCCAAGGAGTTCAAAAACAATTGATACTGTAGTGGAAGTGGGAAACCCGAAAGTGTTGAAAAGATCAAGGATAATTACATCGGTGATCATAACCGCAAGGAAAATGACCATGATCTCAGAAAACACGAACATCTCGGGGTGAAAAATTCCTTTTCGGGCAATTTCCATCATGCCGTTCGAAAAAGTTGAACCTATAAGAATTCCCAGACCGGCAATGCCAAAAATTAACCATTTGGGGGCCGATTTTGATCCAATGGCCGAGTTGAGAAAGTTAACAGCATCGTTCGAAACACCAACGATTAAATCGGATATAGCAAGCGCGAACAATACAACGGTAAGAATTAAATAGAAGTCACTCATTATTTACAGGTGTTAAGTATGGTTTTGCCCATTTTAAAGCCCGCACAAAGCTACGTCCAATTCTGAAGCCAAAAGTTTTTACTTTTTTAAAAAAATGTTAAGGAATAGTAAAGTCAAGTTGTTCTTGGCAATTGCTGTTCAATTTGTTTTGCTGAGAGTTATGGCTTAAATTAAAATTAATTGTCAGTGTAGTTTTTCATTTCTAATTTAGCGAAAAAAATGTCGGTTTATGAAGAGTTTACGCCCTCGGGCTATTGCGGTATGGACTTCGGTCATTGTTTCATTGGTTTTTTCGGTTGCAGCTTATTTCCTTTTTCTCGTATGGGGAGATAGTCCGCTGGTATTGATCATGTTTTTTGTGATTTCTTTTTTCCTTGTTTTCATGGGTGCCAATATTTTTCTGAACCATCTTATTGAAAAGAGGTTAAAACCAATATTCAAAATTATTAGGGATGTTCCTGTTGAAGAAGTAAGAAAAGCCAGGGAATATTCAAGAAAACGAAACTTGAATATCGATGTGAACGATGAAGTAACGTTATGGGCAACACAAAAACAGGCCGAAATCCAAAAATTAAAAGAGTTGGAACGCTATCGGAAGGAGTTTGTTGGAAATGTTTCTCACGAGCTGAAAACCCCGATTTTTAATATTCAGGGATACATTCTCACCCTTCTCGATGGAGGGATAGATGATCCCCGCATTAACCATCTGTATCTTCAACGTACTGTTAAAAGCATCGACCGAATGATTTCGATTGTTGAAGATCTAGAGTCGATCAATAAGCTTGAATCGGGTGAACTGAAACTTAAAATGGAAAATTTCGATTTTGTCCGTTTAGTTGAAGACGTGTTCGAAATTGAATTATTAATGGCACAAGAGCGTAAAATTAACCTTGAATTCTCGACTCGTACCGACAAACCCGTAAAGGTTTATGCCGACAAAAAGAGAATTATGGAAGTAGTTAGTAATCTTGTTGTTAATAGTATTAAATACGGAAAAAAAGGTGGTTATGTTCGCGTTGGGTTCTTCGACCTTGATGACCATATTGTTGTAGAGGTTTCTGATAACGGGATAGGGGTAGATAAAGATCATTTGCCCCGTATTTTCGAGCGCTTCTATCGTGTCGACAAGCATCGCTCTCGCGAGCAAGGCGGAACAGGGCTGGGCCTGGCCATTGTGAAGCACATTATCGAGGCTCACAATCAAACCATCAACGTAAAAAGCCAGCCCGAGGTGGGCACAACCTTCACATTTACCTTACAAAAGGCGGTGAATTGACTTTTTTTCTCTAAGTTTATTTATTATAAAACCCATTTTCTATCTTTATCAACAATTAAAATTGAAGATTATGAGCGAAGAAAAGAAAATATTGTTGGTCGATGACGAAATCGACATCCTCGAATTCATAAGTTATAATCTTGAAAAAGAAGGGTATAAAGTGTATACCGCACAAAACGGGAAAGATGCCATTCGAATTGCTGAAAAGAAAGAACCCGACCTTATTATTCTCGACGTAATGATGCCTGAAATGGACGGAATTGTTACCTGTGAAGAGATTCGGAAGATTCCCAAGCTTAAAAGTACTATTATTGCCTTTCTTACTGCTCGTAGCGAAGACTATTCACAAATTGCCGGTTTCGAAGCCGGTGCCGATGATTATATTACAAAACCTATTCGTCCCAAAGTGCTTCTTAGCAGGGTGAAAGCCTTGTTGAAGCGAACACAGGTTGTTGAAGAAGAAGAAAAGGTAGCCGACGATACAACCATCAACATTGGTAGCCTATCGATCGACAGGGAGCGTTACATGATTTCTGTTGCCGGACAGGAAATGATCCTTCCGAGAAAAGAATTCGAACTCCTCTCGTTGCTCGCTTCAAAACCTGGTAAAGTGTTTACACGCGAAGAAATTTACTCGTCGGTGTGGGGCGAACAGGTTATTGTTGGCGACCGTACCATCGATGTTCATATTCGTAAGTTGCGTGAGAAAATTGGTGAAGACCATATCAAAACCTTAAAAGGAATTGGTTACAAGTTTGTTGACTGATTTTTTTTACTGGAAAAACCTTACCTAGTTTCTATGAAACATTTATGAAGTTCATCGTAATGAAAAAATCATTACTAATTATTCTTTTGCTCGTTATTATCTGGAGTTGTAAACAAAAAAGTAACGATGAATATGCTATAAATAAGCCATATAGAAAAGATAGTGCAGCGTTGGCACCTTCTGTTTTGGCAAAGGCAGATACTATTCAGACGCCAGAAGTAGTGTTTGACCCTTCTTCATTAAGGCCTGCCAGTGCAGATGATAAGTACTTTATTGTAATTGCCAGTTTTTCTGTTGAAAAATATGCGTTGGCCATGAAAGACGAATTGGAACAAAAAGGTTTTTCACCAGTTATTGTAGAAATTAACAACGATGGTTGGAATAAACTGGCAATTAGTTCGTACAAAAGTTTTAGCGAGGCCGAAAAGGCATTAACCCGCATTCGCCAGGCGAAAGGGCGCTTTGCCGATGCCCGGCTGGTTGTTAAATAAGGATGAGAAAAGAAAACATCACAGACGCACCAGTTACGAATCCGGTATAGATTTCAGCATCGCTGTGGTGTTCAAGAAAAATTTTGGCACTTGCAGTAATTCCTGCAATAATGCTTATCAAAAGTAAAGCGGGTACAAGGTCCATTCCGTACCTGAAATTAAGAGCTATAAGTGCCCCCCACAAGCCTCCAAGGGAGAAAGTGTGCTCCGAAATATTCCAGCGAAAAGAAATAAGAAAAAGTAAAATAGTTAGCAAACAAGCCCCGAATAATAAAATTCGGAAAACACCTGCAACCGGAAGTTTTGATAAAAATTGAGCACCAACAAAAAGGCTTAATGCGGTAAAGAGCGACAGCATTACTTTGTTATTCTTGTTCCCTTCTGTTTTTAAAAGGCGGTGGTTCAGAGCAGAAATCAGGGAATAGAGTAACGGCAGTAAACAACTCGAAAATACCACTACCGCAAGCAGTACCATTTTTAATCTGAAAGAGTAAAACTCAACTCCAGGTATATGGTTCATTAACAATACGAATCCCAACGAAGGAACCAGTAATGGACTGAAAACCCATGAGACAAATTTGGCGCTGTTGCGTATAATTGTGTTCTCCATACCTTGCAAATGTAAAAATTATGCGCTAATCCTTTCGTATCGCATATACATTTGTATGCATCGATGACGTTTTGTAACACTCACTTTTCTTTTTTTCCATGTAAAGTTAATTTTCTTTTTTGCTACTGACACACTGTTGTCATTCCCGGAGTTTTCCTTTGTCCCGATGTTTAATTAAAAAGAATAGCCATGAAAACATTACCTACATTTTGTGTAGTTCTATTAACCGTATTTTTAGTATTAACCAATCAAAGAATTAATGCCATGGAAAAAAAGAGTGTGGAAAAAGCCACTGTATTAATGTGTTCTCTTGAGTCGAGTTTGGCTACATTAACAAACGATGTTGGAACGCTTGCCAACGATTTGCAAAAAATGGCCAGCGACCTGAACCTCGAAATTATTGGGCCTCAGTTTTGGCAATATACCAACTCTGATGGACAACCCAATACAAAATTTCTCCTCGACATTTGTATCCCTGTGAAAGAAGCCAAAGGAAACCCAGGTCGGTTTAAATTTGTTGAATTGCCTGTTTTTAATTGTATTTCAGAAATCCACAAAGGGCCATGGAATACAATGATGAACGCCTATCAAAAAATTATGGGTGAAGTAACCAGAAAATCGATTCCGTTTTCAGGAGTAAGCCGCGAGGTGTATATTCTTAGTGATTTCGAAAATCAGGAGAATTGCATTACCGAAATACAATTTGAGATTTACTGATTATAAGCTATCAGTAGAGTAGTGAAGGAAACAGGCAACATCTGGATTGCGGTCAATTGAGCCCGGTTCAGGGGGTGCCTGTTTCCTGTTTTGATTCTGTCTGTGCTTCATTCCGTTTCGTATCTTCTTTTTTTCAACTACTTTTAAAACCTGTTTCTAAGCTTTTAAAATGAACCGGATTGACAGGCTAAATGCCATATTAATTCAACTTCAGAGCAAACGGATTGTTAAGGCACATGAAATTGCCGGCCGTTTCGACATTAGCCTTCGCACGGTGTATCGAGATATTAGGGCACTTGAAGAAGCAGGGATTCCTATTGGTGCTGAAGCAGGAGTTGGTTATTATTTGATGGAAAACTTTCATCTACCTCCAGTTATGTTTACCCACGACGAAGCTGCTGCATTGCTTTTTGGTGAAAAGCTTATTGAAAAAATGAGCGATGAGAAAGTGAAAACCGATTTTTGTTCTGCGCTTTACAAAATCAAGGCCATATTAAAACCCGGCGAAAAAGACCATCTGGAAAAACTATACGACCGTATAACCGTATTCAATCGTAATGGTCGTGAAACTACTTGTAACTATTTGTATCTATATGAAATACAACAGGCATTGGCCAATAAGCAAATGTTGAAGATTGAATATGAGTCGAAATATGCGGAAGAAAAAACCTGCAGGATAGTGGAGCCCATTGGACTTTGTAATTACAGCCAACGTTGGCATCTTATGGCATGGTGCAAGTTAAGATCCGACTATCGCGATTTCCGGCTGGACAGGATAGTTTCGCTCGAACTGATCAACGAATTTTTTACTGAAAAGCAACATCCATCAGTTGAAGAATACCTGAGGTTGGTAAACCCTATGCCTAACGAAGTTACTATTTCGATATTGGTGCCCAAAGAGAGGGTAAAATACCTCGACGATTCAAAATATTGGTATGGTTTTGTTGGACAAGAAGATGTAGGTGGGCATGTTAGGATGCAATTTGCAAACGACGAACTGCATGGCTTTGCTATTTGGCTGCTCAACACAGGCAGCTTTGCCAAAGTTGAAAAACCAGTGGAACTTACCTCAATTCTTCAGTCTTTCATCAAACAAATGGTTTCCAATTATCAGGAATTGTTATAATTCTTTATATTGACTTGTCTTCGATTTATCAAAACCTTAACACTCTATTTTTTCTTGCTTGATGTAGATTTGGTATTCTTGCAGCCATTTTCTAAAAAACATTCTTTCGGTTAACGGAACTTTCAGTTAATGATGTTTGTTTGTACCTTGTTTGAATATCAATAGATGTTGAATTATGAATCAGGAATTGGGAAAAATTGCTGATGTGCTTCTCGAAACAGGAGCCTTGCTCATGGGGGCAGGGGCGAATACGGGTAGAATTCGGGTAACTGTGAACCGAATTGCACATTCGCTTGGTTATCAGGTTGAGTTGCTGATTACGCATCGGGCGCTAATGGTAAGTGTTATCGATGACGAGGGGGAAACGTTTACCAGTAAACTAAAACGCACTCCACCGCATGGAGTTAATTTTAAAGTGCTTTCTGGAATTAGTCGAATGAGTTGGCGGGTTCAGGACGAAGATTGGGAGCTCGATCGCATAAATGAAGAATTAAATCGGCTGAAATCTTTGCCTCATTATCCCCGATGGCTGATCCTTTTGCTGGTTAGTCTTGCCGGAGCTTCTTTCTGCCGATTGTTTGGTGGTGGAGGGATTGAAATGCTGGTAGCTTTTATTGCTACTTTTTCGGGCTTGTTTGTTCGGCAAGAAGCTGTCAAGAAGAATTTCAACCTATTTATCTGTGTGTTGATGGCCGCTGCTGTGGCTTCGCTTATTGCCGGGGCTGCTGTTAAATTGGGAATTGGAAAAGCGCCCGAACTGGCTTTTGCTACATCGGTGTTGTTCCTGGTGCCTGGGGTGCCGCTTATTAATTCTTTTACCGATCTTATCGATGGAAATGTATCTACCGGGATTGTGCGTGGAGTGAATGGCTTTATGATCGCTTTTTGTATCGCGTTGGGGATGATGTTGGCCATGGTTTTATATAAAATTTGACGAAATGGAAGAAGCATTTTTAATACTCGAAAAAGGTTTTTGGGCGGGAATAGCTGCTCTTGGTTTTGGAGTTTTATTCAACGTGCCTCAAAGAACACTTTGGGCAATTGCCTGGATTGGGGCTCTTGGAAGTTTTGTGAAATTTGTTCTTTTGGAGATCGATGTCAATATAATTTTTGCTTCACTTGCGGGCGCATCTCTTGTCGGAATTGTAAGTATTCCTTTGGCTCATGAGATTCATTCGCCACCTCTTATTTTTTCTATTCCTGCGGTTATCCCAATGGTGCCGGGTGCATTGGCTTATCAGATGATGATCGGGTTAATGAAAATAGCAGTTCATACTACTGAGACAGGAATGGAAGTTGTACTTACCGACACCTTTCAGGCTGCCATGAAAGCTACTTTCATTCTTCTTTCCCTCGCTGTTGGCGTAGCTGTACCGATGTTGGTTACCCGAAAAGAGTCGGCAAAAAGGATTCGCATCAAGTTATAGGTTCCGGTTTTATATGCACGTTGAAATGGATATTGCCCGTCGCTCTGAATTAATTAGGAATAAAGCCCTTTCGTTGGGTTTTTCGGCTTGCGGCTTTGCCAATGTTGAGAAGCTGGTTGAGCAAGAACAGGGCTTAAGAGATTATCTTGAAAACAATTATTACGGCGAGATGACCTACATGGCTAATCATTTCGACAAGCGCCTCGATCCTTCGCTTTTAGTTCCCGGGGCAAAATCGGCAATTGTTGTTCTTTTGAATTATTTCCCCAAAAAAGTACTTTCCAATGAAACAGGCCTTATGCTTTCAAAATATGCCTATGGGGAAGACTATCACGAGGTTGTTAAGGGTAAATTAGCCAAGCTTTTCGATTTTATTGGGGCGGAAATTGCTCCTGTTCAAGGCAGGTATTTTTGTGATTCTGCACCTGTTTTGGAACGGGCTTGGGCTGTGAAAGCGGGTTTAGGGTGGATTGGGAAGAACGGGTTACTTATTAACCCCAAGTTTGGCTCGTTTGTCTTTATTGGTGAACTTTTTGTCGATACTGAGCTTGAATATGATCAGCCATACGATAAAGAACATTGTGGAAATTGTACTCGTTGTTTAAACTCGTGCCCCTCTTCAGCCTTTGTTGCTCCTTATCGGCTTGATGCCCGAAAGTGTATTTCTTATCTAACAATTGAGCTTAAGGGGGAAGTCCCGGAAAAATTAAAACCAGCATTAAAAAACAGGATTTTTGGTTGTGATATCTGTCAGGATGTTTGTCCTTGGAATCAAAAGCTCTCTCCTCATGATGTTCACGAGTTTGCTCCTAAACAAGAATTGCTTGAATTCACATCCTCTGATTGGGAAAATATTACACATGAAGGTTTTACTGCTTTGTTTTCTAAATCAGCATTAAAACGTGCAGGGTATTCAAAGTTGAAGCAAAATATTGCCAGTGTGATGTCTGTCGACAATTAGTCGGATACAATCGGACTTTCATAAGATAAATCAAAAGCAACTGTGGGGTAATTTTTCTGTCAATAGTTGTAACGTTAATGATGAAAACGCGATGAAAAAATCACTCTTGTTGTATTTTTTAATTTTATCAATATCGCTTTTGGGAAATCCATCTTTTAGGGTTAGCGGTACTGTTAGCGATGCCACATCGGGGGAAGATTTGATTGGTGCCTCGGTGTATGTAAAGCAGATAAAGCATGGGACTACAACTAATACATATGGGTTTTATACCATGAGTATGTCCCCGGGCCTTTATTCATTTTCCGTAAGTTTTTTAGGGTACGAAACTCTTGAATATACTTTGGCTGTTGAGCGCGATATGGTTTATAACATAAAGCTCAATCCAAGATCTGAAGAAATTGGCGAAATAGTGGTCAGTACCGAGGCCCGCAATCAGAATATTGTAAGTAATGAAATGGGTACGGTAAAATTATCGCCCCAAGCCATTAAAGTTATTCCGGTAATTTTCGGGGAGCAAGATGTGTTGAAAACCATACAGTTACTTCCGGGGGTGTCTTCCTCAGGCGAAGGGAGCACTGGCTTTTTTGTTCGTGGGGGGCAGGCCGATCAGAACCTTGTTTTGCTCGACGATGCCCAGGTTTTCAATTCTGGTCATTTGCTAGGGTTTTTCTCGGTTTTCAACTCTGATGTAGTGAACGACGTAAAGCTATACAAAGGCGGTGTTCCTGCTAATTTTGGTGGACGATCTTCTTCAGTACTCGATGTCCGTATGCGCGAAGGCAACAGTGAACACTTTTCTGCATCTGGAGGATTGGGGTTAATATCCAGTAGGTTGACACTGGAAGGGCCTATTGTTAAAAATATAAGTTCGTTTCTTTTGTCGGGCCGCCGCACCTATGCCGATTTATTTCTTTTGTTGGCCGATAATGAAATACTGCGCAAAAGCAAACTATATTTTTACGACTTAAATGCAAAAATCCATGTCGATTTTGGAGATAAAGACCGACTTTTTCTTTCAGGCTATCTCGGTCGCGATGCGTTGAAAACTGACATTATGGGTTTCGACTGGGGCAATAAAGTGGGAACCATGCGCTGGTTTCATCAATTTTCGCCCCGGTTTGTTAGCAACACTTCACTTATTTACAACGATTATGATTATAAGACTGCTGCAAACCTCGACTTTTCATTCGACCTGAAAGCCGGAGTGATTGGGCAGAATGTGAAGCAGCGTTTTATCTGGTACATCAACAACGATAACACGGTTTCTTTTGGAGTTGAAGCAACCCGTTATGTTTTTAAGCCTGGTAACCTGAAGCTTGTACTGCCCGACGACAATGCGCAATCATTTGTGGCTTCTCAAAAGCAAGGCATTGAGACTGCTGCATATATCTCAAATGAACAGAAAGTTGGATCAAGGTTTAGCATTGGGTACGGACTGCGTGTGTCTGGATTTACACGAGTTGGAAAGGGTACGGAATATCAGTTTGATGTTAAAGGAGAGCTTGCCGATTCTTCAATGTACGGGGAGGGCGAATTTTATAGTCCATACTGGTACGTCGAACCTCGGCTGAATACCTCATTAATTCTAAATGAAAATGCCAGCATAAAGGCGGGTTATAATCGGTTATCGCAATATATTCATTTATTGCAGAATGCAACTTCCGGTACTCCTATAGATTTGTGGGTGCCCAGTTCTCCAAATGTAAAACCACAGTTAGCCGATCAGGTCAGCTTGGGTTTCTTTCGGAATTTTAACAATCATATCTATCAGTTTTCTGCCGAAACATATTATAAGTGGATGTATAATCAGATTGATTATAAGACTGGTGCCGAAATAATTTTAAACGAAATGGTTGAGGGAGAACTCCTGTATGGTACCGGTAAAGCTTATGGGCTTGAATTGATGTTGGAAAAAGCTGAGGGAAAATTAACCGGTTGGATTTCATATACGTTATCCCGTTCCTTAAAGCAAATCGATGGGATTAACAACAATCATTGGTACCCGGCCAGGCAAGACCGTATTCACGATTTGGCTATCGTTGGAATCTATCGGTTAAATCCTAAGTGGACTATCTCGGCCAACTGGATTTATTATACCGGGAATGCTGTTACTTTCCCTGCCGGAAAGTATTATTTTGATGGGAAAACAGTAAATCTATACACCGAGCGTAACGGATACAGGATGCCTGATTATCATCGCCTCGATATTGGCGCTACATGGCTTCTGGCGGAGAAAAAAAATTATCGGTCTGAGTTGAATTTCTCAGTCTACAATGCCTATGGACACAAGAATGCTTATAATTATATTTTTACCGAAGATTCTGATAATCCAGGAAAAACAAAAACCGTAATGGTTTATTTGTTTTCGGTACTCCCTTCGGTTACTTGGAATTTTAAATTTTAGCAGGGTATAATCCCGAAATAATTCAGAATATAAATGATTATAGTAAGTTTTTAGCAATGAAAATGAACAATCTTATTACATTTACAGTACTTCTGGTTTTGTTTGCTGCATGTCAGGAAGATGTGGTTCTCGATTTGAACAAGACTGAAAAAAAACTTGTAGTTGAGGCGTATGTGAGCAATGAATTTCCTTGTGCAAATGTTTCTTTATCATATAGTCTGGATTTCTACGATGAAGTAATTCAAGAGAAATTGGATAATGCCACAGTAAACCTCACTGACGAAAACGGTCAAGTTACTGTTTTAGATCTTAACAATGCGAGAGAGTTTGTGCCCGTTAGTTTTATCCCCAATTTTGGTCTTAATTATACGTTGAACATAAGTCTTGGTGATCAGATTATCCAATCGCAAGCCACGTTGCCGTTTCCGGTTCCAATTGTCGATGTCTCTTTCGTGCCCAATCCGTTTTATAGTTCTCCCGACAGTTTAAATTTGTATGTAACGCTTGCCGATCAAATTGATCGGGATAACTTTTTTAGGCTGAAAGTTCGTAGATTGAGCGAAGAAGATTCGGGCGAATATTCACTGTTTGATGATTCTTTTGGGAATGGGGGATTGGTAACATTGCCCGTGTATTTCAGAAACTTTTCTGCAGGAGATACTGTTGTTGTTGAATTGTTCAACCTTAGTGAGGAAGCTTTTAATTATTATGCATGGCTTTCGGAAAACGACCGGGCAACATTGAATACTATTGCACCCGGAAATCCAACAAGCAATGTCCCCGAAAATGTCTTAGGGTGTTTTATAGCATACGCTGTCGATCGCGATACTGTAATCGCAAGATTTTAGGTGTTTTGTATTGCTATTTCTCTCCCCAATTTTCACGGTCGAGGCTCCGGTACTGAATAGCTTCCGAAAGGTGATGTGCCAGCACGTTCTCGCTTCCTTCCAAATCGGCAATTGTGCGCGAAACCTTTAGAATACGGTCGTACGCACGGGCCGATAACCCCAATTTTTCCATCGCTGTTTTCAATAATTGCGAACCGGCTTCATCGGGTTGCGAGTATGTTCGGAGTTGTTTTGAGCTCATTTGTGCATTGCAATAGGTGCCATTTTCATCCTTAAACCGAAAAGCTTGTGCCTCGCGTGCTCGTATTACACGTTGGCGTATTTCGCAACTGCCTTCGGCACGGGGTTGGTTTTGTAGTTTGTCGAAGGGAACAGGAATTACTTCCAGATGGATATCGATACGATCGAGGAGCGGACCCGATATGCGGTTTAGATATTTGGCTACCATTCCGGGTGCACATACGCAATCGCGAGTTGGGTGATTGTAATAGCCACATGGGCATGGGTTCATACTGGCTACTAACATCACACTTGAGGGATATTCAACCGAAAATTTTGCCCGCGAGATTGTAATTCTTCGGTCTTCGAGGGGCTGTCTCATAACTTCTAATACCGCTCGTTTAAATTCAGGAAGCTCGTCGAGAAAGAGTACCCCGTTGTGAGCTAACGATATTTCGCCAGGCTGAGGATATGTGCCACCTCCAACGAGGGCAACGTCAGAAATAGTGTGGTGCGGGCTCCTGAACGGGCGTTGTGTCATAAGCGATGTTTCACTGTCAATTTGTCCGGCAACCGAATGGATTTTTGTTGTTTCGAGGGCTTCGTGAAGGGTAAATGGAGGTAATATGGTAGGTATGCGTTTTGCCAGCATGGTTTTTCCTGACCCGGGAGGGCCAATCATAATAATGTTATGGCCACCGGCTGCAGCAACTTCAAGGGCGCGCTTGACGTTCTCCTGGCCTTTCACGTCAGAGAAATCGAGGTCGGAATGCATCACATTTTCAAAAAATTCTTTCCGGGTATCAACAATGGTCTGTTCCAGCTCTTTTTCTTCGTTGAAGAATTCAATCACTTCAGCAATTGAATCAGCACCATAAATTTTGAGTTTATCAACTACTGCGGCTTCTCGCGCATTGGCTTTTGGAAGAATAAAGCCTTCGAACCCTTCTTGCCGTGCTTTTATGGCGATGGGAAGTACCCCTCTAATAGGCTGCAGGCTGCCGTCGAGTGAAAGTTCTCCCATAACTACAAAACGGTCGAGTTTATCGGCTTTTATTTGTTCCGAAGCGGCTAGTATGCCAATGGCAATGGGCAGGTCGTACGATGAGCCTTCCTTGCGGATATCGGCCGGGGCCATATTGATTATGATTTTTTGTTTGGGCCATTTAAAGCCTGTTTCGTGCAGTGCCGATTCAATGCGTTGTTGGCTTTCTTTTATTGCATTATCGGGTAACCCAACAATGTGAAATTTAATGCCTTGCGACGAGGTTACTTCAATAGTTATGGTTAGGGCATCTATTCCCTGAACAGCACTCCCAAATGTTTTTACTAACATAGCTCGAGGTTTTGAGGTCTAAATTACAAAAAATGTTGTGTCAAAATCATTTACCCTGTTTAAATGTGAATTATATATTGGAAAATTATGGTCGGCTTTGTTTTTCTTTTTGAATATGGCTTCTTTTAAGTCGTTTCTGAACCATGAAAAAAGGCTTATCTTTGTTTGATCAAAAGAGAATTTATGGGAAACTTTTTTAAATTGCAAAAACCACGTCAGTTCAAGGTTGAGCCGCGTTACTGGGATCCTGAAAAGGAAAAACGGGAGGCTCGTGAGCGCCGAATCCGTTCCGATTTAGGCCTTCTGGATGAATCGGGAGCATATCGCCCGTATATCAGCCGCGAAGATTTTCGAAAAGGTTTTTCAAACGGCCGTTGGATGGATAAAAAGCAGCGCCAACGTTCGAATAACCGGTTGCTCTTTATTATTCTTTTGTTGGCTGCTTTAGCCTTCTTTATGTTGCGTTAAACTTTTCTGCCGTGTCCGATATTATCCATCTTTTGCCCGATTCTGTAGCCAACCAGATTGCCGCCGGCGAGGTCATTCAACGCCCTGCCTCGGTGGTGAAAGAACTTGTTGAAAACGCGATAGATGCTGGTGCTACAAAAATTACCGTGCAGGCTAAAGATTCTGGCCGGACCTTCATTCAAGTAACCGATAACGGCAAGGGAATGTCGCCAACCGATGCCCGTATGGCTTTCGAAAGGCATGCCACTTCAAAAATCAGGGAGGCTAACGATTTGTTTGCCATTCGTACTATGGGGTTTCGGGGCGAAGCGTTGGCTTCGATTGCCTCGGTTGCCGATGTTGAACTGAAAACCCGCAGGCACGACGACGAGGTGGGAACTTTCATCCATATTTCTGGTTCTGAACTTATTTCGCAAGAGGTTATTTCTTGTTC
The DNA here is from genome assembly GCA_012719495.1 of Bacteroidales bacterium. Taxonomy (GTDB): domain Bacteria; phylum Bacteroidota; class Bacteroidia; order Bacteroidales; family Prolixibacteraceae; genus CAYMTR01. The sequence goes on from JAAYAG010000119.1 coordinate 105,014, forward strand.
CGAGGGTACAACCTTCATGGTTAAAAACCTGTTTTTCAATGTTCCGGCGCGGCGTAAGTTTCTGAAGTCGAACAATACCGAATTGCGGCATATCATTTCTGAATTGCAACGAGTGGCTCTTGCGACCCCTGAAGTTGGGTTTTCGCTATACCATAATGGAACAGTTGTTTTTGAATTGCCTGCTGGGAACTTCCGCAAACGGATTGTTAGTTTGTTCGGTAACTCGATGAATCAGAGCCTTGTGCCTGTTCAGACCGAAACCTCAATAGCCCGTATTTTTGGATTTATTGGCCAACCAAAGTTTGCCCGGCGAACGTTTGGTGAGCAATATTTCTTTGTGAATGGGCGATATATGAAACACCCGTTCTTCCATAAAGCAGTGATTCAGGGCTACGAAAAAATCCTGCCTCCTGATCTGATTCCTTCGTATTTTATTTGTTTCGAGGTGGATCCGGGAAGTATCGATATCAATATTCATCCGACCAAAACCGAAATTAAATTTGAGTCGGAAAGTGCTGTTTGGCAGATGCTTCATGCGGCTGTGCGCGAAGCTTTAGGAAAATTCAATGTAGGGCCAAGCATCGATTTCGATCAGGAAGGGAACCCGGGAATACCCATATCCCCAAAATCGACTGATGGGCTTGTCTTTCCCTCCATTCAATATAATCCGAATTATAATCCGTTCGATTCAGAACCTGCTTCAGTGAGTTATCGTAAGTCAGGATTTTCGAATTCTGACAGTAATTTGGAAAACTGGAAAGATTTATATCCTTCCCCAATGTCTGATGCAACGTTCGATGTAAAACCCGATGACGAAGTTACTCAGCAACAGTTTTTTGCCGATACGAAAGATTCTTCGCTGGCATTTGATGATTCTAAGAAGTTTATTCAGTTGAAAAACAGATATATACTTACTCCTGTGAAATCGGGGTTGATGGTCATTGACCAGCGAAGGGCGCATCAACGGATTTTGTATGAGCAGTTTCTTTCTATAATGGCTCATCATGAGGGGGTTAGTCAGCAACTTCTCTTTTCTCAAACTATTGAGCTTAATAGTTCAGATGCTGCAATATTACGTTCTATGTTCGATGACCTGAATACTATCGGTTTCGATATTCGCGAGTTTGGTCCCGATACGTTTATCCTCAATGGGGTTCCCGGTGTTTTAGGCGACATTGATGCAAAAGGCATGATTGAAACGTTTCTCGAAGAGTTTAAATCTAGTGTATTCGATATAAAAGAAAAAGCCCGTGAGCGGCTCGCTTGCTCGTTGGCCAAGGCTTCGGCTATAGAATATGGCTATCAGCTTTCGAAAGAAGCCGTAAGTTGCTTGATTGACTCGTTGTTTGCTTGTCAGTCACCAAACTATTCACCAACGGGAAAGCCTGTGGTTGATATTATTCCGTTCGATGAGTTTGAAAAAAGAATGAAGTAATTGACATGTTGGCAGTATTATCATTCTATTTTTGTGTCAAACTTAATGGCTCGATAATTGTTAAACAGATAATTACTAGTAGAAAAATGATTAAATAATTAACATATGGCATCTTCATTTCGGTCATCTGGTACACAAATACCTCCGGTTACCAAGAACCTTATCATTATCAATGCGATTATGTTGTTTGCGACATATCTTCTTGAGCCAAAGGGTCTTAGTCTTACACGGTATCTGGGGTTGCATTATCCTCAGTCTGAGTATTTTCATTTCTATCAATTTATTACTCACATGTTTATGCATGGGGGAATTACCCACCTGTTCTTCAATATGTTTGCCTTGTGGATGTTTGGACGCGTGCTGGAAAGTGTTTGGGGGCCAAAGCGTTTCCTGATTTTTTATTTTGTTACAGGCTTGGGTGCTGCTGCATTGCATACTTTTGTTAATTATCTTGAAATTAGTCCAATAGCTCATGCGGTTTCCGCTTTTTCAAATACTCCTTCAGCCGACTTGTTTTCGTCATTTGTTAACAAAAATCAATCAGCAATAAAGGAGATGGGATTCAACTTACCGGGTATTATCGACTTTGCTACAGCATGGCTTGATAATCCGACATCAACTTCTTACGAAGGAGAATCTGTTGCGTTTATGCAGCAATTTCTTTCCATGAAAATGAATATTCCTACTGTTGGGGCTTCGGGGGCTGTATATGGTGTTTTGCTCGGTTTTGGTATGCTTTTCCCGAATACTCAGTTGATGCTCCTTTTCCCTCCAATTCCTATCAAAGCAAAGTGGATGGTTATTGCTTACGGTGCATTGGAATTGGTGCTTGGGCTCTCGATGACTGGTAGTAATATTGCCCATTTTGCTCACCTTGGTGGAATGATTTTCGGGTTTTTCATGATAAAATATTGGAACAAAACGACCAATACTTTTTATTAATCATTTTTTTTGAATAAGATTGTTGTGGTAAGAAACAGATTAATAATTTGTTGAGTATGAATATTTGGGAAGAATTGAAAAGCACTTTTAAGCATGGCTCGGTACTTACACGCTTAATATATGTAAACCTTGCTGTTTTTTTGGCAGTGCGCATTCTTCATGTTTTTTTATTTCTTTTCAAGGTTGATTTCGATTTTCTGCAATGGCTGGCACTACCATCAGACATCTCGCAGTTAGCTTCTCGTCCGTGGACATTAGTCACCTACATGTTTCTCCATTTCGATTTTTTGCATATTCTTATGAATTTGCTCTGGCTTTATTGGTTTGGAAAAATTTTCCTTATGTATTTCGATGAGCAAAAACTCTTTGGTACTTATGTCGCAGGGGGTATTACTGGTGGCGTTTTGTATGTTCTTGCATTTAATTTCTTTCCCGCTTTTGCCGAAATTGCCCATCAAACGATTTTGCTGGGAGCTTCTGCATCTATTATTGCCATAGTGGTGGCGGCAGCAGTATATGTCCCTAATCTTTCTGTTAATTTATTACTTATCAGTTCAATATTTGGTCCAATCAAGATTGTCTGGATTGCTTTGTTTTCGCTTCTGATATATTTTCTGAGCATAACAGGCTCTAATGCCGGAGGGAATATTGCTCATTTGGGCGGTGCACTCTGGGGTTTCATTTACATGTCTCAGCTGAAGCATGGGCGTGATTTTATGAAAGGTTTTAACCGCTTCCTTTTTTCCTTTGGTTCCTGGTTTCAGTCGAGAAAGACAATGCGCGTAAGTTATCGGCGTAAATCGGTTCAGCGCATGTCTGACCGTGAATACAATCTCAAGAAAAAGACTGAAAAAGAAAACATTAATACTATTCTCGATAAAATCAGCAAAACCGGTTACGATAGCTTGTCGAAACATGAAAAGGAAATTCTTTTCAAAATGGGCAGTAACAAAGGCCGCCCTAATTGATAGCAGTATCCTTAGCAAGGGAAAACATCTCCAACTTAATTCTAAATGTGTTTGTCGTTAGTGTGCTGAAATTTTTACCGTTTTAGATTTTTCTCCTTTCCTGATGTTTATTATGCACACTGAATTTACTGCAACTTTTTCAAGGTCTATTTCATAGAAACCCGGGCCCGCTTGACTATTGTAAAGTTCTTCTCCCAGAAGATTGAAGACACTAATCCTACAATTCGGTTCCAGTCCGTTTATTTCTATTTTATTTGTCAATGGCAGGTGTTTGACTGTAATTTCATTCTCAAAAACTTGTGCCGAAACTGACGATAGGATATTGATAGTGGCACTGTCGCTGAGCGTGTCCATGCGGGCAGTAACGGTGTATTCTCCGGCATCCGAGGCTGTAAAGTATCCATCCTGATCGATGGTTCCCCCGCTGCATTCCCATGTGAGCTCAACATCGGCCAATTGATCGAATTGATTTTTGCCTGTTGCTGAAAATTTCTTTCTAACGCCCGTTTTCCCTGTAGCACTTTTTGGTGATACGCTAATCGATACGGTTTTGCAAATTGCAGGGTTTTCTAGCGGTATTTCACTAGTCGACAGATAAACATTGTCGATGCCTAAGGTTGAAATAGTTCCGCCTGACATGGTAAAAATATTGTCGCAGGCCGAAAGGTTCAGCCCTTGAGCTGTCAAAACGGCCATGGGGACCGCTATATGATGCCACTTTCCGTCGCGAATGAAGCCATAGGGGTCATTTTTCCCATCGAATGTTATTTCGCCCTTAGAGGAATTTGCTCCGTTTACAGTAACCCTGAAAAGTTCGCCAGATGTTGTTCTCAACGAGAAATGAAGATAGCCGTTGGCAAAATTTTCAAAATTCAATGGGGAAGAAGCAAAAAAACCGAAGCCCCACCAACCAGCACCCCCTTGCGAACGAAGCGAAAGTACGTCAGTTCCCTCGTAAGCCGGTAAGTTATTTGTAAAAGAGACGGTGTTGTCCCAGTTGTACAAAAAACCGGAGACGTTATTTACTTCGAATTTTTCAGATATTATGGGGTTGTTAGTGTAGATCCCATAGACTCCCGAAACCGGAATCGTTTCGCTGTACACTATTTCATCTATAGAAAAATAACCATCACCAGGGTGATTGCCCTTAATGATGAGCATACTTTTTAAAGATTGTATATCAACTGTTTCGTCTATTTCAGATATGGGTAAATAGACTAAGTTCCATGTTCCGTCGTTCACAATAGGGAGAGATGTTCCTTCGCCCATGGGTATGAATGCTTCATTCCCACGAGTATCGGCCACTCCAAGTTGAAATGTACCCGACAAGTTGGTTTTCATATAGAACTGAATGCTCCCGTTGCGGTAGTTTGTCATATTCCTCGCGAGGCCTGAGATTAATGCCAGCTGGTAATTGCTTTGCTGATTAACCTGGTACGACAAAACCTCGTTACCTGCATAAGGAGTTTCATTTGGGTTGGTTTCTATTTTGGTTTCCTGGGCGAAAATGTCGTAATTGAGAACCATTCGCATGTCGGCAGGCTGGTTTTCTTCAAAAATGCCAAAAATCCCGTAAAGAGGAAGGTTATCAGTCGAAAAGTCATCGCTTTCCTGATATACTTTCACCCAATCGACATAAAGGCTGGCAGGAAAATCTGCTGTGATTTCGCCAATATCGTAAATGCCCGGTACCGAACCCCCAACGGCCATGTTGAAGATTAAATACTGTTGGAAATCCCTGAATTCTTCGGTGTCATTTCCCGTAATGCCCATGGAAAAGTATGGTGTGGCCGAGTTGTTAAAGTAGATCGAGATGTTGTTTTCGTCCCAAATCATTGTATGCGTGAAATAGCCATCAGAAAGGTCTTCGTTGGTGGTAAATTCTTTTCCGTAATCGCGCGGGTATGGCCCCCAGAAAAGATGCGACCCGATGAAACGGTTTGGGTCTCCGTTTTGAATCCCTGTTGAATGTCCCATCTCAAGGATATCAATTTCACCACAATCGGGCCAGCCAGTGGGGGTGTAGCCTAGTGTCCAGAATGCTGGCCACAATCCGTTGGCGAGGTTGGGTATTTTTATCGAAGCTTCAATTTTTCCTCTTTTAAAGGCAAATTTTCCTTTGGTATTTACTCTGCCCGAAGTGAAATGGTATCCGTTGTATTCTTCTTTCTTCGCTGTAATAATGAGGCAATTGTTGCCTGTACCGTCGTTGCCGACCGTGACATTTTCTTTTTTGTAATGTTGGAATTCTCGGTTCGACCCGGTGTTCCAGACACCTACTTTTTGCTCGATATTCCATTTCGACGAATCGAGCGTTGTGCCGTTAAAATTGTCTTCCCAGACCAATTGGTAGTTTTGACCAATGGCCATGAAAGGGAGCAAGAGAATTGCGACGAGGAAGATTGAATTTTTCATAGTATACCACATGTTTCGTGTTGAGTAGCTAAAGTATCCATTTTTAGGATCGGGAATATTACCTCAATAAGCGAATTTACGGGTTGATGTGTTTTTGTGAAATTATTGAAGCCTTTGTTTTGATACTTGGATTGATTGTTTAAGCTTGTTTGTCAATGTAGTTGGTTTCTTGTCCTTCATTTCAATAAAATCTTATTTTTCCAAGAGATTTTCTGTGAATCAACAAAAAGCCCCTCCTGATTTCTCAAGCGGGGCTCACTAAATTCTTCCGACAAACACAAAGGACATCAAGTTTTGTCACAAAGGGAACAATATTTTTGTGCCTTCATATCCAACTGGTGGTATCATTTCTTTGTGCCTTCGTGTTTTATTTCTTTTCTATTTGTAATCTTCAACCGGAGCACAGGTGCAAACCAAATTTCGGTCGCCGTAAGCATCGTCGATACGGGTAACGTAAGGCCAGAATTTGTTCTCGCGGATCCACTCAAGCGGATAAGCTGCTTTCGTACGGGCATAGCTGTGGTTCCATTCGTCGTCAACACACATAAACTGGGTGTGCGGAGCATTTTTCAACACATTGTCGTCTTTGTCGGCCACGCCGGTTTCAACTTCTTTAATCTCGTTGAAAATAGAATTCATGGTTTCGATAAACCGATCAAGTTCCTGTAACGATTCACTTTCGGTTGGTTCAACCATCAGCGTTCCGTGAACAGGGAACGACAGTGTTGGTGCATGAAACCCGTAGTCCATCAACCGTTTCGAAATGTCCGTTTCTGTAATTCCCGATGCTTGTTTCAGATGGCGGGCTTCTAAAATCATTTCGTGCGCCACACGACCGTTTTCGCCTGTATAGAGAATTCCGTAATTATCTTTCAAATGGTGGGCAATGTAGTTGGCATTCAGAATAGCCACTTCGGTAGCTTTGCGCAGACCGTCACCCCCAAGCATTTTTATGTATCCGTAAGTAATTGGCAGAACCGAGGCACTTCCCCATGGGGCTGCCGATACAGCATGAATTCCGACATGTCCGTTGTTCATCACCGAGTGCGATGGAAGGAATTCAACCAAATGAGCTTTACAGGCAATTGGCCCAACACCAGGTCCTCCGCCTCCGTGAGGAATAGCAAAGGTTTTGTGCAGATTGAGGTGGCAAATGTCGGCCCCAATATTTCCCGGCGAAGTTAATCCTACCTGCGCGTTCATATTGGCACCATCCATATAAACCTGACCACCAAATTGATGAATAATTTTGCATACTTCGGTAACCGATGCTTCGAAAACACCGTGGGTCGAAGGATAAGTAATCATCAGGCACGCCAAATCGTCTTTATGTTCTTCAGCTTTTTGCTTCAGGGCTTCAACATCGATGTTGCCGCGCTCGTCGCAAGGAGTTACAACCACTTCCATGCCTGCCATCGCGGCGCTGGCTGGGTTTGTTCCGTGTGCCGACGAAGGAATGAGGCAGACTTTGCGATGTTCGTCGCCACGGCTTTTGTGGTAAGCCATAATCACCATCAGCCCGGCATATTCGCCAGCGGCTCCTGAATTTGGCATTAAGCTAACATCAGCAAAACCAGTGATTTGGGCTAGGTCCGATTTTAACTCTTCCATCATGATCTGGTATCCCATTGCCTGATTTTTTGGCACATAAGGGTGTATGCCGCTAAATTCGATCCAGCTTAATGGGAGCATTTCGGTAGCTGCGTTCAGTTTCATGGTGCACGAGCCAAGTGAAATCATGGAGTGGGTTAACGAAATATCGCGGTTTTCAAGTTTCTTGATGTAACGCATCATTTCGGTTTCCGAACGGTAACGGTTGAAAACGTCTAGCTGAAGGTATTCGCTTTTGCGGGAAAATTTCTCGTTGATCAAGCATTCTTCAGGATAGTCGGAAAACGTTGGAACAGGTTTGTTGGCTGCTTTTGCAAACACTTCAACAATCCAGTTGATATCTTCTACATTGGTTGTTTCATCAATACTTAAACCCACTTCGCCATTGTCGAAATAGCGGAAATTCATCTTCAATTCGAGCGAAAGCCATTCAATATCTTCACGTTTCACATGGCGTGGAAGGCTAAAGCGTACGGTATCGAAGAAAAATTTGTTCTGCTGTTTGTACCCCAATTTTTCAATCTCTTCGGAAAGAAGGTTGGCAATGGAGTAAATACGGGCAGCTATTGAATAAATTCCGCGAGGCCCGTGGTAAACGGCGTAGAACCCGGCCATTGTTGCCAGCAAAGCTTGAGCTGTACAGATATTTGAAGTTGCTTTTTCTCTTTTAATATGTTGCTCGCGGGTTTGCAGAGCCATGCGCAGAGCGCGGTTTCCGTTGGCATCTTTCGACACGCCAATAATGCGGCCGGGCATGCTGCGTTTGTATTCATCTTTTGTGGCGAAAAAGGCAGCATGAGGGCCACCATAGCCCATTGGAACGCCAAAACGCTGACTGCTACCGAAACAGATATCGGCACCCCATTCACCGGGAGGCACAAGCAGGGCAAGGCTTAGAAGGTCGGCGGCAACAGCTACTTTGCATTCGTTTTTGTGAGCGGTTTCTACAAGGGCAGAATAATCTTCGATATTCCCTTCAGAATTTGGATATTGAACAATTACCCCAAAAACCTTATCGTTAAAACCAAAATTCTTATAGTTATCAACTTTTACCTCAATACCAAGCGGCTCGGAACGTGTAAGAATAACATCGAGGGTTTGTGGCCATATTTTTTCGTCAACAAAAAGAATGTTTGCACCATTTTTCTTTTGATCTCTTGAGCGTAAAGAGAACATCATGATCATTGCTTCGGCAGCGGCAGTAGCCTCGTCGAGCAACGATGCATTTGCAAGTTCCATGCCGGTAAAATCGCAAACCATGGTCTGGTAATTGAGCAGTGCTTCAAGGCGGCCTTGCGAAATTTCGGCCTGATATGGTGTGTACGATGTGTACCAAACGGGATTTTCGAACACATTGCGAAGGATTACTGCCGGTGTAATTACGTCGTAATAGCCCATGCCAATGTATGTGTTGAACACTTTGTTCTTTTGGGCCAGGTCGTGAATTTTTCGGTAGTACTGGCGTTCCGATAACCCGGGGCCAAGATCGAGCGGTTTTTCGAGACGGATATTTTTTGGTACGGTTTGATCAATCAGTTCATCCATCGATTTAACACCGATGGTTTTCAACATTTGGTCAATCTCTTGAGAACGTGGCCCGATGTGGCGCCACCCGAATTTATCGTTCTTAATCACGGCAATAGAAATTTTAATGTGAATTTATGGTGCAAAGATAGGTGATTTGCACTGCGAAAAAATGATTTTGGATAGGAGATAGTTATCCTGACGCAATAAGAAGTGTTTTATGTTTGTTACAAAAATATTATAGAGTGAAGTATTGTCAAAAAAATAGAAAATGCTTTCATAATCATAATTTGATCTTGTTTGTCCTACTGTAAAAATGGATTGAGGGCTTTTTCGTCGCCGATGGTTGTGGCAGGGCCATGACCGGGATATACAATTACGTCGTTGGGCAAGGTAAGTAACTTTTCTTTGATTCCCGAGATAAGGGTCTCGTAATGGCCTCCATGCAAATCGGTGCGGCCAATGCTGCCATTGAAAAGCACATCGCCTGTGATTACAATCTGAGATTTTTCGTTATAAAAACAAATGCTTCCGGGCGAATGTCCGGGAACGGAAAGTACTTTAAATGTTGAGTTTCCGAAATGAACTTCATCTCCATCGTTCAAAATGTAATCGGGCAGGGCAACTGGACTTACTCTCAATCCGAAAATGTTGGCTCTTTCCTGAACTTCTTCAATCCAAACATTGTCACCATCATTGGCTTCCCATCGCAAATTGTAAGCTTCGCGGCAAATTTCCACGCCGAAAATATGATCAAAATGTCCGTGTGTGTTGACGAGCTTCACCGGCTTCAAATTTTTTGTTCTGATGAATCCATCGAGTTTTTCGAATTCCCGTTCATTGAAACACCCAGCGTCAATAATGGCACATTCGCCCGTTGCGTCCCAAATAACATAGGTATTTTCTTGCACCGGATTGAATACGAAGGAGTGAACCTGCAACAGTGATTCTTGTGAAGGATTGAATTTGCTATTTGTGTTCATTATTATTTTCTTTTTTAGTTTGTTCCTTTTAAGAGCGGAACAAAAGCAAAGTTTCCGAATGTTGTTTCTTCAAATGAATTCTCAGCCTTTCGTTCTATTAGGGTCATAATTTGGTGATCGCCTTGCCCTACAGGAATTACCATTCTTCCCCCAATTTTTAGTTGCATTTTTAAATCTTCAGGGATAAAAGGGGCTCCTGCGGTGATGACTATTCCGTCGAATGGGCCATATGTTGGCAATCCTTTATATCCATCGCCAAAAAAGAACCTTGGGTGATATCCCAACTGAGGCAAGAATTGCTGTGTTTTCAGAAAAAGTTCACGTTGTCTTTCAATCGTATATACCTGAGCTCCCATTTCTATCAGCACCGCAGCTTGGTAACCAGACCCTGTGCCTATCTCGAGTATTTTTGAATGCTGCTTAACTTGTAACAATTGGGTTTGAAAAGCAACAGTGTATGGTTGCGAAATGGTTTGTCCGGCACCTATAGGAAAGGCCTTGTCCTGATAGGCAAATTTTACAAAACTGCTTTCCATAAAAAGGTGACGCGGAATTTTACCTATTGCCTTAAGCACTTGCGGGTCGCTAATTCCTTTGCTTGCAATTTCTTCCACGAGGCGTTTGCGCATTCCTTTGTGTAGTATCGTATCGTTTATCATGGTCGATTTTACTTTGCTCAAAAATAGCCCTTACCTTTAATAAAATGACATGAAAATTCATTTTTGAAAAAAATAATGGATTTATTTGGGATTAAATCTTGATTTTTACGAATTTGGAAGGCATGATAAAATGCCTCCTCATAGGGTTTGATAATGATGTTGAGAAGTATGCTACTTTTCTATCTCAGTCGCTTTATTTTCAAGAGCCCGACAGTTTCCTGCTGGATGCCTCCGAATGTTTTGACGGGGTGTTTTCTGATCATGAAAAATATCACGCATTCCTTTTGGTAAGTAAAATAGTCGATCCGTTGTCTCTTTTTCTCGAATTCATGAAGGCTGGGAAAAACCTGTACTTTGTCGATCAGGAAGGCTTTACTGCGAACGATTTGCCACTCTTGATGAATATGTTCGAAGAATCGGGAAGCTTATTATATCTCGAGATTAAAGAGCTTCATCGGCCATTGTTCGAAGATTTTATTACTGTTGATCCCAGCAGGATGCATTACAGTTACACAAAATCACTTGCCAGCAAAAAAGATATTAGGACAGCGCTTATTTCTGCGTTGGGCTTACTTTCGCTGCTTTCACCAGTTCCGGTAAAAAAAATCGATGTCAGCACAATCGATACAACAAGTCTTGGAAGACCGGCAATTAAAGTTAGGTTGAAAATGTACGACAGTTCGGTTTGCTTTATCTTGCTCGATATCGATAATATGAACGATTACTTTGTGGAAATCGAATCGTCGAAAGGAAATTTTCACTTCAATGTTGCCGAGAGTTATATTGAAAATCAGACGGGAGACAAATTTTATTCTGATACAATGACTGATGATGGACTTCTCTTGCGTACCATCGATGCATTTGCTATGAATATTATAATGAATTCAAAGCCCAGCTTCTCATTTCTTCATTACTTAACATGTGTTGGGCTTATTTTGAAGATTGAAAACATTTTAAAGAATAGCCTCTGAATTTCTCTTCAAAAAATTTAGTTTTGCGCACAATATTAGAGTCAGGGCTTTCGTTTAGCCTTTAGCAATAGAGAAACTCTTTTTTTGACCAATTGAAGCTGCGATGGATAAGCGAAAGCAAGTTGCAAAGTATATGTTGTTTGACGCCTTGGCTGCTGCTGGTGCGTGGGCATTGTTTTATATATACCGGAAGTTGTATATCGAGAAAGGAGTATTCGATCAATTTGAAAACATTCACATTGATTCCAATTTTTGGCTCGCCCTCTTTGTAATTCCTGCATTTTGGTTGGCATTATATTACGTATCTGGTTTTTATAAAGATATTTATCGCCGTTCAAGGCTCATCGATTTTGGTCATACTTTTTTTAGTTCGCTGGCTGGAGTTGTGGTAATATTTTTCACACTTATGCTCGACGATGCCATTTTAAATTATAAAAATTATTACGCTTCTTTTTTTACCCTTCTTTTACTTCATTTCTTCCTTACTCTTATCCCAAGGTTAATTCTGACAACGCGGACCAATTTTAAAATTCATACGCGCCAAATTGGGTTTAATACTGTAATTATTGGAAGTAATGAGCGGGCAGTGAAACTTTTCGAAGAAATGAATTCGATAGAGCGCCCTACTGGTAATATTTTTGTGGGGTTTGTTCAGCTCGATAGCCGGAATGGAAAATTGTTTGGGTCTAAATTGCCGTGTCTAGGTGTTGTTAAAGACTTGCCTAAAATTATTGATAATAATTCCATCGAAGAAATAGTTTTGGCAATTGAAACATCTGAACATAACAAGATTCAGGAAATATTGTCGGCTCTCGACTTTAGAAATGTTACAGTGAAAGCCATTCCCGATATGTTCGATATTTTATCGGGAACAGTTAAAACCAGTGCTATATATGCTAGTCCTTTGGTGAAAATTTCGAACGGAATTATGCCGGCATGGCAAGAAAACATGAAAAGGGTAATTGATATCGTAGGGTCGGTTTTTGCCCTGATAATTTTTGTTCCATTCTTTCCCTTTGTTTATATGGGGATTAAATCATCATCGAAAGGCCCAATTCTGTATGCTCAAAAAAGGGTTGGAAGGTACGGGAAGGAATTTACCATATACAAATTCCGCAGTATGGTTGTTGAGGCAGAGATCGAAGGTCCTGCTCTTTCTTCAGACAGCGACCCCCGGATTACCCGTTTTGGTCAGTTTATGCGCCGCACACATGTTGACGAAATTCCTCAATTTTATAATGTTATCAAAGGTGATATGTCGTTGGTTGGTCCTCGTCCCGAACGTCAGTATTACATAAACGAGATCCGTAAAGTGGCTCCTCATTATATGCAGTTGCAGCGTATTCGCCCGGGAATTACCTCTTGGGGACAAGTAAAGTATGGTTACGCATCAAACATTGAACAGATGGTCGAACGTATCCCGTACGATATCATTTATTTGAAAAATATTTCTCTGTACCTCGATTTTAAGATTCTTATTTATACTCTTATAAACTGTTTTCAGGCAAAGGGGAAATAATAACCGTTACTGAGAATAAGTGGCAATTTTCTTATAAATAGGCCCTTGCGGTCTTAGAATACTTTCGAAAAGGATAAACTCGGTGCAGCTAATTTGCTGAAAATAGTGATTTCTGAGATCGGATATAAGTTCCTGTAGTAGTTTTTTGTCACGTAGCCTCTTAATACGGCCGAGTGTTAGATGTGGGGTAAATGGTTTTTCTGGCAGTGAAATCCCACATTGGAGTAATTCATCGTTGATTTCTTCGGCAAGTTTGCTCAACTCCTGCGTGGGTTTTATATCGGTAACAATAACCTTCGGATCGGCAAAATTTCGGAACAATTGTAGTCCTTCGATGTTGAAAATAATTGGGCTGGAAGGTTTCAAGTGGTGGAGTTTGTCCGCAATTATACGTGCTTTGTCTTCATCAACCTCACCAATAAACCGTAATGTGAGGTGGATGTTTTCTTCTTCAACCCATTTAATGCTTTCGTCTGACAACTGCTCTTTTATCGAATCAAAGACATCGAGAAATTCTTCGCTTGGCTTTATATGGATTGCGATAAACAATCGTTTCATATTTTCCCTTTTTCAATATTTTGCACAATTTGCTCAATCACAAAATGTTTATATTCAGGATCGTACTCTTCTTTAAGGTCGTTTTTGAAAACTTTGGCAACTCCCTGCCAAAAAAATGCAGAGAACGAGCCTTTAATGCCTTTAATTAATTCATACGAACACGAGCCGGTTTCCCTGTCAATGAGCAAAAGCAAGTAACGCCCTTCAGAAATTGTCATGTGACGGATGTCATCTTCATGTTTTTTGAAAAGTTCTTTTTCAATCTTTTTTACATATTGTTTTCGCTCTTTTGGTTTTTTTATTTTCAGGTACATCTCATTGTATTTCCGGAGCTCAACAGCTGCTTCTTTGGCGAAAGGATATACTTTTTTTATCTTTTTAACCATTCGGGCATATTCTCTTGAATTTATGTTGACCCCCTTTTTGGGGTAAACTTTTATTTCATCAAGTTCACGATAAACAATGCTGTCGGGGCTCTCCTCGCAGTAAGTCGCCGAATCCCATAGTGTTATGTTATTCGCCTTACCTTCAATGGAAAAGATTAAAAATAATATTCCAATTATGAGTCCTTTTTTCATCATTTTAAGTATTGAAAGCAAAGGTATAACAAAATGCCTGCCAAAATAACGTGACAACAGTCATTTTAATATCTCAGTATTTGGACAAGTTTTGCCTAATTTTACGCTTGAAAATTATAATACTAATTCTATTGGTCAATCACGCCCAATAAGAACGTTACATTTTGAAACAAAGTATTGTTCGCTTTGTTCTTTTTATCATGCGTAAATCAGTTAGTTTTGAAAATATCGGGAAAGGCTAAAAGTATGAGTCAAGTAAGTGTTTTTTCAGAATTTGGAACCTTAGAAGGAGTAATTGTTCACACCCCTGGTGCAGAGGTTGAAAAAATGACTCCGCTTAGTGCAAAGCGTGCACTGTATAGCGACATTCTCAATTTGTCGGTTGCCCGCGAGGAATATTCTCTTTTTAAAGGGGTTTTGTCTCGATTTTCGCCGGTTTACGAAGTCAAAGATTTGTTAACAGCAGTTCTTGATAATAAAAAGGTTAAGCGGCAACTTTTATCTAAAATATGCGATTCTGAAGGTACACCTTATCTTTTCGATTACCTGTTATCTCAATCTGCGGATGAAACAACCCGCTTATTGCTCGAGGGGGTCGACATTACCCGTGACAACCTTACACGCTTCCTATCTGCAGAACGTTATAGCCTGGCTCCATTACATAATTTCTTTTTTACCCGCGATGCTTCCATGTCAATTTTCGATAATGTGCTTATTGCCAAAATGGCTAACAGTATTCGTTTTCGTGAGTCAATGATTATGGATGCAATCTTCAGGCATCATCCCCTCTTTTCTGTGGAAACAGTTAACCCGTCGGAAACAGTGCATAGTAATTTATTGCCACAGTTAACTATTGAAGGGGGAGACGTATTGGTTCTCTGTGATCATGTTTTACTTGTTGGAACCGGGAGTCGCACTTCGACACACGGAGTTGATTTTATTATTGAAGAGTTGAAAAAACGTAAGCTACCTCGGCAATTTATTATTGTTCAGGAACTTCCTCATTCTCCCGAGTCTTTCATTCATCTCGATATGGTTTTTACTGTATTGGATCAAGAACATTGCATGATTTATAAACCCTTGATTCTTGGGCAAAATAGGTACCGTACAATATTAATTTCAATTGCATATGATAAGGTTGAATCCATTAGTATAGAACAAAATATACCGGAAGCACTCGAAAAAATCGGTTACCATTTTAATATGGTTTATTGCGGGGGAGGCGACGATTGGAATCAGGAGCGTGAACAGTGGCATAGTGGGGCAAATTTTTTCGCACTTTCTCCGGGCATTGTTGTGGGTTACGAGCGTAATGTCCATACAATTGAAGAACTTTCGAAACACGGTTTCGATGTTGTTACCGCAAAAAATATTATTGAAAACAGGGTTGGACTTCCAACTTCAAAAACAGTGATCACAATTCCTGGAGCCGAATTGGCACGAGGCGGGGGAGGTGCCCGTTGCATGAGCATGCCTGTAAAACGGAAACGAGTTGATTGGTAGAAGATTATGCGTAAATTGAAAAATAGCGAAATGGCCCGTCTTAGTGGCGAGGCATATAAACAAGCCACAAAAAACGATGTAGTGCTTGTTCTTGATAACATAAGGAGCAGTAACAATATCGGTTCGTTTTTCAGAACAGCCGATGCATTGCTCGTTCAGTCGATATATTTATGCGGGTATACAGCGACCCCGCCTTCAAAAGATATTCACAAAACAGCCCTTGGTGCTGAAGATGTTGTTGATTGGGCTTATTTTGAAAATGCGAAAGAAGCAGTGATGCACTTGAGTGAAAAGGGATACTCTGTCTATGCCGTTGAGCAAGTAGAAAATAGTATTTTCTTGCACCAGTTCCATCCGGCATCCGATGCTAAAATTGCCCTGGTGTTTGGGAATGAAGTGTCAGGGGTTCAACAAGAGGTGATTAATTGTTGCCATGGCGCTATTGAGATTCCTCAATTTGGAACAAAACACTCTTTCAATGTATCGGTAAGTGCAGGAATTGTAATTTGGGATGTTGTTTCGAAAATGAAATTATTAATGTAGGTTGTAATCAATTCCGCACATAGACCTTGTTGCTTATTACTGTTGCCTTATATCTTTTTAGCGAATACGCGGCATCGCCTTCCACTGGTTGTCCGTTTGTAAATTCATATTGAGAATGACAGCACGGG
Organism: Bacteroidales bacterium; assembly: GCA_012719495.1. Taxonomy (GTDB): domain Bacteria; phylum Bacteroidota; class Bacteroidia; order Bacteroidales; family Prolixibacteraceae; genus CAYMTR01. Next base: position 121,351 of record JAAYAG010000119.1, read on the forward strand.
CATTCGCCGTAGAAACTGTTGCCGGTGTTTGTTACAGAGCAACTGTCTTCCACTTCGAGGGTGCAGGCAGCATCGTAAGCTTTGAATATTGATTTGTCAGGGGTTACATAATCGTAGTACTCGCAGTAAACAATTACTCCGCCAAATCCTTCGCCTGGATAGAGCATTGAATAGCCCGGTGTAGCCAGATTGTTGTTAATATTCAAATCGACCGAAAAACTAACTTCTACATAAGGAATGTACTCTTCACGATCTTCGCACGAAACAAGAATAAAGGAAAGAAAGACAAAAAGGTAAAATATATTTTTAAGCGATAGGATAATCCTCATTTTTGTGTAATTTTATTTCGTTGTTACAAAACTAACTTATTATTGGGAAATTATGGAAGATTTAATTCCTCTAATTATCGTAATAGCCATATCAATAATTGGTGCACTGGGCAAAAAAAAGAAACCGCCGGTGGTCAATCGTCAGGTGAATACCTCTTCAGAACGAGTTCGTGATGAGGATATTTTTAATTGGCTCGAAAAATTTGATGTTGACACACATACGCCCCAAACGGCTCCGGCACCTCAGCGCGATGTTGAACCTGAAATTTTCACTTATGAAAATAGCCATATCGAAGAAGAACCCATAGACTATGTTGAACCGGAAAAAACAGTTGGAAAATATTCAGGATTCGACGGGTTCATTAGCCCCGAGGAGAGAGAAGCAATAATGAACAGAGAAGGAGGTTCGGTATACAAAAAAACAGAAAAAGATAAAGCAAAACCAATGGTTTCTCCTTTGCAAGAAACCGTTGAAGAAGAGCAAGAGTCGGAATTCAATATTAGACAGGCTGTAATTTACAGTGAGATATTAAACCGAAAGTACGCTTAAAAATTTTTAATGATTGGCGGGTATATTTTTTGATTTTTCCCGTTATTGTTTTCGTAATTAAAAATTTATTACTTTTGTTGAAAACTTGGAGTTCTGGTTCAGGCAACCGGAATTCTATTTTTTTTACCCATAATTCAAATTTATTTAATTCTATGTCTGCAATAAATTACATGACTGCCGAAGGGCTTAAGAAGCTTAAACAGGATCTTGATAATCTTGTTAAAGTAGAACGTCCGGCAATTTCGAAGCAAATTGGCGAAGCTATTGAGAAAGGCGATATTTCTGAAAATGCTGAATATGATGCAGCTAAAGATGCTCAGGGCATGCTCGAAGCTCGCATTGCTTTGCTTCAGTCACAAATTGCCAGCGCTAGAATTATCGACGAGTCGAAAATCGATACCTCTGTGGTGCAAATAATGAACATCGTTACCATTAAAAACAAAAAAACTAATGCAACGATGAAATATACTATTGTATCTGAGCACGAAGCTGATTTAAAGGCCGGTAAAATTTCAATTAAAACACCAATAGCGAAAGGCTTGTTGGGTAAAAAAGTGGGCGATGTTGTTGATATTCATGTGCCTTCTGGTGTTATTCCTTTCGAAATCATCGACATTTCAATTTAATAATATTAGCTATGTCTTCGATTTTTACAAAAATAGTTAGGGGTGAAATACCTTCGTATAAAATTGCTGAAGATGAATATTTCTACGCTTTTCTTGACATAAATCCGTTGGCTAAAGGACATACGTTGGTTATTCCCAAAAAAGAAGTTGATTATCTGTTCGACCTTGATATGGATACCTATCTTGGACTTCAACAATTTACTTATAATGTAGCTGTGGCTTTGAAGGAAGCGATTCCCTGTGTAAAGGTTGGTGTGGCCGTACTTGGCCTCGAAGTCCCTCATGCACACATTCATTTGGTGCCAATGCAAACCGAGCAGGACATTAATTTTGCCAACCCGAAAAAGAAATTCACACCCGAAGAGTTTGAATCAATACGACTTGCAATAGCAGCTTGTTTAAAATAAGCGAAGTATTTTTTTCGAAGGGGGAAAGCAAACTACGAGTTGTTTTCCCTTTTTTTACATAAAACTCCTGAATTATTGTTAATTTTAGTTTCATTACAAATCAGAAGATATTGTATTTATAGGACGGTAGTAAAACGCCATGCAAGGTTTTGTTACAGGCCATTTCAATAATGAGTTTTAAAAACAATTTCTTATCTGGTTCAAGCAATTGAAATACAAAGAAATCTAATATGTCTTTTGTATGAAACTTTTTCAAACATCTGCAATTTCTCAAATCGATAAGCTAACCATGCAGTATGAACCAATAACCGATATCGATTTGATGGAACGGGCTGCTACCGTACTTTTCAATCGGTTTGTTGTTTCAGGGGTATCCGGGAAAATTGTTTTTTTTTGTGGCCCGGGCAATAATGGAGGCGACGGTTTAGCTCTTGCCCGTTTGTTATGCAGCCTGCCAGATATGTTCCAGCCGTTTGTTTATCTTTTCAATTTTGGACATTCGCTTTCTCCTTCAGCACAGATAAATCTTGATCGTTTGTTGGCATTGAAAAATGTTCCGGTAAAAAAACCTCGCGATATCGATGAATTGCTTATCGAAAAGAATGCAGTTATAGTTGATGCCCTTTTGGGGGCCGGGCTTAATCGCTCGTTAGAGGGTTTTGCTGCCGAGGTTGTAAGATTTATAAATAGTTCTGGTAGTAAGGTTGTTGCCATAGATGTGCCATCAGGTCTCTTAGGTGAAGACAATCGGAAAAATGATTCGGATTCTATAGTGAAGGCTCATCTTACGTATACTTTTCAGTTCCCCAAAATAAGTTTTCTTTTTCCCGAGAACAATATTTTTGTTGGCGATTGGCAATTGTTAGATATCGGTCTGCACCAGTTAGCCATTGAGCAAACACCTTCTTATTTTCATTATATTGAACATAGTGATTGTTCTAATTTTTTTAGACAGCGTGAAAAATTCTCGCATAAAGGAAATTACGGTCATGCTTTGTTGGTTGCCGGAGCTTACGGTAAAATGGGAGCTGCGGTTTTGTCTTCCAAATCGTGTTTGCGGTCAGGGGCTGGCTTGTTAACCGTTCATGTTCCGCACAAAACATATCCGGTTTTGCAGATTGCTGTTCCCGAAGCAATGTGTAGCATCGATCAATCGGACCTGATGTTTACTGAAGTTGCCGATTTGAAGCCATATGCTGCAATAGGGGTTGGGCCGGCCATTGGTTTGAAAGTAAATGCTCAGCGTGGTCTTCACAATCTTATTTCAAAGGTTGAAGTACCTCTTGTTCTCGATGCCGATGCCATAAATATTTTAGGGTTGAATCCGGATTGGCTTCGTTTTTTACCTCCCAATACTATTCTTACTCCTCATCCCAAGGAGTTTGAACGCATTGCCGGGAGTTGCGACTGTGCATACACGCGCATGGAAAAAGCTCTTGCTATGGCTAAAGAATTCAATATAATTGTTGTGTTAAAAGGAGCTCATACCATAATAGCATTGCCTTGTGGTAATGTTTGGTTCAACTCGACAGGAAATCCGGGAATGGCTACTGCGGGGAGTGGAGATGTTCTAACCGGAGTTATTCTTGGTCTTCTATCTCAGGGGTATACTCCGTCTGAAGCCGCAATACTTGGCGTTTATTTGCATGGGAGTGCCGGTGATTCCGCGAAGAAGGTAAAGGGTGAATATTCCCTAATTGCTTCTGATATTATAGAAAATTTGGCAGAAGCTTTTAAAAAATTTGAGTTGCAGTAATATGTTTTTGTTTTCGCTGTACGTTTTATCATATTTGTAGGAATAAACATTGTTGTATGAAGTATAAAGTAATCATCATTACGGCTTTTCTCCTTGCTTCTTTGGCTAGTTGGGCTGCCGATCAAAAAGAAAAAAAAGGCGATGACAAAATGTCTGGAGGTCAACCTTTTCCTATTGAGGGAGTTGTGTATGCCTTGCCCCGGACAGTGCTAAATGTACAAGTTACTATGGTTCGTGAGGAATATTGCCCAGGGCCTTATGCCGCCTTTGCAGAAAAATATCTTGGATATCAGGGGGTAAAACAAACCGGTGGTGAAAAGTGGAAGATAAAAGGGGTTGAAGTATCAGTCTCAGGTGAGGCGGATCCTGAGGCACTTTATAAAACCTATGGTACCTCTTCGGCTTTTGTTTCATTATTGCCCGATGGTATCCTTGCAGGCATTAATCTCTCTGAACCAGTAATCGCTTCAAACATTTCCGGAGCAGGAATGGTTGTATATTCTCAACTACCTTCGGTGCTTTTCCCCGATGTTTCTTCAGATGATCAGTATGATGTTCAGGTTAATCCTGAGACCGGCAGCGAACGTATAACGTTTAAAACTACTGAAGTTAAGGCTCGCGAAGCTGCTGACTACTTGTTCCGGTTGCGCCAGAAAAGAGCCTACTCTATACTTTCTCCTTCCGATGCTCTTCCTGAAGACGGCAAAGGTTTTGAGGTATTCGTTCAACAAGCAGAAAAACTTGAAAAAGAATATGTATCACTATTCCTTGGCAAAACTTTTTTTTCGGAGCATGTCTTTACCATTTCATATACTCCGGGAAACGAGTCGGTCAAAAACGATGTTCTTTTCCGTTTTTCAGAAGAGAAGGGTTTTTTGCCTAAAACCGATATTAGCGGGAAGCCGGTAACCATCGATCTGATAAAAGATAATAAGTTATATACTTCTGCTGAGGAAATTTCAAAACCAGCCGTGGCTCCTGTTGGTAAAAACGGGCTTTTTTACCGTATTCCGGTGAATGCCTCGCTTTCAATTATCGATGGATTTTCAACACTGTATACAGGAAAAATTCCGATTGCCCAGTTTGGGTTTGTTGCCCCGATTCCTGATCTTCTGATCAATGAAAATACGACTATACTTTTCGACCCGACTACAGGAGCTATTAAAAACTGGAGAAAGATAAAATAATTCTTCGATCTCTAAAAACTTGATAATATGAGTGATGAAATTAAAAAATTGCAGCCTGAAGCGTTGTGGAATAACTTTTATAGTTTGACACAAATACCTCGTCCATCGAAAAACGAGTTGAAGGCTGCCCGGTTTGTTTGTGATTTTGGAAAGAAGCTTGGTTTTCAATCCATGGTGGATGCAGTTGGAAATGTGATTATCTCGAAACCTGCAACTCCTGGCTGCGAAAAGAAAAAGGGAGTTATCCTTCAGGCGCATATCGATATGGTTCCACAGAAAAACAATAATGTATCTTTCGACTTTGATACCGATGCGATAGATGCTTATGTCGATGGGGAATGGGTTACTGCCCGCGATACCACGTTGGGTGCCGATAACGGTATTGGAGTTGCTGCGGCTTTAGCTGTTTTGCAATCTGACACAATAAAACATGGGCCACTCGAGATTCTTATTACTATTGATGAAGAAACGGGCATGACCGGAGCCGTTGGCCTCGAAAAAGGTTTGCTGAAAGGTGATATCCTAATCAACCTTGATACCGAAAATGACGAAGAAATTAGTATTGGTTGTGCTGGAGGGATTAATGTCTCGGCAAGCTGGGATTTTGTTGAAGAAAAAAACGACTTTCAAGGCACAACTTTCCGGCTGATGGTTTCGGGGCTTAAAGGTGGGCATTCAGGCCTCGATATTCATCTGGGGCGGGGTAATGCATGTAAAATTATGGCGCGTTTACTTAAAACTGCTGTGTCGAAATTTGGCGCACGTCTGGCTTCTATCGATTGCGGAAACATGAGAAATGCAATTCCTCGCGAGGGAGTGTCGGTTATCGTTATTCCCAAAGAAAAAGTAAACGGTTTCCTTTCTTTTATTGATAATACATCTAAGTTGATATTAAATGAATTAGGGAGTGTTGAACCTAATTTGAAAATTGTAGCATCAGAAGTTGGGCTACCTGAAACCTTGATTCCTGAAATGATCCAGGATGACGTAATAAATGCAGTTTGTGCTGCTCGTAATGGAATTATGCGACTTAGCGATACCATGCCTGGTGTAGTTGAAACTTCGAATAATATTTCAATTGTACGGTCATCGGCAGGAAAAATTGAAATATTGTGCCTTACCCGTAGCTTTATCGATTCAGCTCGCGATGCAATTGCTTCGTCTCTCGACAGTTGTTTCCGTCTGGCTGGGGCTGCTGTTAACATTTCGGGTGCTTATCCGGGCTGGCGGCCTAATACTGCTTCTCAAATTCTGGCGTTGGCTAAAGAACAATATAAGAATCTTCGCGGAGTATATCCTCGCCAAGTGGCAATGCATGCAGGACTTGAATGTGGCATTCTTGCCGAGGCGTATCCCAATTGGGATATTATTTCGGTAGGGCCAACCATTCAATCTCCTCATTCTCCTGATGAAAGGGTTAATATACAGTCTGTTACTGGTTTTTGGGATTTTCTCGTTTCTATACTAGAGAATGTTCCTGAGAAATAGATGGTTGTTTTATTGAAAATCTCAATTTAGAAATCTAATAACCTGAGTTCGACTTTATTTTTGAGTTCAGACCGCTTGTAAACAGTAAGATTCAATGCAAAATCACGCAGGAATAACGGGTTATTTTAAGTGATTTTAAAGCAGATATAATAGTAAAAAATAGTTGGTAAAAACCTTTGTAACCATTGTGTTTATTGAGGTTTCCGAGAGTTTATTGAAATTGGTTTCAATAAACTCTTTTTTATGGTTGAATTCAAGAAAAAACGCTG
>JAAYAG010000120.1 GCA_012719495.1 Bacteroidales bacterium
AATTTCAGAATTCAATAGATTACAACCTGTCATTAAGAATGCAATCCCAATTAATTTAAATAGTGTTTTAATCATAATTGTATGTTTTATCGTTCGTACTGTGTTTCTTAAAATTACCGCCAACGGTTACATGTATGAAACGTTGGGGATTGCGGGCTTCGTCCCTGTCTGCCGTTACAAAAAGCTGATGCGGGGCAGAACATTTCAAATAACCACTTAAACCCCAATGTTTTATACATGATGTTGTATGCCGTTTTTTTTATATTTTCTATTTGTTGTTTGTTTTATAATTAAAATTTCCAGCGTCCATCGCATTTTTGTGTTCTATGGGAACAAGTTGTTTTCCTAAGCTATCTAAAAGTCCCCACTTATTATTCCTTTTAATACAAACATTTCCTTCTGACCAAATCTCTACATCATCATATTCAAAAGGGATTTTATTTAGGCCGTCTTTATTGATTACACTCCAGAATTTACCTTTTTTTACTGATAAAAATCCATCTGAGAAATAGCGCCAATCGTCTAATCCGCTTGTAGTAAATTTTATTCCATCATATTCAAAATCAACAACAATATTATTCTCATTATCAATAAGTCCCCATTTACCATTTTTCTTTACTGCACAAAGACCATCTTGTGAGAAAAACCATAATCCACCATCAACAGAAACTTCTTCTGAAACAAGAATATCATCGTACATAATTGGCACAATTAACTCGCCTTTTTCATTAAGAAAACCCCACAACCCATTTTTTCTAATAGGGCACAAACCCAATTCAAACCATTTAATTTCATCGTAGATTAATGGAATTACTTCCTCTCCTTTTTTATTTATATACCCCCATTTACCTTCCTTTTGTGCAATAGCAGTTTCTGATGTAAACGATGAAATGAAATCATAAATGAATGGTATTATTTCTTTACCATCCAAATCTATCGCCCCCCATTTGCCGACTTTTTTTACAACTGCCAATCCACCATAGAATATTGAAATAGATTGAGGAGTTTCTAAAGAGTAACCACCAACAGCTTCATAAATGAATGAACTAATTGGATTTCCTTTTTCATTAAGAAATCCCCATAAACCGTCCTTTTTCGCAGCGGCTCTTTTCTCGTAAAATAATTGCACTTCTGGAATGGAAAATTCATCATAAACACAGTCGGCGAATACTTCATCTTTTGTATTGACCAGTCCCCATTTTCCGTCCCTTTTCACGATTGCCGTTTTTCCATCGTAATCTAAATATTCAATGTAAGGACCTTCCATTCTACTCGTTTTTTTATAATCAAAAGCATATATGTCATCGTAATTAAAAGAAATTATAACCTTTCCTTCTATGTTGATGAGTCCCCATTTTCCATCTTTTTTAACTTTTGCGCAACGAGAAAAATATCCTTTATTTGTTCGGACATATTTCCCATTGACGTTTCCATATGCGTAATTTTCAGCATCAACTACACTGTCGAAAATACAAGGAAATAATTCTTCACCGTTTTCATATATGAACCCAATTTTCCCATTGGCTCTTACTAATTTTAACGTTTTAGAATTGCCATCAGCATCAATATACCAATCATTGGTTTCTTCTGTAGAATCATAACCTTTTGTTTGGATTTGAGCTACTTTCGATTGGGAAGAATTTCTACATCCAATGTTGATTAGAATTATTAAAGTAAATAATCCGATTTTTTTTATAGTTCTCATTCCTGTTTTGTTTTCAGTTTTTGAATGCTGCGTTGGTGTCTTTGTCAAAATGGCATACAACGTGTGGCAATATAGTGCGTTGCGTTTTCTCTGTTAGTAAATTTCTTATCCACATAGGGCAACTGCCCCGGAACCAATTTGTTATCTATAAGCGAGCAGCTATGCAATAT
>JAAYAG010000121.1 GCA_012719495.1 Bacteroidales bacterium
GATTTCGATTTTCTGATGAAAAAACAGGTTGCCTCGTTTGTCATAAATTTCATCAAAGAAGCGGTTCCTGGCGATCTTTTGAAAGTGGGGTGTCAGCAAGTAGATGAAAACGAGTTTGTAAATAATATTGTGCGTGCCGATGGAACCGAAATGGTGCGTACCCGTATTGTTTGGCGCTAAAGATTGTTTTTATCTGCAATGTTTTAAACCGGAAAGGCTAGATGCTCAATTTGCTTCAGTTTCTCTTCGAGTGGTAAGCATCCGTCGATCCAATGAATGGTAGTGCCGTTTTTTTCCATGTGCCTGAACCATGTCATTTGGCGTTTCGAAAACTGATGGATGGCTGTTTCGAGCTGTGAAAACATCTCGGCATACGAAATTTCGCCGGTAACATACCGGGTTATGTATTTGTATTCGAGCCCGTAATAAATGAGCGATTCGGGGCTTACTCCATTGGTTATCAGGTTTTTTATCTCATCGATCATTCCTTCGTCAAACCTTGTTTTAAGCCGTTCAGAGATTCGTTTCCGGCGGGTTTCACGGTCGAATAGTATTCCAATAATGAGGGCATTTATCTCGGGGTAGTAGCGATCTTGCTGAGGATTTTGCCGGTAGTATTCTTCAATTTCGATCGCTCTCATGGCGCGTTTGGGCGTTTCGGTGTCGCTATTGTTGTGTACTGGTTTATATTTTTTCAGTATTTCAGTGAGCTCGCCGAGGGATTTCCCTGCCAACAATTTTCGCAAAGCCTCGTTCACCGGTACGTTAATCAGCTTATATCCTTTTAAAACCGCTTCGATGTACATTCCGCTTCCGCCACAAACGATCGGAAATTTGCCTCGCTGACGGATGTCGTTGAATACGTTAATGAAATCTCGCTGATATTCAAATACATTGTATTCGTATCCGGCATCGGCAATATCAATGAGATGGTAAGGCACAATAAAGCCATCGACTCTGTAGTCACTTAGATCTTTTCCCGTGCCAATGTCCATTCCACGGTAAACCTGCCTTGAATCGGCCGAAATAATTTCGCCATTGATTTGTCGGGCCAGGTGTGCGGCCACGCTGGTTTTGCCCGATGCCGTAGGCCCGGTAATGGTTATCAGGTTGTATGGTGTTGTTGCCATGAAATATTTCTGTGTGTAAAATACTTTTTATGCAAATCTATTTATTTTTGTTGCCAAAATTCATCAACATGAGCCTCTTTCATCCCTTTACTACTATTTATCACGAAAGCCTCGCGTTTTTTTTACATCCGCAGGTTTATTGGCGCGAGTTGAAAAGCGGCTCACGAAAGAATTTTTTTGGTTTTCGAAACTTTTTTGTGCCGGGATTGATAATCGGCTTTGTATGCATTGTACTTGGCGATTTGATTTTTCACTCGAAAAATGGTTTTTTTTGGCAAGACTCGCTGGTGAAAGCTTGCCGTAAAACGCTGTTTATTTTCATGTTGCTTACATTTTCGGTAATGATAACCAAATTCGTGCTCGGCCAATTCCACTTCGAACTGAAAATGAAAACTGCCCGGAAAATTGCTGTAATATCGTTAGCCCCGGCGGTACTGAAAACGGTTATAACAGGCTTACTGCCTTTTCTTGATTTGGGTGGGGTGCTGCCATGGTATGGTTTCTTTCTTGCCTACTTTGGCTTCGAAACGTTCTTTGTAATTCCCGACGAGAAGAAATTTTACTTTTATTTTGCGCTTTTTATGGCTATTTTCAGTCTAATTATGTTTTTAACCTTTATATTGAACCGAATTTCGGCTCACATACTTTTATAATATGGCACTAAAACCACGCACCGACGTTTCAATAAAGAACAAGAAAGCTTTTTTCGAATACGAGATCATCGAAAGCTTTATTGCTGGCATTCAGCTGCAAGGCACCGAGATTAAATCTATTCGAGAAGGGAAAGCTGGCCTGGTCGATTCGTATTGCCAGTTTGCCGGGGGCGAGTTGTATGTGAAGAACATGCATATTGCTGAATATTTCTTCGGAAACCTTCGCAATCACGAAGCTAAGCGCGAGCGGAAACTCTTGTTGCAAAAAAAGGAACTGCGAAAGTTGGAGCGAAAGGTGAGGGAAACCGGTCTTACCATTGTGCCCCTAAAGCTATTTCTTAACGAGAAAGGCTTTGCCAAACTCGAGATCGGGTTGGCTCGTGGAAAAAAGGTGTACGATAAGCGCGAATCGCTGAAACAAAACGATGCCCGGCGCGATATGGACCGGGAAATGAAATACTAACCTAGGTACGGCTAACCTTCTTCACTTTTTCTACTTCCATTGAGAAAAAAGTTACACCACGGGGCGATACCACACTTTTCGCATGCCGGTTTACGAGCCGTGCAAACGTACCTTCCGTGCAATATTAACCAATGATGGGCCTTGGGAATTAAATTCTCGGGGATATATTCAACTAATTGTTCCTCGGTTTGCAGTGGGTTTTTGGCATTTACCGATAATCCAATTCGGGCAGCTACCCTAAATACGTGCGTATCGACAGCCATTGCCGGTTTGTTGAATACCACCGAAGCCACCACATTCGCTGTTTTTCGGCCAACTCCGGGCAGTTTCTGCAGGTCATCGATATTGTCGGGAATTACTCCGCCAAACTTTTCGGTCACCATTTTGGCCATACCCACTAAATGGTTTGCTTTATTGTTGGGGTATGAGCAGGTACGTATATACTCAAAAATTTCTTCGGGCGTGGCCAGGGCCATGAATTGGGCAGTAGGGTATTTTTCGAGCAGGGGCGGCGTAATTTGGTTTACCCTTTTATCGGTACATTGGGCCGAAAGGATAACCGCTACCAGTAGCCCGAAAGGAGAGGAGTATTGCAACTCTGTTTCGGCCATGGGCATGTTCAGCTCAAACCAGGCCAGTACTTTCTCAAAACGTTCTTTTCTGTTCATAACGTGTATAATGATAAATTTCAGATATTACATTCGCATCATGCAAGATTCATTGTGAAACAGGCCTAAATCAACTATGCGATTTATTTTCAACAGCATAGAAACAGCTTATTTTAGACTGAAAATAAATGTTTCTTACTGAAGGTAAAGTTATCCATTTTCCTGAATTTGGCACATATTTGCTGGATTTGTGAAAATCAGAATATAGGGGTTGGAGCGAAAAGCATTGACTTTGTCATCAAATTAGAAGAACTTGCATCGTAAATTCATTCTAATTTAATTGACTATGGATCCCACTGTTCATAACAATGGAAAAAAACAGTTGCCTCCAACAACTCCAAAATGGATCTCCAGCCCTGGCAATCCGTTAAAGGGAGACCTCCATCGTGCAGTATTTACCCCTCCGCACTTGTCGTACTCGTTTAATGCGCTGGAACCCATAGCCGATTATGATACGCTCAAAAATCACTTCTACAACTTTCACATGAAAGGATTTGAAGAATTTTTGGATTTAATTAACGACACTGAGGTTGAAAAAATCGGTTTGGGACTGCTTTTCAAACATTCTGACCGTTATCCGGAAGACGTGATTGAACATGCAGGGTGCGTATTCAACCATCAACTGTACTGGGATAACTTATCGCCACACGGAGGAAGCATGAGCGAGGAGTTCGAATCGGTGGTGAACCAAAACTTTGGAAGCGTATTTCAACTGAAAATGAATTTGTTCAATTTAGCACAATCGCACGATTGTTGCGGATGGCTGTGGCTCATTGTAACACACGATGGAAAGCTCCAGCTAACAGGGACCAAGCACAACTTGAATCCATTGATGAAGGGAGCTTCGCATCCGGGCACACCACTACTGGCTATCGACATGTGGGAGCATGCATATTATGTGAAATTTCAAAACAACCGCGAAGACTACCTCCGTTCTATTTGGATGCTCATCAACTGGAACGAAGTGAGCCGCCGATACAATTTTGCAACCTAAGCACTGGTAATTAAGGGAATCAATATATTTTGCAAGCATATCTAACACAACGGCAACTCGGACAACGGATTGCCGTTTGATTTTTCCTGTTTTCCCGTGCATGCCCTATACCAAGTCTTTGCAGGATTTTCTTTAGAAATATTTTTTTGATAAATAAAGATAACTTCCTTGTAAGTCGTTGTTTATTAAAAACATTAACTATTTTTGCTTCATATTAAACCTGGAAATTATGAAAAAACATTCTGCTATTCTTAAAGGAGTCGTTTTTATGGTTCTTGTCACCTTGAGTATTGGGGTAAAAGCAGTGCTGCCTCCTATCACTTTACCGCACACTTTCTCTGGAAGTGATGATTGGGGTTCTATTGATGTGAATAATGATGGTGTAAGGGACTTTATGGTGTATTTTGATTCTGAATTTTACACAAGTGGTAGTGGTTTTTGGGATGGCCAGTGCATCATTGGGAATACTCTTCCTTCTTCAGGATTGGCTACACCCGGAATCTCATCAGATAATGAGGTACTCGCAAAGGAACTATTACCTCCTGATTCTTCTTCTCCGGTATTAGCTTATGGAGGACCCTCATTTACCTCTATTTTGGATTACGGAGATCAAATCGGGGTATTCCCGCTTCCCGGAATGAATTGGAGTTCGGATGCTTATATTTTTTACATGGGAGGTTATGGCGCTCCATTAGGCGATAATTATACCGATGGTAAAAAAACCGGTTATCTTGGGGTGAAATTCGAGGCCGCTGATGGGTTGCATTATGGCTGGATTCCAATAACTATCGATGACGATGGTGAACCTTCGGTTACTCTTGGTGCTCCAGGTTTTGCCTCAACTCCCGATCAGACAATTTTAGCAGGAACTGGTACTGCAGTGCCCATTCCGTTAATAGCCTCCCTTCTTGGATTTGGTGCTATCGCCGGCGGAATCTTTTTGAAACGAAAAAAGATAAAGTAGAAATTGAATCAATCAATTATATAAGCCTTCGAATTTTCGGAGGCTTTTTTTATTTCGAACCGACGATCGGTCATCTCAAACAAGACCACCGAATGGGCAGGAATTTCCTTTGGTATGAGCAGGGCGATTTGATCAATACCCTGCTGGCAGCGGCAGGGTTCAACCTAAGAAATCAGGGCTAACGTATGAAGATGTTGCAATAGATTAAAACAACAGCAAAAAATACATGGAATATTGCACGCGGGTTTGGCTCCGCCGATTTTACTTTCGGTGATTTTCAATTCAATTTTGTGCTCACAACAAGCCAACTAGCCCGCAATTTCGATGTCCATCGGGACGGCTAGGTCCCGTGCCTTCGGGACAGTCGACAACGTACATTGTTCTGTATATTAGTCATAATTATGTTTACAAATTTTGCGACCGAGATATACCGGTTGATTTTGAAATATCTTTCAACAATTATCCAAAGAATTCCTTAGAAATATATAGTTTCGTTTTTAGGTATTATCGCAAAGCCTAAGCATGATTAGGCGATCATTAGTTACCCTATGGTAATTTGGTTTTTGAAGCTTATATTCACTTTTGCTGAATAAAATCGAATGCTATGGTAGAAAAATGTTTTTCTATAATTTTAATCTGTATTTCAATGAATTTATTCGGACAAAAAAAAGGAAAACCTCAGGAGCCAATAAGACCATTTTCTTATATCGAAAAAGAGGTTACGTTTACAAATAAACTTGATGGAACTGTTTTAAAGGGCACATTAACACTCCCTGATGAAAAAAACAACTATCCGGCAGTGATTCTGGTAACAGGTTCAGGAGCCCAAAACAGGGATGAGCAAATAGGCCAGCACAAACCATTTTTAGTTATTGCCGATTATTTGACAAAAGCTGGAATTGCAGTTTTACGTTACGACGACCGTCATCTAAATATGTCTGTAAAGCAGGGTTGGAAATATACTACAATGGATTTGGCAGGCGATGCTAAAGCCGCTGTCGATTTTCTATTTTTAACAGAAAACATTGATACCTCATTTATTGGCATTGCTGGTCATAGCGAAGGAGGGACCATTGCGCCAATCGTTGCATCTTCAGACCCCCGGGTTTCGTTTATTATCAGTCTTGCCGGTACAAGTATAAGTGGAAGGGAAATAGCATTTAAACAAGCAAATGTTTTTGCTGAAAATCCTAAAGAGTTAAGATTCAAAAATGAGTCAACTGAGATTTTGATAAACGAGCCTGATATAAAACTGAGAAAGCAAAAAATCAAACACCTTAACAATACTATTTATGGTAGTTTTAATATTATAGCTAAAATTAAACTTTGCTTATGGATTGATATGACAGTTTCGGAATGGAATAGGTTTTTCATACTATACGATCCATCAGAAGCATGGAAAAAAGTTACTTGCCCGGTTCTGGCTCTAAACGGAGAATATGATATACAAGTTATTGCCGATGAAAATCTGGCTGCTATTGAAGAAGCACTGAAAATAGCGAAAAACAAGGATTACAGTATTATAAAAGTACCTAAAGCCAACCATTTGTTTCAGATTATTGAAAATGGAAACACAAAGGATTACAATTCAATGGTGAAAGAATATCTGGAAACGGAACAAACCTTTGCCCCTGAAGTATTGAAGGTTATTGGCGATTGGATATTGTTGAAGTATCAGGTTAATAAAGGAGGAAATTAGCTAAAGAATAATTATATCTTATCTTTAGGATCAACGAAAACAAAATTACCCTCGCTAACGTTTGAGGCCTCCCTAAAAGCCGCAAATATATTTTTTGACCCACGGATTACACTAATTTGAATGGATTAAGATTTACCCTAATGAATCAATAAAATTCGTTTAATTTGTGTAATTCGTGGATTCAATAAGAAACACTTACGGATTTTTCAATACCCCGAAACAATCCGATTTGGGCACCCAAGCATGAGGAGCCGCGGTGGAGTAGTGGGGTAGCCATATTTTAGGACAAGACTCCAGAAACCTTATAAATCATTAAACTATGAGAAAGATTTTTACATTGATTTTTATTCTTTCAAGTTTAATTTCATTTGGACAAAATTCTTCAATTGAAGATTTGTGGAAATTATACAACTCACAAGATTTATCATCTGTAATTGAGCAAGCGAAACCACTTCTTGAAAATGACCCCAATAATACTGACTTAAATTTATTAATGGGGCGTTCACACATCGATCAGGCAGACTATAAAAATGCGATACCTTATCTTGAATCGACAGTAAAAAATGACAATAACAATTCATGGCGCAAAGCCTGGGCTCTAGTATATTTAGGTACTTGTCATTTCATGCTCCAGGATTATGACAATTCAAAAAAAGCTACCAAAGCATGTTTTGATTTAAACGTGACTAAAAATGCAACCCAATATGCATATAGAGGCATATTATTGTTTGGTTTTGACGATTTTTACAAGGATTGGATAATTGTTGAATCAGATAATTTTAGGTTTCATTTTCAGAACATGAGCGATTCTGATATAAAAAGCTATATATCATCAAGAGAAGAAACTTTTTTGAAAATAAATCAATTCTTTAATAGCAAATTGCCAAAGAAGATTGATTTTTTCGTTTGGGAATCAAGAGAGGATGCAAAGAACCTGTTTAAAGCCAATTTAGGATTTGCTGACCCTGTATTCTGTATTGTACATTCTCATTATCAGCAAACAAAAGGACATGAAATGACTCATGTTATATCAAACTATTCGACAAAGGTTGTTGCTAGAACAGGATTGATTAATGAAGGTGTGGCAGTATGTTTTGACCAAACAAATCAGAATAAAGAGCAAATTGTAAAAGATTGGTTAAAAGCAAATGACAAAAAGATATCAATAGGGGAGATTTGGGCCAATTGGAAAAATTATACTGAAGATTTAACCTATCCGCTTTCCGGATTATTTGTAAAAGAATTGATTGATACGTTTGGTAAGGAAAAATTCATTGAGTTTTTCAGTAATCAGACGTATGAAAATGCGAAATTAGTATTCGGTGCTAGTCTGGATGAAGTGATTAAAGAGTTTGAAAATAAGGTAAATACATAAAAAACTTAAAAACTATATGTCAATTGCCGTTTTCGTACCGACAACTTACTTCGCAGCCCGCAACAACCTCGTTGCGTCGCGACAGGAAAGCAACCCGCAATCCCCAACTGCATATATTGTGTCAAGAAGCAGGGTAACCTGCATGCTGTAATTGAGATGATGGAAACCAGTTGTAAGGTTGACCCATCGGTGTCGTCGTACAGGCGGGGGCATCAATTGGAGCGAAGCGGAAATCATGAGCTCCTTAAAAATAATTGTAGGCGAATAAACCGCCTAAAGGTGCTTTGTTTAAGAGGCAAGGTACTGAGCGTTTAGGAGAAGATAAGCCACGAGCTTATCAGGTATGAATATAGGAGCTGAACGAGAGTGAACCCTTGATGAAAGGTCGAGAAGTTGGTATATCTTGTCAAAAGCTACGGTTATATGACGGAGTGATAAGTTTAGCGGAAACCTATTTATTGGCTAAACGGCAAGCGTCTTACAAAGGGCAGGAACTATATTTGGGCTCAATTGTGGAACTTGAGAACCTGCATGTTTATGCCAGGCTGTTAATAAAGCGATCGGGTAAGAAAGCCGACAGCCAAAGGGAATTGGAACACAGTGGAAATCGGCGTAGCCAAACGCACAATGGGTACAACCCAGAGGCGGTAAACCGATGATTCATGCAGGGGCAGACTAACTCGTAGTAGTGTTGATACAACTGTAATGGGAGAGGAGCGAAGGGGTTAGCTAATATGGATTACATTTTGCCAACTTGAAAGAGGATGAGCTATATAATGTATGAAACATTAGAAGAGCCCCCGACAAAAAGCGGGGCAGGCAGTGTGATGGGAGACTATCAAGCACGGTTCTGTGAGAGGCTTGGGGTGAAACGAAGTTCGACGGAGTCAATTGAAAATCGACCCGCCCTCACCCTGCAAATAATAAATACTTAAAAGCTCGCAGTGTATTCCCGTTTGTTGGCTTTGGCATCTTCAATCACCAGTTTCAGCTGATGTTTTTTACCCGGGGCTATCTTTTCATCAAAATGGTAGGTAATGGTGTTGCTTTTTGCATCATACTCAAACAATACCCACGTGTCGTCGATAAAGCCATTGTATGTTTTTACACCCGAGAGGTTGTCGGTAATTTTAAACCTAATCCGGTTTTTCTCGGTAAGTGTATTTTGTTCCGAAAAGCTTAATGGCTTTATTCTTGGAGCGATGGTATCTACCGCGATGCACATAGTTCCTAAGTTCCGGGTTTCAGTTTTTATCCAGCCGAAAGAATATTCTCCACCAAGGCTTGTTTTCGGTGTTCCTTGTGCATCGGTAAGGCAAATTATCGCTTTGTGGCGCAAATGTTCGGGCAAACGGGTTGCTTTAATTTTCACTTCAGCGTAATTGTTTAGCGGTACCGTATTATCATGCAGCTGATGGAGGTCGGAGTAGATGCCCACCGTTTTAGGCAATTTTTTATAGGTAAACTTCACATCGGTATACAAGGCTTCTTCAGGTATAACGAGTTCAACATCATCGGTTTCAAATTTATTTTTTCTGTCGAATTTGAAAAAAGCAGCGTATTTCTTCTCTGGAAAAACAACCGGTTTGGTGCACTGTACCCAAAAAACAATTTCGGAGCGGTTCATGGCCACATCAAAAACCGATATGTTGATTCGATGTTTAGCGCCGTCGCTAAGGTTCACTATTCCGCTGTTCACACTGTTAGAGTATATGTCGAGTCGATTGCCAGGTTCAATATATGTTTTCTGAATGCGGCGCTTGGTCGAAACGAATTCTTCGTAATCGATATGGCTGTTCATTGCCCTCATTTTTTCGTAAGCCAGTTCGTCAATGGTAAACGAATTGACTAACAGCGAGTCGACACGTATTTCGAGTTTGAAAATCCCGCATTTGCTCCAGCTGGCATCCAGGTAATCGGTGGCTTCAATTCCAAATCCAATGTTGCCCCATACCGGTATTGCTTCGTTTAAATCTTTTATGCGGTACACGCCGTTTTGCAGGGTAAGCGCGAATTTCTGCTTTTTGTTTCCCGATTTAACATGGCTATTGTCGTCGAGCGGATAAATGAAAAGCCCTGTGACTACTGGTTTCGAGGTATCTATAATGTTAAAACCGAGCAGTAGCGGGTTAACAGGGTGTTGGCTTTCGGTTTTCCTGATTTCGAAATGGAGGTGTGGCCCGGCCGAGCTGCCGGTGTTGCCCGAAAAAGCTATTTGTTCGCCTTTGCTAAAACGGAAAAGAGTGGGCGAGGGTTCAAGGTTTACTTCGAAGCGCTGAAGCAGGTATTGCTGTTCTTTTACCCATTTTTCAATTTCAGGGATAAAGCGGTCGAGGTGGGCATACACCGAAGTATACCCCGACGGATGATCAATATAAAGGGTTTTGCCATAGCCGGTTGCCGAAACCGAAATTCGCGAAATAACACCATCAGCAATAGAAAACACCGGTAGGCCCGTCATTCCGTTGGTTTTTATGTCGATACCCGCGTGAAAGTGATTCGACCTGATTTCGCCAAAATTACCGTTTAGCACGAGCGGAATATTCACCGGGGAAACGAATGAGGGTGTCTGACCAAATCCCTCAATAACAAGCAGCAGTGTGCAAAAAGAAACAAAAAGAAACTTCATAACCCATCTAAACTAACATGAGACTAAAATACAGTTTCTACATCCAAAAAAAGGATTGCGCGGTTTGTAGCCGGCAAAATTGACAGTTATTTAATTGTCGAGAACAGAAGTTGTACAGGGTTACATTTTTATAGCATTTAAGGCAAATAATATGGTCAGATGACAAAAAAACTTCGGTATCGGGAACTACATGTATTTTCTGTTTGTTAAAAATGTTATTTTTGTACAGAAATCATTCAAAAATGACTGAGAAAGATCAGCACCTGATTGAGGAATTGCGAATGAACATCAGGCGGTTAATGGAAAGCCTCGATGCTTCGAAGAGCGAATTGATAGCTGTCAAGGAAGAATGTCGTAACCTTGAAGAACGATTTGTTCAGCTCAGTAGCGAGAATGAAGAGCTCAAAAAAAGGTATGAAAATTTAAAAGTGGCAAAAGTTTTAGCCGAAGGCGATCCTGACACACAGGCGGCAAAACAGAAGATTACAAAATTGATTCGCGAAGTCGATAAATGTATTGCCCTTTTAAATCAATAGCGGGTCACTATGGATGAAGAACTATCGATAAATGTTACGGTTGCCGACAGGCGATATCCGATGAGGATAAGGCGTAGCGACGAAGAAAAGATACGTAAGGCCGCGAAAATAATAAATGAGCGGATTTTACAATATCAACAACGATATTCAGGAAAAGACAACCAGGATTTTCTGGCCATGTCGGCCCTGCAGTTTGTAATGCAAATTATGGAAAATGTTGAGCAAACCAACATCAGTCCTTTTGTAAAACAAATTGAAGAGATAAACGAACAATTAGCTCTTTATATCGATAAAAACCAGCGTTCTAACGAATAAAATATATAATCGCCGCATCTCAGCATGATTGAATATCGAGTTCATATTCACAGTGTTGGAATGCGTTTTTTTTTACTAACTAATAATAAAAAATTAATTGATGAATTGGATATATACAATAGTTGCATTTGCGTTGGGCCTCCCAATAACCTATTTTATATGGGACAAGGCGTTGCATCGGAAAAGAGAAAAGATGCTGAAAGAGGCCGAGAATGAAGCCGAAGTACTTAAAAAGGATAAAGTTTTGCAGGCTAAAGAAAAGTTCCTGCAGTTAAAATCGGAACACGAAAAGTATATTAACGAACGGAACAACAAGTTGTTGGCCAACGAAAACCGTGTAAAACAAAAAGAAACCGAATACCTTCGCCGTAAAGATGAACTTTCGCGCAGCATCAGAGATTTCGAGATCGAAAAGAAAGAAACCGAAGTGATCCGCGAAAATCTTACTCACCAGCTCGAATTGGTAGAACAAAAAAGCGAAGAGGTAGAAAAACTTCACCGTCAGGAAGTTGAGAAGCTGGAAATAATCTCTGGTTTTTCGGCCGATGAAGCCAAAGCTCAGTTAGTAGAATCGTTGAAAAACGATGCCAAAGCTGAGGCTATGTCATACATCCAGGAAATTATGGATGAAGCCAAACTCAACGCCAACAAAGAAGCCAAGAAAATCATCGTTAAATCAATTCAACGGGTGGCTTCTGAAACTGCTATCGAAAATGCGGTTACCATCTTCAATATTGAGAACGACGAAATTAAAGGCCGTATCATTGGTCGCGAAGGTCGTAACATCAGGGCTCTGGAGGCAGCTACCGGAGTTGAAATTATTGTTGACGATACCCCAGAGGCAATCGTACTTTCTGCATTCGACCCTGTACGCCGCGAAATTGCCCGCCTTGCCCTCCACCAACTGGTTACCGACGGGCGTATTCATCCTGCCCGTATTGAAGAAGTGGTTAATAAGGTGAGCAAACAAATTGAAGAAGAGATTATTGAAACCGGAAAACGCACTTGCATCGACCTTGGAATACATGGTATGCATCCCGAATTGGTGCGTCTTGTGGGGAAAATGAAATACCGTTCATCGTATGGTCAGAACCTGCTGCAGCACTCACGCGAAACAGCAAACCTTTGTGCCATTATGGCTGCCGAACTTGGGCTGAACCCCAAAAAAGCACGCCGCGCAGGGCTTTTGCACGACATAGGCAAGGTGCCCGACGAGGAACCCGAATTACCGCATGCAGTGCTTGGTATGAAGTTGGCCGAGAAGTACAAAGAAAAACCAGATATCTGCAATGCCATTGGTTCGCACCATGAAGAAGTGGAGATGCAAACCCTGCTTGCTCCTATCGTTCAGGTTTGCGACGCTATCTCTGGTGCACGTCCGGGTGCCCGTCGCGAAGCTGTTGAGTCGTACATCAAACGCTTAAATGAACTGGAAAGCATGGCAATGTCGTACAACGGTGTAACTAAAACATACGCAATTCAAGCCGGTCGTGAACTTCGTGTAATTGTTGGCAGCGACAAGATTTCTGATGCTGAATCGGAACAGCTGTCATACGATATCGCTAAACGGATTCAGGATGAAATGACTTATCCTGGTCAGGTGAAAATTACCGTTATTCGAGAAACTCGTGCTGTGAGTTATGCTAAGTAATTAATAAATAACATGATATTATAACGGGGGGCTCTTTTGGGAGTGCCCCGTTTTTATTTAATAAAAGAAGGATATAACATGGATAAAATGAACATTCCATTTCAGATAATTGATTGGTCAAACATTCCAAGGTCTGAGCATAAGGGCGAGTCGGGGCTTGCTTATTGGCAAACAATTCAGGTTGGAGGATTAAGAATACGGTTGGTTGAATATTCAAAAGGTTATATTGCAGATCACTGGTGTACAAAAGGTCATATCGTGCATTGTTTGGAAGGCGATTTTGTTAGTGAACTTCTTAACGGCGAAAAATTTATATTGACCAAAGGGATGACTTATGTTGTATCTGATGAGTTGAGTTCACATCGTTCGTCAACAACGCATGGTGTAAAATTGCTGATTATAGATGGCGGTTTTTTGAAGTTGACAGATGATGATTAAAAAAATGTAATAACCTGAGTTCGACTTTATTTTTGAGTTCAGACCGCTTGTAAACAGTAAGATTCAATGCAAAATCACGCAGGAATAACGGGTTATTTTAAGTGATTTTAAAGCAGAAGATTGCTGGTTACAAGTGGCGGACAATGAGCTTTGCATAAAACACTGTTTTCCTGCATTAAATTTCCTCGATTTGGCCCGCTAATACTCAAAAATTTGCTTTGTAAAACAGCGTTTTATGCCAATCTGAACTTTA
>JAAYAG010000122.1 GCA_012719495.1 Bacteroidales bacterium
CATAGGACAATGCTTCTGTCGAAGACGGCTGCAAATTTATAAAAAAAATCAAATTGCCAATAGAAAAGCAATTATTTATTCCATAAACTTTGATCTGTAAAGATTTTTTTTCTGTTTAAGAAAATCTTTTTGCTGTTTAAGAAAAATGGATTACTTTTGACGCCACAAAACCAATCGGGTGCCTTAGCTCAGTTGGTAGAGCAACGGACTGAAAATCCGTGTGTCCCTAGTTCGATTCTTGGAGGCACCACAAAAAGGAAAGTTTTTTAAGCTTTCCTTTTTTATTTTAAGGCCATTGTATTTCAATAATATTGCACCCATGATTGAGGTTCAGAGAGCCCACTAATGGCGAATTTTCCCTCAGAAATACCACCTAAATCATTACATTTGTTTCATGATTGATCAATCAACAGTTGAGCGTATTATTGATGCTTCCGACATTGTGGAGGTGGTTCAGGAATTTGTTTCTCTTAAACGAAGAGGGGTAAATTATCTGGGTAACTGTCCTTTTCATAATGAGAAAACACCTTCGTTCACGGTTTCTCCTTCGAAACAGATCTATAAATGTTTTGGCTGTGGCAAAGGGGGCGGGCCAGTAAATTTTATCATGGAGCATGAGCATTTGAGCTACATTGAATCGCTTAAATACCTGGCAAAGAAATTCCATATAGAAATTGTTGAAGACGAAGAGACACCCGAGATGGCTGCTCAGCGCAACCAGCGGGAGAGCCTGATGATTGTATCTTCGTGGGCTGCCGAATATTTTGCCAGTTACCTCATGAACGAAAATGAGGGGCGGAATGTCGGGCTTAGCTATTTTAGGGAAAGGGGTTTTCGCGATGATACCATAAAAAAATTTCAACTTGGATACTGCCCCGATCAAAAAGATTTGTTTACGCGTATGGCCCAGAAACAGGGCTATAAGATGGAGTTTCTCGAGGCAACGGGCCTCTCAATTAAGCGCGACGACTGGGTGCGCGACCGATTTGCAGGAAGGGTAATTTTCCCTTTTCATAATTTGGCCGGGCGGGTAATTGCTTTTGGGGGCAGGGTTATGAAAACCGATCCCAATACGGCTAAGTACCTCAATTCGCCTGAGTCTGAGATTTACCATAAAAGTAAGGTCGTTTACGGGATTTATCATGCGAAAAGTGCAATAACCAAATTCGATAAATGTTATCTGGTAGAAGGTTATACCGATGTACTCTCGATGCATCAATCGGGTATTGAGAATGTGGTGGCTTCGTCGGGAACTTCGCTCACAACCGATCAGATTCGGCTTATTAAACGCTTTACTCCAAATATAACCATCATTTACGATGGAGACCAGGCTGGCATAAAAGCCTCATTGCGTGGAATTGACATGGTGCTGAGCGAGGGAATAAATGTGAAGGTAGTTCCTCTTCCTGCAGGTGAAGACCCCGATTCTTTTGCCCGCTCGATGAATGCAAGTTCACTGTTGGAATATATTGCAGCCAACGAGACTGACTTCATTCGCTTTAAAACAACACTGCTGCTGAGCGAAACCCAAAACGATCCTATTGCCCGGGCTAAGCTTATTACCGACATTGTAAAGTCGATTTCTGTAATACCCGATAACATTACCCGTTCGGTGTACATCAGGGAATGCAGTAAGATGCTCGAAGTTGATGAAAATATTCTTTATGCAGAGGTCAATAAAATAAAACACAAAGACGACGAGGCGTTTGTCGAAAATGAAAAGCGTCAGGCCGCCCGTGCGCAGATGAACCCTCAGCCTGCAGCAACACTTCCTGAAAAGAAAAAGAAGAACCCTTGCGACATAGAAGAAAAAGCATTGCTTCGCATCTTGCTTCGATTTCATAAGGAGGTGATATTTACTGTAGAGTCGGATGATGAAGGCGGTGAAGTTCCGGTTACAGTAGCCGAATATATTTTGTCAGAGTTGGAGCGCGATAACCTAACGTCTTCCGACCCGTTGGTACATCAGATTATAGGTGAATTCAGGGAGCATTATCAGGAGGATTTTTTCAATCCTGAACGTCATTTTGTGCAGCACGAAAATCCTGAAATTTGCAACCTCGTGAGTGGTCTGTTGGTCGATAAGTATATTGAAAGTGTTATTTGGAAACGAAAAGGCTCTTATGTCGAAGACGAACATGAAATATTGTACTTGTTGGTGCCTCGCTTGGTTGAGGAGTACAAATTGCGCCATGTGAAGATTATGATCGCTGGTATGATGAAGCAGATTGGCGAACTGCAGAGTTCTGATGATCTGGAACGGATTATGGAGCTACAAACCATTATTCAAAACTTGAAGAAGGTAGAGAAAGAGTTGACAAAGAAACTGGGAAAGCGTGCAATAACCATATAAATCAAATGTATGAGAACTGTTTCTATTCAAGATAAAGCGGCCATCGAGTCGGTTATACGTTCATGTCGGACTTGTTTTCTGGGCTTGAGCGACGAAAATAATCAACCCTATGTTGTGCCTATGAATTTTGGGTATTCCGATGGGTTTATCTATCTCCACTCAGCCAAAGAAGGCCGGAAATGGCAAGTTATGAATTCAAACCCTAAAGCTTGTGTTACATTCTGTCTGGGCGATGAGTTGGCCTGGCAAGATGAACATATTGCCTGCAGCTGGCGGGTTAAATCGAAAACAGTAATTGCCGAGGGAACCCTCGAGTTTGTTGATGATTTTGAGGAAAAGAAGAATATCCTGAAAATATTTATGGCACAATATAGCGATCGTGAGTTTGAGTTTGGAGCTCCTGCCGTGCGAAATGTAGGGGTAATTCGAATGAAAATTGATGTATTGTCGGCAAAAGAATTTGGGGCGAAAGCAATAACCCCATGGAATTCATAAGTGTTTGAATGATGAAAAAAGTGTTGGTTACCGGAGCCACCGGAATGTTAGGGTCCCGATTAGTATTCGATTTATTTAGCCTCGGGGTAAAAGTGAGGGCTATTTATCGGAGTCAAGCGCGTATCGATATATTTCGACGGTATATTAAACTGTATGGAGGTGATCCTGAGCGTGTAGTCGAATGGGTGGAATGGTGCGAAGCCGACTTGCTTAATTTTCATGAAATGAAAGATGCCCTCGAAGGGGTTGAGATGGTTTACCATTGTGCCGCCATGGTTTCATTTTATCTGCCCGACAGAAGTGAAATGCTCCGGATCAACGTAAATGGAACAGGAAACCTTGTAAATGCCTGCCTCGAAACCGGGGTTAAAAGGATCTGTCATGTTAGCTCGATTGCTGCACTTGGAAAAGCCGAGGGCGATGGTCCAATTGATGAAACGGCCACATGGATTCCCGAAGAAAAACATTCGGGTTACAGCATCGCAAAATTTCACTCCGAGATGGAAATATGGCGTGGGGTAGAAGAGGGCTTGAAGGCTATAATTGTGAACCCTTCGGTAATTATTGGTCCTGGCGATTGGAAAAACGGAAGTTCAGCATTTTATGGTCAGTTGGCGCGGGGATTGCGCTTTTATTCAAGTGGGGCTACCGGCTTTGTCGACGTGCGAGATGTTTCGGCGGCTATGCTTTTGCTAACTCATGATGAAAACTTTTTGCAGGCCTGCGGAAATCGGTTTTTGCTGAATGCCGCAAACTTATCGTATCGCGAATTCTTCACCAAAATCGCCCTTTCGATAAATGCTAAAGTGCCCACGTTGCCTGTAACCAATGTAATGCTTTCGTTGGCTTGGCGCCTGGCTTTTCTGGCAGGAAAAGTAACAGGGAATAAGCCGCAAATTACTCAGGAGACTGCTTTAAGTGCATCGAAAAAAGCTACATATAATGGCTCAAGAATTTGTCGTGAGTACGGATTCACGTATCGGCCTATTGACGAGTCAATCATTGAAATTGGAAAGATATATCTTACTGATACTACCCGGTGAGGATTGTCCGGTGATAAAATATTTCTTGATAAGTTTTCTTTAGTAACAATCCAATATAATTTTAATGATAAAGAAAAAGGTTGCCTGCCAATTTGAACAGACAACCTTTTAGGTAATTATCGTGGATATGATGTTACATCATTCCGGGCATACCGCCACCCATTCCGCCTGCTGGCATAGCTGGGGTGTCTTCCTTTTCATCAACCAAAACACATTCGGTCGTTAAGAACATACCGGCAATAGATGCTGCATTTTCGAGGGCAACGCGGGTAACTTTAGCCGGGTCGATAACGCCGGTTTCAAAAAGGTTTTCATACTGATCGGTACGGGCATTGTAGCCAAAATCAGCATTACCTTCTCTTACTTTTTGAACAACAACAGCGCCTTCTTTGCCCGAGTTGGTAACAATTTGGCGAAGTGGTTCTTCTATAGCGCGTTTTACAATTTCGATACCAGTGGTTTCGTCTTCGTTATCACCAGCGAGCCCTTCAAGTGATGCAATAGCCCTAAGGTAGGCAACGCCACCACCAGGAACAATTCCTTCTTCTACAGCAGCACGGGTTGCGCTCAATGCATCGTCAACGCGGTCTTTCTTCTCTTTCATTTCAACTTCAGAAGCAGCTCCAACGTAAAGAACGGCAACACCACCAGCCAATTTGGCCAGGCGTTCCTGTAGTTTTTCCTTGTCGTAGTCTGAAGTGGTTACTTCAATCTGTTTTTTGATCTGGGCAACACGTGCGGCAATATTGCTTTGTTCGCCTGCTCCGTTTACAATTGTTGTATTTTCTTTGTCAACAGTAACTTTTTCGGCGCGGCCTAACATGTCGAGGGTTGCTTGTTCCAGTTTCATACCTTTTTCTTCAGTAATGACGGTTCCTCCAGTGAGGATAGCGATATCTTCGAGCATTTCTTTACGACGATCGCCAAAGCCAGGAGCTTTAACAGCGGCCACTTTTAACGAACCACGTAAGCGGTTTACAACTAAAGTTGCCAATGCTTCGCCATCAACATCTTCGGCAATGATCAGCAATGGACGACCAGTTTGTGCACTTGCTTCCAAAATTGGAAGAAGGTCTTTCATGGTCGAGATTTTCTTATCGTGGATTAAAATATAAGGATGGTCGAGTTCTGCGGCCATTTTTTCGGTATTGGTTACAAAGTAAGCCGAAATGTATCCGCGATCGAACTGCATACCTTCAACTACGTCTACATAGGTGTCGGTGCTCTTCGATTCTTCAACTGTGATAACGCCTTCTTTGTTCACTTTTTCCATAGCTTCGGCAATCAGTTTTCCAATGGTTTCGTCGCCATTGGCTGAAATACGGGCTACCTGTTCAATTTTGTTGTAGTTGTCGCCAACGTTTTGCGATTGCGATTTAATGTTTTCTACCACTTTAATAACGGCTTTATCAATTCCGCGCTTCAGGTCCATTGGGTTAGCTCCGGCGGTAACATTTTTTAGGCCAACAGTGATGATTGACTGGGCAAGAATGGTTGCAGTGGTAGTTCCATCGCCGGCATCTTCTCCGGTTTTCGAGGCTACTTCTTTAAGCATTTGTGCCCCCATGTTTTCGTATGGGTCTTTAAGGTCGATTTCTTTGGCAACAGTAACCCCGTCTTTGGTAATCTGAGGTGCGCCAAATTTTTTCTCGATAATTACATTTCTTCCTTTTGGGCCGAGGGTTACTTTTACTGCATCGGCTAATTTATCGACGCCTTTCTTTAATGAATCGCGTGCATCAATGTTGAATTTAATTTCTTTCGACATAATCAATTGTTTTAAAAAAGGTTAAGAAATTAAGCAATGTAGAGAACATCACTCTGAGAAAGTAAAAGATAATCAGTACCATCAATGTGTAATTCGGTGCCGGCATATTTACGATAGAATACAGTGTCGCCTGCTTTTACTTCCATCGTTTCGTCTTTCAATGCAGCTCCGGTCATTACAACTACTCCTTGCTGGGGCTTTTCTTTTGCTGAGTCGGGAATAATGATACCACTTGCCGTTTTTTCTTCTGCGGCTTTGGGTTCTACCAGGATTTTTCCTGCTAAAATTTTACCTTTTAAATCTGCCATTTTTTATGATTTTAAAGTTTAACATGCATTTTTTATTCGTGCATGAGGTTTCACAGATTTTGTGCCAATTGATTTTTCTGCCATTTTTTTACCTTATTTAATGGCGCCTCTGCCAATTCTCAGGCATATTTGTCTGTTTTTGATGTGTAAGCATTGGATAATAAGCTGTTTAGAGGCAAGAAAAGCCTGTCAGTGTGTCATACTTTGGGCTTTTTTGAAGTGTCTTGTTTTTATTAAGCATGAAAAGCTTGTGTCGCAAGTTGTTACCGGCGCGAGTATTTTTCCTTCTTTTATATAATTGGTTAAAAAGAATGTTTTAGAAAAATTATACTCTTCTTGTATGTTGTTTATGGTTCTTATTACTCTATTGACTCATCGACTTTGGGTCAAGATGCTGATCGAACCAGTTGTCGATGACCGATCTTCTGAAGCGCCATTCTTTGCCGAGTTTGGCTGCAGGTATTTTCCCGTTCTGCGCCCATGTGTATATTGTTTGAGGCTTGAGTTTTAAGTATTTTGCCACCTCTTCAATAGTCATTATTTCATCCATTATTTTTCATTCAACAGGTTAAATACCATGGTGTCGTTAAGTTGGTTCAGGCTGTCTTTAGATGGTATGCCTGTAACTGCTTCCTTATTGTCGGTATCGTTTGATGCCGACCATAGTTGCTTCACTGAATAAACAATTGCGGTATAAAAGTTCCCTTCATATTCTCTGAAAAGTTTAAAGTCTTCATTTTTATTACATAAGAATGGCCTCAAGTTCCAAGAGAGCTGTATGCCAACAAAGGCCAAGATAATAAACCAAATTTTAAAAACCGAAACGCCAATATGCGGATAAATACTTTTTCTTTCACAGGCATATTTTAGTGCATCGACCATTAGCCGCATCCCAAAAATTCCTGAGAAAATAAAGATGGCAACGTGCAACAGTTGCAGAAAATGGTAGTTCCCGCCTGTAATCTGGAAGAGTATGATTATTGGGGCAAAGGAAAATGCGATGGATGCTGTAAGTACAAATCCGCTGAGAATTATTACCAACATTTGCGATAGTGGCATTTTAGAGCCGAGAACTTGCTGGATGACAAAAAATGATGGGAAGCAAATAGCTATTGTGCTTAAAAACAAGAATGTTACTTTCAGACCGGCCACAAGCGATTGCAGAAAGCTGTGATAACTGCCCATCACAACACCGTATAGAAAAGTAAAGAGACAAATGATGGCCATTTGTTGAAGGATCAATTTTCGTGTTTCTTCTTTCGACCGTTCGTCGAAATACGACTCAGTGTTTTGAAAAACACTAAATACATTCATGAATTGGTTTTTCTTTTTCATACCGAAATAATTTGTTGTATAATCTTGGATAACCTGCCCTGTTTTAGCTGAGGCAAGTTGAATAATACATTTTCTGCATTTGAGGACAACGAATCATGTTCGTTTTTTAGCATTACATTAATCATATCGTTCTGCATTTTAGCCTTCGAACAATTAATTTGCAATAAAGCTACGAAAAAGTTTTTAACTATTGTTTGTTATTGTTATTTATTGTTTGTTATTGTTTGAATTTATTTAATGAATCTGATTGAGGAATATAACAGCAAAAAAAATGGCTACCTCAAAGGCAGCCATTTCTCTATATATGGTAATTTGTATTACTCTGCTTTTTGTTCGGCACCCTGGCCTGCAGTTTCAATCTGGTCGGCTGATTTTGGGAAGTTGGGTGCTTGTGTTGGGTCAACTGCCGATTGGATTTGTTCGCTCATGATAGAACCTTTGGCTGATTCGTGACGAGGAATTGCAGCGCTGGCCAATATACATAGGAAAAGTAACGCACCAGCAAGGTACCAGGTTGCTTTTTCAAGAAAATCGGCTGTGCGGCGAACGCCCATAATTTGGTTGCTACCGGTAAAACCTGCTGCTAATCCACCTCCTTTTGAGTTTTGAACAAGCACTACTAACACCAATAAAAGGCAAACTATAAAGATGAGGACAATTGCTAGTGTATACATCGTTATTATTCTTTAGATATTAATTTTTTAATGTTTTCAATTTGACCGGCAAAGTAACTATTTTTTTCCGGGAATTTCAAAATTAATTTTTGATATGATTGTAAAGCTTCATTATACAAGCCCTGTTTCATGTATATTTTGGCTAATGTTTCTGTAATCAGCTCTTCTCCAACAATGCTGCTTTGGTCAGCAAGGTCGCGTTCATCATCTTTGTTCGCTTGGCGGAATCCATCTTTAGTAGTTCCCGCGGCAATAAATTTGTCGATAAGATCGGGTTTCAACGATCTTTGTTCGTTCAGAAGATCATCTTCGGGCTCGATAAGCCGAATGGCCTCTGATGTTTGAATATAAAAATCGTCGGAGAGGCTCTGTTCTTCGTCCGAAAGTTTTGCTTCTTCCATTAATTTATTGATAGACTCGTTGTCGAAGGGCAAGAATTCGAAGCCATCGTCAATTCTGGCAGGAAAGAAGAGAAAGCGATACAGCGCAGCCCTGTCGGGAATAAAAACGGCATGTTTCGATAGTTCTTCCTCGAATTTGTAACTATTAATGTTTTTGAGGTTTCTGAGGTACAAGATTCGGGCTAACGGAAAGAATGGATAATTATCTATCATTTCTTTCAGTGCGGGAAGTGTCGACTGGTCGAGAGTTTCCGGCTTTTTAAGGATTTGTATGAATTGTTGACTGTTCACGTGGCTACCAATTTGCTACCGATTTGTTATAAATATCGTCGATTATTTCTTTAATTATTTGTTCAATTAAATTGTCTTCAACGTCGCTCAGTAGTTGGCTCGAGTCAAAGTCGGCATAGGCCGAAAACTCGCTTTCGAAGTCTTGTTCTGAGTTTTTTCTGTTGGTGAACTTTACCGATATTTTAATCGTTAAGCGGTTCATCGAAGCTTCGTCGGTGCCGGCTTTGATCGAAACCGGTTGAACATCGTATTGGCTTATTGTTCCTTCAAACTCAAGGTCGCCTCCTTCGTCGAGATAATTTAAACTGGTTTGTCGGGTGAATTTTTCCCGTAACTTTTCGACAAAATAATTGCTGAGATTTGGGTTCACAAGTTTTGCCCTGTTAGGAAAATCGAGGATCGAATAAGTTTTTACATCGGGTGAAATGGATGCACCAGTGAAAGAATAGTTGATTTTACATCCAATAAATGCAACCACAAGCCCGGCGGCCAGTAAAAATTTCATCATTCGCTTCATCGGGCACTAATTTATATTGTATTCTTTAATTTTCCGATACAAGGTACGTTCTGAAATGCCAAGTTCCTGAGCTGCGTATTTCCTCTTACCGCTGTATTTACTCAAGGCCTTTTGTATCAATTCTTTTTCTTTTTCCTCGAGCGATAGGGTTTCTTCAATGTATTCTTCGGTGTCTTGGATCAAGTGCTCGGGTTTGGCTATTACCGGTGTTGGCTGGCTAACCTGCTGGAGTTTGACCTCGGGAATTTGTTCTACATTGATATTCAGTTCATCTTCCTGATATAATTTGGTGATAATTCGCGCATTATCGCTTTTAACTTTTGGGCTGTCGTCTCCATGCTGCATCAGGTCGAGTACCAGTTTTTTCAGGTCGGTCATATCTTTTTTCATATCGAAAAGAACCTTGTACAGGATCTCGCGTTCATTTGAGAAGGTATTTTCACTTTCTTTCTGATAAATTGCTGGCAGTTGATGCTCGTGAAAATGAGGTAAGTATCCTCTTAATGTGATGCCCGATATTTCGCGCTCTTTCTCGATAATAGATATTTGTTCGGTTATATTTTTCAATTGCCTTACGTTTCCAGGCCAGGGGAACGAGGTGAGAATATGTTTGGCTTCTTCATCGAGTTTTATTGGAGGCATGCGATATTTTGTCGCAAAATCAGTTGTAAACTTTCGGAACAGCAGGTATATATCGTCCCGCCGTTCACGAAGTGGCGGAACTTGCACTGGCACGGTATTAAGGCGGTAGTACAAATCTTCGCGAAATTTACCATTGTTAATTGCCTTAGGGATGTCGAGGTTTGTAGCTGCAACAACCCTAACATTTGTTTTCAGCACGTCAGAAGAACCCACCCTAATGTATTCCCCGGCTTCGAGCACACGGAGTAAGCGCACTTGGGTCGAAAGAGGCAGTTCTCCTACTTCATCGAGAAAAATTGTACCACCGTCGGCTACTTCGAAATACCCTTTGCGATCGGAAAGTGCCCCGGTAAACGAGCCTTTCACGTGCCCAAAGAGTTCAGAATCGATGGTTCCTTCGGGTATTGCGCCACAGTTAACAGCAATGTAGCGACCATGCTTGCGCGATGAAAACTGATGGATAATTTGTGGAAACGACTCTTTTCCTACACCGCTTTCTCCGGTGATAAGTACCGAGAGATCAGTTGGGGCAACCTGCACGGCCACTTCAATGGCCCGGTTGAGGGCGGGGGCATTGCCAATAATTCCAAAACGTTGCTTTATGTCTTGTATATCAATCATGTCTTCTGCAACAAATATTCACACTCGATTTTACTAAGTAGGCAAAGTTACAATTTTTGAAGCTTAACTACGGGGTAAAAAACTTTTGCCTCTGTTATTTTTAGTTTTTTTAGCAGAGTTGACGTTTTAATGTCGATATAAAGTTGTAATGACGTTTTTAATCCGCCATCATGTTATAAATAAAACCATTGGGTGAAAATGTTAGAGTGTGTATTTATTGTATTTAAGAATTCTGTTTCAATTCATTATTTTAACGGTTTAATTTAAATTTACCGAATGCAAATTACGTGGTATCGATTACCTTTGTTTGTCTCGGAAGAGAATCAACCGAAAATAATTTCGGTTGAGAGCATGTTGTTTGGTACGAGTTTAATTCAAATTCACACAAACGCGAAATATAAATCATTTGTAAATTAATTAGTTAAGAATAAAATAGAATATATACTTGTGAAAAAACCACTTATCGTAATACCGGCCCGTTATGCTTCAACCCGTTTCCCGGGAAAGCCGTTGGCATTGATTCATGGAAAACCGATGATTCAGCACGTATATCAACGGTGCCGTGAGGTATGCAACCAAGTGGTTGTTGCCACCGATGATGATAGAATTGCCAGTGCTGTGAAAGGTTTCGGAGGTGAATATATCATGACTTCCCCTGATCACCAAAGTGGGACTGATCGTTGTGCCGAGGCTGTAGCAAGCTATGCTTCCAAGGCTGATTTCAATTTGGTGATCAATGTTCAGGGGGATGAGCCTTTTGTTGAAGCGACTCAGCTTGAGAAAATTATTGCCTGTTTCGATGATCCTTCGTGCGAAATTGCCACTTTGGTTGCGCCCATTTCTTCTTCCGACGTTCTTTTTAATTCCAATAAGGTTAAAGTTGTATTGTCGACGAAAAACTATGCACTTTATTTCAGTCGGCAGCCCATCCCATTTCAGCGCGATGTTCCCTCTGGTGAGTGGCTCCATACTGCCAGTTATTATTTGCATATAGGCATGTATGCATTTAAACCCGAAGTGTTGGTGGCTGTGACAAAACTTGCTCCATCAATGTTAGAACAATCGGAAAAACTAGAACAGCTCCGTTGGCTCGAAAACGGGTTCAGTATTAAAACTGCAATTACTCAAAACGAAAATACAGGCATCGACACACCCGACGACTTGGCTCGTATATGTAGTATGCATATAAGTTAATTAGGTTTAAAACCAACAACATGGAAATACCAAAAATTATTCAAAACGATGAGTGGCTTGCCCCATTTAGTCAAACATTTTTCGATTGGATCGACCTTTCGGGAAAAAAAGAAGCTGAACTTTGCGGAGACCAAACACTCTATGAATTTGCTTCGGGTCATTTTTATTTTGGGCTTCATCGCTTGAATGGAAAATGGGTATTTCGCGACTGGGCTCCTAATGCACAAAAGATTTATCTTATTGGGACTTTTTCGAATTGGCTCGACGAAGAAAACTATCGTCTTAAACCGCTAGGTAACGGATGTTGGGAAATTATTCTCGATGAGGATAAGATTAACCATGGCGATCTTTATGCCCTTTCAATTCATTGGAATGGGGGTAGCGGGAAACGTATTCCGGCCTGGGCTACCCGAGTTATTCAAGACCCAGACACCTATATTTTTAATGCTCAGGTTTGGTGCCCGGCAGAAGAATTTATATGGAAAAACGGAAAGAATTCTCCGCTTTCTGAGCCTCCGTTAATATATGAAGCCCATATTGGTATGAGCGGTGAAGAAGAAAAAGTGCATTCTTTCGACGAATTCAGAACTACAATATTGCCCAGAATTAAATCAGCAGGGTACAATACCATTCAATTAATGGCTATTCCAGAGCATCCATATTACGGAAGTTTTGGGTATCATGTTTCAAGTTTTTTTGCTGCCTCATCACGCTTTGGAACCCCCGAAGATTTGAAACTCCTTATCGATGAGGCCCATGGTATGGGCATAGCTGTTGTTATGGATCTTATCCACTCTCATGCGGTTAAAAACGAAGTGGAGGGGTTGGGAAAATATGATGGAACACGTTACCAATTTTTTCACGACGGACCTAGGGGCGAACATCCAGCATGGGATTCATACTGCTTTAATTACGGGAAAAACGAAGTGTTGCATTTTCTTTTTTCCAACCTAAAATATTGGCTCGAGGAATACAATTTCGATGGCTATCGTTTCGATGGGGTTACCAGTATGCTTTATTATGATCATGGATTAGGGAAAGCCTTCACCTCGTATGGTGATTATTTTTCTCCAAATCTTGATTATGAGGCTGTTGTGTATTTTAGATTGGCTAATAAACTCATTCATCAGGTTAAGCCGAATGCCCTTTCAATTGCAGAAGATATGAGCGGGTTGCCCGGTCTGGCTGCGCCAATATCCCACGGAGGGTTGGGCTTCGATTACCGGATGTCGCTGGGTGTTCCCGATTACTGGATAAAGGTAATCAAAGAAAAAAAGGACGAAGAGTGGGAGGTAGGCGATATTTTCTATCAGCTTACCGCGCATCGCATGGATGAAAAAGTAGTTAGCTATGCTGAAAGCCACGATCAGGCTTTAGTGGGCGATAAAACTATAATTTTCAGGCTTATCGACAAGGAAATGTATTACAGCATGCGAAAAGATCAGCCAAATTTATCGGTCGACCGTGGTATTGCTCTTCATAAGATGATCAGATTAATAACGGCAAGTTGTGCTGGCGGCGCCTATTTGAATTTTATGGGTAACGAATTTGGTCATCCCGAGTGGATTGATTTCCCGAGGGAAGGCAACGGTTGGTCGTACCGACACGCCCGTCGGCTTTGGAGTATTGTCGATAACCATGAACTTAAGTTTCATTGGATGAATGATTTCGATCGGGATATGATTGCATTGATTAGGAAGAAACAGTTGCTGGGGATACCTGAAATATGGAAAGTTTGGGAAAACCGATCCGATCAGGTATTGGCATTTACCCGTGGTGATTTATTGTTTGTCTTTAATTTTAACCCACAACAATCGTATGTCGATTACGGAATTCCTTTTGAACCGTCGAAGTTTAAGGTTGTGCTTACTACCGATTCTGGCATATATGGCGGCTGGGACAGGGTTGACGAAAGGGTTGCGTATTATTCCATGCCTTCGTCGGGGCTTGAAAGCCAGCATTATTTGAAACTATATCTTCCGGCACGTAGTGCCGTTGTGTTTCAAAAAGAGAAAATAAAAAGGATTATATAATGGGATTGAAATAAAACATCAATGGACATTTCGAAGCTGATATAAAAAAAAAGGAGGCCACGGCCTCCTTTTTTATTTCTATTTTTCAGCTTTTCGCGAAGAGTAGTTTATGTGCAATGCTGCAGCTTTTCGCAGTTCCTGCTTTATTTCGTTCACGATACCCATCTTGGTGAATTCATCCACTTTTAGCGATGTAATCATCTGTGGAATTTCCGATTCGTCACGAGCTTGACGTTCGGCTTCAATAAAGTCGGGTATTTCGGTAACTTTAGCAAACTTGTCATTCAACTGGATGTGAGGTTCGCTACCATATATG
Organism: Bacteroidales bacterium; assembly: GCA_012719495.1. Classification (GTDB taxonomy): domain Bacteria; phylum Bacteroidota; class Bacteroidia; order Bacteroidales; family Prolixibacteraceae; genus CAYMTR01. The sequence goes on from JAAYAG010000122.1 coordinate 13,992, forward strand.
TGTTGCATGGCAGGAACAGGAACACCAACGTAGACATAGCTAACCAACGATTTTTTCTCCATTTTGTTGATTTCAGTTGCTTCAGGCAAGTGAATTTTCACCATAAGCGTATTCTGACGCATTGAAGTCGTCGACATGAAAAAGAACAACAACATGAATACGATATCGGGCAATGAAGCAGTAGAAATTGCTGGTAATTCTTTGGTATTATCTTTCTTAAATTTCGACATTACTTTGCTCCTCCTATCCGTTTTGGTTCAGCTTCTGAAATTTTCTGAGGATAAATGTCTTGGATAATTTTCTGTTCATCAGTTGAAAGATTAACATACGATTTTCCAAATTTATCCATCGCGAGTTCTTGTCGCAGTTCGTTAATGGCAGCAACCAGTTCGTTTTGTACCTGAATGTAAGCACCATACGTTGTTCCCACATCGTTACGTAACGATATTACTGCACTTTTCGAAATAACTTTATAGTTTCCAACAATATCGAATTCACGTACTTCCGTCTCAGGCATATTAGGTAAATCGAGCGGATTGGTTAAGAAGAGCTTAGCTTTTTCTTTTAAGTCTTCTACCCGGCAAATTTCACCTTCTACCATGAGCCTGTTTTCCTTATCGATAAGCACTACGAAGATATTCCGTTCCTTAATGGGCGGAGCATCTTGATCCATTTGATCCTCCGGTACCCATTGAGGCAACCTTCTTTCAAGCCCTTTATCCTGATCCATAGTTGTTGTAACCAAAAAGAAGATTAACAACAAGAATGCGATGTCGGCTAACGAAGCAGAAGGTATTTCGGGCATTTTCCTTGGCATAATTCTCTCAATTTAATGATGTTGAAACATCATGAACGTTTAAAAAATTTGGCAGCGCTAAATCCAATTACAGACAACGCTGCTCCAGCAAAAAGAATGTAAGTGGTTACAAGGCCAGTTCCAATCCATCTCGAAATAGATGGAGTTAATGAGCCGTTGGCCACGAATTTTTCAACCCCGAAAAATTTTGGGATTTCACTCGATGAAACAGCATATGATATAACCACGATCAAAGCGAATGCTGCTATGATCAAAAGTGATGTTATTGCTTGTTTTTTGTCGGCTACCATTTGCTTTGCAGCATAAAATAATGCAACAAATGCTCCAATTGCAATTAGTATTTCAGACCAATATATGCTGAAAGTAATTAGACTTTCAGCCTTTGCCCCTGGGTTTTCCTGGGTTTCAATTGATGTTAACAATAAGATAAACAGAACAATTGAAATAGCAAACAATCCCCAGAGTACAAATTTGGCTATTTTTGTACCTTTCTCCATCGCTCAATTATTTTTTAATGTTATACTTAACGATCATGTCGAGCAATGAGATTGACGATTCTTCCATGTCGCCGGTAATGCTGTCGATTTTTGATAAGCAGTAGTTATAGAAAATCTGAAGGATCATAGCCACGATAAGACCGAATACGGTTGTGATAAGAGCAACTTTGATACCAGCAGCAACGAGAGTCGGGCTAATGTCACCGGCAACTTCAATAGCATCAAAAGCCTGAATCATACCGATTACTGTTCCCAAGAACCCGAGCATAGGGCCTAAGGCGATGAACAATCCAATCCAGCTTAAGTTTCTTTCAAGTAAGCCCATCTGAACTCCACCGTACGAAATAATCGATTTTTCAATTACTTCAACACCTTCGTTGTGACGGTCGAGACCTTGGTAGAAAATGCTGGCAACTGGGCCTCTGGTGTTGCGGCAAACTTCTTTTGCTGCTTCATAACCGCCCTTGTTAAGTGCCTGTTCAACATCGGTCAACAATTTTTTGGTGTTGGTAGTTGCAAGGTTAAGATAGATAACACGTTCGATAGCCAATGCTAACCCAAGAATAAGACAGATAAGGATCGATGTCATGAATCCAGGGCCCCCTTCAATGAACTTTTGTTTCAATGCACTGTGCAACGATTGGCCTTCTTCTGCTGCTTTGGCAGCATTTTCAATTTTGTCAGCAGCAACATCGGCAGCAGGTTGTGCAGCAGCTACCTGCTCGGTGGCAGGAGCTTCAGTTTCCTGAGCTTTCACGCTTACCGATGATCCCAGAACGAACACTGTAAGTACAGCTATTAATGCAAATAATTTTTTCATGATGTTTTTAAAATTTATTCAACAATATTCTGATTTTTAATTTATTAATTCTTTTTATGCGGAGAGAGGGGGATTCGAACCCCCGGTACCCTTTTGGAGTACACACGCTTTCCAGGCGTGCCAGATAAGCCACTCCTGCATCTCTCCAGATTTTTTTACTCAAACATTTTTGCAAGAGTGTCTCTTTTTATTCTCAACAATGAACGCATTATTCAAACTGATTACAATTTTTTCAATAATGTTACCTAAACATTACCAAGCAAAATTTGCGGGCTGAAAATTACAAAAAAAATAGAATAATCAACAACCTATAATGTTATTTCTCCCCGAAGGTTTTTGTTGAGCATTTTTTTTATTTCTTCGGGGTGTCGGTTTTGTCCTAACAGGATCATCATTTTGGTTATTGCTGCTTCTGTTGTCATGTCATAACCGCTTAATACTCCGGCATCAAGTAGGTTTCGACTGGTTTCATATCGCCCCATTTTCACACTGCCTCCTGCGCATTGGCTAATGTTGAGTACGGTTATTCCTTTTAATACAGCTCTTTTTATTAATTGTGCAAACCATGGATCACCGGGTACATTTCCGCTTCCAAAGGTTTCGAGTACAAGGCCCCTTAGCCCTTCTATGCTGATAATTGATTCAAGGATTACTTTATTTATTCCCGGGAAGATTTTAACTAACACGACATGGGTGTCTATCTGGCTTTTCACTTTAATGGTTCCGGCGGGTAGTGGCGAAATAAACTCGTGATAATAAGAAATATCTACCCCGGCTTTGGCTAAAGGTGGATAATTTTTCGAATCGAAGGCTTTAAATTGTTGCGAGTCTATTTTAGTTGTGCGATTTCCCCTGAAAAGCATCGAGTTGAAATAGATGCACACTTCTGGCACTATAGGCTTGCCGTTGCGTTGAGCAGCAGCAATTTCGATGGCTGAAAGCAAGTTTTCTTTCCCGTCGGTACGTAGCATGCCAATAGGGAGTTGTGAGCCAGTAAATATTACCGGTTTGCTTAAGTTTTCAAACATAAAGCTTAATGCCGAAGCAGTATATGCCATGGTGTCGGTGCCATGTAATACAACAAATCCATCGAATTTGGTGTAATTGCTTTCGATAATCCTGGCAATTTTTTTCCATTGCTCGGGGGCAATGTTCGACGAATCGAGTGGCGGATCGAAAGATATCGATGTGATATTGAATCCGAACTTTAGTAATTGTGATAGTTCCTGCGAAAGTTGGTCGAAATTTACCGGCGACAACGCTCCGTTTTCAGGACTTTCGGTCATCCCGATAGTCCCTCCGGTGTATATAATTAATATTGATGGCTTCATTTGCCGATGTTTAGTGCTGCTAAAGTACAACTATATTAAATAACATTCAAAATAGTTTCTTCTTACCTTATAAAGGAAACAGCAAGAAAATCAGGGGAGCACAAAGAGTTGTGAGGCGGTTTGAGTGGTTGTCTCAGCGACTTCCTCAAGAGTTATCCCTTTGATCTGAGCCACTTTGTGGGCAATGTGTGTGAGGTTGGCACTCTCATTGCGTTTTCCCCTTAAAGGAGCAGGGGCAAGATAAGGGGAATCTGTTTCGAGGATAATATTCTTTAAATCAACATGCTGAACAACGGTATCGACTCCGGAATTTTTAAAAGTAACAGTACCTCCAATCCCTATTTTGAACCCCATTGATATAACATGGTCGGCTTGCTCTGCAGTGCCAGAAAAGCAGTGAAAAACCCCCTTCATTTCAGGGTAGTATTCTTTTTTAATAATATCTGTAACCACTTCGTACGATTCACGGACATGAATTGAAATAGGTAAGTCGTACTGTTTTGCCAGTTGAATTTGACGGGAAAAAACGTATTCCTGTTCTTCGCGGAAAGTTTTGTCCCAATACAAATCGATGCCAACTTCGCCAATGGCATAAAATTTCCTTTTCGAAAGCCAGAATTCAACTACCTCGAGTTCTTCTTTGAAATCTTCTTTTACCGAGGTAGGATGAATACCGATCATCGGGAAACATATTCCAGTATAGCTGTCGGCTAAGTCAAGCATCATTTTAATTGATGAACTGTCGATGTTGGGGAGCATAATTTTTGTTACGCCTTGTTCCAACGCCCGTTTTATTACCTCGTCGACCTCGCCGTTGTATTCTCCTGAATAGATATGTGAATGAGTATCAGTGAGCATCGTTGTTTAAAATTTGCGGCAAAAATAAAAATTAAGTGATGGTTGGTGCTAAACTCTCCAAAAATATTACGTTATATTATTGTAAATTGAAGATGTTGAAAATGAATAGACAACGAATACAGCAAGTTAGCCGGATAAATAATTGTTTTTTCGTCGACTTCAATTTTACAATTTTTTGATATATTGCCATGAAGGTAAATTGTAAGAACTGTTATGGGCGTACAAAGAGGTGATTTTGCATTGCGGACTGAAGTTGAAACTGTAGATCTTGGGTTTAAGTTGGGATATTCTTCTCAGTCCCTATTTATTGGTTCATGTTTTTCCGACAATATTGGGAACATTCTTCTGCGGAATAAATTCCCGGTTCTGTCAAATCCTTTTGGCGTACTTTACAATCCGATGTCGATTTCTAAGGCAATTGGGCGAATTATTCGTCATCAAAATATCGAAAAACGAGAGTTGGTTTTTCATAATAATCTTTGGCATTCGCTTGATTTTCACGGATCTTTCTCCGGGCTGAACCCCGACGAGGTTGTTTTTCGTTGCAATCAAGCCATTGACTCAGCACATCGGTTCCTGAAAATATCACGTGTTTTATTTATTACTTTCGGAACATCATGGGTATACCGTCATCGGCAGCGGAATATTATTGTTTCCAATTGTCATAAAATTCCAGACAATGAATTCGAACGGTTTTGTTTATCAGTTGATGAGATTGTGAATGAATGGCAAGGAATTTTGCTCGAAATACAAAAATTTAACCCAGACTTGAAGGTTGTTTTTACCGTTAGTCCGGTGAGGCACCTTAAAGATGGTATACATGCCAACCAGCTGAGTAAAGCCGCACTTTTACTTTCAATTGACGAAATAATCAGGAGAAGTATCCCTGGCTTGTGTGCATATTTTCCTGCCTATGAGATTGTTAATGATGAACTTCGCGATTATCGTTTCTACGATAAGGACATGGTTCATCTTTCTGAAACCGGGGTTCTCTACATTTTCGAGATATTCAAATCGGTATTTTTCTCTTCATCGACCATTGAATGTATGAAGAAAGTTTCATCGGTGGTAACTGCTGCTGAACATAAACAATTAACAGAAGATATTTCGGCTATCAGGCAATTTGCCACTGCAATGTTACGCAAGATAGAAATACTTAAAATAGAGTATCCTGAGGTTAATTTTGATGGAGAAATCAAACATTTCAGCGAACTTGGGGCATAAGACAAACTATTTTTTTAATTTTATAAGGTGTAAAATCAATTATTAACGAGGAATGAGTTACTTAAAATTCGATAAAAATCAACTGGTTAACCTTGAATATTCCTTGATGAGGGAAATATTGCATACCAATCGTGCCGGTTCTTATTGTTGCACAACGCTTTCAGGATGTAATACCCGTAAGTATCATGGTTTATTGGTATGCCCTAATAATTTACTCGACGGGGGCAAACACGTACTGCTTTCATCACTCGATGCAACAATTATTCAGCATGGTGCCGAATTCAACTTGGGAATCCATAAATATTCCGGCGACTTTTATGAGCCCCGGGGACATAAATATATCCGTGATTTCGATATTGAAACCATTCCTATTACCACGTATCGTGTTGGTGGTGTTATTCTTACAATGGAAAGGGTTTTGGTTGAAGAGGCCGAGCAAGTGCTTATCCGCTACACGTTAGTCGATGCTCATTCTGAAACTAAGCTCCGGTTCAAACCATTTTTAGCTTTTCGTAATGTGCATACGCTGAGTCATTCAAACCTCTATGCCAATTCAAAATATAGAGAAGTTCCCAAAGGAGTAGCTTTTCAGTTGTATGACGGGTATCCGTCGTTGAACATGCAATTTTCAAAGAATACAGAGTATGTTCATAATCCCGATTGGTATTACAATATAGAATATATGAAAGATCGGACTCGGGGGTACGATTATCTCGAGGATCTTTTTGTTCCTGGTTATTTCGAAACAGATATTAAAAAAGGGGAAAGCATTGTTTTTTCAGCTTCTACAAGCGAAGCGAGACCAGAAGAACTGAAAAAACTGTTTACACGGGAAGTAAATAACAAAACTCCGCGTGATTCATTTTTCGGTTGCCTTCGCAATTCTGCAGAGCAATTCGTGGTTAAAATGCCATCGTTCACCGACATACAGGCAGGATATCCTTGGTATAACGGGCGAATAAATCAAACATTTGTTGCACTGCCCGGGTTGTCGCTCGCTTTGAATAACCCCGATTTGGTTTCCCGTATTATTGATACAAATGTGTCGAGGCTTAAAAATGGGTTATTTCCCAGAAAGTGGGGTAGGCATGGTTCCGATTATGACTCTGTCGACAGTCCGTTGTGGTTTTTCTGGACAGTACAAAATTTGGTCGACGACTTAGGAGGCAAGAAAGCTGTGTGGAAAAAGTACAAGCCCGCATTTACTGAGATTTTAGAGGCATTTAAAAAGGGCACCGATTTCAATATTGGTATGATGGAGAACGGGCTTATCAATGCTTACACTCCTGGGATTGCACTTACCTGGATGAATGCATACTCCGACGGTTTTCCTGTAACTCCGCGTTATGGTTCTCCGGTTGAAGTTAATGCTTTGTGGTATAATGCAGTGTGTTTTGCCTTGGAGCTGGCATCTGAAGCAAAAGATAAGGCTTTTATCAAAGAATGGGGTGAGTTACCAGAGCACATCGCAGCCTCGTTCATCAGCACATTTTGGAGCGAAGAAAAAGGATATCTGGGCGATTGTTGCTTTCAGGGAACCTGTGATTGGACAATAAGGCCCAACCAGGTTATTGCTGCAGCATTATATTATTCACCTCTTTCCAAAGAAATGAAGAAATCGGTGTTGAGCCTGGCCAAAAAAGATTTACTAACTCCACGTGGACTTAGAACATTATCGCCTGAAAATGAAAGATATATGGGTAGTTACGAAGGAAATGAGCAACAACGGGAAGAAGCAATTCACCAGGGCTCGATATTTCCTTGGTTGATAGGCTTTTTTATCGAAGGCTATCTGAAAATTCATAAACGTGGAGGCTTAGCATTTACTAAAACCATAATGGAAGGATTTGAAGAAGAAATGACCCAGCATTGTATCGGGACTATTTCTGAAGTATACAACGGAAATCCTCCGCACACAGGAAAAGGTTCAGTATCCCAAGCATGGAACATAGGCGAAATACTGAGAGCGTATCACCTAATTGATACGTATGAAAGTGAAAACCAAAATTGACTAATAAAGATTTGATGATGAAGGTGTTAATGTTCGGTTGGGAATTTCCGCCCCATATTTCGGGTGGTTTGGGAACAGCTTGTTACGGGCTTACAAAGGGACTGTCGGGTTTCGATGATATTGAAATAATTTTTGTTGTGCCAAAAGCATGGGGCGACGAAGATCAGAGCTCGATGAAACTTATTGGGGCAGGAGATATACCGGTTACCCGCAAAAAAATCAAATTCGACGACATACAACAAAAAATCGATTATTTTGAGGTCGATTCTATGATTGTCCCCTATGTCGACCCTGATGAATTCTGGAAACTGAGTTCAATAAAGCGTTCTTCAAAAACCCGTTTTGTTGAAACTGACGATTTTGGTAAAATCAAATTCACCGGACAATACGGTGCCGATCTTATTTCAGAAATTTATAACTATGCATTAGTTGCCGAAACTATTGCTTCAGACAATGAATTCGATATCATCCATGCGCACGACTGGCTGACTTATCCTGCCGGGATTGCAGCTAAACGGATATCAGGGAAGCCGTTAGTAATACACGTCCATGCTACTGACTTCGACCGAAGTGGAGGAAGCGTGAACCCTAAGGTTTATGCCATCGAAAGGGAAGGGATGGAAGTAGCCGATAAAATAATAACGGTAAGTAACCTTACTAAACAGATTGTAATTGAAAAATATGGGATCGATCCTTCGAAGGTTGTCACTGTGTACAATGCTGTTGAGCCGGTAACATTCGACACCCGCAAAGCACTAAAGCGAGGAATTGATGATAAGATTGTTACTTTCCTTGGGCGTATTACCATGCAAAAAGGGCCTGAATATTTTATTGAAGCTGCTCATAAAGTTTTGAAAAGGACAAAGAATGTACGTTTTGTGATGGCCGGAAGTGGCGATATGATGAATGCCATGGTGAGGCGCGCTGCTGCATTACGAATTACCGACCATTTCTATTTTACTGGATTTCTTCGTGGCGACGATGTGTTTAATATGTTTAAAATGAGCGATGTGTATGTAATGCCTTCGGTGTCTGAGCCTTTTGGCATATCTCCGCTCGAAGCAATGCAATCTGATGTACCGGTAATCATTTCAAAACAGTCGGGGGTAGCAGAAATTCTAACCCACGCCATAAAAATCGACTTTTGGGATATCAATGCCATGGCCGATGCAATTTATGCTTTGGTTACTTACCCCGCTTTATCCCGTGAATTTAAAAAGCAGGGTAGAACCGAAGTTGACAGCTTGCAGTGGAAAAATTCTGCAAAAAATGTCCGCGATGTATATATGAATACTTTGAACCTTATTAATAAAAAGATATGAAGACTATTTGCCTCTATTTTCAACTCCATCAGCCTTTTAGGTTTCGTCGTTATCGTTTTTTCGATATAGGGAACGATCATTATTATTACGACGATTACGCCAATGAAACCATTTTGCGCAAGGTGGCCGACAATTGCTATCTGCCTGCCAACAAGGTTATTCTCGAGGCGATAAAGAAGCATAAAGGCAAATTTCGTGTAGCTTTTTCGCTATCGGGCATTGCCATAGAACAGTTTTTGTTATATGCACCCGAGGTTATACAATCGTTTAAGGAGCTAGCCGATACCGGTTGTGTTGAGTTTCTTTCCGAGACCTATTCCCATTCTTTGGTTTCGTTGAAAAGCAAAGAAGCCTTTCAACATCAGGTCGAAAAGCACGATAATCTTATCGAGAAATATTTTGGAATGAAGCCATCCGTTTTCCGTAACACTGAAATGATCTATTCCGACGAAATTGGAAGCATGGTTGCCGATATGGGCTTTAAAGCTATACTAACTGAAGGAGCAAAGCATGTTCTCGGCTGGAAGAGCCCCAACTTTATGTATACCAATGCAATAAATCCTCGATTAAAGGTGCTTATGCGTAATTTCAAGCTAAGCGACGATCTTTCATTTCGGTTTTCTAATCATGCATGGTCTGAATTTCCGCTTACTGCGGATAAGTATGCCGGGTGGATCTCCAAACTCGACCCGAAAGAAGAAATCGTGAATATCTTTATGGATTACGAAACATTTGGAGAACACCAAAAGGCAAGCTCAGGGATATTCGACTTTCTTAAAGAGTTTCCAAATGTTGCATTGAAAAATAAGTTGCTGAAGTTTGATACTCCTTCGTCGGTTGTTGATGCATTGCAGCCAGTTTCAAGTGTGCATGTACTTTATCCGATCTCTTGGGCCGATGAAGAACGCGATTTGTCAGCATGGTTAGGGAATGAGCTTCAGGAAGAAGCCTTTAATAAATTATATGCCTTACAGTCTCGTGTCGAAAAGTGTAATGACCCGGAGATATTGAAAGATTGGGAATATCTTCAAATTAGCGACCATTTCTATTATATGTGTACAAAATTCTTCTCCGATGGGGAAGTTCACATGTATTTCAACCCCTATGCTTCGCCTTACGAAGCGTTCATTAATTATATGAATGTGCTTAGTGACTTTACGTTACGGTTAGATAAGGTAGTGCCGGAGAATGAGATGGAACGACAAATTTCAACCTTCCAGCGAATGCTCGACGAAAAGGAACAAAAAATTAAAAAGTTGGAAGCCGAATTAAAGATTAAACCAGTGCGGAAATCACCAGAGAAATCAACACAATTAGCTGAAAAACCAAAAGTTTCAAGGAAGAAGAGAGATTAAATCAACGTAAATTTCATTGAAGTAAAGAGTCTTTGCATTGCTTTTTAATAGATCTTTAGAAAAATATTACTCAATTTGCCGGCCTTATACTTTATTTGGGAAAATATCGGCATAAAAATTAAATAGGAAAAAAGATGGAAGGAGTACGTTTTATTGACAGAAGTTTTGGAAACGCACCTGCATGGAAAAGGCTTATTGTTGAATCGAATATACCGCAGAGTTTACTGCCACTTAAAGAAATTTCAAGAAACTTATGGTGGACATGGAACACCAAAGCCAGGGAATTATTTGAATACATAGACCCAGTAATTTGGGAAGAAGCTGCACACAACCCGGTTGTTTTGCTCGAGAGAGTAAGTTTTAGCCGCTTTAGTGAGCTTGAAAAAGATGAAGAATTCAGATATAAACTCGACTGGGTATACAATGACCTACGGAATTATATTTCTGAAAGGAGAAATAATGAAGGCAACAAGATTGCATACTTCAGCATGGAATATGGGATTCACGACAGCCTTAAAATTTTCTCTGGTGGGTTAGGCGTTCTTGCCGGCGACTATTTAAAAGAAGCTAGTGACTCGAAAATTAACATGGTTGCTGTTGGTTTGCTTTATCGCTATGGGTATTTTAAGCAGACACTTAACAATAAAGGCGAACAGATTTCAAATTACGAGCCGGAAGAATTCTCAAAAATTCCTGTTCAACCGGTTATGAATGGAGAAGAATGGCTCTCTGTAAGTGTTACGTTTCCGGGGAGAGAACTCCGTGCAAAAGTATGGCAGGTAGACGTAGGCAGTGTTAAGCTTTATTTGCTCGACGCCGACCTTCAAGATAACCGAGAAGAAGACCGTTTTGTAACACACCACTTATATGGGGGCGATAACGAGAATCGACTTAAGCAAGAAATTTTGCTCGGTTTTGGTGGAATCAGGTTACTCCGCAAATTAGGTTTCGAAGCAGATATCTATCATTGTAACGAAGGGCATGCCGCGTTTATCGGACTTGAAAGGATTCATGAATTGATAACCCAGAACAACCTTACATTTAATGAGGCTAAGGAAGTGGTTAGGGCATCAACACTATTTACCACACATACTCCGGTTCCTGCAGGTCACGATGCTTTTCATTTGGATTTGTTGAAATCGTACGGGCAAGGTTTTCCCGAGAAGATCCAACTTTCCGACGAAGAGTTCTTGCAATTGGGAAGAGCTTCGGTTAATGAAGATCATTTCAATATGAGTTATCTTGCCGCTAACTTATCCCAGAACATTAACGGAGTGAGTATGCTACACGGTGATGTAAGCCGTAAGTTGTTGAAACCGCTTTATCCTGGCTATTTTCCCGAAGAATTGCATATAGGCTATGTTACTAATGGAGTGCATTATTCTACCTGGGCAGCAAAAGAATGGAAAGAATTACACAAAAAATACTTTGGCCATAACTTCCCTGAAAACCAAAGCGATTTCAAAATCTGGGACAAAATTCAAGATGTACCCGATGAGGAAATTGTTAAGCTAAAGCAGCAATTGAAAATTAAGTTGATGGAGTATATCAAACAACGTTTTGCAGATACCTGGGTTCAGCGAAACGAAAATCCAAAGCTTATAACCGAAGCCTTAAGCCAGTTTAATCCTAATGCGTTAACTGTTGGTTTTGCCCGTCGTTTTGCGACCTATAAACGAGCTTATTTATTATTTAAAAACCTCGATCGGCTGAATGAAATTGTAAACCATCCTGAGCATCCGGTGCAGTTTATTTTCGCAGGGAAGGCTCATCCGGCTGACAAACAAGGACAAGATTTAATAAAATATATTGTTGAAACCTCGAAGCGACCTGAATTCATTGGAAAGATCCTTTTCATTCAGAATTATGATATGAATCTGGCCAAAATGATGCTTCAAGGGGTTGATATTTGGATGAATACACCAACTCGTCCGCTCGAAGCTTCGGGGACCAGTGGCGAAAAAGGGGTGATGAACGGTACAGTTCACTTTTCGGTACTCGATGGTTGGTGGGTTGAAGGCTATAAACCCGAAGCTGGTTGGTCTTTGCCAATGGAACAGTCATTCGATGTGCCTGAATTTCAGGATGAATTAGATGCTGAAACCATTTATAACATCTTTGAACAAGAAATTATACCTGCATATTACAAAAGAAACAAAAAAGGAATTTCTGAAACATGGATTTCTTATGTGAAAAACACGATTTCTGAAGTAGCTCCGCACTTTACTATGCGCCGACAGTTAAACGATTATATATCAAAATTCTATGGACCGCAAGCAGATCGTTATCGGATGTTGATTGCAGATGACTTTAAAGTAGCACGCAAAATATCAGGTTGGAAAGGCAATGTTGCTTCTAAATGGGATGGAATAAAATTGGTTGAAGCAAACGTTGAACACGGAATTGCGCACACTTATAAAATTGGGGAAACTCATCCAGCTAAAATCACGCTCGATTTAAATGGGTTGACCTCTGAAGATGTCGGTGTTGAGATTGTGATTTCTAAGAAGCATGAAGAACGAGATGTTTTTGTCGAAACACAAGAGTTTAGAATTGAACATGTCGACGGAAATTATTGTACATATTGTCTCGATCTCACGATACTTACTCCAGGAAGTTATAATTACGGGCTAAGGGTTTTTCCTAAAAATAAGTTGCTCCCGCATCGACTCGATTTTCAATACTTGCATTGGATATAAATATTACAAAAAAAACCGCGGCTAGCGGTTTTTTTTCAACTATTTTTTATTTCGAAGGGCAAAACAGTTGTCAAAATTCAACGTTTTCAATTTTAAAATTGTAATGATATTATTTTTACTTTTGTACGTTAACAAATGACCAAATTGATGGAACCTCTTCAACCTAACTTGAAGCAGCATCCCGTTTTTTTTGATATGGACGGTGCAATTGACGACATGATTGGGCTATTAACCCTCATGGCTTTAGACAATTGTAAACTCACCGGAATAGCACTTACCAACGCTAATTGTTTTTCCGAATGTGCCGTGACACAAATTCAGCGGATAATTGGTCTTTTTGGTCAGCGTGATCTTCAGGTGGCCATCAGCAATGCCGAACCGGTTAATCAGTTCCCCGAAAAGTGGAGGGCAAAAAGCAGGTTATTGTCAAAATTGGCATTAGGACCTGATGACGAGTCCCAATTAGGATCGATTTCTAAGATGGAAGCAGCTCAGTTCACTGCTGAGAAAATTCTGGAACAAGATGAAAATACAACAGTAGTACTTACTGGGCCAGCAGCAAATCTTATTAATGCTATTCGTTTGTATCCTACTGTTTTACATAAAATTGATCGGATTGTGTGGATGGCAGGGGCTTTTTTAGCCAACGGGAATGTTATTGCTCCCGACCATGATGGAAGTGCAGAATGGAATATTTTTTGGGATCCGGCCTCGGCAAGGGACTTGCTTCGCACGGGTGTGAAAATTGTTCTTTTCCCTCTCGATGTCTGTTGCCAGGTTTCGGTGGATAATTATTTATTATATCACCTTAGAGAAAACAGCCATTTCAGGCTTTCACAATTGGTTTGCGACATGCTTGAGATAGCTCAGAATAACCATCCCGAATATTGCATGTGGGATGTTCTTCCTTGTCTTTTTGTGGGATATCCAGATATCGTGCGTTTATCAAATACTTCGATTGATATTGAAATGAGGGGAACTTCGATGGGAAATATGTTTAAAACATCAAAAGGCGCTCCCGTTCATTTTGCCTCTTTTGTCGACGACGATAAATTTTATAACTGCTTTATTGAGTTAATGAAGAAATTTTAAAAAAATGAGATTGGCGAAACCAATCTCATTGTGAAATTTTACAAACGGTAGGGTAAATATAAAATTACTGAAGGGATCTTATTCTTGAATCGTAAAATATTTGTTAGTCTGTTTACATTATGGGATTAAGACAATGAATAATATTGCAATTAAAATTATAACGGCTAATGCAATAAAAAACCATACAACGCCTGTTCGATAGCGTTTGTTTGATTTTACTAATTTATTGACCGATTGAATCTTGTTGATTTTATTGACCAGCTTTTTAAGTGCCATTTGGTCTTTCACAATGTAGTCATATGCTCCATATTTCATAGTATTTATTGCCACATCGATATTGTCTTGGCCCGAAAGGAATATGAACTCTATATTGGTGTTTTGTTCCTTAGCTTTTTTAAGTACATCAATCCCATTCATTCCATCAAGCAAAAAATCTTGAATAATGATGTCTGGATTTCGATACAAATTATTTATTGCATCTTCACCCGAATAAAAAGGCATTACATTAGTGAAATTATTTGTTTTTAAGTAACTCACTATAAGCTTGTTGTATACTCTGTTATCTTCAACAACAAAAATTAATGAATCATTGGTTTCCTGCATAATAACCAGTTATGTTTCAGATTTGACGAATCCCGATTCCTTCTATTCTTCGAAATTACATTAAAAAAATTAACTGACCATCTAATTTACAATTTTTATTTCATTCTTTTGTTAAATCGCGGCTTTATTTTTTAATTCCGGTGCTCCTATACGTGGGTTCTGTTCTTTCGTTTACCTGCTATTTTATTTCATTTGCCGATATATTTATTGTAACCAATCTAGTTTCGATTGGCGCTTTTGTTGCTTAGTCTTTATCTTTAATCCAAAATTGAGAAATTTATAGTCATGCAAACAATTATTGTAATCCTTTCAGGAGTTTCGTTTTCATTAGAGCATAGAGCCTACGAACAGTTGAAAGCTTTCATCGACAAGATCTCGCTTCATTACTCTGGTTACAGCAACCAGCGGGCAATACTTATTGAGGTTGAAAGGCGTATTGCGTCATATTTCACCACAAACCGTCTTCCCGATAGTGATATAATCAACGAGAGTTTGGTTCAAAATGCTATCGACTCGCTGGGCAACTCGGTGTATAGCTTCGAAAACGTAACTGCAGATCAGCAGCCGATTTACAATTCGGCAACCAATACCTCCGAGCCTTTATCTGGTTCAAAATTGTATCGCGATACCAATTCTGCCATTATTGGAGGTGTTTGTAGTGGGTTGGCGCAATACCTAAAATCCGATAAAATAATTGTTCGCTTATTGTTTGTCGTGTTTTTCATTGTTTCATCTGGCTTAGTGCTTTTGGTATATATAATTCTTTGGATTGGAATGGGCAAAAAAAGCAATATTTTGCCTCCTCCGGCTTCTGCGGGTGAAAACAATGATTTGTCGGGGCAACGTAATTTTTCGCAGAATCTTTCTGGTTCAGCAAGCTCTGAGAATCGATATTCGCAAAATGTTGCAACCGAAAAGCCGGTTAAACCTTCTAGTTTTAACAAGGTTATAGGGTTCCTTCTTTTTGCTTTTGGGATATTGAACCTGGCTGCATTAATCACGGGTTTTGTTTTTTTATCCGAAGTTGTTGATAAATTACCACAAGTGTTTCATCCTCTAGCTCAAGATGGTTTTTTTAACCACTTTTTTTCACAAACATCGAGTTCAACAATGGTTATTTCAGCCTTAGTTGTCCTGGGGTTGCCACTTCTGCTATTAATTTACTTAGGTTCCCGGTTAATGTTTAATATATCTACAAGCGGCCGCCCGGTTGTTTTATCGGCATTGGCTGTTTGGTTCATCGCTATTGTGGTTGCCATTTCATCGGTGATAGGGGCGGTTAATGTTTTTAGTACTTCGGCAACAGCATCCGAAACGAATAGCCTCGCTTTTGCTTCCGATACAATATATATTAAACTTGCAACGGACGACAATTTTGAGAAAAAACCCAAAGTTAGCATGAACCATATCATGGTAGTTGATGATAATGGCGTTGAAAAAATTGTTGGTAAAGCCAAATTTACGGTCGAAAAAAGTGATGGAAATTATTCTGAACTTATAGTCAATAGGTATGCCAAAGGTAACAACTATCGCTCGGCCAAAACTAATGCCGATCGTATTGAATACGATTATTCGGTTGCGGGTGATACCTTGTTCTTAAGACAATTCTTTACGTTACAGAAGTCTGACAAATGGCGTTCTCAGCGGGTCGATTTAACTATGAAGCTTCCCACAGAGACAGTTATCTTTTTTCATCAGAGCTTGCTCCCAATTGTTTCCAGCATTGAAAATCAACAAAATATGTGGGAAGGCGATATGCTTGATAAGTATTGGGAAATGAGTGATAATGGTTTAACCCTTATAAAATAACCCTATGAGTTTTTTTGTAAAATTAGGAATATTACTGGCCATGATCATGGCAAGTATTGTTGGAACGGCACAAAATGCCACAAAAAAAGTATACGATATGTTTGAAGGCAAAGATGGTGTTTCTTCTATGAGCCTTTCAAAATCGGCAATGTCTTCTTATGAGATGTTCCTTGATGATGACACTAAAGATGTGCTCTCGAAACTTACCATGTTCCGATTTCTCAATTATGATGAAAACGATGGACAACTGACTTCTCAAAACGTGTTCGACCGAATTGCCAATGAATTTAATAGTTCAGGTTATTTTACAATAACATCTTCAGAAATAAACTGCAGAGGCTGCAAACAGCAATGGAACAGTAGCGATGCATTGCTATGGGGCAGAGGTAGCCGTTCGGCTATGAGCGAGTTTCATATCTTGCTGATAGACAGATCAGACTGTTTGCTTTTCTCCTTTTTTGGCAATATCTCCATCGATGATATTAACAAATGTGCCCAATTGAGCGACAAAGCTCAAATTACGGTCAACGCTAATTAATAGAACTATTTCTAAACATCATTAAATTGTATCATTATGTCGTTTATCCTAACGTCTGTCATCTCGTCTTTTAGAGTGATTTTAACTTTAGTTGTTTTTATCTTTCTTCTCCGATGGATCTTCGGTCTTTTTAGTATGGGCAAGCAAGATTCGGGTAATGAAAATCATGTATATTCTAAAGAAGCAGGATATACAAAAATTATTGCAGGGAAGAAAGTTGCCAGAAAAGATAGCAAAGCCGAAGGGGAATATGTCGAATATGAAGAAATCGATGGTGAAAACTAATATAAAAAACAAAAATCTTTTTTGAAGGAGAATTGTTTTATATTTGTTGCGTTAAAAATGTGGAGAGATTTGTGAATGATTGCAACCACAGAAAAAAATGCTAAAGCATTCGTATATAAACGATTGCACATCTTTTTCACATCTTCCACTCATTATTACTAATTTAAAGTTACGTATTATGAGTTATTTATTTACCTCAGAGTCGGTTTCAGAAGGGCATCCCGATAAAGTAGCCGACCAAATTTCTGATGCTATTCTCGACAAAATTTTGGCTTTCGATCCGAATTCGAAAGTGGCTTGCGAAACGTTAGTAACAACTGGCCAGGTGGTATTGGCTGGCGAAATTAAGACCGAAACATACATTGATGTACAGGAGGTTGCTCGAGAAGTGATAAACCGAATTGGCTATACCAAAGCCGAATACCGTTTCGATGGCGATTCATGTGGCGTTTTTTCTGCTATTCATGAGCAGAGTCCCGATATTAACCGGGGAGTAGTTCGCGAAGATCCTATGAATCAGGGGGCTGGCGACCAGGGAATGATGTTTGGATACGCATGTAAGGAAACCGACAACTATATGCCACTATCTCTTGAGTTGTCGCATAAATTACTTCTCGAACTGGCAGCAATTCGCCGCGAAGGAAAGGTAATGACTTATCTTCGTCCCGACTCGAAATCGCAGGTTACCATTGAATACAACGATAATGGAGACCCTGTTCGTGTAGATACCATTGTGGTTTCTACTCAGCACGACGACTTTATCCATCCTGTTAATAATTCAGTTGAGGCTCAGTTGAAAGCTGATGAAGAGATGATTGCCAAAATCAAAGCCGATGTTGTTTCGATTTTGATCCCCAGGGTATTGGCTACATTGCCCGAACGCGTTAAAGCGTTGTTCAACGATAAAATTATCTACCATGTAAATCCAACTGGTAAATTTGTTATTGGAGGTCCTCACGGAGATACAGGTCTTACCGGTCGTAAAATTATTGTTGATACCTACGGAGGAAAAGGAGCCCACGGGGGCGGAGCATTCTCAGGTAAAGACCCTTCGAAAGTTGACCGTTCAGCGGCTTATGCTTGCAGGCACATTGCAAAAAACCTTGTGGCAGCTGGTGTTGCTGACGAAATTCTTGTTCAGGTTGCTTATGCTATTGGCGTTGCAAAGCCAATGAATATTTTCGTTAACACCTATGGAAAATCGAATGTGAAATGTTCCGATAGCGTTATTGCACAGAAAGTTGCCGAGATCTTCGACATGAGGCCAAAAGCTATTGAACAACGGTTGAAACTTAGAAACCCGATTTATGAAGAAACAGCGGCTTATGGGCACATGGGACGCGAACCTAAAACAGTTGTGAAAAAGTTCAACTCTTCATATTTCGAAAATATAGAGGTTGAAGTAGAACTGTTCACTTGGGAAAAAATTGACTATGTTGACAAAGTAAAAGCAGCATTTGGTTTGTAATACAGTTCATTATATAACAAAAAAAGAGAAGCACTTGCTTCTCTTTTTTTGTTAGTGTGATATTTAAACGAATATATTTCCGTTTCGAAGTTTGTTGATAAGCTCGCTTAAACTGAGGTTAATTTTCGGGATTTTCAGTTTCTTTAGTCCGTTAGGTTCTTCGTCACGCGAAGTGGCAAAAATATCTTCAATGATATAGGCATACTTTTTAGCGATGTAGTTTCGCTTCAGTTTAAGAGTAGGCGACATTTCACCCGATTCGGGCGACCAACTGTCGGGCACTAATCTAAAACGTTTGATCTCTTCGACTTGACCAAGGGTTTTGTTAATTTCTGAAACTTCACGCTGTAATGTTGAAAGAATCTCAGGATGGTTGATCATTTCTTCGTGAGAAGAGAAGGCCAGGCCCTTACCTGCAGCCCATTTATCAATGTGACTGAACGAAGGAACAATTAGCGCTGAAGCAAACTTCTCGTTTTCGCCAATTACCATCGCATTTTCAATAAACATCGATTCCTTTAGACGGTTTTCAATCATTTGAGGAGCAATATATTTTCCTCCTGAAAGTTTGAAAATCTCTTTTTTCCGGTCTGTAATTTTCAGGTATTTACCTTCTACAAGAATTCCAATGTCTCCTGTGTGGAAAAATCCGTCCTGGTCAACAGCCATTTGTGTGCGTTCTTCATCTTTGTAATAGCCCATCATAACATTTGGTCCTTTGCAAAGAATTTCTCCATCCTCGGCAAATTTCACTTCAACACCGGCAAGTATGGGACCAACTGTGCCAATGCGAATTTCATTAGTAGTAATGTTGCTGACCGCGATTACAGGTGAGGTTTCTGTAAGGCCATATCCTTCAATGGCTTGAATGTTGGCGATGCCAAGTACTCTGGCAATTCGTGGCTGCAAGGCTGCTCCGCCCGAGACAACATATTTCACATTCCCGCCCAACGCTTCTCTCCATTTTATATAGATCAGTTTGTCAGCAATTTTGCGTTTAATATTGAAAAATATTGAGAAAGGTTTACCATAGTCGAACTTTTTTCCAAGTTTGACAGCCCAGAAAAATAACGTCTTTTTGATGCCTTTCAACTCTTTTCCTTTATCGATCAGTCCGTCGTAAATTCTTTCCAATAAACGGGGCACGGTATTAAAAATGTCAGGTTTTATTTCTTTTAGCGCAGGCATTATCTGTCCGAGGTTTCCAACATAATAAATGGCAAGTCCCTTATATTGAAAATGATAGTTCATGCTGCGTTCGTAAACATGACAGAGTGGGAGAAAACTTATGGCTGTAGATTCTTTGCCTAATGGGTGGTGTTTTGAGTGGGCTTTAAAGTTGGAGCATAAATTCTCGTGCGACAACATTACACCTTTGGGCACACCTGTGGTTCCTGAGGTATATATTATGGTTGCCAAATGATTGCTCGAGATAGATGCTTTAATTTCATCCAGTAAAGGTTTGTTTTCAAATTTTACGCCTAATTCAACCAATTTTTTCCAGTTTTCAACCGACTCCAGTTCGTCGAACGAATAAATCTTTTCCAGCATGCTGGTCTCACTGACAAGATCGCAGATTTTGCTATACAGCTTTTTATCTCCTACGAACACAACTCTAGCTTCGCAATGCTCAAGGATGTATTTATATTCTTCGATACTAATGGTTGGATATATGGGTACATGCACTGCTCCAATTTGGGCTATCGCCAGATCGATAAAATTCCATTCGGGGCGGTTTACAGTTACTGTGGCAATTTTATCGCCCCTGTTAATCCCAATGGAAAGCAATCCATAACTCAGGTTGTTGACATAGTCGACATATTCTTTGGCTGAATAGGTGTACCAACCATTGGCATTTTTTCCACCCAAGGCTACTTTCTTCGAAGAGTATTCGGTATTATATAAGTCGAGAAGATCGAACGTCCGTTCGACCGACAGGTTATTAATTTCCATAAATAAAAAAATGTTTTCCAGATTTCCAATCGTCTAAAGTATAATAATCCAATAAACCATGAAGCTTCATAGGGCTTATATCGATAAATAAATAAAGATTATTCATTATAAGAACTTGAGAAACAGAAATATATTTTTATTCTGGTTAGTAGCGTGATTTTGAATTTTAAAGAATAAAAGTTGAAAAAGCCATGGATTTCCATGGCTTTTTCAACTTTTATCAAGTATTATATCACTTGGTTAATATACCAAGTTAGATAATGAGTCTTTATTTTATCGAAGACAAGGCAATTTCATAGGCTTGTTTGAGCCCTTCCGGGTTGTTCCCTCCAGCCGAAGCATAGAACGGTTGCCCGCCACCACCGCCTTGAATTGCTTTTGCTGCTTCGCGAACTATGTTCCCGGCATGTAACTTTCTTTCAGCCACTAAATTGTCCGAAATAATAATCGACAGATTGGCTTTTCCCGCAATTGACGCTCCAACGACCATAAACAAGTTAGGAATTTCGTTGCGCAACTGGAAACAGATGTCTTTAATGAGAGCGGCGTTTTCCAGTGTTAGCGTTTCGCTAATAATAGTAATGCCGTTTATAAGCTGAGCCTTTCTTTTCAATGAATCTTTAATCTTCATGGCTTCTTTTCGCTCAACTTCTTCAATTTGCTTGGAAAGAGCAGAATTCTTATCGTGAAGATCCTGAATTGCTTGCGGGATATCGGATGGGTTGTTAAGCAGCGATTTCAGTTGCTTTAATGTTGAGGTTGCATTTTCCAGATACTCTTCAACTTTTTGCCCTGTAATGGCTTCAATTCGCCGAACACCGGCAGAAATTGCACTTTCTGAAATAATTTGAAACATTCCAATTTGTCCGGTTGCTTTTACGTGTATGCCACCGCAGAATTCAATAGAGTCGCCAAATTTGATAACGCGAACTTCTTCTCCGTATTTTTCCCCAAAGAGGGCAATAGCTCCCATCTCGTTGGCTTCTTTGAGCGGAATGGAACGAAATTCATTGCAGGAAATATTTTCCCTGATCGCCGCATTAACCAAACGTTGTACCGTCAGCAACTCTTCGTCGGTTACTTTTTGGAAATGGCTGAAGTCGAAACGCAAGTAATTGGGTGTAACCAGCGAACCTTTTTGTTCGACATGTGAACCCAATACTGTACGCAACGCGTGGTCGAGTAAGTGTGTGGCTGAGTGGTTGTTGGCAGTGCGCATGCGTGTTTCGTGGGGCACAATAGCTATGAAAGTTGTTGATGGGTCAGAGGGAAGTTTTTCGGTGATATGAATAATCAGGTTGTTTTCTTTTTGAGTGTCGATAATGGCAATTATTTCATTATCGGCTTCAATATGTCCCGAATCTCCGACTTGACCTCCGGATTCAGCATAGAAAGGAGTTTTGTCGAATACGAGGTGAAACAACGTTTTTTTAGCGGTTTTTACTTGCCGGTAACGGGTTATGCGTACTTCAGTGGTTTCAAAATCGTAGCCAAGGAATTCAACACTGTCGGAATTTCTGATTTCAATCCAGTCGCCAGCTTCCTGAGCAGCTGCATTCCGTGAACGGCTTTTTTGCTGTTCCATTTCGGCATTGAACTGCTCAATATTGACCGATAAATTATTTTCTTTAAGGATGAGTTCGGTGAGGTCGAGAGGAAAACCGAACGTGTCGTAAAGGGTAAATGCATCTTTGCCATCAACTTCGTTTTTCCCGTCGGCTTTTACTTTTTGGATCATGCCGTCGAGAAGCCTGAGTCCAGTTTCCAATGTTTTGAGGAACGATTCTTCCTCTTCTTTAATCACTTTCGCGATGAGGTTTTCCTGTGCAACCAATTCGGGGAATGCATTGCCCATTTGGTCTTTAAGAACAGACACCAGTCTGTAAATGAATGCTTCCCTGAAGTTGAGGAAAGTGTAGCCATAGCGCACTGCACGGCGTAAAATGCGGCGGATCACATAGCCTGCCTTATTATTCGAAGGAAGTTGTCCGTCGGCAATGGCAAACGATATAGCCCGGAGGTGGTCGGCAATAACGCGCATGGCAATATCTTGTTTTGCGTCGATGCCATATTTTTTCCCGGCAAGCTTTCCAATTTCAGTGATAATAGTTTGAAAAACATCGGTATCGTAATTTGATTGTTTACCCTGAATCACCATACAAAGTCTTTCAAAACCCATGCCGGTGTCGACATGTTTTGCCGGCAATTCTTCTAGTTTGCCATTTGCTTTGCGGTTATATTGAATGAAAACATTGTTCCATATTTCGATAACCTGAGGGTGGTCATTATTTACTAAATCTTTACCTGCAATCAATGCTCTCTCACTGTCGTGTCTGATGTCGACGTGTATTTCAGAGCAAGGACCACAGGGCCCTGTGTCGCCCATTTCCCAGAAATTATCCTTTTTGTTGCCCAAAAGGATCCGGTCTTCTGGAAGGAATTGCTTCCAATATTCAAAAGCTTCGTTATCTCTTGCAACGCCGTCTTCTTCATTGCCTTCAAATACAGTGGCATAAAGTCTGTCGGGCGAAATGCCCATTTTATCTACTAAAAATTCCCAGGCCCAACCGATGGCTTCTTTTTTGAAATAATCGCCAAATGACCAGTTACCGAGCATTTCGAACATGGTGTGGTGGTATGTGTCATGGCCAACTTCTTCAAGGTCGTTGTGTTTTCCCGATACGCGCAAGCACTTTTGGGTATCGGCAACACGGCGGTATTTTGCTGGTTCGTTGCCCAAGAAAATGTCTTTAAACTGATTCATCCCCGCGTTGGTAAACATGAGGGTTGGGTCGTTTTTAACAACCATTGGAGCAGAGCTGACAATCTGATGTTCCTTGCTTTTGAAAAAATCGAGGAATGCTTTTCTTATTTCTTGAGATGTCATATAACACAAAAAATTATTGAATTAGAAAAAATAGTCCTTAGGAATTTTTAAAAATATTATTAGTTTTGCTACAGATAGGGAAAATTTCTATTTGAGCGATGCAAAAATAGAAATTGTACATTTAGAACGACTATTATTTCCAGTAATTTTTTGAATGATGGGGGGACATAAATACCATTTTAATCCACAGACACTATGCTTCGAACCAAAAACGAAGAAGCGGAGCAAAAGTGTAATGTTAATTTTAGGCTTTTTAGTTTTTTTTGTTATTGTATCTATTGCATTCTCAACACTTTTTGTATCTCACTTCGAAACTCCCGAAGTAAAATCATTGCGCAAAGAAAATCAACAGCTTTTATCTCAATATAATTTTCTGAATTCTAAATTGACACAGTTGGAAACCGTACTAGAAGAACTTCAGGTGCGGGACGACAACATTTATCGAGTTGTTTTAGGGAAAAACCCTATTCCGGAAGATGTTCGCAAGGCAGGTTTTGGAGGCGATAACAGGTACGCTTCGCTCGAACAGCTTAGCGATGCAGAAATTGTATTGAATACGTCGAAAAAAATAGATGAGATATCGAAACAGGCTTACATTCAGGCTAAATCGTATGAAGAAGTTTTGAACATTGCCTTGAAAAAAGATCGGGAAATGGCTTGCACCCCAGCTATTATGCCTGTTGCAAATAAGGATCTTGACCATACTTCTTCAGGATGGGGAATGAGGATTCACCCCATTTATAAAGTAAAGATGTTTCACTGGGGGATTGATTTTGTTGCTCCCAAAGGAACAAAAGTTTACGCTACTGGCGATGGAATTGTAAAGGAAACCCCTTCCTTGCGCGATGGTCATGGAAAACATGTTGTTATCGACCATGGTTTCGGGTATTCAACACTTTATGCTCATCTTTCTGGTTTCAATGTTAAGCCCGGAGATAAAGTAAAGCGTGGGCAGGTAATTGGATTCATTGGGAGTACGGGAACTTCAACAGCTCCGCATTTGCATTACGAAGTTAATAAAGATGGAAGAAATGTAGATCCTAAACATTATTTCTTCAAGGATCTTACACCAGAGCAATTTGCTCAGTTGGTTGCCCGCTCGTCTAATAATGGGCAAAGTTTCGACTAATGTAAATCATCGTGCCATACAAACAACCTATAATAGAAAAGCATTTTTACACCATTGGCGAAGTTGCTGAAATGTTTGGTGTGAACCCTTCGTTGATACGGTTCTGGGAAAAAAACTTTGACACGATTTCTCCGCAGAAGAACAAAAAAGGAAACCGTCTGTTTACTAAAGAATCGATAGAGGAAATCAGGCTTGTTTATCATTTGGTGAAAGAGAGGGGAATGACACTAAAAGGTGCCCAGCAAAAGATAAAACAAAATCGCGAAGATGTTGTGAATGAGCACGAAGTGGTTAAGCAACTTAAGAACATCCGTTGGATGTTGGTCGAAATCAAGAATGAACTATAATTTCTCTTGCCTTGAGAATTCATGATATTGTTAATTGCCTAGAAGAATTTGCACCCTCTGCTTTGCAGGAGTCGTGGGATAATTCCGGACTTATTACCGGCAACTTATCTTGGGAAGCTTCTTCTGCATTGGTATCCCTTGATGTCACCGAAGCTGTAGTGGATGAGGCAATTGCCGGGGGAGAAAATCTTATTATTGCTCATCATCCGTTTATTTTTTCTGCGTTGAAGAAAGTTACAGGGCGCACTGAAGCCGAACGTATTCTTATCAAGGCGATTAAACATGATATTGCTATTTATGCAGCTCATACAAGTATCGATGTGGTTAATGGCGGTGTGAGCTATATGATGGCACGGAAGCTCGGTCTTGAAAATGTTGAAACCCTTTCGAAAACTAAAGAGCTGTTGAAAAAGATGGCTGTTTATGTTCCCGTAAGTCACGCAACACTTGTACGTGATGCTATGTTTTCGGCTGGAGCTGGGCATGTGGGAAATTATCGTTCGTGCAGTTTTAATGCTGCTGGAAAAGGAACTTTTATGGCTACCGAAGCGGCAACGCCTTATCTGGGCAGTCAAGGTGAATTTGTTGAAACAGATGAAGTTAAAATCGAAACTGTTTTTCCTTTTTATCTGCAATCGAAAGTCATTTCTGCTATGCTTGGTGTGCATCCTTATGAGGAAGTGGCATATGATGTCATTCCGCTCGACAATCAAGCCGGAAATGTTGGGTTGGGAGTGGCAGGATACCTAAGCGAGGCAGTTAAGGCCGATGTTTTTTTATCACATGTAAAAGATGTGTTTGGATGTGAGGCCGTCAAGTATGCGGGTGATGGGAGCAAGGATGTGCGGAAAATTGCACTATGCGGAGGGGCAGGAAGCTCGTTAATTGCAGAAGCCCGTCAGGCAGGAGCTGATTTATATCTCACCGGAGACATTAAGTATCATCAGTTCTTCGAAGCCGACAATTCTATGGTTATTGCCGACATAGGACATTATGAAAGCGAACAATTCACTAAAGAACTTTTTTTAGAAATAGTTACAAATAAATTTTCTAAATTTGCCATCCGTTTGTCTAATGTGCAAACGAATCCTGTAAAATATTTGTTCTGAATCGATTAATATAAAAATTTACAAGCAACATGACAATGCAAAATCAGAACGTCGCTGGAAAAGAGATGTCCATTGAAGAAAAGTTGAGATTATTATTTGATCTACAGGCTGTAGCTTCCGAAATGGATAAGTTGAAAATACTTCGTGGCGAGTTACCTCTTGAAGTTCAAGACCTGGAAGATGAAGTTGCCGGGCTGAAAACCCGTATAAACAATTATCAGGATGAAATAAAAAATCTTGAAACAGCTGTTGCAAGTCGCAAAGCTGCAATTGTTGAATCGAAAGGGTTGATTGCAAAATACACCGAACAGCAAAACAATGTTAGGAATAATCGTGAGTTCGACTCTCTTTCTAAAGAGATTGAATTCCAGAATCTTGAGATTGAACTCTCGGAAAAGAGGATTAAGGAGTTTACGGCTGAGTTGGAGAAGAAGAATACTGCAATAGGATCTTCTAAAGAGCAATTGAAAGAGCGCGAAGATGATTTGGATCGCAAGCAAACAGAGCTGGAAGAAATTACAGCCGAAACTAAAATTGAGACCGAGCGCTTGAACGAAAAGGCTTCTAAAATTGAAGTCCTTATTGAAGACAGACTCTTGGCCGCTTTTAGGCGTATTCGTAAAAATGCAAGAAATGGTTTAGCGGTTGTTTCTGTTGAACGCGATGCCTGCGGTGGTTGTTTTAATAAAATTCCGCCTCAGCGCCAACTCGACATTGCGTCGCACAAGAAGATAATTGTTTGCGAATATTGCGGGCGAATTCTTGTCGATAAAGACATTCATAATGACGGAACAATTGAAGAATAAATGAAAAAGGCTCCCGAAGGAGCCTTTTTTACATTATATACCGCTGTTAAAATTTTATGTTAGCACCAATCATAAAATGAATTCCTGCTTGGGGAAAGTATCCATCCATCTTATGTCTGCTACCATCGTATATGTATGAGTAAACCCAGGCATTCGTCTCATATTCTTCGTTGAATAAATTCATTACCTGAAGATGTATTTGAATGTCTTTTACGAAACCGGGCTGTATCGTGTAGCTCAATTTAAGATTATTGACCAAGTAAGCATTGAGCGATCGGCTGTTGTTAGAGCTGTTGTCGATGTATTGTTTTCCAACGTATTGCGAGATGAATGATAATTTCAACCGGGGTATCGGCTCATAGTCGATAACACTGTTGGCAACTACCGATGGAGAGAAGGCTATGTTTGTTGTTCCTATCGAAATGCTGTCTTGTCCGCCGGTATCCCAATTGTCAACATACTCCGTAAAGTCGACGATTTTATTGCTGCTCAGGGTTGTATTCAAGTTCCACGAAAGAGTTGGTAGTATCTTCACTCCTGCCGCCAGTTCTATCCCAGTTCGGTAACTTTTGTCGACATTCACCATGATGGCTGAACCCACATCGTTTATTTCGCCGGTTAAAATGAGCTGGTTTTTGTAGAGCATTAAATAGAGGTTTGCCCCTGCCGAGAAATTGTTGCACGAAAGCTGATATCCCATTTCAAAATCATTCAACGTTTCAAATGTTGGCTGTTTGCCATTTGGATCTGCATCGGTAAAATTGCTTCTGTTTGGCTCGCGGTTTCCCACTGCCCAGGAAAGGTATGCCTTCGAGTTTGATGTTGGAAGAAAAGTGATTCCCAGTTTTGGGTTTAAAAAGTCGTAGTTGTGGTCTTGGGTCAAATCTCTAAGATCATCGTCAATTCCATCGATCGAATGCAGGATGTTACGGTATTGAAGATCGGCATAAAGACTCAATTGAGTGCTAATTGCAACATTATATTTTAGGTAGATATTGAAATCGGTTTTTAAGCCAGAACCTCGGTACCATTCAAAATCTTTAGGGTTTTCGCCCATAAATTCAGCCCAAATTACTTTTCCATAATGAAGCCCATCGTAGCGATTCCATCCGGCACCCAGGGTAATATCCGATTTCAGGTGCTTGTAATTCAAAGAGTAAGTGCCGCCGTAGAAATGGTTGTAAAGCCATTTTTGACGAATGAGGTCAGTTGATGTTATTGTGTCTCTGTCTGTTATAAAATTCTTCATTCCATAGTCGCCGAACTCCTGATCTTTTTTGAATTGTTCATAGTAACCTTGTCCGTGGGTGTAGAAAAGAGCAGTATTCATATTGATGCTGGGCCCGAATTTCTGATTGTAAAGGAGTTGATAGTGATCTTGTCGGTAATTGTCGGTTTCGTTTTCGTAAGTGTAGAGGTTGTAGGTTCTGGGGTTTGAAGCCAGCATTTCGGCGGTTTCCTCCGCAGAATACAACCAGTGTTCTTCATAACGTTTCATACCATCAATATCGTTGTTGAGGCGTACCGATGGCACTCCGTTCCATGCCTGGTAAGTTTTCTCTTTGCCAGAGAATACAACCAGCTTAACAATTGATTGACCGGAATAATAACCGCCCGAGAGATAATATGAATTCATTTTAGTAAATGCACGGTCTATGAAGCCATCGGAAGTAATAGCACTAAGCCTGGCATCAAAACTGAAATGATTATTTAGCAAACCGGAACCCGTACTGAACGTGTTTTTGAAGGTATTAAATGATCCGGCAGAACCACTGTATTCACCATAGGGTTCTTCCCTTAAAGTGGTAGTTTGCATATTAATGGTTGCCCCAAACGCGGCTGCTCCTTGGGTTGATGTGCCTACACCCCGCTGAATTTCAACTGTTTCGACTGAAGACGTAATGTCGGGCATATCTACCCAATACACATCGTGCGATTCGGCTTCGTTAAATGGAATGCCATTGATTGTTACATTGATTCGGTTTGCATCGGTTCCACGGATTCTGAAGCCGGTGTACCCAACACCAGCGCCAGCGTCTGATGTGGAAACAAACGAGGGCGT
Organism: Bacteroidales bacterium; assembly: GCA_012719495.1. Taxonomy (GTDB): domain Bacteria; phylum Bacteroidota; class Bacteroidia; order Bacteroidales; family Prolixibacteraceae; genus CAYMTR01. The sequence goes on from JAAYAG010000122.1 coordinate 43,014, forward strand.
TGTTGCAAGAATATAAGGGATATCCTGACCGATGTTCTTTTCTCTGAGTACGTTGGCAGTTAGGCGTGACGAAGCTACTGGCGCATTTACTCCGGCACGTGTGGCATAGACGAATACTTCATCAGTCATTACTTCGCTCTTCTGAAGGGTAATGGCAAGATGTAGGTCTTTGCTCAGGGTAATTTCGGTTGAGTAGGGTTGGTAACCGATAAATGAGACATTAAGCTGATACCGCCCATTTTTGAGTTTTGGAAATAAGAACTCTCCGTTTTCATTAGAGATGGCACCCAAGGAGGTACCTTTCATAACAATTGTGGCTCCGGGGAGAGCTTCGTTCTCGGTCGTGGTAATTCTTCCCGATAAGTTTGATTGGGCAAAACCCAGTACCCCGGTTAGTAAGATTAATACTGAAAATAAAAGTTTCATTGTAATAAAGATTTTGGTTAAACAAATAACCAATGAGGCAGGAATTTACATCCTGAAAACACCTTCCCTTCGCCGGTACTAGCCGGATCAGGTTCAGAGGGTATGATCTCAGCCCTTAATTTTTAACCCCGCTTAAATGTCGTTGAGAGAAGGTTGCTTCAGATGAAAACACACTGAAATTATCTTCTCAATACACTGGATGCAGGATTTTTATGGGCACCCCATTGTGTAAAATATCGATACAAAGATATAGTATTTGTTCCCGAAGAACCAAATTAAGCCAATTTGCTTAGGACTTTTATTGCAGAGAATTAACCTCGTCGAATTCTTTTAGAGTATTCTTTAGTTGTTTCAAGTACTTGCCGTAGAGTCGGTTGAAGAATAAATGAAACAAGAAGTAGTAAATTGAAATTACAATACCCAATGTTAACAGAAATGACATACCAATAATCAGCCATTTGAAAAATGAAATATTAGAGATGTTGAGTTGCTGGGCAACAGTTTGAGAATTGAATCCTGAAATAAATCCGGTACTAAATGCGACTGTGATGTTTAAAAGGATTATTATCAGTATTATATAAAACATGGTTTTATACAGATTTAGAGTCCTGATATGCAGGGTGATTTTTTTCTTAAGGTTGATTTGAGTACTGTTTTGTTTTTCAATGCGGTTGTAATTAACCCAAAAGACAATTATGGCAACAATAATTAGCAGGTATGTAAACCCTTCAATGGCTGTCATCCAGTTTACCAAATTACCTGAGAGGGTGGGCTCTGAGATAATTTTTTCGAGCTTTGGGGTAACCCGCATTTCAATGGCAACCCAAAGTCCAATCCAAGCCAAAATTATAATGAGCCCAATACGGATATTTCGTCCAATTTTCTCAGTAATATCGAGAGTGCGGTTCTTTAGTAACGTGTCAATATCTTCCTGATTGAGTTGTCTTTTCTCGTTTTCGGAAGAAATTTTGTCCCATGTTTTCTTTAAATCTTCTAATTCCATTATGCTTCCTCCTCCATGAGTTTTTTTAATTTGCCCTTAATCCGGTTCATTTTTACGCGAACATAATTTTGCGTGATGCCTATTATCTCCGCAATTTCCTCGTACTTTTTATCTTCAAGGTACAGCAGGACAATCGATTTCTCAATTCTGGATAATTTTGCAATGGCTTTGTGTAACACTTTTACTTGGTCTTCGAATGTGTCGTCATAAATTTCATCGGGAATAAGATAGATGCTTTTCCCAATTTCGCTTCGGTCGGGCCGTTTCTTGTTCTTTTTAAAATGGGTAATGGCGGTGTTAAGCGAAACCTGATACATCCATGTCGATACTTTCGACTCGTTGCGGAATGTTGGGAATGAACGCCATAACTGGGATACAATTTCCTGAAAAAGGTCTTGCCGGTCTTCATGTGTGTCACAATAAATGCCACAAACTTTGTGGATTATCCCTTGGTTTTGGGTTACAATATTTAGAAACACATCTTTCACTGGCATTATCCCTTAAAAAAGACCATTAGAATTGACCCGATAAACATTCTCTGTTTGCAATAATTACACAAATTACTAATTCTTACTAGCTTGAAACAGAATGATCTTCACATTTTTTGTTTTCAAATATCTTTGTGTTGAACATTCTGTTTTACGATATGTAGCATATTTGGCAAGAAAATTACACTTTGAGCATTTTTAATTGATTTATTTCTGCCTGAGTCAGAAAACGCCATTTCCCCCGCGGCAGGTTCTTTTTGGTTAATCCGGCAAAATATACTCGGTCGAGTTTTGTCACCTCATAGCCAAGATGCTCGAAAATGCGGCGTACAATGCGGTTTCGGCCCGAGTGGATTTCGATGCCAATTTCGCGTTTGTCTTCTTCATCGACATAATTAATTGAGTCGGCTGCAATTGGACCATCATCGAGATCGATACCCCGGGCAACTGACAGAAGGTCGTTTTTGGTTAGCTGTTTATTAAGGGTGGCCTGGTATATTTTTTTCCGGGAATGACTTGGGTGGGTTAGCTTCTTCGCCAAATCGCCGTCGTTGGTAAAGAGCAGCAATCCTGTGGTATCGCGGTCGAGCCGGCCAACAGGATAAATTCTTTCCGGGCAAGCGTTGACAACTAATTCCATAACGGTTTTGCGCTCCTGTGGGTCATCGGTAGTTGTAACGTAACCTTTGGGTTTGTTGAGTAACAGGTAAACTTTTTTCTCCGGACAAAGAGATTGCCCGTTGAAACGAACATCATCGCTTAATGAGACTTTGGTGCCTAGTTCGGTGGTAATTTTCCCGTTGACAGTGACACATCCCGTGTTGATATATACATCGGCCTCGCGACGTGAACATACGCCTGAATTAGCAAGGAAGCGGTTCAATCTAATTTTTTCATCGGGACGGAAGCCTCTTTTGGCTGGAGTTGAAAGGGTTGGTTTCTTTCTTTCTACTACGGGCTTTTCTGTTTTTCCGGTTGATATAACTTCAACACGACTGTTCCTTTCGATGCCTTTGCCCGCCTGTTTGCTTGTAGCTTTGTTGGCTGGCTTTGATTTTATTCGGCTATCGCTCTTTTTTTTAGCTATTTGGGCTGGTGTGGTAGTTTTTCTTTTTAACTGGCTATTACCTGTTTTGTTACTTCTCATCGTTATTCTAATTTTTTGCAAAGGTCGCATTTTTTTTGTTTAGAATATAATATTGTTCTTGAGAAAGAACCTCTTGTAAGATAATATGTTATATCAATAGATTATTTTTAATTTTTGTAAGAAGGGGCAGAAGATAGCTTGAAAGTTATTAAGGGTAATTTTGAAAATTGAAGCGATACATTTTATCTTTGGAAACAATATAAACACTGGTTTTTTGAGAAAAGTAATCCGAAATATTATCCTTGTGTTCAATATTTGTGTTGCACTGGCGTTGTTGGCATCTTACCTGGTGTCGGAGGTTAACCCTGTAAAGTTTTGGATTCCATCTGTTTTAGGCTTAGCTTTCCCATATTTGCTTCTAATTAATGTTTTGTTTGTCTTCTTTTGGATGTTTTTCAAACGTCAGTTTATTTTGATTTCAGCGGTATGTATTGTTATCGGAATGCACATCAATACCAGCTATTTTCAGTTTTTGCCTAGGCATACTGCTCGAAAAGAAGGAATTAAAGTATTGAGTTATAACGTGCAAAATTTTTATTCTTACCTCGAAAAAAAGAAGGATAATGACGCTATTATTGATTTTATTGCAGCGCAAAAGGCTAACATTATATGCTTGCAGGAAACAAAACTTCAAAAAGAAGGAGATCTGAATCCTATTAAGTTAAAAAGCATGTTCCCGGGTATTAAGCACTGTCAGTTGGCGCACCAAAGCAAGTGGGGAGGGCCAGTTACTTTTACCAGTTACCCCATAGTTTCGATGGGGGAAATTCGTTTTGAAGACACAAAGAACATGGTGATTTTCACTAATATTAAGATTGGTAACGATACCGTGAGGGTGTATAATTGTCATTTGCAGTCGTTTGGAATTAATACATCTGCATATTCTGTTATTGACGATCCCGGCCTTGATTCTCAAAAGATGAAGGAAATGCGTACAATTGCTTCAAAACTTAAGTGGGGGAATATTTATCGGGCGAAGCAAGTTGTGAAATTAAGCGGGCATATTGCTGCATGTCCTTATTCCGTAATTGTTTGCGGCGACTTTAATGACACTCCTATTTCGTTCACATACGGCGAAATTAGCGCCAAATTGAAGGATTCTTTTGTTGAATCGGGGAGTGGTGTTTCAAATACTTACCGGGGCAAGCTTCCTCAGAATCGTATCGATTATATATTTCATTCGAAGCACTTTAAGGCATACAACTATACCCGACACAAGGTTGAATTCTCCGATCATTATCCAATAAGTACGTTTCTTGTGCAAAAGAAAAAGTAGGAAGTACAGGTTGTAGCTATTCTTTGATTAAAAGCACCACAGCATACGACGAAATGCCTTCTTCGCGGCCAACGAAGCCTAATTTTTCAGTGGTTGTGGCCTTAACCGATATATTTGAAAAGGGAATATCCATTACCGAGGCAAGTCTTTCGCGCATGGTTGGAATATAATCTTTTAGTTTAGGGCGTTGGGCGCAAATAGTAGAGTCGATGTTGCCAACGCGGTATCCCATGGAGCAAACAAGCTCACAGCACTTTTTAAGCAGTATCTTACTGTCGATGTTTTTGTAGGTATTATCGTTGTCGGGGAAGTGTTTGCCAATGTCGCCAAGCGCTAAAGCACCAAGCAGGGCGTCGCATATTGCATGGATGAGCACATCACCATCGGAATGGGCAACAGTACCTTTTTCGTGTTTAATTTTTATGCCTCCCAGCCAAAGCGATTCGCCTGCAGCCAAAGCATGCACGTCGTACCCGTTGCCCACTCTGATGTCCATGTTATTTTCTCCCTTTCTTTTTTCCTTGTTTCTGGAAATCGTCAAGGTCGAAACCGAGGGTAAACCTCAATGTATTTTCCAGAGGGCTTTGTCTCCTAAGGGTATAGATATAAGAGAAATCGAGCGAGAAAACGTTCATTTTGAGGCCAGCTCCAAACGAAAGATATTTTCTGTCGCCCTTATCTTTTGCTTCATTAAAAAACCCGGCACGAATAGCAAATTGGTTGCTGTACCAATACTCGGCACCGAGCGAAAGGGTAATTTCAGATAACTCTTCTGAAAAACCGCCCGGGGCATCGTGTAACGACGTAAAAATCCCTTCGATAGGACCAAGGTCTTGATTTCCTTCCTGTGAGAATACTAGTCGACCATCGATAGTGTCAAGGACAGGAGAGGGTACAAGCAGTTTGTTCAAATCGACTGAAAAACTCATTTTATTGTATTGGTCAATCTCTGTTGAATAGTTACCACCAATCTTCAAATTAGTAGGAATAAAATCTTTATAAGCTCCGTTGTCGTAGGTTATTTTTGCACCAATGTTAGAAATGTTGATACCCCCTGATATGACTGAATTTTTGCGGTTTTTGTAAATCTTTTTATTATAGAAAAATGCCACGTCGGCTGCGTATGAAGTACCAGCTTCGAGGTCGGCATCAATTATCCCGTTGTAAATATCGGAGAGGATGAAACGTAGGGCAACCGCTCCCGACCAGTTGTCGGACAGTTTTCTGCTATACCCGAAGTCAACCGCGAACTCATTAGGGTTCGATGAGCCATCGGGGGTTCCGTTAATAGTGAAAAGGTCCATAGAGCCTAAGTCGAAGTAACGCAAGCTTGCACTCAGCGCCTGAATGTCGTCCAATTGATGATATCCCGTCAGATAGGCAAGATCCATATCTTTCACCAAGCTACGCAGCCAGGGAGTATATGATAAAGCGATACCAGAGCGGCTTTCAGTGAATACATATTTTGCCGGGTTCCAATACTGTGAATTAACATCAGGGCTGGTTGCTACCCCAACATCACCCATTGCTCCGCCCCTTGAGTCAGGGGCAATGGCCAGGAATGGAACTGCCGAACTAACAACATTCGATCCGGTTGCTGAATATTGAGCGCGGGCCATATTGCCCGATAATACAAGTAAAACTATAAGAATAAGAATATTACGTTTCATTCGTCAAAAGTTATTTACTATTATTTTATGTCTTCTTTTCTAGAATAAATGCAAATCAAAAAATTAACTGTCCCAAAAATAGAATAACGGTTCGAATTTTTAGTTATTGCTTCGGTTTAAATTATTTATTTACCACAACCATTTTCCCGGCACCATGTGCTGTCAATCCGCTTTGGCTTTTTAATTTTACTTGATAAACGAGCCATTGATGCCTGTTTACCGGCAATGCTTCTTCAAATAAGTTCCAGCGTACTTTCAGAGTAGTAGTTCGGCTTGAGGGAACTGACATTTCCGATATGTTGGCAATTTTTTGTCCGCTCAGAGTGTATATGTCAATTCCGATATTGAAAATGTCACCAGGCAAATTATGGTCGATCACAAAATCGGTGTACGACGAAACCGGATTGGGCATGTTGCACACCGATGTGATCTTAAACCCGTTGTCAACAATAAAGTAAGTTTCTTTTTCAGCCGAATTGTTCTGCACATCCCAAATTTTCACCCAGATTTTATGTTCTCCCGGTTCAAGACCTTCAATTGGATATATTATTCTTCCTTTTTGATAGCTGTCTGAAATGTTTGAAAAATAGTTATTTAAGATTATTGGATTTGAATAATCGCCGTCAATTACAGCAACCAGGTCGTGCCCAATCCCGGCTCCAGCTGCATTAATGCCACTTTCGTCAAAGATGTTCACCCAAAGCAACGCGCTCGAAGAAATTTTATCGTAGGGCTTAAAGTCTTCATTATTCATGAAGAGTTCAACTTCGGGAGGGGTATTTTCGGTTATCGGGTTGTTTCCCGAACCACCAATATTGATATTGGTTACAGCTCCATTGGCATCGTGTTCGTTGTCGGTGGCGTAAAATAATATTTTTCCCGGGCCAATATTATACGATATATCTTTGGGTACAATAAACGTTAACTGAAATTTACCGTCTACAACCGATGATTCCCCTTTGTAAATTACATTATTCTGAACCGGATATTCGAACGGTGTTCCTCCGTCGTTGGCAAGAGTCTGGGCTATTTGTTCCTTATCAAAAATTGTTGTGTTTACTTTCCCATTAAAATTTGGGATCAGATTGTCATTGTGGTCGGTTATCGAGCCTTCAATAGTCACTTTTTCGAGTGCGCCAAGGGTGATCCTGTTTGAATCTATTTCAACACCGTTTATTTTATCAACGCAGACATTGAATTTTGGGAAAGCCAGACGTAGCGTTGGGTCAGCAAGTAGAACGAATTTTGATTTGTTTTCATCATTTTTGGCTAAGGATGCTTTAGCATTTCGCATAACATCGCCAAGCCTTAATTTTTCGCCCATTTCATCGTGTTTAAAAATATTTTTGTAGAAAAGTTTGCTAAGTTCTTGGTTGCTATCACCAAATACAACTCGCGTAGTGGTGAAAATAGCAACAGCACCTCCCGAAGGGTTAAGCAATACATTTTCGCCAGCCGATGTTTCGTATGCATCGAAAGGTCCAAACTCGCATGTTGCTGTAAGAAACAGAGAAAGGGACTGGCTGTTTTTCCACGAGGAAATATCTTTAGTAACTACAATGTTTTCGCTAGCCATGGCATTCGGGTTTCCATGCCCAATATAATTAACGATCAGTGCGCCATCGTTAATCGTTTCGTTTATTTCTTTATTTGCATCGGGGTAAGAGAATCCTCCTGAGGTTGCTACTTGCTTATAGGCATCTATGTAGATCTTTTTTGACGAGAAACCTGGCCAATTCGTGTGAAGAATGGTGTTGATTTCTTCAGCATCTTTCATATATGCGTTACCATCTTCATCATCGGCAATTAGGCATACTGTATTTCTCCACGATCCAAGGGTCTCGTTACTTGAGTATTTAATAATTTTATCGATAACGATTTCAGCTTGGTTTTCGGTTGCACAGGGAATCCGACCAAGCCCGATGTCGATGAACCCCGAGTTTTCGCCTTCGTCCTCATCCAGAAGTCCAAAGAAATCGTCGCTAACAAAAGAAGATCCTTTGGTTAAAGAACCCACCGATTGATATGTTGGGATATAGTTGTTGAATTTTTCTTTGTCGGTGCTGCGGTTGTTATATGAGCCGTCTCCCATAAGCAGTGCGTATTTAAATGTTGTTGCCGACGCTTTGTTCCGAGAAAAAAACATCCGGAACATATTCCGGATTGCAGCAATATCAGGTAACCCGGAAGAAAATTCGTTGAACACTTCGGTTGTGGTAACTACCAAAACACTAAGATTGTCGGAAGTTCGCCTGAATTCTGCCAGTCTTTCGGCTTGTTCGGCAAAGTTGGGATGGGTAACAATTATGAAATCATAATTAGGAAGCCCGTGAATATTTTGGTTTGGAACATTTGCTGAGAACTGGGGTTCGGGGAAATTGCCATTAACAGGGTCAAACACCAAATATTCGCCAACAATTCCACCTGAGCATTTTATTGATGTGGTGTTGTTTGTGTTGTTGAAAGTAGAAAAAACTTGCTTTGGTTCAAGTGGGGAAGTAACGTTCCACACAATAGTATTATTATTGGTGTTTTCAATTCGGTATTCAACTGTTGTGTAATTTCTTACATCGGCATTCCTGAAATCAGTTTGGCCCGATGAAAGTTGAAGCCTGGAGGGTACGGCAAGCGTTATGTTGTCGATATAAGCTTTACTGCCTTCGCCATTGTCGGGGGCAGAATAGGTAAAGTCAAGCGTAATATTACTTTTTGCTGGTATGTTTAATACCGATTTGACAAGATAGGCGTAATCAGCTCCGTCAGAACTTATGTTTACTGCCCGGTAGTCGATAGAATAGGAATTCGTACTATTTGCTTTGACGTTCATTTTTGAACCTTCGGAGCAGCGTGCGCCGGAATTTACAATCACTGATGCCAATTTCCCATCTATAGCATTTTCAAAAGAGAAAGTATAGGTTTTACGCAAGCCAGAAAGCAGTAAGTCGCTGAACCATAGCCTTCCTGAATTGATCAGGTTGATTTCTTCTTTTTCGTAATGGGCTAAGGCAGTGTATGTAGAAATTGTTGTGTCTGCATTTTCTGCAGGAACTTCGAGGCCTGATGGTGCCGGTGAGGGGGAAATGTCAGAAGATAAGTAGAAAAATGTAGAATCACTATATAGATTAATTGTATGATCAAATGTCGAAGCTGAACTATTGTAACTCCAGCTTGTTGAACCTGGCGAGTAAAAGAATATACAATTTGCTCCGCTTTTGTCTTTTGTATGTATAACAGGTAGTTGTGTCAAATCATCTGGATAGGGCAAATAATTCATTTTGGGCAGCATGAAACCACCGTTACTGTACACAGCCACATTCGATGGATTTGATATGCCCATACTATTTAATTTATTGTAGCTGAGTTTTACAATCCCCCTATTTGTTGTCGACACTTTAATCCATTTTCCTGTTGCCAAAACAGAAGTATTAGCATACGTTGTACCATTCTTCTCTGATATAAGGTCAGTAGCACCCAACCCTCTTGCGTAAACATCAGTTGTGTAATGTGTTACGAGGAGAAAAAATGCAAGTAAGGATGGTAAAATATTGTGTCTCATTTTATTTTTCTTTAAAAAACGGGTTCAAAATTAAAATATTGTAGGACGAATTTTATTTGGTAGGGATCAAAATAAGTAAAATGAAACAACGTTTTCTCACAAATGGTTGAGTAGATTTCAATTTAAAATTTATTTTTGTGTTTTATTTAAGAAAAAAATTGAATTTTATTGAACTAAAGAAAATGATTAAATACAATAAGTATTGGTCATTTTAGTTATATTTGTTGCTAAACATTGTAATTATTTGGAAAATGAGACAAATTACATTGATTCTGATAATGTTGCTTCTGGTCTTTACAGGTTGTAATAGTTCAAAGACGAAGAAAAGTCCGCTGTCAAAAACCGGAGGTCAGCCTTCTCGCACTACAGGGTGGCAAGCAAACGATATGGAAGTGTTTGGTTTTACTGACCCGGCCTATATAGAGCAACAGACTGGTCCTGGTTTGGTATTGGTTCAAGGTGGAACATTTACCATGGGTAGAATCGACGAAGATGTAATGCGCGATTGGGACAATACCCCTCGTCGTGTTACTATTGCTTCTTTCTACATGGACGAAACCGAGGTAACCAATCTCGATTATAGGCAGTATCTGGCATGGTTGAGGTATGTATATCCCGGAAATTCTGAAGTATATCAAAAAGCATTGCCCGACACCTTGGTTTGGCGAGAAGAACTGGCTTACAACGAACCCTGGGTGGGTAATTACCTCAGACATCCATCATATAGTAATTACCCCGTAGTTGGTGTAAGCTGGATTCAGGCAAATAATTACTGTAAATGGAGAACTGACCGTGTAAATGAATATCTTTTAGTAGAAAACGGATACCTTGCCCTTGACTCTGCTCAGCGCGATGCCAACACTTTCTCAACTGAAGGATACCTGATGAACCATTATCAGGGAACTCCGGGTCAATATGACGAACGGATTCGTTGGGAAAATGGTTTATTGCTTCCTAACTACCGACTTCCGACCGAAGCTGAGTGGGAATATGCAGCCCTTGGGCTTATAGGCGAAGCCGATGGCGAATTGCTTACACAGCGTAGAATGTATCCTTGGTCGGGTACTTTTATCCGTGAAGACCAGAAAAATGCCAAAGGTCAGATGAGGGCAAACTACGTCAGAGGACGAGGCGACTACATGGGTATGGCCGGGGCTCTTAATGATGCTGCTGACATAGCTGGCGATGTATTTTCTTATGCTCCCAATGATTATGGTATATATTGTATGGCAGGTAACGTGAACGAATGGGTTGCCGATGTTTATCGTCCCTTAACTCCGTTCGACGTAGAAGAATTTCAACCTTTCCGTGGAAATGTTATTACAGAATACCGTCGCGATGCTCAAGGTAATGTTCTTTTTAATGATTTAGGACAGCCTGTTCTCGACACTGTTGCCGATTATCGTAACTATGGTGATGGCGATTATCGTTCACTGACCGATCAAAGCAAATGGCTGCAAAAGCAAGATTCTCTTTCAACTAACTACATGTATGTTCAAAGTAAAAGCGCTGGTGTAATCAGTTCAATGATTACCGACCGTGAAAGAGTTTATAAAGGTGGTTCATGGCGTGATCGTGCGTATTGGTTGAATCCAGGCTCAAGGCGTCACCTCGATGAAAGAGATGCCCGTGCCGATATCGGTTTCCGTTGCGCGATGACCCGTCTCGGCCCTCCTATTCAAGGAAAAACTTCAAAAAAATAAATATAAGATCCTGCTGAAAAATCAGCAGGATTTTTTTTAACAATGAAACCTAATGGACCGAACTATTCAATATTTATATTTGCTGTATAAGAAAAATCAACGGGTATTTACCGATAGCCGTCAGGCATCTGGAGGCGGGATTTTTTTTGCATTGAAAGGCGATAATTTTGATGGAAACGATTTTGTTGAAAAAGCCATTGCCCAGGGTGCTGATTATGCTGTATCTGACCGCAAAGATTTTATTGGAAATGAAAGTGTTATTTATGTTGAGGATACTTTAAAAGCGCTTCAGCTTTTAGCCAATTACCACCGGCGGCAGCTTTCAATCCCAGTTCTTGCTATAACTGGAACCAATGGTAAAACCACTACCAAGGAGTTAATATCTAGTGTTTTGGCTGCGAAATACAATGTTTTGTTTACTCAGGGAAACCTCAATAATCACATTGGAGTGCCACTTACTCTGTTGAAGATTACCGATGAACACACGCTGGCTGTTATCGAAATGGGGGCAAACCACCCGGGTGAAATAGATTTTTTGTGTACTATAGCAGAACCTGATTATGGGTTGATTACCAACGTGGGGCGTGCTCACCTCGAAGGGTTTGGCTCGTTTGAGGGGGTGAAAAAAACCAAAGGTGAATTATACCGGTTTGTAGCAAAATCGGGCAAAGCGCTTTTTGTTAATGTCGGGAATGAGCATTTATTAAAGATGCTTCCGGAGGGAGTTGAGAAAATTACTTATTCGCAGGCTGACAACAACGCAATGTTAGTCGGCGAAGTTGCCAGTGATGGGTTGTTGCTGGTAGCGAAAGTATTATTTTCCAAGGGTTGGCTCTACATTAAAACAAACCTGACAGGAGCATATAATCTCGAAAATGTGTTGGCCGCTTGTTGTGTCGGTTCATATTTCAATGTCGATCCTTTGCTTATTCAAAAGCAAATCGAAAATTATGTACCTTCAAATAACCGGTCTCAGGTGATGAAGCTAAACAGCAATGTGATTATTGTAGATTGTTATAATGCAAACCCTTCGAGTATGGAGGTTTCGGTGCGGAATTTTATGCAAATGAAAAGCCAGTCGAAGACTATGATCCTTGGCGATATGCTTGAGCTTGGTGATGAATCGGAGGCAGAACACAGAAAAATTGTTGAGTTGGTTTTATCGTCGGGTATTGATGATGTGTATTGGATTGGTAATAATTTTTCGCAGGTAGCTCCTGATTCAGCAAAGAAATTTGATCGGGTTGATGATTTATTGCCCGTGTTGGGGAAGATGAACTATCAAGATCGGATGATTCTCATTAAGGGTTCGAGGGGTATACAATTGGAAAAAGCAATTCCGGTTTTTAACTTGACAACTTAGATATTTTAAACCTTCACTCCGGCTAGTTTGTTCAAAAGCAAAAAAAGTCCCGCGTTGGCGGGACCTGATTAGTCTTTTGTTACACCCAAAACTTCTTTAAACGCTTGCTCGAAAGTTTCTTTCGGAAGAGCACCCATTGCCATTTGTGGTTTGCCTTCTTTGGGGACAAACAATAGCGACGGAATGCTTTGTATGCCGAACATCGCAGCTAATTCACGTTCCTCTTCGGTGTTCACTTTGTAAATATTTAGTTGAACGTGAATAATACCGTCAGCCACATCTAAACATTTGATTATTAACAGCTGATTGTTCGTAAGTTCCGGATTATATACCATAAAAAATGCAAGGTTTTCGGTAAATTGGCAGAAAACCTTGCAGAAATGATCGGAAAAATAGAAAAGAACCCTCAATTAGAGATGTTCAAAGTCCCACTCAAGCAATTCATTAACGAAGGCCATGAACTGGTACTACTTTCCCGGAAAATCGACTGGGAACAGCTTCAATCAGAGCTAAGCGTATACTATTGCGGGGATAATGGTAGGCCGTGCATACCTATCCGCACCATTGCGGGCATCGTTCTTTTGAAGCGGATATTTGACGAAAGTGACGAGAGCATATTGGACAGATGGGTAGAAAACCCCTATTGGCAATATTTCTGTGGGGAAGTTTATTTCCAGTACGAGCCTCCTTTTGACCGGACTGAACTGATCAAGTTCCGCAAACGGATTGGCGAAGAAGGCTCGGAAAAACTGCTCAAAATGTCGGTTCAACTGTTCACCAAGAAAGAGTTCCAGGAAGATGAGGTTTTGATCGATACAACAGTGCAGGAGAAGAACATCACTTACCCTACGGATGTAAAACTACAAAAGAAAATTATCGAGAAGTGCAGGGAGATTGCGGTCAAAGAAGGGATCGAACTACGGCAGACTTACCGGAGGGAACTGAAACAGCTGATGATAGACCAGCGTTTCCACAACCATCCCCGGCGGAGGAAGAAGGCATTGGCAGCTGCCCGCAGGATAAAAGTCATTGCCGGAAGGGTTATGCGCGACGTTGAAAGGAAAATGGACAACAACCAAAAAGAAAAGTACGCACCACAACTTGATATTTTCAACAAAGTATTGGCACAGGAAAGGAGCAGCAACGATAAGGTTTACAGTTTGCACCAACCCCATGTGAAGTGCATCGCCAAAGGGAAAGAGGCGAAGAAGTATGAGTTTGGGAACAAAACATCGATCGTAAAGACGAAGAAATCGGGGATCATTGTTGGGGCAATGGCATTTATCGACAATGTTTACGATGGCGACACCCTGTTGCCACAATTGGAACAAACGGAAAGGATCACCGCTCACAAACCCAAAGTAGGGATTGCCGACAGGGGCTACAAAGGGCGAAAGTCCGTAAACGGGGTACAGATCGTAATCCCTGCAAAATTGCCAGCTTATGCGACCAATTATCAAAAGCAGAAAGCAAGGAAACGGTTTAGGGCAAGGGCGGGGATCGAACCGACGATCGGACATCTCAAACAAGACCACCGGATGGGCAGGAATTACCTTTTGGACGAGCAGGGCGATTTGGTCAATACCCTGCTGGCGGCGGCAGGGTTCAACTTAAGAAAAATGCTCCAGCGGTTGAAGGCTGGAGCACTTGATATTTTTGTCAGATTTATCTGGCGTATTTTTGCCATGGGTTGGAACCCCAAATATGCGTTTTAAAAAAACATGGGTTTTTCACGTTCGACTATTTAGCTTTTTACCATATTCTTGCTGAAGTTGTTCTAGCACAGGGGCAATCATTTTACAGGGGCCGCACCAATCGGCATAAAAGTCTATTAAACAAGGGGCATCGCCTTCAAATTTCCAATCTTTATTTTCCTCAAAGTTGAAAACTTTATTTTTAAATGTGTCGATAGTTAAATGTTCTAACATAGTATTTGTTTTTTAGTTGTTTCTTACTTGAGTTATATGTATTACACGACAAAGATAGAGCGGCGTTTTTCATTTTTCTGTTACTTTTGTCACATAGCATTTTATTGTCAGGGAGCAAGCAATGATGGATTTTTCAAAGCATATTGATTCTGTTGTTTTCAAGGCTGTTGCAAAACAAGTACAGGAGTTGGGGGTTGAGGCCTATGTAATTGGCGGTTTTGTGAGAGACTTGGTTCTTGGCAGGCCATCTAAAGATGTCGATTTTGTTACCACTGGCGATGGTATTGAGTTGGCAAGCAAAGTTGCCCATTCTCTTAATCCACGCATAAAAGTGAATTATTTCAAAAATTTTGGAACGGCACAGTTCAATTACCAGGGGCTTGATTTTGAATTTGTTGGTGCAAGGAAAGAATCGTATTCCCGAGACTCGCGAAAGCCAGTTGTTGAAAGAGGAACACTGGAAGACGATTTAAACCGTCGCGATTTTACAATTAATGCAATGGCGATTAGTTTAAACGGCAATTCTTTTGGACAACTCATCGATCCGTTTAATGGATTACATCATATCGATATAAAATTGATTAAAACGCCTCTCGATCCGGAGATAACTTTCGACGACGACCCCTTGAGAATGATGCGTGCCATTCGGTTTTCAGCCCAGTTGAGCTTCTCTATCGAAGAGGAAACGTTTAATGCAATTGCAAAATATAACGAACGAATCTCTATCGTTTCAAAAGAAAGGATCGTAGACGAGTTGAATAAAATAATGCTGTCGGCAAAGCCCTCGGTAGGTTTTAAACTCATGGATAAAGCAGGGCTCCTGCCTCATATATTGCCTGAAATGTCCCGGATGAAAGGTGTTGAGGTAAAAAACGGGATAGGCCATAAAGACAATTTTCATCATACACTGGAAGTACTCGACCAATTGTCAAAAAAATCAGACGACTTATGGCTGAGATGGTCAGCTCTTTTACATGACATAGCCAAGCCTCTTACCAAGAAGTTTGTTGAAGGGCAGGGGTGGACTTTCTATGGACATAACTACTTGGGAGCTAAAATTATTCCTGGCATTTTCAAGCGACTTAAACTTCCTCTCAACGAAAAAATGAAGTTTGTTCAGAAGATGGTGGGCTTACACATGAGGCCAATTGTACTTAGCGAAGAAGAAGTTACCGATTCGGCCGTAAGGCGGTTACTTTTCGAGGCAGGAGATGATATTGACTTACTTATGACTCTTTGTGAGGCCGATATCACTTCGAAAAATGAAGAAAAAGTAAATACTTTCCTGAATAATTTTCAACTGGTACGCAGTAAACTGAAAGATATTGAAGAGCGAGATGCTATTCGTAATTTTCAGCCACCGGTATCGGGAGAGACTATTATGAGTACATTTGGAATTGGTCCGGGCCGGGAAGTTGGAATTATCAAAAACACCATAAAGGAAGCAATTTTGGATGGTGAGATACACAATAACTTTGAAGAAGCATTTCAGCTGATGCTGAAGCAAGGAAAAGAATTGGGCTTGCTTCCAAAGAATCAGAAAGGGTAAAGGTATAAAATTGTGCAACCTCAAAAAGTTGTACTCAATAATCTGAGTTAATTCCGAGTAAAAACACTGACCGAACGGGGTTAAAAGTATCATTATTAATTGTATTATCCTTATTTGCAGGATTTTGATTTGCGGACTGTTAAAATAATATCTTCGCAACTTTTAACCATCTCGAATACTTTTTTTTTAATATTTTTGGAGTTTGTTAAAAAGTGTTATCATTTTAAAATGACAAGACGCAATGGCTAAAAGGAAATTTTTATGGAGCATTCTGGTGCTTCTGATCATATTTTTTTCATGCAAAGACGACCAAGATAAATATGCCCGTCCTGAATGGTTAGCAGGGAAAGTATATTCTCAAATTGAGGATGTTGATGAACTTTCAGAATTTGCTAAATGCATAAAGATCGTTGGCTACGATTCTGTAATTAACGTTTCGGGGAGTTATACCGTATTTGCACCAACCAATGATGCAATAAAACAGTACTTGCAAAAGAATAATTATAGTTCGGTTGACGATATTCCTAGGGCAAAGCTATTAGAGATAGTTAAATATCATATTGTACAAAACCCATGGAGCCGGGATCAGTTACGTTCACTTGACGTTAACGGTTGGATTGACCCGGAAGATGAGGAAAATGATGAACCACGAGGGTTTAAGAGGCAAACCTTGTTGCTGCGCGATAACTTCAAATGCGGAGTCAAAGTATTGGATCAAGAAAAGAAGATGCTTATGATTATTGACTCTTCAACGACAACTTGGAACCGTAGGGTCATTACCGATTCGCGAAAGTTCGCTCCGATTTTTTATGCTGAATATTTCGGAATTTATAATTTGCAGCTTTCTGATTATGCATTCTACTTTGACCGGCAATTTGAAAATGCCGACGATATGTATTATGTTGATGCTAAACTTCTGGGGCAGGAGATTTTTGCTGAAAACGGCTTTATACATAGAATTGATAGGGTTGTTGAACCATTGCTCAATGCAAATGAAATTTTAACTTCTACTACGGATGATTACGATTACTCAAAATTTTTAAATTTAGTAAACCAATTCCCATCTTTGAATTGGAACTCTGACAAAACATATGATCAGGAAGGTGCCGATCTGGGCTTGGCGGTTGATTCACTTTTCGATTTAACGTATCCAGAACTTACATTCAATATAAATAGTGAAAAGACTAAAGCTATTTCGGGTGGAGCGGGTCTACCCAGTGATGTAACCATCCGGTTTCACCACGGATTGATTGCACCAACCAATGAGGCTTTCGATAAGTTCGTCAATCAATATATTGTAGGTTTTAATCAATGGGGATCTCTCGAAAAGGTACCGTATAAAATCCAGAAAATTATTGCTAACACTTATTTTTCAGGGAACCCGATTTATGAAAGCGATATTGCCAATGGGTTTTATAACGGAGAAGGAGATATCCTGCGCCTCGACCGTTCAACGGTTGTTCAAAAGCAATTTGGAAGTAACTGTACATTTATAGGAGTGAATGAACCTATTGTTCCCCGTGCGTTTAAAAGTGTTACAGGTCCCGTGTATCGTCAAACCGGCTATTCAACAGTAATGAACGCTATTGAATTTTCGGGCTTGCTTTCGGCTTTGAAACGAGAAGGGAAAAACTATGGACTATTTGTTGTACCAGACAGCCGATTGAAATTTGACTCAACATTGCTGTTCTATCCAAAGATGAGAGCCAATGACTATGAGGAATTTAGAGCCTATCAAAGAGCTAAGCAAGGGAATAGGGCGTTTTTCCTTTCGGCAAACGATATCAGGTTGTTGCTTTTGAACCAAGTTACTGTTGATTTGCCAACAGGAAGTGCCAATAAAGAGTTTTTACAAACGCTAGCTGGGAACTATATAGTTTGGGACAACAGAACAGGCTTGGTTAGGGGAACAACAAGTTCGACCGATGGTCATAACGGTAGTGGTGACAGGGTTGATATTTCTCCATTTAAAATAAGTGAAGATACCGATAATGGGAACACCTATAATGTTGACGCCTGGTTCAGCTTTTCTACTGTGACATTATACAATACCATTGCAAGCGAATTTAAAGAATTTCACAGCTTACTTGTGAAAGCAGGCTTAGCTGATGAAAGCCGATATGTTTACAAGTTTATTTCTTCAAGTCAGTTATACACAGTTTTTGCTCCTACACCAGAAGCACTGCAAGCTGCAAATGCCAGTGCCCTAGAAGGTGAAGAATTGGTTAGGTTCTTAAAAATGCATTTTGTAGTTGGCGATTTGATTTTTACCGATGGGAAAAAACCTGCTGGTTATTATGAAACCACATATTCAGTTGCAGCCACATCAAATTCTCCTGCACATAACTTAGCGATTTATATTACCCCAGGCACCGACAAGATTAGCATAGCCGGATCAAATGGCGGTAATTATCTTACGGTTAATGAATCAGAAAAAACAAACATTGTATCGTCGCGAAACCTGAATGCATCGAATGCAACTACGAATTATAAAAATATTGCCACAACAGGCGTAATACATTCTATTGATAAAGCGTTGATTTTTAATCAAATTGATGTGAAATAGTTTGTTGCGATTAGTTAAAAGAAATGGAAATTAGGCGTTTAAATATAATGAGGCGAACAATTATACAAAACACTGGCATAGGTAAACCAAGAAACGGTTTGTTATCAAAATGTGCCATGCAATCTTGCTCTATGTCAGCATCTTCTGGCAATAACGCGATTAATCTTTTTTGTATGAAACGATTATTGAAAATCACTTTTTGTGCCGTTTTTATCCTATTGCTGAGTTCGGTTGATGCATGGTCTCAAACGGCTCAAATTGTTCGGGGAAGGTTGTCTGATAAAAAAACAGGAGAGCCGGTAATTGGGGCAACTGTTGCCGAGGTTGATGGCGATAACCGTATTATTGGAGGAACAGCTTCCGATATTAACGGGGACTTTATCTACAAAGTGAAGAATACAGGGAATAAGTTGCAAATTAGCGTAATTGGCTACCGTTCGAAAGAGGTAGCGCCTTCTTTTTCAGGAGCCATGTCTATCGCTATGGAATCGTCTGATATCGAAATTGATGCAGTTACAATAACCGGTCAGCGTCAGGCTTCTTCTGGATTAACCAATGTTGAAGAACGAGATAAGGCTTCTTCTTCGGTAAAACTTGAGCTCATTGAGATGCAGGAAGCTGGGGTAACTTCAGCCGCCGATGCCCTTCAAGGAAAAATTTCCGGGCTCGATATTATCAGTTCATCTGGTGACCCTGGTTCTGGTTCTCAAATTGTAATTCGCGGGTTAAGTTCAATTGGGAACAACAAGCCGCTTATTGTTATCGACGGGGTGCCTCAAGACCGTGTTTCATCTGATGTTGACCTTAGTTCGGCCGACGATGAAGATATCAGTAATATGCTGAATATTGCCTTGCAAGATATAAAATCAATCGAGGTACTTAAAGATGCCGGGGCTACTGCAATTTATGGATCAAAAGGAGCCGACGGGGTGTTGCTCATCGAAACCCGAAAGGGGAAAATGGGCGATGTCAGGTTTGAATATCAATATAAGCATTCGCTTAATGTACAACCTCCTGCTATTCCTATGCTGAATGGTGACGAATATATTATGCTCCAGCTTGAACAATTGCACAATGCCCGGGGTGTTTTCGATTTGCCCCGCGAAATTGCATACGACCGAGATTTTGACGACTTCTATAATTATTCAGCAAATACCGATTGGCTGGGCGAGATTACCCAGAATGCAACCACCATGGATCATTATTTTGCCCTTTCCGGTGGTGGTGACAAAACTCGTTACTCAGCATCATTTAGTTATCTAGATGAAGAAGGAACTACTATCAACAATAGGTTTAATCGTTTTTCGACCCGTATAAACCTTGATTATATCCTCTCGAAAAAATTGATGTACACTGTTTTATTCAGTTACACCAACAGTGGAACTGACAAAAATTTCATTTTTAACGAAGGGCAAGGCGACAATGAAAAGAACATTCGTAAAATGGCCTATACAAAAGCGCCTAACATGAGTGTGATGGAACATGACAGGGATGGAAACTTAACAGGGGAGTATTTTAACCCAATTAACAGTTATCAGGGAAATGGAAGCGATTACTTCAATCCTGTTGCCGTGGGGCGACTTAGCAAAAACAATAAACGTGAGCATAGCCTCGAGACTACTTTCAAACTGAGGTACATGCTCAATGAATCTTTTATTTTCCGTCAGACAGTTTCGTTCCAGTATTCAGGTTCAAAGACAAATAAATTTCTACCATACAATGCAATGGGTATCGATTGGATAAACTGGCAGGTGAACAAGACAGAAGAATCAAACAATATTTGGTCGGCCATTCGTACCGAATCGCAATTTGCATTTAATGCACCTTTTGAAGATACCAAAATACATGACCTTTCGGGAGCCATTAGCTGGTCAACAAACCAGTCGGGATCAGAATGGATGAACTTCCAAAGTAACCGTACCGCTTCGATCGACTTGCAAGATCCCGCCTCTGATGCCCAGATCAACTGGATTGGTTCCGGCTCAGGCGAATCACGTGAAATGGGTCTATCGTTCAACCTAAATTATAAATTCCTCGACCGGTACATGGCTCAATTCAATGCCCGTGCCGACGCGAACTCTTCTTTCGGGAAAAACAACAGGTGGGGGCTTTTCGAGGGGATTTCTTTGGGGTGGCGCTTTTCCGACGAACCTTTTCTTGACGGTGCTGATTGGTTAGGTGAGAGTAAAGTGCGTGTAAGTTGGGGGACATCGGGTAGGCCACCAAGTGACCCTTATGCCCGCTTTGGCTTGTTTACCAGCTCTGGCGATTATGTTCGCAACTCGGCTATTATTCCTAACAGCATTCAGCTCGACAACCTGAAATGGGAAAATGTGGAATCGTATAATGCAGGGTTCAATATTAACATGTTCAAAGACAGGCTTTATTTAGAGGGTGAATTCTATTCAAAGAAAACTACCGATATTTCGTTTGGATTTTATAGTATTCCTTATTCATCGGGCTTTACACAACTGCGCTTCTATAACGGGGGCGAAATGGCCAACAAAGGGTGGGAGTTAATGGTAACTTATAAGGCTATTAAAAAGAAAGACATGGACTTGAGTTTCAATTTCAACACTTCTCACAACGTAAACTCATTCACAAAGTTACCCGATAACTTCAACAACGAAAAATCGACATCGATTGGTAACGGAGAATATCCTAGAAGGATTGTTGAGGGTGAACCGATCGGCTCGTTCTTTGGCTTTGAATACTTGGGGGTATATGCTAAAGATGAAGATGCTTATGCCAAAGATGCCGACGAAAAGCTTATTTATGATGCCCACGGAGACCCGGTTCCAATGACTTATATGGGAACGTATACATTCAAAGGGGGCGATGCCATTTACCGTGACCGTAACCACGACGGAAAGATCGACTTGAACGACGTTACTTATATTGGAGACTCGAACCCCGATTTTACTGGTGGTTTTGGGGCTTCATTCACCTATAAGAATTTCGATGTTTCGGTTAGTTTTTATTATCGTGTTGGCTTCGACATTATTAATGGTATAGCTATTAAAACCGAAGGGATGAACGACAAGAACAACCAGAGTAAGGCCGTGTTGCGCCGGTGGAGGGTTGAAGGGCAAAATGAACCCGACTTGCTTCCCCGGGCATACGAAAACCACCCGTGTAACAACTTAGGTTCAGACAGATACGTCGAACCTGGAGATTTTTTGAGGCTTAATAACTTGAAAATTGGATACAAGGTTCCAAAAAACATTTGTAAAACGTTGCATGTCGACCGTATGAACCTTGCCTTTAGCGGACGTAAATTCCTAACCTTTACCAAATACTCGGGACAAGATCCCGAAATTGGACAGGATGCCAGTGACCCATTCTGGATCGGTGTAGACGAAGCTCGCACCCCTCCTTCAATCATGTCGACACTTAGCGTTTCGATATTCTTCTAATGAATAATGATGCAGAAAATATAGTACTCAGATGAAGTCGAAAATAAAATACATAGTATTAGGAATAGTGATGGCGAGTCTTTGTTCATGTAGCGATTGGCTCGAGCTATTGCCACCTAGCGGACTTACCCGCGAAGAATTCTGGAAATCGAAAGAAGATGTTGAAGCCGTACTGATGGGTGGCTACCGTTCATTTGCCTCGCTCGACAACCTGATGTTCCTTCACGGAGAAGCACGTGCCGACCTGATTACCGATGATGTGAATACCGATGAAGCCGTTCGGAAAATGATGAATGGAAATATTTATTCCGACAACTGGTTAAGCAATTGGGAGAATTTTTATAAAGTAATCAATTACTGTAACGAGGTAATAAACAATGCACCCGATGTTCAGAAAATCGACAAAACCTTTACCGATTATCAATTGAAAGGCCTTACTTCTGAAGCTTATTTCTTGAGAGGGCTTGCCTATTTCTATCTTGTCCGGATTTTCGGGGATGTTCCTTATGTTACCACTGCAAGTGAAACTGATGATACCGATTTCTACCCGGAAAAGATAAGTGGGGATTCCATTCTGAATTATGTAACCGCCGACTTGATGACCGCCAAAGGGTTTCTTTCCGATGACTATTTGATGGTAATGGAATTAAAAGGTAGGGCATCGAAAGAAGCTTGTGAAGCGTTATTGGCCGACATTGCCCTTTGGCAGTTCCGGTACCAGGATGTAATAACCCATACCGATGCCATTATTGCTGCAAAGAAGCATGAATTGTTGCCTGCCTCAAGGTGGTTCGAAAACTATTACCCAGGTAATTCAGAAGAAAGCATATTCGAGTTTCAATTCGATGACAATGACCCCAACCAGCGCAATAACATGTATGGGATGACCAATACTAACGCAAACAATATTGATCCAAGCAAAAAAGCAATCGAAATGTTTGGCCGGTTATACTCGGATGAACCTTTTAGGGGAGATGATGAGCACACAATAAGTAAAAATAGCGAAGACAATTATACAATTTGGAAGTATGTGGGCATGGCTCCCGATGGCAAGACTACCCGCGCAAGCGTAATACAAAATAGTGCCAACTGGATTGTTTACCGATATGCCGAAGTATTGCTGATGAAAGCCGAAGCACTTTCTCAATTGCAACGTTTTACCGAAGCTGCTGAATTGTTAAATGACATCCGTGACAGAGCCGGAGTGCCAAAACTTGCGTTACCCAGTTCTGCTGTAGCATACGAAGATGCTATTCTTGAGGAAAGGGCTCTCGAGTTTGCATTTGAAGGGAAAAGATGGTTCGACCTTGTTCGTATGGGCCGGCGAAACGACTTTGCCCGAAAAGATAAACTTGTTGAAATTATTATTTCGAATGTGCCATCGACACAAAAACGAATTTTGGGATCGAAGCTCACAAATCCGCAAGGATGGTATATGCCAATTTATAAATACGAATTGGAAAGAAATTTGAACTTAGTGCAAAACTCATATTATAAAGAGTAAGACGATGAGGAAGTTACTATTTTTTATTGCTGTGATTAGCGGGGTCTTGTTTTTTCAGGCCTGCGACAAAAGCGAGGTGCCAGATGCCGGGTTTAAAGATATGGAACGGCTATCGATATACGACTATATTGTTGAAAATGATTCCTTGTTTTCAAAGTATCAGCAGATGCTGGTTGCTGCGGGGCTCGATAAAACTATGAGTGCTTATAATCCGAATGGAGACGGGTATACTATGTTTTTACCCACCAACGCTGCCATCGACGAGTTCGTTGCCACAAGCGACCGTTATTCTTCATTCGATGATATGCTGAAAGACAAAGATTTTCTTGGATCTTTGGTTCGCTATAGTGTGGTTGAAGCAGCCATTTTGACTAACGACTTCCCATTTGGGGCACTGCCTGAATTTAACCTTTCTGGGCAATACCTGATGATTGGTTTCGATGGAGGAATTTATAGCGTGAACAACGAAGCCCCGGTTTCTGACGAACTGAAGAACATTGAGGTTTCAAACGGATACATTCATGTTATTGATAAAGTGCTTACCCCTCTTGTTTATACAACTGCTGAATGGCTGGAAGGAAGTAGCCAATTTTCAATATTCAACCAAGCGGTAAAAGCAACTGGATATGGTAATGTGTTGAATCGAATAATTGAAGGCGACACTGTTACGGTTTCATCGCTTACCCTTCTGGTTGAACCCGATTCAATTTACAATCGGTTTGGAATCTTTAGCTTTGAAGATTTGGCGAAAAAGATTAGTCCCGACAACAACGAATATACCAGTCCGCTAAATAGCCTTAATAGCTTTGTTGGTTACCATATTTTAGAGGGAAGTTTATTCCTTTCAAATTTCGAGGAAACATCGTCAAATTACAACAGCTTGGGAACTATGCCTGTTAATATTAATGGCAATGGGCTCGATATCGTGATAAACAAAGGAAAAGTTGTATTCGACACCCTCGTTTCGACAGAGCAAGACACAACACTGGTTGATTACATTACTTTTTTCTATGACAACAGTAACTTTCTGACACAGACAGGTGTTGTACATTTTATAAATCAGTTGATGACACCTCAAACTGCACGAGCAGCTGAGCAATGGTTTGAATTTTTTGAAGAACCTGTATTTAATCAATATAGAGCCGAGGGAGGTTCGTTCCTCATTGAAGATAATTCTTTGCTCACCACTGTGAATTGGACAGGAGGCAACGATCAGTTGTTGTTCGTTAAATCGGAAGATGAAGAAGAGCAGGCATGGAATGACGACTTTATTCACATGGAAGGTGATTTCTCTGTGAGTTATACTTTGCCCCGGATCGTTCAGGGAAGCTATTGGCTATACATTCGGGCTAATGCCTTTAATGTTGACAATGCTCTGATTGAAGTATTTTTTGATGGCGTGAAAGTAGGTGGTCTTATCGACCTTACCAGTGGTGGGAACGCTCAATATCCTTATGTCGAGTTCGAATTGGGTGAAGTTACCCTGCTCGATTACAAACCGCATGTTATTACGGTTACCTCGCTAATTCCCGGATATTTCGATTGGGATTACGTTTATTTCAGACCAACTTATCTTGAAAAGAAATGAAGAAGCAGTTAGTTTATATCATGTTATTTTGTGCTGTAACGTTGTTTACTGCCTGTGAAAATACAAATTGGGACGAACATTATAACAACGTGCCCGAAACTGTCGATATGAATGTTTGGGATGCTATGCAGCAAAATAGCGATATTTCTCAGTTTGTTCAGTTGGTTAAAGAACATAAGCTTGATACCTTGTTCAACTATACCGATGTGTACACGCTTTTTGCTCCAACAAATGCCCAGATGTCGGCCTTCCTTGCTTCCGATACCATTGGAAAGACTGGGTTGGCATATCATTTTTTGAAATATTATATTAATCCTGAGAATATTACCGGAAAGCGCAAGGTGCAGTCTCTTTTCCTTAAGTTTGCTCAGTTTGAAAATACTGGCGACAGTTATCTCTACGATAATTTTCCGGTTACATTTTCAAGCCCGCTATACAAAAACGGACGATACTTTGTTATTGAAGGCGTTGCAAAACCAAAGCCAAGCCTTTATGAATAT
Organism: Bacteroidales bacterium; assembly: GCA_012719495.1. Lineage (GTDB taxonomy): Bacteria > Bacteroidota > Bacteroidia > Bacteroidales > Prolixibacteraceae > CAYMTR01. The sequence goes on from JAAYAG010000122.1 coordinate 68,697, forward strand.
ATTTCAGCCAATAATTTGGCCTTGAAAAAATTCATCGATGATCAAGACTCTATCGCTTTAGATAAAGAACTCAGTAAGCCAATTGGATACAATAGTGAAGGAAAAACTATTTACGATTCAGTAATCACGGTTATCAACCTCTTCGAGGAAGAATACTACGCTGTTTCGGAGGAGTACAGGGTGAAAACGGCCACGTTGGTTTTTCCTAATCAGGAACGTTATAACGAAGGTCTTACCGGGATGGCTCTTAAACTTGGTGGCGATTATAATTCATATGAAGACATACCTGAAGACTGGCAGCAGGAAGTATTAATTCCATATCTTATCAACAACGGTATTTTCAGAAATATGCTTGAACCCAAAGATTTTCTTTCTGATACCATGTTGAATATTATTGGCGATACTGCTACAATATTGTATAATCCTGTCGATTTGACTGTTTGCAGTAATGGTTATGCTTATAATTACGACAAATTTGAAGTCGCCGATACGCTTTTCATGTCATCGGCACGTACTGAAGGGGAAAGTCTTTTGAATACAAAAGGCGCCGATATTTTCGAATGGAGTGACAGTGTTACAGTGAGTGATATTAAGATCCAGCCCGATGCCGACTTTGTAAAAGGATCATCAAATGATTCTATTCTTAAAGTCCAATTACCTACTGGATCGAAAGACGAATACTGGATCGATTTTAAATCGAATCCGTTGTTCCCAAGGCGTTATTTAATGCTTTTCAGAACACACATGGACTTTGGCGGCATTTTCGAGATATATGTTAACGATGTGCTGGTAAAAACTTTTGATTGGGCCGATTTTGCAAAAAACAGAGGTATTATTCCTAGTGTTGTCCCAGGGGTTAGGCACATTGCAGTAGGGCGGTATTGTAAATTCGACTGTTGGGTAGATAACATTACCCAATATGGTAAAGCCCAAATACGGATAGTATACAAAGGTCCTAGCACAATGAGATACAATGGGCTGATGCTGGATTACATTGAGTTCGTGCCAGAAAATAGAGTAGGGTCAATTACAAAGAATCCTTGATGTTTTCATTTTTCAGAGGATGAGTCAGGTCTTTAAAATGAATGTTAATGGCGAAGAAAAATAAAAATACAATCTTACCCTGTTGTTATGGAGCAGAAAAAAACCTGTTCACAACAAGAGATTGCAAGACGATAAACGATATGAACAACTTTAAGACAAGTTCAGCGATGGATATTAATCCTACATTTCGAATACTAACCCGTACCCTGTTGGTAATAACTATGTTTATAATTGTGTCCCAATTGTTGCATGCACAGGAAACAAAAACGGTGAATGGCATTGTTATTTCGCCCGAGAGCAAACCGGTACCGAACGTTTCGGTTAGTGTTGAAGGCTCGCGCGATATGCCTGCTTTTACCGATGGAGAAGGTAAATTTTCGATTAACCTTGGAGAGAATGGTGCTTGGATTAATGTTGCTCCGGCTGCCGACTACAAGAAAAAACGTGTTTTTGTAGGTAAACGCAATGAGCTGAAAATAATGTTGACTCCTATTGATATTGCAGGGAGCGACGACGAAATCATTTTACTGAACCAACCTGTCGCAGTGAAAAATGTTGTATCGTCATTTTCAAGCGTCAATACAGAAAATATACACCATACTGCGGTCACTTCCATCGATAACTATATGCAAGGCCGTGTGGCGGGTATGCATGTGTTGAATCAATCTGGAGCTCCTGGCAGTGGTGCTGTAACACAACTCCGGGGCGTAAATTCGATTAATGCTACAAACCAGCCTCTTTATGTAGTCGATGGGGCTATTATGGAGCCTACCGGTCTATTTGGTACTATAGTCAATGGCTATAATTATAACCCGCTTTTGTCCATCAACCCGCTCGATATTTCGAATACCAATGTTATGAAAGACCCGGTATACCAAGCCGCATATGGCTCTAAAGCATCGAATGGTTTGGTGATGATTCAAACTCTCGATCCCAGTGCTACCGAAACATCTTTCGATATAGACCTTCGCCGGGGACTTACTTTGAAACCAGAACAGTACATTCCGCAACTCGATGCAAACCAATACAAGACTCTTGCCAATGAAATTCTGTTTTCGTCGGGAGCCGTTGAAGAAGATATAATTGAGAAGTACCCAAACCTTTTTCTCGAACCAGAAGATTTGCGGTTTATCGACTATCAGCATAATACCAATTGGCAAAAACATGTATTCGAAAACTCATCGTTCACCAATTTCAATGTTAAAGTTAAAGGAGGCGACGAGATTGCCCGTTACGGGTTATCTTTCGGGTACTATAACTCCTCAGGTATCCTTAAAAACACCAGCTACGACGGCTATAATATCCGTTTTGTGAGTTTGGTAAACATTTTCACATGGCTTCGTATGAATGCTGCGGTGTCGTTCAATACCTCTAACATGGTGCTGAAAGAATCGGCACTTGTTGAAGAAACAAGCCCAATTTTGTCGGCCCTTTCTAAGTCGCCTTTGCTGAACCCTTATCAGTACGACGCTGAAGGGGTTGAAACTCGGTTATTAAGTGAAGTTGACGAGTTTGGTGTTAGTAACCCATTGGCAACCATCAATAATTTCGATGCATCGAGCAGTAACTATCATATTACCACTTCACTTGGTTTTGAAGCCGATCTGGGTGAAAATCTATTCTTGCGCACCAATGTGGGGATTTTATATAATTCACTGAAAGAGAGAATGTTCATGCCAAATAAGGGGATGGAGTCTTATTACGACGATGAAGCCTATAATGTGGCTAAAGCTTCGGCTAATGTGTACACTGGTTTTTCGAACAACACGATGCTTGTTTACAATAAAAAAATTGATTCTGACCATGCCATCAATTCTACAACTGGATTGAATATTATGACCAATCAGTTTCAGTACGACTTTGGGGTAGCAAAAAATGCCCACGAAAATGATGAGTACCGAATGCTGTCCGATGGCCGCGACAACCTTCGCGAAGTTGGGGGGTCGACTCATAATTGGAACTGGATGTCGATTTACGAAAAAATATCGTATGTCTATCAAGACAAATACTTGTTTACAGGTACAGTTTCACTCGACGGTTCTTCAAGAGTTGGTCGTGATGCTGATAAAACGTTGAACCTGTTTGGCCAACCTTTTGGGATTTTCTACTCAGCAGGTTTGGGATGGAGGGTGTCGAATGAAGGCTTCCTCGACGATATAAGCTGGCTCGATGAATTAAAAATCAGAGCTTCTATTGGTCGTACAGGAAACGACGATATTGGCGAAACCAACGCAACTAATTTCTATCAGTCGTTACGGTATCGTGAATCAACGGGTATTGTACCTTCAACTTTTCCCAACTATAAACTTACTTATGAGTTTAATACACAATACAATGTTGGAGCAGATGTCGCTCTGTGGGGAAATAGGGTGAAGGCAACTTTTGACTTTTTTAAAACAAACATCAGCGACATGTTGGTGTATATGCCTCTCGACGTATACCTCGGGTACAATTTCAGACCAGAAAATGCAGGAGCCATGGAAAACACTGGTTGGGATGCCACCCTTTTCATCCGTTTGGTAAATGCTCGTAGTTTTAAGTGGGATATTGAAACCACCTTGTCGCATGTTCAAAATTCAGTAACCAAAATGCCTCACGATAAATTTGTCACCTCATTCAATAACTATGAGTTGGTAAATATGGTTGGTGAGCAGGTAAACAGCTTCTTTGGTTATCGTTTCAATGGGGTATATGCTACAAGTGCCGATGCTGCTGCAGCGGGTTTGGTTAACGAAAGATTTAAACCTTACGGAGCGGGTGATGCGATCTTTGAAGATATTTCAGGTCCTGATGGCAAACCTGACGGTCAAATCAACAGCTACGACAAAACTACAATTGGTTCACCACTTCCTGAATACATTGGTGGTATTGTAAACACTTTCCGTTACAAAAATTGGACATTAAGCGCTTATGTTAATTTTGTAACTGGCAATGAAGTGTATAACTACTTGCGTTTTAAAAACGAAGCCATGGTTGATTTCTCAAACCAAAGCAAAAATGTGCTGAATCGTTGGCAATATGAAAAGCAGTCAACCGATGTGCCTCGTGCCTTATGGAATGACCCAATCGGGAATAGTTCATTTTCAACCCGTTGGATTGAAGATGGCTCATTTTTGCGCCTGAAAAATGTTTCACTCAGTTATAAGATTCCACATGAATTTCTTGCATTTAAAAGTGCAGAGTTCTATGTGTCAGCTTCTAACCTGTTTACCATTTCCAAATATTTAGGATACGATCCTGAGTTTGCATACTCGTATCATTTGAATCAGCAAGGGATTGATTTTGGTCAAATTCCTCAGTCAAGACAATTTTTAGTGGGTATTAAAATCGGATTATAACAATAGTATTATGAATAAGTATATACAATCAGCGATATTATTCCTTTCGGCACTTCTTTTAGCTGGTGTTTTATTCTCCTGCGAAGATTTCTTTAATCCTGAACAGGGGGTAACAGTTACAGAAGATCAGCTATATACCGATTGGTATGAATACAGAGCAGTGGCATTGGGTATGTATGGTCTTCAACAGCAGTTGGTTGAGCAACTCATGGTGCTTGGAGAACTCAGGGGCGATTTGCTTACTGTTACCGATAATGCCGATGAAGATTTAATGGAGATATACAATTTTAATGTATCGAAGGATAATAAATATGCATCGCCACAAAATTTCTTCAAACTTATCGCTGCAACAAACCGTTTGATCAGCATCCTTGAAGAGCGGCAACCCCGTGTTACCAACCTTACTCTTACCGAAGTGAACAATTACGACAAACTATATGGCGAAGCATTATGTATGAGGGCTTGGGCTTATTTTAATGCGGCTCGAATTTATGGTAAAGTGCCTTTTATCGACCAACGCCTTTCTACAATTGAAGAAATTGAACAATTCATAAATTCACCTGGATCTTACGTCGACAGTGTCTATATTAAGTATAGTATCAATGGTTTCAACAATGATACTATTTATAATCAGCCAGTTAAGCTTGAAAAGAACTATTGGGACCTTGATCGTATCATCCGACATTTTACTAAAGAACTCGAAACAAAGGTGAAAGTTGGTGGGGTTGGTGTTAATCACTACATCGAGAACAAAGACGAGTCTTGGGAGGTATCCGTATGGAGCAGCTGGAGCTACAATACGCTACTGGGGCACATGTACCTCACATTGGGCGATTTGTCGAAAAGTATGGCTTATTTCGAAAAAGTTGTTGACAGAAGTCCGAAAAATACGAATAACCGTTATCAACTCGACGATGCTTTTGCCGGTGGACAATGGGCTAATATTTTTAACAACATTGACAATAGGGAACATATATATACCCTATGGTTCAATAAAGCAAATCAGCAAACCAACGATTTTCAACGACTTTTTGAGCCATGGGGAGTTAACGACTATATGTTAAAACCAACTCAGGAGTGTGTTCATAAATGGGAAACTCAATGGATAGGCGGGTATGTTAGGTACGACTATGAAATCCCCGATAGTACCCGAACAATGACAACCGGTTTCCCCGGAGACAATTACAGAGGGTTTGGTACTTCATATTTATATGCTCGTGGAGATCAGGCTAGTGCGTCGGAATATATCCAAATGCTACAGGCTAAAATGGACCGCGACACGCGTACTGTGGAACAATTGATGGAAGGTGTCGATACTGTTGTCTATAAATATTCGATGTGGAATACTCGGTATGATCATGACCCTATCTACATCATTTATCGTGCTGCTGGGGTAAATCTTTACATGGCCGAAATATATAACCATTGGAGTTACCTAACGTCTTCAGGTACTGTGACTTCAACTCCGCTTAATGCGCTGAAATTGCTGAACGACGGTAGCTTCTACAATTCATCAAATAGTCGTGAGCAGCTTGGTGTTCGAGGACGTGTAGGCTTACCTGCTGTTGAAATATCTGACTATAGGTTTATCTTCGATCCCTTCACAAGAAAGGTTATAGGGTGGAAAGATTTGCGCAATAACCTCCAGGCCAAGCAATTTCAAATTGAAGATGATATTCTTGAAGAGAGGGCTCGTGAGCTCGCTTTCGAGGGCGAACGGTTCTACGATCTCATGCGAATCTCCAAACGTCGTAACGATCCGTCGTATTTGGCATCCCGTGTGTCAGCAAAATATCCCACAAGCCGCAGACAGGCTATTTATAACTATCTGCTTAATGAGAACAATTGGTATATAGATTACTTTCAATAATATTTTTGTTTAATAGGGGAGATTAGATTGAATGAAGGGATTGCCGACTATTATGTCAGGCAGTCTCTTTTTTCATTTTTACCCTTTTTGAGAAAAGAAATTATCATAAAATAAACCATAAAAACACAATACTTTATAGAACGATGGTTCAAATTAAAAAAAAACTATCTTTGTAAAAATTTCGATTTAAAAATTTGAGCACTTATCTACTAAACCCATCAAAGTTTTAGTTAATTACTGCACTACTTCTTGAATCCTGATTTTTAAGCCCGACATTTAAGACAGGGTTTATACTGCTGAATTAGAAGGAATTACAATGTAATGCGTTAATATTTAGTATGTTTTCTCTGTCGGTGTGGGGTAGCATAAACAATTAAAAGAAAAAAAAATGAACATTTACGTTGGAAACCTTGATTTCAAGGTTAATGGAGACGACCTTCAGGGAATCTTCGAAGAGTACGGGACAGTAAGCTCTACAAAAATTATTGTCGACAAATTTAGTGGCAGAAGCAAAGGCTTTGGTTTTGTAACTATGGATAATCAAAATGAAGCTCAAAACGCTGTAAATGAATTAAATGGTGCAACTCTCGAAAACCGTAAAATGGTTGTAAACGAAGCAAAACCTAAAAAAGAAAACTACTAATACTTTAATCAAATGGCAAAAGGTAAAGTAAAATGGTATAATGAAGTGAAAGGTTTTGGCTTCATTGCCTCCGAAACAGGCGAAGATTTATTCGTTCACCGCACTGGTCTTGCATCTCCATATAGCAGATTACAGCCCGATCAGGAAGTTGTTTTCGAAACAAAAGAAGGCGAAAAAGGATTAATGGCTGTTGGTGTAAAACCTGCCAATTAATCATATCATATTATTTGACCCAAGTGGAACAGCAAGCCCTTGTTGTCCATTGGGTCAAATTTTTTTTAATACAGCAAATCGTAAATAAGTAAAAATGGGTAGATCACAAGAATCATTTAACAAAAAAGAAGTTAGAAAACAAAAGGAAAAAAAGAGAAAAGAGAAAACCGACAAAAAATTAGCTCGTAAAGAAACTGGGAAAACTAGCTTCGACGATATGATTGCATATGTCGACGAGTTTGGTCAAATTACTGCAACTCCGCCCGATCCTGATAAGAAAATTGATATTGATGTAGAAGATATTGAAATCGGTATCTCAAAAGCCGATCCTTCACTAAAAGCTGACCCAACACGCAAGGGTATTGTAACATTCTTCAATAGTTCAAAAGGTTACGGTTTTATTACCGACATGGAAACTCGACAAAGTGTTTTCGTGCATGTTAATAACCTACTCGAATCTATAAAGGAAAACAATGTTGTTAATTATGAGGTGGTAAAGGGAGTCAAAGGGCCAACAGCAATTAAAGTAAAGCTTTTCAGAAAAGAACAGCCTCCGAAGTCTCTCCCCGAATAATCAATCTTCTATTCTTAATGATATTGGCCTGCATTCAGGAATTTTTTTTCCGAATCTTGGTTCATGATAAAAATCAGGTGTACTTGGTGTAAAAGTGTTAATAATTGTTAAAACACTGTTTTTCTGCCAGCTACATCTTTACTTTTTGTAAGGGCAAAATGCTTTTGCTGACGGGTTTGTCATAACTTTAAGTAAAACAAAATGAAAAGTTATGAGACCCGAAATCAATGAATTTATGAGCAACTTAATTGCCCGCACTGCCGGCGAAAAAGAATTTCATCAGGCGGTGCAGGAAGTAGTCGAATCAGTTTGGGACATCTACGATAACAATCCACGATTCAAAAAAGCAAAGATACTTGAGCGAATGACTGAACCTGAGAGAGTTATTATGTTTCGTGTGCCTTGGGTCGACGATCGCGGAGATGTGCAAATAAACAGGGGCTACCGTGTAGAATTTAATAGTGCCATTGGCCCATATAAAGGAGGACTTCGTTTTCACCCAACCGTTTCACTTAGCGTGCTGAAGTTTCTTGGGTTCGAGCAAACTTTCAAAAACAGTCTTACCACATTGCCTATGGGGGGAGGAAAAGGAGGATCTGATTTTAATCCCAAAGGAAAATCGGACAACGAAATAATGCACTTTTGTCAGAGTTTCATGACTGAACTCTACAGGCACATTGGCCCAAACACCGATGTACCTGCCGGTGATATTGGTGTAGGCGGGCGTGAAATTGGTTATCTTTTCGGCCAATATAAACGGCTCAAAAATGAATTCACCGGAGTACTTACAGGAAAAGGAATCCATTGGGGCGGTAGCCTCATTCGTCCCGAAGCAACAGGTTTCGGCTCTGTATACTTCATTAGGCATATGTTGAAAGAAATGGGTAAAGACATCGAAGGCCACACATTCTCGGTTTCCGGATTCGGAAATGTAGCATGGGGAGTTGTTTCTAAATTGAACGAGTTAGGTGGGAAAGTACTAACTATTTCAGGCCCCGATGGTTATATTTATGATAAAGACGGAATTAGCGGCGATAAAGTGAGTTACATGCTCGAATTGCGTGCTTCAAATAACGATGTGGTTCAGCCGTATGCCGATGAATTTGGTGCTAAATTTATTCCAGGAAGAAGACCATGGGAATTGCCAACCGATATTGCAATCCCTTGTGCTTGCGAAAACGAACTTAATTTCGGTGATGCTAAAGAATTGGTTAAAAATGGCTGTTTCATTGTTGCCGAAACATCTAACATGGGCTGTAATGCTGAAGCGGCTGAATATCTTAACGAGAATATTACGTTTGCACCGGGTAAGGCTGTCAATGCTGGCGGAGTTGCTGTTTCTGGCCTAGAAATGTCGCAAAATTCTATGCGTTATAACTGGACCCGTGAAGAGGTCGATAATCGGCTTCATATGATTATGGGGAACATCCACGAGACATGTAAACATTACGGGCAGCAAGGTGCACGCATCAATTATTTAAGAGGAGCCAATGTTGGTGGATTTATAAAAGTTGCTGAAGCGATGTTGGCTCAAGGAGTCGTTTGATAATTGAAAATTTAGGTTAGTTACATATTCGCAACTGAAAAACGTGCCGTGTATTCTTTAGATCATTAATTGTATGATGTTATAATTATTCAACAAATTCTTAGTTTTACTTGATTCGATTAACGGTCTATCCATCATTCAGTTGTTACATTTTGTGTAAAAAAGACAAACCCCGGGAGAATTTTTTTCTCCCGGGGTTTTTTATAGCCCTGAAAACACAAAATAAATACAATCAGAAACTTTGCAATAGAGTATTCTGTCTACCCTCTTAAATTATTCTCTAACTTCTTTGTATTCATGTAAAACAGTTCGAGATTTTTAATTATCTGATGAACCGTTGAATTGAATGCTGGCTTGTATGTGTTCGCTTCTGTTTATGAGACGTACAAAATTTTTGAATTCCATAAATTTTTTTGATAAATATTTGTTGTTACTTTTATACATTGGTTTAATAGCAAAACGATAATGCCGTCAACATTAAAACAACTCGAATTTGACCGACAGCTTGATTTGTTGCAAATCAGGGAATTTCGGAAAACTGGGAACCTGGAGATTTTAGGAAACATATATGCAAAATATATGCACCTGGTTTTTGGGGTGAGCATGAAGTATTTGAAAAATAAAGAAGCTGCTAAAGATGCGGTGACGCAAGTGTTTGAAAAACTTACAATTGAGGCGGTAAGGCATGAAATTGTTCATTTTCGCAATTGGCTTTATGTTGTTACCAAAGACCACTGCTTAACGGAACTGCGAAAGCAGAACCTCGAAGATGAGCAGTTTGCTAACTGGGCTGAAGAGGAAAAGAAAATTATGGAATCGGGCTTAGAAGTTCATCCTATTGATGAGCAGGATAGGTTAGGAGAGGCCCTTCACGATTGTATTAATAAGCTTTCACTTCAACAGCGCGATTGTGTCGACTTATTCTATTTGAAGAAAAAATCGTACCGCGAAATTGCATTGTTGATGAAATACGATGAAAAAAGCGTGAAAAGCTATATTCAGAACGGAAAAAGAAACCTGAAAATTTGCCTTGAATTAAAAGATGAGCGAGAAAAATAGATATAGTGAGCAGTTTGACGTGATTCTGAGGTATATGAATAATACTATGACCAACGAAGAACGTTACAAATTTGAAAGGGAATTAGAGCGCGATCCTTTTTTGTATGAAGCATTCGATGGTTTGTCGGGGCTAAAACCCGCTGAAGCCGAGCGGGCAATACGTAGTATCGATGTAATATCGGGAAAACGGCATCTTTCATTTCGCTTCTTGAAATATATTGGGTACGTAGCTGCGGTTGCAATTATTGTTGTCGGCCTTTTCTGGGGTTTTCAGCAAATCGATTTTAGCGGGAAAAATGTGGGCAGCAATACTGTTCAAAATGAAGACGCAGTGTTGATGGAACCCTATCGGCCTGCCAAATCTGACTCGATTGATTCCATTGGTAATCAAGAAGATGTGTCTTCTGCCGATTTGTTGATGTCTGAACCCAATGGAACCAAGACCGAATCTACTGCTCAAAATACTACTCCAGTAAATAAAGAGCCAGCTAAAAAGAAACAATCGTTACAGAATGTAGGTCAACAAGTTGGTCAAAAACCAAGTGAAGAGAAAGAACAACAAACACTAACCGATATTAAATCTCCAGATGAGACAGAGGTTGATACCGAAGAAACTTCTGCTTCAAAAGAAGAATATCTGCCAGAAGATATTGAAAAGCCTGAAGAAGCGTTGAAACGCCCGGGGGTGAATGCTGAACCTGAACCACTTGGTGGAAGTTCACTCTTTAAGAGTTATCTCGATAATAATGCCCGTTACCCAGAATCGGCTGATAGTAAGCGGAAAGAAATAGTAAAAATTCGGTTCAGGGTGTCGAAGACTGGCGATCCATCGAATTTTTTCATTGAACGCAGTCCTGGTGACGCATTTTCACAAGAAGCAATCCGTTTGATAAAGAATGGTCCTAAGTGGTCTCCTCAAATCAAAGACGGGCTTCCTGTCGATGGTGAAGTTTCAGTGCGGATAACCTTTAAACCATAAGAGAACAATATAAAGTCAGGAATGAAAAAAGGAGTGAGTCCCTATTGACTTACTCCTTTTTTTTATGCTTATCTCAAGGAATTTATATCATTTTCCTTTAGCCTTTTCGAAGCGTTTGCTTACCTCTTCCCAATTCACGACATTCCAGAAAGCAGTAATGTAATCTGCTCTTTTATTTTGATATTTAAGGTAATAGGCGTGCTCCCAAACGTCGATCGTTAGTAGCGGAGTTCCTTTCTTCGAGGCTACATCCATTAACGGATTATCCTGATTGGCGGTTGTAGTGATTTCCAACTTTCCATCGGGCGTAATCACCAACCATGCCCAGCCACTACCAAATACCGATGATGATGCTTTGCTAAACGCTTCTTTAAATGCGTCTACCGATCCAAACTGTTTTTCAAGTTCAGTTTGTAATTCCTTTGAAAGTTTTCCTGGAGTAGGAGACAGGTTTTCCCAGAACAGGTTGTGATTGTAATATCCACCGCCCATATTGCGCACAGATATAGGTTGTTGACTAATCGTGGCGAAGATTTCAGAAAGCTTCTTTCCTTCAAGTTCTGTTCCTTTTATCGCTTTCATAAAGTTGTCGAAATACCCTTTGTGATGACGGCTGTAATGAATTTCCATGGTTTGTGCATCAATATAGGGTTCTAACGCATTATATGCGTAGGGCAAGGCTGTAAATTCGCATTGTGAGGCTGCTTTTTCTTGTGCCAATAAAAATTGACCAGATGAAAAGAATATTGTTAATACTAAGATGGTTGTTATTGTTCTCATAATTACTTTTTTATTGTTTTCTTAATAAACAAAGGAAAAGCTAAAAAGTTGAATCGTTTATATATGAACGTGAACTCGTCGTTATTTGATTATACCTTATTTGTGTAATGTGTTAATTTGTATATTATTAAAAAGAAAAGCTTGCCGGGAATAATACTCCGGCAAGCTTTTTTCAAAAAGTCGTTACTGACTATTTATTTTTTCACTTCTTTAATCTCAACTTTCAGGTTCAGTTCATCCAACTGCTCATTGGCAATGGTCGATGGGGCATCCATCATTACATCGCGACCAGTATTGTTTTTTGGGAAGGCAATCACGTCGCGAATCGAGTCCAAGCCGGCAAACATGCTCACCAAACGGTCGAACCCGAAAGCGATACCTGCATGGGGAGGTGCACCATATTTGAAAGCATTCATCAGGAAGCCAAACTGATATTGAGCTTGCTCGGGAGTAAATCCGAGTAACCCGAACATTTTAGCCTGTAACCCACTGTCGAAAATACGTACTGAGCCTCCACCAATTTCCACACCGTTTATAACGAGGTCGTACGCATTGGCACGGACTTTACCTGGCTCGGTGTCGAGCATGGCTATGTCTTCTGGCTTTGGTGAGGTAAACGGATGGTGCATGGCGTGCCAGCGGCTGGTATCTTCATCCCACTCCAATAAAGGAAAATCGACTACCCACAACGGACAGAATACGTTTTTATCCATGAGGTTCAACTGGCGAGCCATTTCGAGGCGAAGTGCCCCCATCTGTATTTGAGTTTTTGCTTTTTCTCCTGAAAGAATAAGTAACAGATCACCTGGTTTTGCACCACAGGCATCGGCCCATTTCTTCAGGTCGGTTTCATCGTAGAATTTATCAACCGAGGATTTCAGGCTGCCATCGGCACCATATTTCACATATACCAATCCTTTTGCTCCAATTTGCTGGCGTTTCATGTATTCAGTAAGCGCATCGAGCTGCTTGCGGGTGTACTCGGCACAGCCTTCTGCACATATTGCCACAATGTATTCAGCCGAATTGAAGACCGGAAAATCTTTACCCTGAGCAAGAGCTGTAATATCGTTGAAGGTCATTCCAAAACGGATATCGGGTTTGTCGCTACCGTATTTTTCCATGGCTTCGGCAAAAGGCATACGATGAAACTCGCCAGGATCGAAGCCTTTAACTTCACGGAACAAGTGACGGGTAAGCCCTTCGAAGGTGTTCAGTACATCGTTCTGTTCAACGAAAGCCATTTCGCAGTCAATTTGGGTAAACTCGGGCTGACGGTCGGCACGAAGGTCTTCATCGCGGAAGCATTTTACTATTTGGTAGTAACGGTCGAAGCCGGCCACCATAAGCAATTGCTTCAATTGCTGAGGCGATTGAGGCAACGCATAAAATTCACCCGGATTCATTCGTGATGGTACCACAAAGTCGCGGGCACCTTCCGGGGTTGATTTGATGAGTACAGGGGTCTCGGTTTCAATGAAATTCAATGAATCGAGGTAGTTACGAACAATGATGGCCATTTTGGAACGAAGGACAAGGTTCTCACGAACGGCTTCGCGCCTAAGGTCAAGGTAGCGGTACTTCATGCGAAGTTCATCACCACCATCGGTATCGTTCTGGATGGTAAACGGCGGTACATCGGAAGGACTCAATACGCTGATTTCGGCCACTTGAATCTCAATATCTCCTGTAGTCATTTTGCTGTTTTTGCTTTCACGTTCACGAACGGTTCCTTTCACCTGAACCACAAATTCGCGTCCCAATTCATTGGCGGCAGCTTTTAATTCAGCCGAGGCTTTATCGTCAATTACCAATTGGGTGATCCCGTAACGGTCACGAAGGTCGATAAAGGTCATAGCCCCGAGGTTACGAACGCGCTGTACCCATCCGGCCAGCGTGGTTTGTTGTCCAGCATTTTCAATTCTAAGCTCTCCGCAAGTATGTGTCCTGTACATATTTTCTTTATTTACAATTTTTGATGCTAAAATAGAAAGAAATCGTTAATGGAGAGGCGGTGTTTACTATTTTCATAAAAAGGTTAATCCCAAATTAAACACAAAAGTTTTTATAAATTATTCGGTGCGAATACCTCATTTTTGAGGTTTATTCTATTTCTCGGGAAATATGGGTCAGGAAGCCCCAATCCTGTTAAATGTTTTTAAGTGCTTTAATTCTTAATTTGAGGGATTTCAGTGTTTGAGGGCAAAGAGGTTTCGAAGTTTGGTTATTCGAACAGTCCGACATGGCATTTCTTTTTATATATTTGATTCTTTCAATAGAAGAGTACACATGGACCAACTTTTTACTGATGAATATTTTATGCGCAAAGCATTGGATGAGGCTAGGTTAGCCTTTCAGGAAGATGAGGTTCCTGTTGGTTGTATTATTGTATGTAATAATAAAATTGTTGCACGCGCCCACAACCTTACTGAGCGGCTCAACGACGTGACTGCCCATGCCGAGATGCAGGCTATTACAGCCGCCGCCAATTTACTCGGAGGGAAATATCTCACAGAATGTGCTTTGTATGTTACGGTTGAGCCTTGTGTGATGTGTGCCGGAGCTATCTCGTGGGCGCAGGTTGCGAAAGTTGTTTGGGGCACTCGCGATGAAAAGAGAGGTTATTCGAATATAAAGCAGCAGGTTCTGCATCCAAAAACGCAAGTGGTAAGCGGAGTGTTGGAGGCAGAATCGGGCGAGTTGATGAGGCGATTTTTTGCTGAGAAAAGGAGATAGTATCCTCTTGCTTTGTTTTTAAATCTCTTGGCAGTACATGAATCGAGATGCAAAAAAGATCGCTAAATTTGTAAGAATTCAAACTTTACACAATTCAAATACAGTATTAATTTTAAATGGTGAAATATGTTTAAGAATCATCCAAAGGGACTACTAGCTGCGGCTCTGGCAAATATGGGCGAGCGCTTCGGGTTTTATACAATGATGGCAATCCTGGTGCTTTTTCTGCAAGCCAAGTTCGGTCTTTCGGGGCCTAACGCGGGAATAATTTATTCGATCTTTTATTTTTCTATCTACATTCTCGCCTTTGTGGGAGGTTTAATTGCCGACCGGTCAGGCAACTTCAAAAGCACCATATTGGTTGGGCTCATTTTAATGGCAGTTGGATATTTTCTGATTGCAATTCCAACACCTACTCCTGTTCCCAGCCAATCATTTGTTACGTTGTTGGCAATGACGTGCTTTGGGCTTTTCGTAATTGCATTTGGTAATGGCTTATTTAAAGGAAACTTACAAGCCCTTGTCGGTCAAATGTACGACAACGAGAAGTATAGTCAATTACGTGATTCGGGGTTCTCAATTTTTTATATGTTTATCAATGTTGGTGCCATTTTTGCTCCTATTGCGGCTGTAAGCTTACGTAACTGGTGGGTCGAGTCACACGGACTGGCATATAATTCTACTTTGCCTGAGTTATGTCATGCGCATCTTAAAGGGAACATTACACCCGACGGAGCCAGCCAGTTACAAAGTCTGGCTACTCAAGTTGGTTTCACAGGCACTGATATGACTGCATTCTCGAATGAATATTTGAATATTTTTGTTACAGGTTTTCATTATGCTTTCGCGATTGCCATTGTCGCTATGGCAATTTCTTTGGTAATATATCTTGCCAATAAGAGTAAATTTCCAAATCCGCAATCCAAAGAAGAGATAGAGAAAGCAAATCTTCCCGAGATGGATGCCAAAGAAGTAAAGCGAAGGATTACCGCACTTTTTGCAGTATATGCAGTGGCCATCTTCTTCTGGTTCTCTTTTCATCAAAATGGACTAACTCTTACCTATTTTGCAAAAGATTATACCGATTTGAGCCAGATAAATCTAAATCTTGGTTTTACCCGTTTAGTTGGGGCCGAACTGTTTCAATCTATAAATCCATTTTTTGTAGTATTTCTTACCCCGGTAGTGTTGGCTATATTTGGAGCACTGCGTGCCAGGGGTAAAGAACCTTCAACACCAAAGAAAATCGCCATTGGGATGGGAATTGCTGCACTAGGGTATGTAGTTATGGCTTTAGGCTCGGTGGCATTACCCGCCAGGGCAGAGGTTACTGCTATGGGCGGATTGGCCGATGCAGCCAGGGTTACTCCAATGCTTCTTGTTGGAACATATTTTATTCTAACTGTAGCCGAATTGTTTATCTCTCCGTTGGGAATATCATTTGTATCGAAGGTTGCTCCTCCAAAATATCAAGGAATGATGCAGGGGTTGTGGTTATGTGCTACAGCCATAGGGAATTTTCTACTGTTTATTGGTGCAATTTTATATGAAATTATACCAATTTGGATGACATGGTCGGTATTTGTTGTGGCCTGCCTTATTTCAATGTTCACGATGCTTTTTATGCTACGGTGGCTCGAAAAGGTTGCAAGATAATTTAAAGAAAAAGAGGTATTAATTGCCTCTTTTTTTATAAAGTTATCTCTTCAATGGAATAATTGGCAATATTAGAGTTGTTGGGGGATAAATTATTCGAATTGGGGTGTAAATGATACAGTATAAAATCAGGGGTGAAGAATTTTGCACCAAGTTGTATGTTTATTACCCCAAATGATTAGGTTTATTTTTTGGAACAGCAGAAAAAAATGCTGAAATTTAGCAATCAAATTTTAAGGGGAATTCATTAGAGTTATTAATTAAACATGTATACATTATGAGATTTAAACTTTTACTCTTATTGTTATTGGCTAGTTGTGGCCTGGTCTCGGCCCAGCAAGCTAACATGAATGTTATTTTCTCGGAGGTGAGAATGGACCAGTGGCACCACTCTTATGTCGAGATATGTAATATGGGTAATGTAGCCGTTGACTTGGCTCAGTTCGAAGTTGGCTCTATTTCGCCATGGACTTCTGCCTTTGATGCTGAAGGAAACCCAACATTCGATCCGGGCGCAGATGGTAGGGTAATGCTTCCTGCAAAAATGCTTAATCCGGGTGAAACATTTGTAATCGCAACCGTTTATGATTGGGCAAAGGAAATGGCAATTGTTAATCCTGAAAGATACGGGCCTCTTACCAAAAATGATACTTGGAAGATTGCCGACATGCAGATCCATCGTTCTGAGGCTCCTACAGCTGATCCTACCGATAGCATCTCTACAGGATTTAGCGCACTGGCATGCTGGAATGGTTCGTATTGCTTTTACCTGCGCCACCACTTTACAGATGCAGATTCAGTTGTTGTTGATGTTGTGAATGGTGACTTTACCGGCGCCGATTACAAAAGGCCTAAAGATGCTCCAAGTGATGTTGCTGGTGTTGTGAATGCAACAGTAAACAGTATTTTGGTGCGTAAAGCCAGCGTTAAAACAGGAACAGGTTCAGACATTGACGCATGGGATCGCGTACGTGGCTTAGACCTTACTGACTCTGAATGGTTGCCTGTACCTATTCTTGTTTCAGGAGGATGGGAAGCTGGTCGTAAAGAATTCTGGACCCTTGGAAACCATGGAAATTACCGTTTGGATGCAAACTCATTGAAATCAAATACTATTGGCATTGATTGGACAGCCAACACAATGTCGGTAGCTTGGGGCGCCCGTAATTTCGACTCTATTATGAATGAATTCGACTATGCTCCGGGTATTGCATGGCACTATTTCAAATCGCCCAGCAAACTCGACTCTGCATATACTTCAGTGCGTACTGGTGACTCTCTTGTTTTATATGCTACAGGAAATCAATTGGATAGAATTGGGTTCAAATTAACTGCACTTGCTCCAACCGATGATGAATGCCGCGTAGTTCCTAAAAATGCCCGCGATGGGAATGGCGGTTGGTATACTCCTTATGTGGTTACTGAAGGAGCATCGCTCGATTCAATCCGTGAAGTGGCGTTCGACACTCGCGTTGATACCCTGATGAAATATCTTGAAAAACCAGAAAAAGCAACTTGGCAACTCATCTTTGTCGACGGGGTTGTTCGTCCCGATGTGAAGCTTGGAGATAAGTTGAAAGTAACTTCAGCAAATGGTAAGAAAATTAAGGAGTACTACATTAAAGTAGAAGACTATTTGCCAAGTCACAATGCTGATTTATCGTCGATTACTTGGCCCGACATACCGGAACATTATCGTGGACTTTATGGTTGGAAAGGTGATACCATTCCTGCATTTGCCCCAACAAAATTCAATTACAAGGTTGAAATTCCTTACGATGTTCCTGGCATCCCTGCATTTGTGGCAAAGCCCGAAAACACCGATGCAAAAATTCAGGCTAAACGTGCTGCTACTTTAGCTGGTTCTGTCGAAGATCGTACAATTAAATATACTGTAACAGCAGAAGATGATACAACAATCAATGTTTATTCTATTGAATTGTCGAAAGAACAAGACCTTACCAATGTTCAACCTTTTGTTGCTGAACCGTTTATTTCACAATTTGTTTTCCGTGCCGACTGGAGGCAAACCATGATTGAAATTTGTAATCCTGGAAATCAAGAACTTGATTTAAGCAGGTATTTACTTGTGATGGCTTCAACACAAACAACCTTGGCCGATGCTTTTGCTGTTAACACGACTGTAGATGACTATGCAAATCGTTATAACCGCTATGTTCCGGGATATGTTTGGCAAGACGAAAGTAATTGGGCTGTACAGCCGGCTATGCTTGAGCAAGATTTCAGCGTGAATACAATTGTTGCTCCCGGCGATGTATTTGTTATTGCTTGGGCTGACAGAGTATATAAAGATCGCACTACATTAGATTATCCTGGATTCGATCAAATTGATGTTAACTTCAAAAATGGTTTTAACCCCTGGGGTATTGAATTGAGCCAATCGGAAGATGGTTATTCTAGTTTGGCAACTCTTGTTGGTGGTTGGTTGAACAATACTTGGATTTTATATAAAATCTTAAACGACTCTGTTCTTAATGGTATTAAACCGTTGACAGACCCTGCCGATGTTCAGGCTATTGACGTGATTGGACGCCTTGGTGGCAATGCAATTGGTTCATTGTACGGACAAGATGTAAAAGGAAATCTTGCAGCAATCACCTATGTTCAGAACTCAGGGTTAAAACGTTTGCCACAATATTACAAGGGTAATATAAATCCAGGCGAATCGTTTGGCGATACAACATCAAAACGCCCAGCCGAATGGCTTTTTACAAATGATGCCTATTGGACAGCAAAAGGATACGGATGGCCAACTAATAACTCGATGAACAGCGATGGTATTGGCTCACACGAATTCAACACAATAACCGAATTTATTTCTACCGTTAGTTCTGTGTCTTTTGTGGTGAGCAAAGGATACTCGATGAGCGAAAGCATTGTTGGGCCAGCACCTGGCATTACTGCTGATGAGTTTTTGTCAAAAATATTAAAAGCTGATCCTCTGCAACAACTTACTTTGACAAGGGGAGAAACTACTCTTACTGGTGCCGATGAACTTGTCAATGGTGACCAATTGACTGTTGTTTCTGCAAATAAGAATAACACAACAAAGTATATAATCAACGTAGCAGAAAATGCCCTTGACGACAATGCTCTATTAACCTCAACTGTTTATCAGATTGATGTTACTGATAATACAGGTACTATTACCGGCTTTGCTCCTGGTACTTTATTGAAAACAGTGTTCAATGGGGTAACAGCTCCCGAAACAGCTTCATTGTTTACTGTATACAATGCCGACGGAACGTATGCTTCTTTTAAAAATATGACTGTTGATACCTTCTTGGTCGACGTCGTGGCAACAGATATGGTATTCTTTGAAGTGCTCGCTCAAAATGGGGTGAACAAAATAACCTACCAACTGCTTCCTAATTCTACTCAATCAGATGCGTATGTACTTTCAAATGATTACATGGTTGACCAAACTTCAGGAGTAATTTCACTTATTCCAGATGGAATCAACGTAACTGCATTTATGAATATGTTGATTGCTGCTCCAGGTGCTACTATGGAGCTACAAAACAATATGGGTCAGGTTCGCGAAATGGGAACTATTTATGTTGATGACAAGCTGGTTGTTACAGCAGCCGATGGGACAACAACAAAGGTATACACGTTGAAGATGTACAGTGAAACAGTAGCTGCCCGCCGTGCTTTTGCATATTCTGATGAGTATCTTGTGAACCAAACAAAATTGACAATTACTCTTCCTTATGGTACTGAAATATCGATATCTGATTTTGCAGATATGATTTACCTCTCTGCAGGCGCAACTTTTGTTGTGAAAAACAGCGATGGTTCTGCTAAAGAATCAGGCAATCTTGCTAAGGGAGATAAAATTGTAGTTACTTCTGAAGACGGAACAAAAACAAGAACTTACACTATTGCTTTTGCCGTATCGGCGCCAGTAGTGAAACAAGGTAACATGAAGGTTTATCCAAACCCAACAACTGGTGATGTAAAAATTACCGGAATTGAAAGCGGAAACCTTGTGACAATCTTTAATACGTCCGGATCGAGAATTGCTTCGTTCAAAGCAGCTTCATCGTTCGAGCAAACAGCAATAGAAGGTCCTTCTGGAATGTACTTCATTGTTGTTCAGAATGAGAATGCAGTTGTTGGCCGTTTCAAGGTAATTAAGAAATAAGAACTTTGTTAGTATAACTAAAATGGGATTGCGAAAGCAACCCCATTTTTTTGGATCAATTTAAAAAGTTGGGGGATTAAAAAAATAAGATGAGTTTTGTGTTTTTATAAATTATCAAATGAAACCAGATCAAAACGAACTACAGATAGAGCTTCTCAAGCTCTTATTACCACCCGAC